>DATJRS010000249.1:0-18524 GCA_035504535.1 Solirubrobacteraceae bacterium | reverse complement strand
ATTCACCCAATCCCGAACAGAACGACGGAAATCCTGCTCCTCATCACTAAAACTGAAATCCACCCACCGCTCCTCTCGCACGCTCCGCGAAAACAACAGACAACCCCAACACCCAAAATTTACCAAATGGTTGGTTGAATTCGTCTCATAGCTCGGGCTTCGCGACACCCACAGGTAGATGGCCCCCGGCAAACCAGGCCTGGAACTGCGCGCGGCGAGACCCATCCACCAGCTCGACGCGAACGCCCGCCGGCGCCACGTAGTAGGCGAAGCCCACGGGGAGCTCATCCCTACCACCGCCGAACTCCAGCTCGTAGCCCGGGCCCGGCGCAGCCGCGACGTCCCGCGTGAACACACCGATGTGATGGAGCGTTCCCGGCAGGCTGGTCTCCCACACGGAGTCCCCGGCGCTCTCGATAAGCTCGAGGTGCGGCGGCCCGTCGGAAGAGTAGGTGAAGCGAATCGGCTCGTGGCGCACGACGCCGGCCTTGGTCCGGAGGACCTGGGTGCGGACCTGCACCAGAGCCCAATCGATTCCGAGCCCCTCGCCAAGCGTCTTCATCGAGGTCTCGAGCTGCTCCACCACCACACCGAAGTGAAAGACATCGAGTTCGCCGAGCACGGGGACCCTCAACCCTTCGCCGGCGGTGGCGTGTGTCTGTTCATCTCGTCCTCCTTCGCTTCTTCGCATCCGCCGATTCAACCACATTAGACCAACCAAACGCTTGGTAAACTGCCGCCGCCAGTCCGAACCACACGACCCCCGCGCCACCCTTGGACGACACCTTCTTCTGGGCCGGAACACTGCTGCCGGGCACGCTCGAGCAGCGGATCACGGCCGCGCAGGCGGGCGGCTTCACCTGCCTGTCGCTGTTCCCCACCGATTATCGACGCGCCCGCGAGCGGGGCCTGAGCGACGCCGATATCCTGGGGCTGCACGAGCGCGCCGGCGTCCGCCTGGTGACGCTCGACCCGTACACGCGCTGGCTGCCCCGGTGGATGCCGCCGCCGGGCGCCCCCGCGGAGCGGCTCGAGTGGATCTCGTACGAAGAGGATGAGTTCTTCGCGATCGTCGAGGCGCTCGAGCTGCGGACGATCACGGTGAACGAGGCGTTCGGCGCTCGCTACGAGCTCGAGGAGCTGGTGCACGCGTTCGCCCACGTGTGCGATCGCGCCGCGCGCTCGGAGGTCCGCGTCCATCTGGAGTTCACCCCGTTCAGCGGCATCCCGGACCTGGCCACCGCCTGGGAGGTCGTCCGCACGGCGAACAGGCGCAACGGCGGGCTGGCGTTCGACACCTGGCACTACCTCCGCGGCGTGCGCGACGACGCGCTGCTCGAGCAGATCCCCGGCGAGCGCATCTTCGTGGTCCAGATCGACGACGCCGCCGCCGAGCCGGTTGGCTCGTTGCTGGCCGACACCCTGCGCCACCGGCGCCTGCCGGGCGAAGGCGACTTCGACCTCGCGGGCGTGCTCGGGATCCTCGCCGGCAAGCAGGGCGTGGGGCCGCCTGGGATCGAGGTCCTGTCCGAGGAGCTGTGGCGCCTGGAGCCGGCGGAGATCGGCCGCCGGTGCGGTCAAGCGCTGCGGTCCGCGCTGAGCCTGGCCGACTGAGGCGGGCCTATGCGCGCTTTTGCAGATCGATCAGGATCTTGATCGCGTCGCCGCTCGGATCGAGCAGCGGCTCGAACCCGTCGCTCACCGCGTTCTCGATCGTCACCTGGCCGGTCATCACCCGGTCGATCGGGAGGGCGCCCGACGCCACCGCGTCCATCAACTCGGGCCAGCAGCCGAGCGGATAGCCGACCGAGCCGACGATGGTGAGACCACGGAGCATCAATTTCGCGAGATCGATCGGGGACGGCCGCGCCGGGATGCCGGTCTGCACCATCCGGCCGCCGGGCCGCAGCGCGGCCAGCGCCGCCTGGATGGCCGGGTCGGCCCCCGAGCACTCAATCGCCACGTCGACGCCATCGGGACTCCAGTCGCGGCAGGCCTCGACGACGTCGACCTGGCGCGGATCGATCACGTCGAACCCGAGCAGCTCGAGGCGTTTGCCGCGCGCCCGGTTGGGCTCGGAGATGAGCACGCGGGCGCCCACCGCTGACGCGGCCAGCGCGGCTAGTGCGCCGATCGGACCCGCGCCCGTGACCAGCACATGGTCTTGGCTTGCGACCCCGCCCGTCTTGACCGCCGACCACGAAACGGCGGCGGGCTCGATCATCGCTCCCTGCTCCCAGGTCAGCGCGTCGGGCATCCGGAACAGCTGGTTGGCGTCGACCAGCCCCAGGTCGGCCATGCCGCCCCACGGATGGCGAAGGCCGACCGCGGCGCGCAGGGCGCACAGCTCGTCCTGACCGCTGCGGCAGACCGCGCACTCCCCGCAGCTGAGCAGCGGCATCACCGACACGCGGTCGCCCCGGGCGAGCGTGTCGACGTCGGGACCCACCTCGACCACCTCCGCCGACAGCTCGTGCCCGAGAATCTGGGGCAGGTCGGCGCCGGTGAGCGGGTGGGGCTTGACGCTCGTCCTGAGTGGCCCGTCCGCATACTCGTGCACGTCGGTACCGCAGATGCCCGCGAACACCGGCGAGATCAGGACCTGACTGCCCGTCGGGCGGTCGGGCGCCTGCACCTCGTCGAGCCGGACGTCCCGGGCAGCGTGAAAGCGAAGCGCTCGCACTCGGGAGTACTCTACCAAGCGCTTGGTAGAAATCGCCCACGATCTGAGCGGCGAGATCGCCGTCGTGACCGGCGGCGCCGGCGGGCTCGGCGCCGCGGTGGCGAACGCGTTGGCGCGCGCCGGGGCTCGGGTGGCGGTGGCGGATCTCAGCCTGGACGCCGCCCAGGCGGTGGCCGAGCAGCTCGGAACCGACCACCTGGCGCTCGAGATCGACGTGCGTTCAACTGAGTCCGTGCGAGACGGCGCCGAGGCCGTCGCCGACCGGCTCGGCGCGGCTTCGATCCTGTTCTGCGGTGCCGGAGTCCAGCGCGTCCGGCCGACGCTCGAGGTCACCGACGAGGACTGGGATTACGTCGTGGACATCAACCTGGGCGGGACCTTCCGCTGTTGCCGCGCCTTTGGCGCGGCGATGGTCGAGCAGGGCCGAGGTGCCATCGTCAACGTCGCCTCGCTGACCGGCGTGGAGTTCGGCGGCGGCGGGCGCGTCCCCTACGGCGCCAGCAAGGGCGGCGTGATGGGCCTCACGCGCGCACTGGCGATCGAGTGGGCGCCGCGCGGCGTGCGGGTGAACGCGGTGGCGCCGGGCATCGTCGCCACGCCGATGGTCCAGGGACTGGCCGCCGACGGCAGCCTCGACCTGGACGATCTGGCCGCGCGCGTGCCGTTGGGGCGGATCGCCACTCCGGAAGACGTGGCCGGGGTCACGCTGATGCTCCTGTCGCGAGCCGGCGAGTACATCATCGGACAGACGCTGGTCGTCGACGGCGGCCTGTCCAGCTCCGGGCCGCGCGACACCAGCCGGGGCTAGCGGATCCCGGTCGCGCCCTCGGCGATCAGGGCGCGGTGCAGCTCGTTGTTGCCCTCGACGATCTGGAACACCTTCGCGTCACGCATGTAACGGCCGACCGGATACTCGTCCGACACGCCGTATGCGCCGTGAATCTGGAACGCGGCCAGCGCCGCGTTCATCGCCGCGTCGCTGGCGAACTGCTTGGCCATCGACGCCTCGGCGCGCGCCCGCAGCCCGCGATCCTTCAGATCGGCCAGGCGCAGCACGAGCAGACGGGCCGCCTCGGTGGCGGTGATCGAGTCGGCGATCATCTTCTGGACCATCTGGAAGCCCGCGATCGGCTGGCGGAACACGACCCGCTCGCGCGCGTAATCCACCATCGTGTCGACGCAGGCCTGCGCGAGCCCGGTGGCGCGCGCGGCCACTCCCAGGCGCCCGTTCTCGACCGCGTTCATGGCCACGCCAAAGCCGCGCCCCTCCTCACCGACCAGCGCCGACGCGGGCACGCGCACATCCTCGAGCACGAGCTCGCCGGTCTTGATCGGCCGGAATCCGAACTTGTTGGTGACCGGGTGCATGCTCACGCCGGGCAGGTCGCGGTCGACGATGAACGCGCAGATCCGCTTGCGCCGCGTGCGCTCGTCGACGCCCAGGTGCGCGAACGTGAGAAACCACTGGGCCACGTCCAGGAACGAGATCCACATCTTGGCCCCATTGATCACGTAGTCGCCCCCATCCTTGCGGCAGCTCGTGTCCATGTCAGAGACGTCGGTCCCCGAGCGCGCCTCGGTCACACCGGCCGCCCCGAAGATCTCTCCGCGGGCCAGCGGGGCCAGATAGCGCTGCTTCTGCTCCTCGGTTCCGTATACCTGGATCGAGCTGCCGACGAGCCCGCTGGGCAGCGACATGGCCACGCCGACGACGTGACACACGCGCGAGACCTCCTCGACGACCATCGCGTAGGTCTTGAAGTCAAGGCCGGCGCCCCCGTACTCGATCGGAACCACGCCGCCCAGGAGTCCGAGCTGGGCCGCGTGCCGGATGATCTCGATCGGGAAGCGCTCTTCGCGGTCGTAGTCGGCGACGTGCGGAGCGATCTCCTTGCGCGCGAAGTCTCTGGCCAGCGCGATGAGATCTTGCTGTTCGGCGGTCAGCGAAAAGTCCACGGGCTGAACATACCACCTCTACCAATCATTTGGTAGAATCCGCCGGCCATGGCGACCGCTCCCGGAACCGACACCTGGATCATCGGCTGCGGCGAGGCGCGCACGGCCGTGCGCCGCGACGACGTGAGCATCACCGAGCTGGCCTGGGAAGCGGTCGCGCCCGCGCTGACCGACGCCGGGACCTCGC
Organism: Solirubrobacteraceae bacterium; assembly: GCA_035504535.1. Taxonomy (GTDB): domain Bacteria; phylum Actinomycetota; class Thermoleophilia; order Solirubrobacterales; family Solirubrobacteraceae; genus Palsa-465. The sequence continues at coordinate 13,698 of DATJRS010000249.1, read as the reverse complement.
TGCCCGAGATCGAGGGCGCGGTAACCGCCAGCCAGGACTTCTGGGATGGGCGCACGATCTCGAGCATGAGCGTCAACGAGCTCGTCGGTGGCGCGTTCGGGTCCGAGGCGAAGGTCGCCGCCGACGCCTGCCTCGGACTGGGCTATGCGCTGGCCCGGGTCGAGGACGCCGACCAGCATCTGAACCTGGTCGTCGCCCACGCCAAGGAATCCCAGGGCGATATGCACACGATCGAGCTCGCCGCGTTCGATCCCTACTTCCAGCGCGCGCTGGGCCCGGACGAGACGGTGGTCGCGGCCTTCCAGGCTCAGCTCCTGTACGCGCAGGGTCTGTTCGAGCCCTCTCATGCCGCCCGCGTGGTCGCCGCCGCGCGCGCCCGCTCCTCCTCACTCGACCCCCTCAGCGCCCAGGACGTGCTCGACTCGGCCCCGACCGCCGACCCGTTGCGCGAGCTCGACCGTGCTCCGCTGCTCGACTGCGCCTCGGCGATCGTGATCGCCGGCGGCGAGCACGCGGCTCGCCTCGCCCGCCCCCGCGTTCGTATTGTCGCCGCGGCGTCGCGCACCGGCGCGTACTGGAGCCAGCGGCCAGAGCTTCACACCGCGCCCCAGGCTCGCGCGGCCGCCGAGGAGGCCCTGTCGATCGCTGGCTGGGAGGCGTCCGATCTCGACGCGATCGAGATCAACGCACCCTACGCGCACCAGCACCTGATCGTCGGACACGCCCTCGGACTCGGATCCGGCGAGGAGCTGGTCCGGCGCTTCGAGGGCGGCGGCGAGGGACCGGCGGTGAACGCGTCGGGCGGCTGGCTGGGCGGCAGCGCCGGCAGCGTGGCCGGCCTGCACTCGGTCGTGTCGGTGTTCAAGCGATTGCGCGAGAGCGGCGGGCGGGCGCTCGCGCACTCCACCACCGGCATCGGCACCCAGAGCCATCACGTCGTCCTGCTGGAGGCAAGCGTATGAGCCCCGTTCGCACCGCCATCGTCGCTACCGGGCAGAGCGATCACGGCCGCCGGTTCGACGCCTCGATGGGCGAGATCGCCCGCGAGGCGATCGACCGCTGCCTGGCCTCGCGCGGGCTCAGTTTCGACGACATCGACGCCGTCGTGGCGGGGAACATGGAGATGTTCGAGGGGATCTACCTGGTCGACCAGTACCTGGTCGGAGCGCTGGGCGCGCTCGACAAGCCCCTGTACAAGATGAACACTGGCGGCACGGTGGGCGCGAGCACCGCGCTCGCGTGTTACCACCTGGTCGCCTCGGGCCGCCACCAGCGAGTGCTTGGCGTTGGCTTCCAGAAGCAGACCGAAGGCTCGACCCAGTCGGCGATCACCACGGTGGGTGACCCGGTGTGGGAGCGCGCGATCATGGCCGGCGCGATCGGCAACTTCGCCTCGATGGCCTCGACCTACATCGCGGAGAGCGGGGTCACGCCGGAGCAGGCGGCCAAGGTCGCCGTGAAGGCGCGGCGCAACGCCTGCCTGAACCCGCATGCGCACTTGAAGCTGCCCAACATCACCGTGGAGGAGGTGCTCGAGTCCGAGATGCTCGCGTACCCGATCCACCGGCTCGACATGTGCCCGTCCTCCGACGGCGCCTGCGCCATCGTGATGGCCGCTGAATCGGTGGCCGCGAGCCTGGCCGAGCACCCGGCCTGGGTGCACGCCGTCGCCACCTCCCACGACCAGCAGTACATGGGCGACAGCCCCAAGCGACTGGCCGTGATGCGCTCGCTCCAGGCGGCGACCAAGAAGGCCTACGGCCTGGCCGGGATCACGAGCCCTCGCCGGGACTTCGACGTGGCCGAGCTCTACGAGCCGGCGTCCTACGCGGAGCTGGCCTGGTATGAAAACGTCGGCTTGTGCCCGATGGGCGACGGCGGCAAGCTGATCGACGAGGGCGCGACCCTGATCGACGGCGACATTCCGGTCAACCCCTCCGGCGGCGTGCTCTCGACCAATCCGGTCGGGGCCACCGCGATGATCCGGGTTGCCGAAGCGGCCATGCAGGTGATGGGTGAGGCCGGGGAGCACCAGATCCCGGAGGTGCAACGGGCGCTCGCCACCGGCTATGGCGGGAACGCGTGGACAGACGTGATGATCCTGTCCCGGGAGCTGCCGGCGACCGCGGAGGTAGAGGCCTGATGAGCACTGGACAGGCAGCTGCGTTCAACCGTGAGCAGGCAATCCGGATCGAGCAGCAGATCACGCTCCAGTACCGGTTCGCCGCCGGCCACCACGCCACCCGCTTCTTCACCGCGCTGCGCGACGAGGGCAAGATCCTGGCCACGCGCGACGCCGACGGCAACGTGATGGTCCCGCCCCGTCCAGTGTGCGGTCTGTCCGGACTGCCCATGACCGAGTGGGTCGAGGTCGGACCCGACGGCGTGCTGGCCGGCTGCACGATCGTCTACGTCCCGTTCATCGACCCGATGACCGGCGTTCAGCGCCCCGTCCCCTACGGGTTCGGCCTGGTTCGCTTCACCGGCGCCGACACCTCGATCTATCACCTGCTCGACGCCACCGAGCCCGAGCAGATCGGCGTCGGCAGACGGGTCGAGGCGGTGTTCAAGCCGCGCGAGGAACGCACCGGAAGCCTCGCCGACATCAAGCACTTCCGGGTGGTCGACTGATGAGCGAGCTCGTCTTCGATCAGAAGATCGACCTCCCCTACGCCTACACCGCGGGCGCGGTGCAGCGGGAGGCCCTCACCGGCCTGCGCGAGGGTCGGGTAATCGCCTCCGAGGGCGACGGGTACGTGTCCGTGCCGGCGTCGCCGTTCGCGCCGGACGGAACCCACCTGCGCGAGACGCGCGAGCTCGTGCCCGAAGGCGTGATCGAAGCCTCGACGTTGGCTCACCACCTCCCCGGGACGCCCGCGTTCGCGCTGATCCGCCTGGACGGCGCGAGCCACGCGCTGCTCCATCACCTGGGCGACGGGGCCGAGATCCTCGGGCCGGGCGCCCGGGTCCGCGCGGTCTGGCGCGAGGGGCGCACGGGCGCGATCACGGACATCCTCCACTTCGCTCCCGCGCCCGAGACCGTCCGGTGAGCACGGCCGAGAACGGCTTCCGGTGAGCACGACCCAGAACAGTCACGGGGTGCGCGCCTTCGCGCACGTCGGCATCATCGTCGGGGAGCTCGAGTCCGCGGCCCGGCTGTTCCGGGACCGCCTCGGCGCGGAGGTGCAGGGCCCGGAGGACGAGCCCGAGCTGGGGCTGCGCATCCTGTGGGTCCGGGTCGGCGGCGTGCTGCTCGAGTTTGTGGCTCCGGCGAGCCAGGACTCGCGCGCGGCCGCGGCCATCGCGCGCGGAGAGAGCGGCGTTCATCACGTGGCCCTGGAGGTCGACGGGCTCGACGAGCTGCTTGGCGAGCTGAGCGCGGCCGGCGTCCCGGTTCGCGACACGACACCGCGCCTGGGGTCGCACGGCAGCCGGATCTCGTTCCTCGACCCGGCCGCCAGCGGCGGTGCGCTGATCGAGCTCATGGAACACCCCGAAGCCTCACCCCGCTGACCCGCTGACCCGTACGGAGGAGACGAGAATAATGCCGGATCTGCGATTCGACCACGTGGCGATGCTCGTTGAGGACCTCGACGCGTCGGTTGAGAAATGGCGCACGCTGCTCGAGGTGCTCGACCCCGATCAGGCCCGCGAGGTCGTGTGGGGTGAGGGCGAGGAGAACGGCGAGAAGATGCGCTGGGCGACGTTCGTCAAGCCCGGGGGCACCGCGATCCAGCTGTTCGCGCCGGCCGGAGACGGCTTCCTCAAGAAGGTGCTGGCCAGGCGCGGCGAGATCGTTCACCACATCGCGTTCCTGTCCAGCGACGTCGACGCGACCGTGGACGAGCTCCGTGCCAAGGGCTTCCCGATCCTCCAGGATGAACAGACCGGCCCCGACAGCTACCCGTGGTTGCGCTGGAACTTCGTGCCGAACGACTGGTCGGGCGGCGTGCTCGTCGAGGTGGCTCAGCGCTACCAGGTGCAGGACGGCGAGTGGGCCCCGGTCGAGGGGGACCCGCAGTAGCTCACCTTGCGCGGGCCGTCCACCGGCGAATCCCGTCGGGGTCGTTGGTGGAGCGGGCGAGCCCGTGACTCTCGAAGTGCTCGAGCACTGACAGCGCCTCGGCCATACTTCGCTGCCAGTGCCCGGCATCGGCGTCGGCCGGCGTCATCGACGCCGCCACCTGAAAGCCGCTGACCGGCGTGCTCCCCAGGGCGGCCTGCGTCGCCCGGGCCCGGTCGAGTGCCTTTTCCCGGCAGGCGTGCAGGAACGCGATTCCGTCGCCCACGGGTCGGCCGTGACCGGCGAGAACCACGTCGGGCCCGAGCGCGATCACCCGGTCGAGCGAGGCGAGCTGGTCGCCGTGCGGATCCGGCCGGGTGCCGTGTTCAAGGTACGACGCGGGCCCCGGAAGCGCCAGGTCGGCGCTGATGACGTGACGAATGCGCGCGTTCCAGAGCGCGATCTGATCGGCGCTGTGACCGGGAACCGGCACCACCTCCCACGGGCCCGTCTGCGACTCGAGCCGCTCGCCGGTGAGGAGGACCCGGCTGGGCTCGGCGACCGGGTAGACGCCGTCGCCACCCGGGAGGTCGTTCACGAACCGGTCGAGCCCGGCGCGCGGAATGCCTTCCCTGAGGCCCCGCGCCCGGCGGCCCTCGAGTGGCAGGCTCGCGTCGCGGAGCACGTCGAGGAGTGGATGGGGTCCCTCCCCCATCGCCATCTCACACCCCGTTTGCCGGATGATCTCGGCGGCAAGGCCACGGTGGTCGGCATGCGAGTGGGTGACGACCAGCAGCTCGAGCTGGTCCGGAGCGGCGCCGGCCTGGCCGAGTGCGACCTCCAGCGCCTCCCATCCGGGCGCCAAGCAGGAGCCGCAATCGACCAGGATCCACCCGTCCCGTCCCGCCAGCAGGTAGGCGTTGGTCGAGGCGACCGACTCGTAGCACAGCGGAAGCTGAAGGCTCCACACCCCGTCGCAGACGGCGTGCGCACGCGCGTCGGATGCCGCTCGGGGGAGACGGCCGGCGCCGGACTTCGGCACCGTGAACGCTTGTTGGCTGGTGCTCACCATCTGCTCGCTCGCGGGATCTCAGGCAACACGGTATCATTTGACCAATCGTTTGGTAGTAAGTTCTCAGGAAGAGTGAAGCCATTCCGACCCCCAGCGTGTCGTTCGAGGAACTGGTCGGCGACATCCCGGACGGGGCCACCGTCGGACTCGGTGGCGCCGGTCTCCAGCGCAAGCCGATGGCGGCCGCGAGAGCGCTGGCCCGGGCCGGCCGACGTGATCTCACCCTGGTCTCGTTCCTCGGCTCGCTCGATGTCGAGCTTCTGCTCGCCGCCGGCTGCGTACGAGCGCTGCACAGCGCCGGCGTAGCGCTCGACGGCGCTGGCCTCGCCCCCCGCTACCGCGCCGGCCGCCAGGAGCAGACAATCGAGTTCGTCGAGTGGTCGGAGGGCACGCTGCTGTGCGCGGTTCAGGCGACCGCGCGCGGCGTCCCATCCCTCCCCACCTGGACCGGCCTGGACACGGACCTGCCTCAGCTCAACCCGGGCGTGCGGGAGGCGGTCGACCCGTTCACCGGTGAGCGCGTGACTCAGGTCCGGGCGCTCGCGCTCGACGTTGCGATCCTGCACGTCCCCGCGGTCGATGCGCGCGGCAACGCCTACGTCGAGGGCGACTTCGCGATTGACGGCGCGCTCGCCCGGGCTGCACAGCGCGTGTACGTGTGCCACGAGCGCACGGTGAACGCCGACCCGCGCCGGGCGGTGCTCTCGCGCCTATGGGTCGACGCGCTCGTGCCGGCCCCCGGGGGCGCGTGGCCGACCGGCTGTCACCCGGACTACAAGGCCGACCTCGGCGTGGTCTCGCGCTGGGCCGCCGAGGGAGCTCGTGGCGGGATCGAACTGCTCGCGGAGCCGGTCCGGTGACCGTGCACCCCGGCGACCTGCTGACGCCCGCGCTCGCGCGGGAGATCGCCGAGTCCGGCATCGGTGTATACGCGGTCACTTCGCCGGCGAGCGTGGCGGCCGCGCTGGCCGCTCGCGAGCTGGGCGCGCCCGACCTGGCGCTGGCCACCGGATTCACCGCGCTCGACGCGGAGCCGATCCCGAGCGTGACGCTCGGCGAGGAGGGACTGTTCGCGGCGGGGGCGGCCTTCGTGGACGACCCGTTCGACACCTTCGTCCTGCTCGCGCGCGGGCACGTCGGCGTCGCGGTCGCTCCGGCGCAGCTCGACGCGGCTGGACGGACGAACCTGTCCGGCGCCGGGCCTCCCGGGCACCCGAAGGTGGCGCTCCCGGGCGCCCGCGGTCTGCCCGACAACAACGCCAGCCCGTCGCGCATCTGGTACCTGCTGCCCGCGCACGGCCCGCGCCAGCTCGTCGAGCACGTCGACGTGGTGTGCGGCGCGGTGCCGCCGGCGGGCGCGATCCGGCGGCTGCTCACCCCGGCCGGATGCTTCGAGCTGCGACCGAGCGGATGGCATGCGTTGTGGCTGACGCCCGACGGAGCGGAGCTGGTCGCTGGCGCGCCGGGCCTCGGGATCCAGTGCAATGGCGAGGAGCCGATCGTGAGCGAACCCGACGAAGCCGCGCTGGCGGCGGTCGAGCGAGCCGACCCGCACGGTGTCAGGCTGATCGAGTTCAGCGCCGGCGGCGAGGCCGCGGAGCGCTTCCAGCAGGCAGCCGCGCGCGAAGCCGGCGGCTAATCGGGAGCGCTCGGCGACTTCGCCACGTGGTCGCGGTCGCTCGGCGACCCCGACGCTCGACATACAAAACGTGCCAAACCCCTTTTCGTTCGGACCGGCCAGGCGACGTAAGCATGCCCACGATGCTTACCTCGCCAAAGTCGTGGGCGGGCGGGACGGTTTGCAGCTTTTTGCATAGGCGGTGGTCGGATCGACTCGGCGTGGCGCCCTTCGCGCCCCGGTCAGTCGGAGATCTTGATGACGGCCCTCCCGCCCAGCGCCGGCCGGCCGTCGGACGTGGCGCCGACCTCGAGTTCGGCTGTGCCCGCGTCGGCGTCGACCGCGGTCACCATGCCGGTGCACTCGAATCGATCGCCGGCCAGCACGTTGCCGAGGAACCGGATCCGGAGCGTGACCAGCTGCTCCGCGCCACCCGCGAACCGCTGTACGAACTCGGTCAGCCAGGTGACGTTGGTCGGGCCCTGATTGACGGTCTTGTCCCCCAGGCCCAGGGCCACGGTCGAGGCGGGATCGAAGTGAATCGGGTTGGGATCCTGGAGAATCGCCGCCATCGTCTTCATCGGCTCGGGGTCGACGGACTCGATCACGAACGGCTCGAGCTGCTGGCCCACCTGTATTTCGCGCGTTGCCACGGTCACTCTCCTTCTGCGCGCGGAAAGATCCACGAGTTAGTGCACACCACGGTCACGTCCTCTGAGCCCTGCTCGCGGACTTTCACCTGGAAGGTGAACTTGTCGAATACGCCGGCGCGCCGGCCGCTCTTGCGCTCGACGTCAACCACCTCGGCTTCACATTTGTAGGTCGCGCCGGGACGCAGGACGCCGTGGTAGTCGACCTGGAACTCGCCGAATACGACGCCGCTGTCGGCCGTCGCGTCCATCAGGTCGAAGATGTCCTGGATGCTGACGCCGGCGCCGCGGAGCGCCACCAGGTACGCGAGGCCCTGATGGGCCGTGCCCCAGTCCGGCTCGAGCTTGCAGGCGTCCGACCACAGCCAGGAAAGCCACGGCGCAAGCGTGTAGGTGCCACCGGGAAAGCGATGCCCGGCGAGGTGTGCATAGTCGCTCATCGTGTCGAGTAACCTACCTAATGTTTGGTCGAATTGACGGGAGTGGGTACGTGGCGATCAGCCAGTCTTGATCACGGCCGTCCCGCCGAGCACGGGGCGCCCGTCAGCGGTGGCCACGAGCTCCAGCTCGGCTCGTGCCGCGTCCCCGTCGATGGCCGTGATCGTGCCGGTGCACTCGAACCGCTCGCCGGCGAAGACGTTGGCCAGGAAGCGAACCTTGAACGAGACCAACCGGTCCACCCCGCCCGCGAAGCGGACCGCGGTTTCGACGAACCACGTCATATTCAGGGCGCCCTGCGTGCTCAATGCACCCCCCATGCCACGGGCGCGGTTCGCGGCCGGATCGAGATGCATCGGAGTGGGGTCCTGCAGGATCGCGGCGACCGTCTTGATCCGCGCCGGATCGACCGACTCGATCGAGAACGGGGTCACCCGCCGGCCCGCGTGGAGCCCATCTGCAGCGGTCACTCATCGGCCCCCACGCGGGAAGATCCATGCGTTGGTACACACAGCGACGGGAGCTTCCGAGCCCCGCTCTCTGATCGTCACCCTGAACGAGAGCCTGTCGAAGATCCCGCTGCGGCGACCGCGCTTGCGCTCGACCTCGAGCACCTCGGCGTCACACTCGTATGTCGCGCCCGCGCGCAGCGATTCGTGGTACTCGACGCCGAACTCGCCGAACGCCACGCCGTCCTCGACCGTGGCACCCATCATCGCGACTATCTCTTGCACGCTGACGCCCATCCCGTAGGTGGCGACCACGTGGGCGAGCCCCGGATGGGCCTCGTAAGCGGGAGGAAGCTGGGCCGCATCCAACCACAGCCAGCACACATATTCGGGCAGTGTGTAAGTGCCTGCCGGGAACCGGCGCCCCACGAGCTCAGCGTAGTCCGGCATGCTCTGAGTCTACCTAATGTTTGGTAGAAATGCCAGGTCGATTCTGTTACCGTGTCCCTTGTCCAACCGTTCGTTAGAAACCGGAGCCAGGGACTCTCATGACCTCCTCGATTACGCAGCCGCCGGCGCTCGCCGACCAGCGCGACGCGCGCGTACGTGAAACGGTCGCGACCTGCTGGGAACGTTCGGCCTTCTACCGCGAGCGCCTGCGCGCCGCCGGGGCGGAGCCGGGCGACATCGCCAGCGTGGCCGACCTCGAGCGGCTCCCGATCCTCCTTCGCAAGGACGATGAGCGCGAGCTGCAGGAGGAGAGCCGGTCGATCCAGGGCCATCCATTCGGAGACCATCTGTGCGTGGAGCCCGCGGAGGTAGTCGCCGTCGCCTCCACGTCGGGCACCACGGGCACGCCGACCTTCTACGCGTTCACGGCCGAGGACGTAGCGATCACCGACGAGCTTTGGGGCAGAGCGCTCACGCAGGCGGATATCGGCCCGGGCAGCGTGGTTCTGCACGGATTCGGATTCTCGATGTTCCTGGCCGGTTATCCGCTTGCCCGAGCGGTCGAACGTCTCGGCGCACAGCTGATTCCTGTTGGCGCCGAGGCGGGAAGCAAGCGGCTGCTCGACATCGCCGCGCTCACCCGCCCCACCGCGCTCCTGTGCACGCCCAGCTACGCGAGCTACCTGATCGAGCAGGCGCCCGACGCGATGCGCGACCTCGGCTTGCGCTCGATCGTGTGCGCCGGCGAGCCAGGCGCCGGCCTGCCCGAGGTGCGGGCCAGTATCGAGCAGGCGACGGGCGCCACCGTCTACGACGTGCTGGGTGGTGCGCACGGGATCATCAACGCCTCCGACGGGGCCTGGCCCTATGAGGGCATGACCGTGCTCGGCGACGATTGCTCGGTGCAGCAGCTGTGGGACTCCGAGACCGAGCGTCCGGTGCCGATCCCCGACGACGGCACCCCGGCCTACGGCGAGCGCGTCAAGACGACCCTGCGCTGGCGCGCCCAGCCCCAGCTGCGCACCTCGGTCGGCGACGTGTACGAGATGCGTCGCGTGGCGGTCCCCGACGGACAGCCGGGCATGCGCATCCGCGTGATTGGACGCACCGATGACCTTCTGATCGTCAAGGGCGTGAAGCTCTATCCCGCCGCCGCGCGCGATCTGGTCGCCGGCTTCGCCCCGCGCGTCAACGGCGTCCTGCGCCTCGTCGTCAACGGCGACCCACCACGCGTGGAGCCGCCGCTGCGCCTGCGGGTCGAGCGCGGCGAGGGACACCGTTCCGACGGGGATGAGGCGCTGGCGCGCGAGATTGCCGGGGCGATGCACCAGCGTATGTCGGTTCGCCCGGAGGTCGAGATCGTCGATCCGGGCAGCATCGAACGCACTTCCCACAAGGCCAAACTGATCGAGGTTGTACCCAGAGGGACGGAGCAATAGATGAGCGACAACATCCCGGCCATCGACGCCTGGTGCAACCCGTTCACTGAGCTCGGCATCAAGACGATCTTCACGGAGAACCCTGAGGTCGCATTCATGATGGGTGACCAGTGGGGGCGCCACGAGAACATGCGCTGGCATACCGCCGACGAGTTCGTCGCCTACATGGACGAGCTCAACATCTCGCGCGTGTGCACGCCGAGCCTGAAGATGATGCGCTACCGCACGCGGGAGATGCTGTCCGACATCCCGCACGAGCACATCGCCGAGCTGGTCAGCGCCCACCCCGACCGGATAGTCGGGCTGGCCGGGATCAACCCGATCAGCGGCATGGAAGGCGTGCGCGCGCTCGAGCGGGCGGTCCGTGAATACGGCTTCAAGGGCGCTCACGTCCACCCCTTCGGGTTCGGGATCCCGATCAACGAGCGCGAGTGGTGGCCGTTCTACGCCAAGTGCGCCGAGCTCGACATCCCGGTGGTCTTTCAGGTCGGCCACTCGGCGGAATTCATGCCCAGCGCGTGCGGCAAGCCGATCCTGCTCGACGACATCGCCATCTGGTTCCCCGAGCTGCGGCTCGTGGGTGGGCACACGGGATGGCCGTGGACCGAGGAGCTGATCGCGATGGCCTGGAAGCACCCGAACGTCTACATCGCGGTCTCCGGCCACGCTCCCAAGTACTGGGATCCGAAGCTCGTGAACTTCCTCAACGCGCGGCGACGCGGAATCGGGAAGGTCATGTGGGGCACCGACTACCCGCTGATCATGCACGCCGAAGGCCTCAGCCAGATCGACGAGATGGACCTCAAGCCCGAGGCGCGCCGAGCCCTGCTCCACGACACCGCGGTGCAGGTCTTCAAGTTCGACGAGCCGCTGCTCAACGACGAGTCGGTGCTGGCCGGCACCGAGCCGCTGCTCGACTAGAGGCCCCGCGTGACGGCCTCTGAGCGCGCGGCGCTGATGGCCTGTCGGTTGGGACGCGAGATCTCCGACAGCGACGTCGTGGGAGTCGGGTTGGGCACCCCGCTGGCGCTCGCCGCCGCCCTCGCCGCGCGCCGTTCGCACGCCCCGGGGTCCCACCTGCTGGTGGCCGGCGCGCTCTCGCCCGATGCTGACCTGCTCACGTGCCTGCGCGGCGCCGCGGCCCTGATCGGACGCACCGCTGCGTTCGTGCCGCACATCCTGACGATGGAGATGGCCGAGCGCCGGTCGATGACGCTCCAGTTCCTGCGCCCGGCGCAGATCGACGGCGCCGGCAACGCGAACACGAGCCGGATCTCCAGCGCGGACGGGTCCGTGCGCCGCCTCCCGGGAGGCCTGGCCACCGCCGACGTATGGCGGATCCTGCCGCGGGTCGTCGTGTACCACACCGACCACCGCGAGCGGTCGCTGCCGGACAAGGTCTCGTTCCTCACCGGTGCCGGGGGCGGCGATCCGCAGCGGGGAACCTTCGGGCCTACCCGGCTCGTGACCGACCGCGCCGTGTTCAGCTTCACCGGCGACGGCGCGCACCTCGAGTCACTGCACGCGGGCGAGGACCTCGATGAGCTCCACCGCGACACGGGCTTCTCGTTCACGGTGAACGACACGGTCATCACCACCGCCGAGCCCTCCCCCGCCGAGCTTTCGGCCCTCGAGCAGGTGGACCCACACGCGATCCGGGAGCTCGAGCTCAGGGAGACCCGGCAGGCGGCGGCCGAGCGGCTCGCCGCCCTGCGGGCGAAACCGAGCTGACCGCCGTGCCGGCGGACAAGGTCATGTCGCCCGCGGAAGCCGCCGCCCTGGTCGGTGACGGGGATCACGTGGCCGTTCAGGGCATGGGGACCCAGGGGATCCCGATGACGATGGTGCGCGAGCTCATTCGCGCCGGGCGACGGGACCTCACGATCACCGCGGTGGTCGGAGGGATCGGGATCGACTGGCTCGCGTTCAAGGGAGCGATGTCGCGCTTCTGTGGCCCAATCGTGTCGATGGAGCGCTTCGGCATGTGCCGGGGATTCCGGCGCGCGGTCGAGGCGAGGCGGATCGAGTTCGACGAGTACTCCGAAAGCGGGCTGCTGACGCGCCTGGCCGCCGGCGCGCGCAACCTGCCGTTCGGCATAACGCGATCGATGATCGGCACCGACCTCCCGGCCCTGCATCCGGACACGATCACCGAGATCGCCGATCCGTTCACCGGCGAGCGCGTGCTCGCCTGCCGCTCGCTTCGCCCCGAGGTGTGCCTGCTGCACGCGCACCGGGCCGACCGCCGAGGCAACATCCAGTATGACGGCGGCGCGATCTGGCCCGACGTTCAGATCTACCCCAAGGCATCTGGGCGGACGATCGTGACGGTCGAGGCGATCGTGTCCGAGGAAGTCGTGCGGGAGCGGCCAGATCAAACGGTGATTCCGCACTTTGCCGTTGACGCGGTTGTGCTCGCCCCGCACGGCTGCCATCCGACCTCGTTCTTTCCGGACTACGTGTACGACGAGCAGTTCCACTCGAGCTGGGCGGAGCTCTCCCGCGACCCCGAGCGAGCCGTCGCGGAGATCGACCGGCTGTGCGGGGCGAGCTCGCAGGACGAGTACCTTGAGCTGATCGGCGAAGCGGCGGTGAGCGAGACGCGCAACTGGAGGGAGCGGGCATGAGCGCGCTCGACGCCGGCGGCGGGCGCCAGAGCCAAACGGCCACGGACTACACGATCGACGAGCTGATGGTCAGCACGCTGGCGCGCCGCTTCGAGAACGGCGACCAGGTTGTCAACGGCGCCGCCTCGTTCATACCGGCGTGCGCCTTCGCGCTCGCACGCCTGACTCACGCCCCGGAGCTGGTGTGGGTGGCGGGCGGTGTCGGCCTCGATGCCCGCCCCCGGCGGATCCCCGCCTCGACGCTCGAGGCGCCGCTCTGGCATCGCAGCTCGATGTACATGGCGGCCGAGGACTTCTGGCCGTACGCGCTGAACGGCCGCTGGCTGACCAAGTTCTGTGTTCGGGGCGCGCAGATCGACCAGTACGGCAACGCGAACAACTCGGTGATCGGGCCCGAATACGACGCGCCGGTGGTGCGTCTCCCCGGATCGGCAGGCCTGGGTGACATGGGTTCGATCGGGAAGCGGCTGCTGTACTGGACGACCACGCACGATCCGCGCACGCTCGTACCGAAGGTCGACTTCGTCAGCTGCGCCGGCTGGCTCGACGGCGGTGATGCCCGCCGGCGCGCGGGACTCGGAGGCGGACCGGAGCTCGTGGTGACCAACCTGTGCGTGGCTGATTTCCACCCGGACTCCAAGCGGATGCGTCTGATCAGCGTCCATCCCGGCGTCACGGTCAGTGACGTTCTGGAGTCGACCGGGTTCGAGCTGTTGGTCGAAGGCGAGATTGCCCGGACCGAGCCGCCGACGGCGGAGGAGGTACGCCTGATCCGCGAGCAGATAGACCCCGGCGGCGCGCGGCTGCGAGAGTTCGGCCCCGGATCATGAGTGCGTCCGACGATCGCGTAGCCCTGATCACCGGTGCCGCCCGAGGGATTGGCCTGGCCATCGCCGCGCGCCTGGCGGGCACCGGCATCGCGGTCTGCATCACCGACCTCGACCTCGAGTCC
>DATJRS010000248.1:0-3021 GCA_035504535.1 Solirubrobacteraceae bacterium | reverse complement strand
AAGATCCAGATTCCCCAGACAGACCAGGTTGACGTACTCGTGCCAGCTGCCAGGAAGCGGACGAGTTGTGACTATGTCGCGATTCACCGCACGCGCCGGATGCCACGATCGGCCACCTGCGACGGTCCGTTGCGGTTCGCGCCCACGGCGCGCGCGGTTGCCGACGCGGTGCGCAGCCTGGCCAGCCTCTCTGACGCGAGGGCGCTGGTAGCCAGTGCGGTCCAGAAGAACCGCTGCTCCATCGCCGAACTGACTGCGGAGTTAGAGGAAGGGCCCATCCGTGGCTCGGCTCGACTGCGGGCCATACTCGCCGAAGTGCAGGACGGGATCAGGTCCGTGCCAGAAGGCGACTTCCGGAAGCTGATCCTTCAGTCCAAGCTGCCAGCAGCGCAGTTCAACGCGACGCTCTACCTGCACGGCAAGTTTCTGGCAACCGTCGACGCCTGGTGGGCGGAATGCGGAGTGGCAGTGGAGATTGACTCGCGCGAATGGCACCTGAGCCCGGACGACTGGGAAGCAACGATGCGCCGCGGTCGGACGCTGACCGCCGCCGGGATCCGCGTCCTGCATGTCAGCCCACGGCAACTGCGTACCGAACCGGACCGGATCGTTAGCGATATCGCCGCAGCGCTCCGGACGGGCCAGCCAGTTAACGGGATCATCACGGTGCCGGCCGCCGCCTAGGTGAGAGCGTCAACCGGATACTCCGGGCGGGCCGCGATTGGCTGAGGCGGCCGCGCACGGCGAGTGGCAGTTACGGGCCAGCCGGCGTTTCCGCGGAAACGTCCGGTTGCCCGCCTGCCGACTTCGACGATCCGCAGGGAAAACGAGTGTGCTCGGTGCGGGCGCTGTGCTTCGATGGCGCGATGTCACACGACCTGGTCCACCCGCCCAAGGCGCGTCCGGGCGACCGCATCGCCGTGTTGTCGCCGTCGTTCGCGGCCCCCGGCGCCTTTCCCGCCGTGCACGAGCAGGCGATGAGCCGGCTCACCAACGTGACCGGCCTGATCCCGGTCGAGTACCCGACGACGCGCGAGGTCGGCGCGACAGCGGTGGCTCGTGCTGCGGACATCAACGCCGCCTTCGCCGATCCAGCGATTCGCGGCATCCTCGCCGCCATCGGCGGAGACGATGAGATCACGGTCATCCCCCATCTGGACGCCAAGCTCGCCCAGCACGATCCCAAGCCTTTCCTCGGCACGAGCGACAACACCAACCTGCACCATTGGCTGTGGACGAACGGCATAGCCAGTTTCTATGGCGGATCGTCCCAAGTGCACCTCGGCCCTGGACCTGGTGTCGACGACATCCACGCACGATCCCTGCGCGCCGCTCTCATCACCGGCGAGACGCTTGAGATCACTGACCCTGGCGAATCAGAAGACTTCGGTGTCGACTGGGCCGACCCAGCCGCGCTGACATCGTTCGGCGAACGCGAACCGACGCAGCCATGGAGCTGGCACGGCCCGGCCCAGTCAGTGACCGGCGTCGCCTGGGGTGGTTGCCTTGAAGTCATTCAGTGGGTGCTCACTGCGGGCCGATTCCCGTTCGATGCAGACGTGCTCAACGGCGGGGTGCTGATCATCGAAACCTCGGAGGAACTGCCCCCTGCTCTCGAAGTCGGACGGATCCTCCGCTCGCTCGGTGAGCGGGGCATACTCGGCGCGGTCGATGCGGTGCTCGCTGCCCGGCCGCCTGTCTCCGATCACAGCCACCGCCCGCCTGCCGACGAGAGGGCCCGGCTGCGCGCTGAGCAGCGCGACGTAGTAGTCGAGGTGGTCGGCCGCTACAACCCCGAGGCCGTGGTGTGCATCGGGGTTCCGTTCGGACACACGCGCCCGCAGTGGATCATCCCGCACGGTGGCCTGGTCACTGTCGACGGTGCAGCGCGTCGGGTAAGCGCCGACTACTCATAACCGGCTGGAACGCAGGCACCGCCAGCGGAAAACCGACGGAGCTCCGCACGTCGCCCCCGTGGTTGGATGCTGAGATCTGGGCAGGTCCACCGCGATCGGCCAGTCACCGGCAGCCCGAGCAGGGAACGGAGAAGCAATGACTACGGACATGACCTACCTCATTGTCGGAGCCAGCCTGGCCGGTGCGAAAGCCGCAGAGGCCCTGCGGGCAGCGGGATTCGACGGCAGGGTCGTTCTCATCGGAGCGGAGGACGAGCTGCCGTATGAGCGCCCGCCGTTGTCCAAGGAGTACCTGCAGGGCAAGAGCGAACGGGAGAAGATCTACGTCCACCCGGCGCAGTGGTACGCCGATTCCCAGGTCGACCTCCGGCTCGGTGCTGTGGTTACGGACATTGACCGCGCGGCGCATGAAGTGACGCTCGCGGACGGCAGCCGCTTCGGATACACGAAGCTCCTCGTGACTACCGGGTCGTCACCACGCCGACTGACGGTGCCGGGCGCCGAGCTCGATGGCGTGCTGTACCTGCGCAGCGTCGGGGATAGCGACAGGCTCAAAGGCCTGCTCGCGGAAGTATCGCGCATCGCAGTCATCGGGGCTGGCTGGATCGGCCTCGAGGTCACCGCGGCGGCACGGGCGGCGGGTGTCGAGGTGAGCCTGCTTGAGACGGCCGACCTGCCGTTGCTGCGCGTGCTCGGCCCTGAGGTCGCGGAGGTGTTCGCGACGCTGCATCGCGAGCACGGCGTGGACACGCGCTTCGGCGTTCAGGTGGCTGAGATCACCGGCGCTGGCGGCCACGCCAACGGTGTCCGGCTGGCTGACGGCAGCCGCGTGGCCGCTGACGCGGTCGTTGCCGGGATCGGAATCACGCCGAACACTGAACTGGCGGTCGCGGCGGGCCTGGAAGTTAGCGACGGCATCGTTACGAACGCTCAGCTGCGATCGTCCGACCCGGACATTTACGCTGCCGGAGACGTCGCGTCTGCATTCCATCCCATGATCGGCAAGCACATCCGGGTCGAGCACTGGGCAAACGCGCTCAACCAGCCGCAGGCCGCGGCCAAGGCGATGGTCGGCCAGGACGTCAGCTATGACAGGGTGCCCTAT
>DATJRS010000247.1:0-2580 GCA_035504535.1 Solirubrobacteraceae bacterium | reverse complement strand
ATAGGGCACCCTGTCATAGCTGACGTCCTGGCCGACCATCGCCTTGGCCGCGGCCTGCGGCTGGTTGAGCGCGTTTGCCCAGTGCTCGACCCGGATGTGCTTGCCGATCATGGGATGGAATGCAGACGCGACGTCTCCGGCGGCGTAAATGTCCGGGTCGGACGATCGCAGCTGAGCGTTCGTAACGATGCCGTCGTTAACCTCCAGGCCCGCCGCGACCGCCAGTTCAGTGTTCGGCGTGATTCCGATCCCGGCAATGACCGCATCAGCGTCCACGCGGCTGCCGTCAGCCAGCATGACGCCGTTGGCGTGGCCGCCAGCGCCGGTGATCTCAGCCACCTGAACGCCGAAGCGCGTGTCCACGCCGTGCTCGCGATGCAGCGTCGCGAACACCTGCGCGACCTCAGGGCCGAGCACGCGCAGCAACGGCAGGTCGGCTGTCTCAAGCAGGCTCACCTCGACACCCGCCGTCCGTGCCGCCGCGGTGACCTCGAGGCCGATCCAGCCAGCCCCGATGACTGCGATGCGCGATACTTCCGCGAGCAGGGCTTTGATCCTGTCGCTATCCCCGACGCTACGCAGGTACAGCACGCCATCGAGCTCGGCGCCCGGCACCGTCAGCCGACGTGGCGACGACCCGGTGGTCACGAGGAGCTTCGTATATTCGAAGCGGCTGCCGTCGGCGAGCGTCACCTCATGCGCCGCGCGGTCAATGTCCGTAACCACAGCACCGAGCCGCAGGTCGACCTGGGAATCGGCGTACCACTGCGCCGGGTGGACGTAGATCTTCTCGCGTTCGCTCTTGCCCTGCAGGTACTCCTTGGACAACGGCGGCCGTTCATACGGCAGCTCGTCCTCCGCTCCGATGAGAACGACCCGGCCGTCGAATCCCGCTGCCCGCAGGGCTTCTGCGGCTTTCGCCCCGGCCAGGCTGGCTCCGACAATGAGGTAGGTCATCTCCGTAGTCATTGCGTTCTCCGTTCCCTGCGCGGGCTGCCGGTGACTGGCGAATCGCTCTGGACCTGCCCAGATCTCAGCATCCCACCACGGGCGGACGTGAGGATCTCCGTTGGTACTCCGCGCGCGGTGCCCCGGTTCCAGCCGGCTATGAGTAGTCGGCGCTGACTCGCCGCGCGGCACCGTCGACGGTGACCATGCCCCCGTGCGGAATGATCCACTGCGGACGCGTGTGGCCAAACGGGACACCGACGCACACCACGGCTTCGGGGTTGTACCGGCCAACGACCTCGACGATTACATCGTGCTGCTCAGCGCGCAGCCGGGCCCTCTCGTCAGCAGGCGGGCGATGGCTGTGGTCGGAGACAGGCGGCCGCGCAGCGAGCACCGCATCGACCGCGCCGAGTATGCCTCGTTCGCCGAGCGAGCGCAGGATCCGCCCGACTTCGAGAGCAGGGGGCAGCTCCTGCGAGGTTTCGATGATCAGCACCCCGCCGTCGAGCACGCCCGCATCGAACGGGAATCGCCCGGCAGTGAGCACCCATTGAATGACCTCGAGGCAACCACCCCAGGCGACGCCGGTCACTGACCGGGGCGGGCCGTGCCAGCTCCACTGCTGCGTCGGCTCGCGTTCGCCGAACGATGTCAGCGCGGCCGGGTCAGCCCAGTCGACACCGAAGTCCTCGGATTCGCCCGGGTCAGTGATCTCAAGCGTCTCGCCGGTGATGAGAGCGGCGCACAGCGACCGTGCGTGGATGTCATCGACACCAGGTCCAGGGCCCAGGTGCACTTGCGATGATCCGCCATAGAAACTGGCTATGCCGTTCGTCCACAGCCAATGGTGCAGGTTCGTGTTATCGCTCGTGCCGAGAAAAGGCTTGGGATCGCGCAGGGCGAGCTTGGCGTCCAGATGAGGGATGACAGTGATCTGATCGTCTCCGCCGATGGCTGCGAGGATGCCGCGAATCGCTGGATCAGCGAACGCGGCGTTAATGTCCGCGGCGCGAGCCAGCGGCGTCGCGCCGACTTCGCGCGTCGTCGGGTACTCGACCGGGATCAGCCCGGTCACTTTGGTGAGCCGGCTCATCGCCTGTTCGTGCACGGCGGGAAAGGCGCCGGGGGCCGCGAACGACGGCGACACCACGGCGATGCGGTCGCCTGGACGCGCCTTGGGCGGAAGGACCAGTTCGTGTGACATCGCGCCATCGAAGCACAGCCCCGGCGCAGCGCACACTCGAATTCCCTGCGGCTCGTCGAAGTCGGCAGCAGGCAACCGGACGTTTCCGCGGGAACGCCGGCTGGCCTCTGCTGCCGCCGGACCTGCGCAACTGCCTGAGCTATCGCGGCGCGGCGGGAACATCCGGTTGACGCTCATGCCTAGGCGGCGGCCGGCACGGTGATGATCCCGGCAACTGGCTGGCCCGTCCGCAGCGCTGCGGCATATCACGTACGATCCGGTCCGGCTCGGTGCGCAGTTGCCGCGGGCTGACATGCAGGACCCGGATCCCGGCAGCGGTCAGCCGCCGGTCGCGCAGCATCGTCGCCTCCCAGTCATCGGGACCCAGGTGCCACTCGCGCGAATCGATCTCCACTGCCACTCCGCGCTCCGCCCACCAAGCGTCG
>DATJRS010000246.1:0-6640 GCA_035504535.1 Solirubrobacteraceae bacterium | reverse complement strand
CGCAAGGTCCAGCGCCGCGCCGCCTCGAGCGGGTTCGACTTCCCCGGCGTCGAGGGCCCGCTCCAGTCGGCCCGCGACGAGCTCGACGAGCTGGTCGCCGCGCAGACGCCCGAGGATCGCTTCCACGAGCTCGGCGACGTGCTGTTCGCGGTCGTCAACGTGGCACGGAAGCTGGCCGTCGACCCCGAGCTCGCGCTGCGCGCGGCGGCCGAACGATTCAGGGGCCGTGTCGAGTCCGCCGGCGAGCTGGCCGCATCGGAAAACCGTTCCTGGAACGATCTCGCTCCTGACGAGCAGCTCGTGTACTACGCACGGGCACGCCTGAACGAAGGAGAGTTCCGACCCCAATGAGCCAGATCGAGCACGTACACGCCCGACAGATCCTCGACAGCCGAGGAAACCCGACCGTCGAGGTCGAGCTCAGCGTGCGATCGGGCGCGTGGGGACGCGCCGCGGTGCCGTCCGGGGCGTCGACCGGAGAGTTCGAGGCGACCGAGTTGCGCGACGGCGGCTCGGACTGGAACGGCAAGGGCGTGATGCGCGCCGTCGAGAACGTCAACGGCGAGATCGCGACCGCGGTGCGCGGCCAGGACGCGTCGTCGCAGGCTGCTTTGGATCGCATGCTGATCACCTTGGATGGAACGCCGAACAAGTCGCGGCTCGGCGCGAACGCCATCCTCGCGGTGTCGCTGGCCGCCGCCCACGCCGCGGCGGCCGAGGAGCGGTTGCCGCTGTGGCGCTATCTGGGCGGCGAGAGCGCCCACGTGCTGCCCGTGCCGATGATGACCGTGATCAACGGTGGCGCGCACGCCGACAACGCGATCGACTTCCAGGAGTTCATGATCGGGCCCGTCGGAGCCCCGAGCTTCCGCGAAGGCCTGCGGATGGGCGACGAGGTGTTTCACACGCTGAAGAAGACGCTTCACGATCGCGGGATGTCGACCTCGGTCGGGGACGAGGGCGGGTTCGCGCCCAATCTCGAGTCGAACGAGTCGGCGCTCGAGGTGCTCGTCGAGGCGATTCGCACGGCGGGCTACATCCCCGGCGACCAGGTCGCGATCGCGCTCGACCCCGCGGTATCCGGGCTGTTCAAGGACGGGTCCTACGTGATCGAGCACGAAGGGCGCACGCTGAGCGCGGAGCAGCTCGCCGACTACTTCGGCGAGCTCGTCGACAAGTACCCGATCGTCTCGCTCGAGGACGGGATGGCCGAAGAGGATTGGCTCGGGTGGGCGCTCCTGACCGAGCGCCTCGGGGCCCACCTCCAGCTCGTCGGTGACGATGTGTTCGTGACCAACACGGAGCGGCTCCAGCGCGGGATCGACGCCGGCGTGGCGAACTCGATCCTGATCAAGGTCAACCAGATCGGCACGCTGACCGAGACGCTCGCGGCGATCCGGATGGCGCGCGAGAACGGCTACACCGCGGTGATGTCGCACCGATCGGGGGAGACCGAGGACGTGACGATCGCGGACCTGGCGGTCGCCACCGGCTGCGGACAGATCAAGACCGGCGCGCCGTCGCGCACAGATCGCGTCGCCAAGTACAACCAGTTGCTGCGGATCGAAGAGGCGCTCGGCGCCGACGCCCGCTACCCGGGCCGCAGCGCGTTCCGGTCCTAGTGGGTGTGGGGGGTGTTGAGCGACGCGCTGGATGGTGATGGCGCTGGTGTTCGGCGCCATGTTGGGTGGTGATGGGGGGCGGCGTTAGGGCGCCGGTGGCGACAGGATGGTGGTGATCCTGTTGATTGAGGCCCCCTCGCCGAAACCTTGACGCGGTATGAGGCGAGGGGGCTGTGACGCCGTTGGAGGACGTCGTGCTCATCGTCTCAGACGATCGTGCTGCGGTCGAGGCGGATCTCGCTGCTGGCCGCTTGTTGTGCCCGTGCTGCGGTGGTGGCGTGTTGGGAGGTTGGGGGTGCGCGCGGTTGCGTCAGGTCCGCACGCACGCCGGGGTTCGTTGGCTGCGGCCGCGTCGCGGTCGTTGCCGTGATCGAGGCTGTGGCACGACGCACGTGCTGCTGCCGGACGTGTGCCTGGCGCGCCGTTGCTATGTGGCGGACGTGATCGGCGCGGCGCTGCTGTCGGCTGGGCGGGAGGGATATCGGCGGGTCGGGGAGCGACTGGGGGTCCCCGGGGAGACGGTGCGCGATTGGCGGCGGCGTTTCCGGTCGCGCGCTGAGCTGATCGCCGCTCACTTCTTGCGGTGGGCGCGGGCGTTTGACGCCTCGTTTGAGCCGCCGGCCGATCAGGGATCGTTGGTGGCCGATGCGCTCGAGGCGATCGGCGTGTGCACGAGGATGGCGTCGCTGGTTCTCGCCCGTCGGGCCCCGTGGTCGTGGGTGTCGGCGCTGACCGCGGGCGGGCTGCTTGCGATCAACACGAGATCGCCTTGGCCGGCGCCTGAGTGACCGTGATCCTGGCTGGCCGGTTCGTGTCAGCGACGGTCAGGAGGTTGATGGTGGACAGGGCGCAGGAGGTCGGGTTGTTTCGTTGGCGGATCGTCGGTGAGGCGGCGGACGTGTCGCTGTCGGCGCGGGAGCGCGGTGCGCTGGTCCGCGCGCTGGCGGCGCGCGAGCATCTGGGCTCGGATGGGCGGTGGGTGCGCGTGTCGCGCAACACGCTGGATCGGTGGATCCGGGCGTATCGGGAGGGCGGGTTCGATGCCTTGGTTCCAGCGCCGCGGCGGATGCCGAACCAGACACCGGCGCGGCTTTTGGAGCTGGCGTGCGCGCTACGCCGTGAGCAGCCGGCCAGGACGGCGGCGCTGATCCACAGGATCATCGTGGAGACGGAGGGCAGCTCACCGTCGGCGCGTACGATCAATCGTCACTTGGCGGCCGCGGGGTTGCCGTGGAAGGGCGGGCAGATCGGGCGGGCGTTGGGGCGCTTCGAGGCGGAGGTCCGCAATGAGTTGTGGACCGGGGACGCTTTGCACGGCCCCATGGTCGGCGGCCGCCGCACGTTCTTGTTCTGCTTCCTTGACGATCACAGCCGCTTGTTTTGCGGGTATCGGTGGGCGTCCCGGGAGGATGTGCTGAACGCGTCGCGGGCGTTGCGAGCGGGGATCGCCTCGCGAGGGGTGCCGAGGGCCGTCTACGTCGACAACGGCAGCCCGTTCGTGTCCGGCCAGCTGTTGCGAGCGTGCGCTGTCCTGGGGATCGGGCTGATCCACAGCCGGCCGGGGCGGCCGGAGGGGCGCGGCAAGATCGAGCGGGCGTTTCGGACCGTTCGTCAGCAATGGCTGGTCGAGCTCGAGGACCGTCCGTCCGCCAGCCTGGAGGAGCTCAACCAGACCTTCCAGGCGTGGGTTGAACAGGTCTATCACCGGCGAGTGCACTCGGAGACCGAGCAGACACCGCTCGAGCGGTTTCTCGCCCACGGACCGCCGGCCCTGCCGAGCGAGCGGGCGCTGCGCGAAGCGTTCCGATGGTCAGAACGACGCACGGTGTCGCGGACCGGCACGGTCGGAATGCACGGCAACACCTACGAGGTCGACCCGGGGCTCGCTGGCCGGCGGGTGGATTTGGTGTTCGACCCGCTCGAGCTGGCCGAGGTCGAGGTTCGCCTCGACGGACATCACCAGGGGCTGGCGGAGCCGCGTCAGATCAAGCGGCACGTGCACCCACGCGCGCAGCCGCCGGCCAAGCCAGCCGAGGCGACGGGGATCGACTACCTCGGCCTGATCCGCCAGCGCCGCGAGCGGGAGCTTCAGAAGCGGATCGACTACCGCCACCTGCCCGGTCCGCCAGCTGGCGGCGCCGGCCACGACCAGGACAACAACAAGGAGCAGGCAGGATGAGTATCGATCGCCTCAGGGCGCATTGGGGGTTGTCACGCACCCCGTTCACTAAGGAGCTGGCGCCGTCGATGCTGTTCGCCTCGGCCGCTCACCAGGAAGCTGTTGCCCGGATCGATTGGATCATCAGCGAGCGGGCGCTCGGGGTGGTGTGCGGCGAGGTCGGCGCCGGCAAGACGGTCGCCGCCCGCGCCGCGACCGCGATGCTGGACAGCAGCCGATACACGATCATCTACCTGCCGAACCCGGCGGTCGGTGCGCGCGGGCTGTATATCCAAATCGTCCGGGCGCTCGGCGCCACCCCACGCTTCTACAAGGCGCTGCTGGTCCCCCAGGCGACTGACCTGTTGGCCGCCGAGGCCGCCGAGCGCGGCAAGACCGTCGTCCTGGTCCTGGACGAGGCGCATCTCCTGTCCGCCGAGCAGCTCGAAGAGCTGCGGATGCTCACCAACCAGGAAATGGACTCGCGTGCCACCTTTGCGTGCCTGCTGCTCGGACAACCGACACTGCGCCGCAAGCTCCGCCAAGGCGTGTTCGCGGCGTTGGATCAGCGGATCGCGCTGCGCTGCACGATCGACGGGATGGACCGCAAAGAGACCGGCGAGTACATCGCCCACCACATCAAGCTCGCCGGCCGCTCCGACACGCTGTTCTCAGACGACGCGGTCGCGTTGATCCACGAGGCCTCCCGCGGCCTGCCCCGGCAAGTGAACAACCTAGCCACGCAGACACTGATCGCCGCGTTCGCGACCAACAAGTCGATCTGCGACGAGAGTGGCGCGCGCGCCGCGGTCGCAGAGATCGCTGCCGAGTGACCGGCGAGGTGATCTCGCTGTTCGATCCCGACAGCGCCCCGTCAGACCCGGCGACCGGCCAGCCCGCAGGCATCACGTTACCGGCGCCCGCTGGCTGGCCGGCGCCGCCCAGCGAAGAGGCGTTTCACGGGCTGCCCGGACAACTCGTCGCCAAGATCGCCCCGCACACGGAGGCCGATCCTGTTGCGATCCTCACCCAGCTGTTGGTCTGCTGTGGCGCGCTGATCGGCCGTGGCGCTCACTTCCGCGTCGAGGCGACCCAGCACCATCCCAACCAGTTCCTGTTGTTGATCGGTGACTCGAGTCGCGCCCGGAAGGGCAGCTCGTTCGACCACGTCACCAGGCTGCTCACCGAGGCAGACCCGGCGTTCCCGTCCCGCCTGAGGACCGGACTGTCCAGCGGCGAGGGGTTGGTGTGGACGGTCCGCGACCCCAATGGCCCCGACGCCGGCGTGGCCGACAAGCGGCTACTCATCGCAGAACCCGAGTTCGTCAGCGTGCTCAAACAGACCCAGCGTGAGATCAACACGCTCTCGCCGGTGCTCAGGTCAGCCTGGGATGGCCGGCCGCTGGCGCTCTTGACCCGCACCGCCCCCGCCCGCGCCACCAACGCGCACATCTCGATCATCGGGCACATCACCGCCATCGAACTGCGCCGCCACACCACCACCGTCGAACTCGCCAACGGTTTCCTCAACAGGTTCGTATTCGCCCTGGTCAGGCGCATGCGGCTGCTGCCCGAAGGCGGCAACCCCGAGCCGCTCAAAGACAGCGGCCTGGTCCGCTACCTCGCGGCCACCATCAAGCACGCACAAGCCGCCGGGCAACTCAAGCTCAACCCCGCCGCGCGCGAGCTGTGGTGGCACACCTACCCGCAGCTAACCCAGCCCGCCGACGGGCCCGCGGGCACCCTCACCGCCCGCGCCGAGGCGCACACGATCCGGCTCGCGCTCCTCTACGCGCTGCTCGACGGGCAGCACCGCATCCAGCCCCAGCACCTCCAGGCGGCGCTCGCGCTATGGGACTACGCCGCCCGCTCAGCCGCCTGGGCGCTCGAGTCCACCGCCGGCGACCCACTCGCCCACCAGATCCACGCCGCGCTCAAACACTCCCTCCCCGACGGGCTGACCCGCACCCAGCTCCGCGACCTGACCCACCGCAACGCGACCACCGCGCAGCTCGACCAAGCACTCGCCGCGCTCGCCCACGACGGCAAGATCACCAGCAACCGCATCCTCACCAACGGGCGGCCAGCCGAGCTCTGGACCGCCACCCCCAGCTGACCGCAACCGGTCGCGCGCAAGCGCAACCCTCAGTCAGCCGATCAGCGAAGCGAAGCGGAGCTGTCAACGAGCGGCCCGACCGGGCCGAGCGCAGCGAGCCGCGAAGCCGCGCTCTTGACAGCTACCGCGGAGCGAAGCTACCCCCCTTTGAACGTTTCAACGTTCGCATCTCGCCCTTCGGTCGTTCGACCGTTCGCCACCTCTCATCACCACGCAGCACGTCCCCACAATCACCATCCTGGATGTCCGTCAACAGGGGGCCGGAGCGGGTTCGCCGGGTCGCGGTGGCGTCGGCGCGGGTGCCGGTCGGCGCGGGTCTCGGTGGCGCGGGTGTCGGTGGCGCGGGTGGTCTCGGTGGCGCGGGTGGCCCGGGCCGGGTTGGCGCCGGCCCCGCGAACCTGTAAAACGCGACAAATCACCCTCCGTGCGACCCGCGTCGACCACATAAGCATCCCCACCATGCTTATGTGCGCACGGCGCCGGCGAGAACGGCGATTTGTCCCGTTAAGCAGGGAAAATGGGGTCAGACCGCGGTCCGGACCGCGGTCCTGCGAGTCCGCCGGACCCCTGCACCGTCACGTGCAGCAGGAAGGATCGAGCCTGCGTCGAACGAAGGCCCTAGCGGATGCCTTCAGCCCGTACCGCCACCGCGCCACGGCGCCGGCAAGACACGCGCACGACTGCCTCGCGCCCGCGACGACCCCGGGTGGCGAGCCGCGGACTCCGGGGCCGGGTCCGCTGGGA
>DATJRS010000245.1:0-4126 GCA_035504535.1 Solirubrobacteraceae bacterium | reverse complement strand
CCCTACCTAAACCCCGGGAATCCACGGCAAAAACCGAGGATCTGAGAGGAGGTGTCTGACACAGGAACCCATCGATTTGCAGCGACTTCTTATGACGCCCGCGGATTTCGCCCATAATTCGGGCCGGTGAGGTCCCCGGTTCAAATCCGGGCGCCCCGATATCAGGGAAGCCGGAGCCCAGCCGCATGGCACCGAGCTCCCGGCGTGCTCACAACACCCAGGCACGCGTCTTGCCGTGGGGCCGTGCGGTCTCGACGCGCTTCGTCGTGCATCTGCGTTTGCCGCCCCGCCCCGCCACCGCCGGGCGTTGGCGAAGCAGGAATCTGCTCTAGCGGTCCCTTGGCGACGGTCAAGAGACACACGAAGGCGATGGGCGCTTCCCCGGCGACGACAGCTGCCTCACCCTAGTCTGGGCCGTGCTCGACCTCATCGCCCACCAGACCAACGGCGTCCACTTCAACCAACTCGACCACCACCGCCTAAAGCAGATCCGCTACGAAGACCACGACCAATCCGCCACCGAAGAGGTGACAGCCGCATGGACTCGCCCCGGGAACCTAAAACGCGGCGAATTTACAGCATCAAAGAGACGCCGCCATGCGATGAACATGACCCCTCGTCTCTCGGGAGTGCGGAAGAGCCAGTGCTTGTCCGGGTTGGCCCGATTCACCGTCCGCCAAGCGTCCGCCGACTGCCGTTCGCGCTAACCAAGCTGGAGCGATCAGGCTCCGTCAGGCGAGCAGCATCACTGTCCTGGGGGCGCGCTGTTTGAGGGGAAGGCTGTCGCACAAACCCCGGCGCAGCGCCGTTCGTTTGTGGCCGGGTCACAGGGCGCGGATCCGCCGGCGTTGAGGCTGGTCGAGAAACGCAAGAGTGACTTACGTTTCTCGACCACCCTCGGCAAAATCCGCGTCCAGCGCCGCGCGGCGCTCCGGCCGGTTGTGCGCTCCACACAACCCCGCAGATTTGCACGACAGCGTCAGTTGACTGGGCTTCTCGTAAGAGCGCCGGTCTTCGTCATGTCGCGAGCGACCGTCCAAGTGTCGCGGGCAGGTGCTCGGGTTGCCACAGCGGTAGCGTCGCTTCCTTGCTCCCCGTGCGTGGATCCTGGGACGGCGACAGCTTCCAAGTTCAGCTTTTGCAGTGAGTCGGGCTCCGAAGCGACCAGGGGACTCGCCCTGGATGTTCACGGGGGCGACCCGAGTTCCGTGGAGGGATCCTCACGCCGCAACCAGTCGACCTACTTCGGAGGTAGTCGGCGAACTCGAGCTCAGCTACCAGGTCATGGAGCTCTCCGCCGACACCGGACTACGGCTGGCGATCTTCACCGCCGAACCCGGCAGCCGCTCCGAGCAGGCCCTCAACCTCCCCGCCAGCTGGGCCGCCACCCCGACCGGCTGGCCGGAGTCACAACCGCCACGCTGAGCGTAGCCAGGAGCGCGCCCCGGCCGCTTGCTGGCAGCGCGAGCGCGGTTGTCCGGCTCGTCGGCTTTAGTCGGGTCGGGCTGGCCGATGCGATCGCCCGGCAGGCTGGGTTATTGCGCCTGGAAGACGAAGTCGGCGTCGCGGGAGACGTTCGTGAGCTGAGCAGTCAGCAGGGCGGCTACGCGGAGTGCGCGGGTTGTGGGGCCCTGTCGATCAGTGCGTTGATGAGGGGCCTCGCGAGCGGGTGGCGGTCGCCCGGTGGGAGCAGTGCGTAGATGTCGTGCCGGCGTATCGGGTCTTTGACGGTCGGGTGACGGCGCGGCACGCGCCTACATCGACGAGATTCCCCCGACGTGCTCGAGGGTCGGATCGCCCCGGCCGGGTGCTCGACCGCACCGTCGACCTTTACGGAGTGCCCGACGGGTACCGGGCGATGGCCAACCGCGACGCGATCAAGGTCATGGTGTGCGGCCATGACCGCCCCGACGAGCGACGAGCCCGACAGCGCCCGCCAGCGACCTTCAGATCGCCCTACGGGTCGGGTGCAGACTTTCCGACGGCCGCTTGCATCCTCGAATAGGAGAACTCCCATGCAGATCATCCGCAATTCCCTGGACATCAGCCAAGGCCCGGGCACCTCGTTCACCGGGGATCGTCTACGTCGACACCGTCGCCGCGCCCGCGGGTTGACACAGGCGGAGCGAGGGTACATAATTCCACCAATCGTTTGGTGGACTAGAGCTCGTCGGAGGATGACCATGTACCAGAGGACCGCACTGGCTAATCGCACCAGCTACTTGGATCGACGGCGACTGATCGAGGCGCGCATCGCTCGCGACTGCGAATTGCTGCGCCGCGAGATCGTCATGTTGCGGGGCGGCCCGAAGCAGCCCGTCGTTGCCTCGTCCCGTCCCTCTCGTGTCGAGCTGGGCTGACGCCGCTGACTGGTTAAGCCGGCCCGTCGTCGGCGGCGGGGGGTGTTGCCGCCGCCGACGCGTAGCGGTCTCGGAGCAGGCGCTTGAATAGCTTGCCCGTCGCTTGGCGTGGCAGCTCGTCTGAGAAATCGATCGAGCGCGGGCACTTGTACTTCGCCAGTCGCTCGTAGCAGTAGTCGAGCAGCTCCTGCTCGGTGTCGCCGCCGGTGCGGGTCGGGTCGAGAAGTTGCACGACGGCCTTTACCTCCTCGCCGAGCTCGGCGTTGGGGATGCCGAAGACGGCGGCATCGGCGACCGATGGGTGGCTGACGAGGACGTTCTCGGCCTCTTGCGGATAGACGTTCACACCGCCTGAGATGATCATGTCGGCTTTACGGTCGGTGAGATAGAGGTAACCCTCGTCGTCGAGATAGCCGATGTCGCCGACGGTCGTCCAGCCGCGGGCGTTGCGCGCCTCGGAGGTCTTTGCCGGCGCGTTGTGATACTCGAAGCTCGGGCCGGCCTCCGACCAAATCGTTCCGGCCTCGAGGCTGGGAAGTTCGTTACCGTCGTCATCGAGGATGTGGGGCGTGCCGACAATTGACTTGCCGACCGATCCTGGATGCGCCAACCAATCCTCGGAGTCGATCGCAGTCAGCATATAAATCTCGGTGGCGGAGTAGTACTCGTAGATGATCGGGCCAAGCCATTCGATCATCTGATGCTTGACATCGACCGGGCATGGGGCGGCAGCGTGGATCACCGCGCGTAGTGACGAAAGCGCGCGACGGTCTCGCACTTCCTCGGGAAGCCGAAGCATGCGGACGAACATGGTCGGGACCATCTGAGTGTGTGTGACCCGATAGCGCTCGATCAACTCGAGCGCCCAGGCTGCGTCGAACCTGTCCATGACGATTGTCGTGCCGCCGAGTCGCTGGACGGCCATGTTGAACCGCAGTGGCGCCGAGTGATAGAGCGGCGCCGGGGACAGGTAGACGGTCTGATCGCCGAATCCGTACAGCCGCTCGAAGAGGGGCACGATTGCCGGTGGTGTGCCGATCGGATGAAGTGGCAGCTCGGTCTTGATCGCCTTGGGCCGGCCGGTGGTGCCCGACGAGTAGAGAAAGTCAGCGCCTTCGGCTTCGTCGCCGAGTGGGTCTGCGGGCTGGTCGCTGATCAGGCCGGCGTAGTCGTCGTCGACCGAGATCACCGCAGACACGCCCGGTGTCCGCGCGGCGGCGGCGGAGGCGACCTCGGCCGTCGACGCGCTGACGAACACGACGCGCGACCTGGAGTCTTCGAGGATGTAGGCGACCTCGTCCACCGTGAGGCGCGGGGAGACGGTCGTGTAACGGAGTCCGGCGCGCTGAGCCGCCCAGGCAATCTCGAGGTAGCAGATGTGGTTCTCCATCATGATCGCGATGCACGTGCCGCGGTCGGCGTGCAGCGCCCGCATCGCGTGGGCAGCCTGGCGGGAGCGGGCCGTCAACTCACGGTAGGACACGCTCTCACCGGATCCGGCCATCACGTAGGCCGGCTTGTCAGGATGCGCCTCGGCCTGGAGATCGGGGAAGAGGGGATCCGTCACCGCGTCACAGGGCCTGTACTTCGGATGTGATGTCGCTCACAGATTGTTTGGCGTCGCCGAACAGCATCGCGGTCTTGGGGTCGTAGAACAGTGGGTTGTCGATGCCGGCGAACCCGCTGGCCATCGAGCGCTTGAGGACGATCACCGCGCCCGATTCGTTGACCTCGAGGATCGGCATGCCGTAGATCGGCGAGCCGGG
>DATJRS010000244.1:0-124420 GCA_035504535.1 Solirubrobacteraceae bacterium | reverse complement strand
AGCCGACCCCACCGCCCACGCCGAGCTCATCGCGCTGCGCGACGCCGCCCGCACGCTCGACAGCTGGCGCGTCCTGGACGCGGTCCTCTACATCACGCTCGAGCCATGCGCGATGTGCGCCGGCGCGATCGTCCTGGCCCGCGTGCCCCGCGTCGTGTTCGGAGCCACCGATCCCAAGGCCGGAGCGGCCGGAAGCGTGCTCGACGTGCTCGCCCAACCTCAGCTCAACCATCGCCCCCAGGTCGAGCCCGGGCTGCTGGCCGACGAGTGCAGCGAGCTCCTGCGCTCGTTCTTCGCCTCCCGGCGCTGACCCCGGCACCGACCGCCGGCCAGGCGCAAGCCGCTCGCGGTCGTCTAACTTAGGGGTCGCCTGACCCCGGAGAGGTGGCAGAGCGGTTGAATGCGCCGGTCTCGAAAACCGGTATGGGCCTTTCGGTCCATCGGGGGTTCGAATCCCCCCCTCTCCGCTGAATTTGGTCGTTTTCCCCGCATCAGCCGGGAAACGAGGCACTTTTCGTCTTGGCTCGGACGGCGTGTCCCGGGTCAACGCGGGCCAGCTCGGGTCCTCTCGCGCGGCCCGTCGTTCCCCCGGCTGTTCCCCCAAGCTCCAGCACGAGAGCCGGCAACCCCCCTGGCCAGATTCGGACCGACGACCCCTCCTTGCCATGGAAGGTTGACGGCGTTTCGAGCGTTCACGGCCGCCCTCTGATGGGCACGAAATCCCTGCAAAATGAGCATGGTGTCTCTCCCTACCACGCGCTAGCCCGAAGGCGAGCTGCTTGGAAGTAATCTGACGAACCTCCGACGACGGATGGGGCGACGCGTGCGCCCAGGC
Organism: Solirubrobacteraceae bacterium; assembly: GCA_035504535.1. Taxonomy (GTDB): domain Bacteria; phylum Actinomycetota; class Thermoleophilia; order Solirubrobacterales; family Solirubrobacteraceae; genus Palsa-465. The sequence continues at coordinate 123,585 of DATJRS010000244.1, read as the reverse complement.
CGGGGAGCCATGGGATGGAGGCCCGCAACGGAATGGTCTTCCGCTGTGGCGGTGGATGGCGCTCAGGCAAACGACCGGTGGCGGGCAGCCCACCGCGCGACGAGACTGGAAAGGAGCAGGCCCATCGCGATCATCGCGGGCGGGCCGGCCAGGACCACGAGAACAATTCCGATTGCGTGCGCCCATCCCCGGGTGAAGATGATCAGAACGACACCGGGGAGCGCAATGCAGACGGCGAGGAACAGAAACCACCAGCCTGGCCGCCCGAGGTGGCGACCCTGCCTCTCGAGCTCCGGCTCGGGCAACGAGGTGTGACCAGTCATCAATTTAGTTTCTGCCCGCACCGCATACAAACAACCAGGTTCGCTCGAGGTCACGTCATCACTCGAACCAACTCGCCGGCCGTCTTACACCGTGCGACGTCGTGCCCCTGACAGTGCAGGTTGACAGCCGCGGGCTCCCGGGTACCGCAGAGGCGTGGTGGTCGCGTGCGGCAGGTTCCGATTCGAAGCAGAGGTATGAGGCAACCGGCTGGCACAGTCGGCGCGAGACGTGCCTTTGTGGAGTTGCGGCAACTCCGCCGAGCGTTCGCGACGATGGTCTCGGCAAGCGCGGCGCCGTACGGGTACACGCTCACCGTGTGGAGCTCAGGCGCGCTGCTCATGCATTATCGCGGCTCTCCGGCGGTGTGGGAGGTCTTTCTCTTCCTGACAGGGGCGGTCGTTGCGTTCGCAGCGCTGTGGCTGCTCGGCCGCGGCACGATCGAGCACGCGAAGCCCGTCTCACACCAGTCGGCTAGAGCTATGGCCGGGGCGCTCGACTTGTTCGCGGTCGGTGTGGCCGTCGGGGCCGCTGCGCTGCTGTCGATGATTCAGAGCTGGGCGGCTTGGCCGCTCACTTCCCTCGGCGCCACGACGCTCTACATGGTCGCCGGGAGCATCCAGCTGGCGGTCGCCGAGGAGCGCGAAGTCGAGCCGTAGAGGACCGCGCCGGCTCACATGTGAGGCGCCACGTTCGCATTTGTCATCTCCGTGACGTTCGCGGCCTTGCTCCGCGCCGACCGCTGGTCGTTCGGGTTCATGTCTTCGAGGTTTCAAGATGCTGGTTCGCCCGAGACTGCGCCAAAGCAACCGACTGGCCGGCGGTCGCGGTGGACCCGAGCCGGGCTACGAGCGGCGGAATAGTAGGCTGTCGAGAGCGCGCTGCCCGATCTGCGGCACGCTGGTGGGCCCCGGAGACGCGCTGGGGTTGGTCGGCGGCGCTCCCGCTCACGCAGAGTGCGCGCTGGTTGACTGGCTCCGGGCACCAGAGCCGGGCAAGCGGGATCGCTCCCCAGAGGCCAACCGGACTTACGGTGGTGGCGATGAGATGGGCGCGCTCTTGGAGGCATTCGAGAGGCTGCGCGGGGTTGTGCGCGACCGCGGGTCGTGAAGGATGCGGTTGACGCCACGCGCACCGGTCGCCCGAGCGGGAACGTAATGCGCTAACGACGGGCAGCACCCGGCGGAGGGCGAGCGCGCCACGCAGCCACAGTCCGTCCGATCATCGCCCGGGGCGCTCCGCCGCGAGGCGAGGCCAGATCGGTGTCCCGTTCATTCCGGTCGCGCACGGATCGGTCGGTATCCCCGCTGACAGGCAGGGAAGCGACCGGCCGAGAACCCGGGTACGGCTTGAGGAAGCACCACCACGCGCGATGCCGACATCCCACCCCTCAGCCCTTATGCGAACTCTCCGCAAGGGCGTGGCGCGGGCGGGCGCGGCTGCGTGGCGTGGGTTTCGCTGGACCGGTCGCCGGCTCCGCGGCGAGTTGGTCAAGCGAGTCGGAGGGCCCGCTCGCGCCCACGTCATCGTCCTGTTCGCTGCTGTGCTGGCGCTGAGCGGTGCGGACGCATCAACGGTCGGCGCGGCAGCGCCGCAGCTTGAGCAGGCGCTGCACGTCGGCAACGCCAAGATCGGCCTGCTCAGCTCGGTGGCCCTGCTCGTTGGTGCGTTGCTGGTCCTGCCCGTGGGGGCGCTCGTCGACCGAATCAAGCGCATCCCGCTATTGGCGGTCAGCATCGTCCTCTGGAGTCTCGCCTCTCTGCTCAGTGCATTCGCCGGCAGCTACGGCTTCCTGCTGCTGGCTCGCCTCGCGCTCGGAGCCGTGAACGCAACGGCGGGCCCGGCGATCGCCTCGCTGACCGGCGACTACTTCGCGGCCGCGGAGCGCGGGCGCGTCTACGCTTACATCCTTGGCGGAGAGATCGCCGGCACGGCCGCTGGATTCATCGTCAGCGGCAGCGTTGCCAGCGCTGTCTCGTGGAGGGCACCGTTCGTGATGCTTGCCCTACCGGGACTCTGGCTTGCTCGCACGCTGTGGCGGACGGTGCCCGAGCCCCTCCGCGGAGGCCAGAGTCGCCTGACCGTCGGGATGACGGATGTCGCCGAAGCGTTCCGAACCTCCGAGCATGCCGGCGCATCGACGGCAGGGCGGGTCGATGACGAGCAGGAGCTTGCCCACGAGCTGACCGACGAGCGAGGCCTGGCCCCTGACCCTCGGCTTGTGCTCCACGACGACCCCCGAGCGATGACGCTCATCGCCGCCGTTCGCTACGTCCTGCGCATCCCCACCAACCGGCAGCTGATCATCGGCTCGTCCCTCGGTTACTTCTTCTTCGCCGGCCTTCAGACATTCGTCGTGCTGTTCATTCGTGACCACTACGGGATCGGGCAGCTCACGGCCGAACTCGCGCTCCTTCTGCTCGTCGCGGGCGCCATGGCGGGGACGCTCGCCAGTGGGCGGGTCACCGACCTACTGTTGCGTCGAGGAATGCTCGAGGCGCGCGTGTGGGTACCGGGTCTCTGTTATCTCGGGGCGGCGTGCCTGTTGATTCCGGGTTTTGTCATCCACCGCCTGACACCGGCCCTGTGGTTCGACATCGGCGGAGCGGCGCTGCTCGCCGCGGCAAACCCGCCGCTCGACGCGGCGCGGCTCGACATCGTGCCGTCAGGGTTGTGGGGGCGAGCCGAGAGCACTCGCGGCTTTCTCCGTTCCCTCGCGCAGGCACTCGCTCCGCTCCTGTTTGGCGGCCTGGCCAGCGTGATCGCAGGGACCGCCCCGCAACAAGCTCAGATCGGCGGTCATACCCCGGACGGGCCCGGCGCCGGCGCCGGCGGGCTCGAAGTGACGTTTCTGATCATGCTGGTTGCCCTCTTTGTGGCGGCGGCGTTCCTCGCGCGGGCCCGCCGGACCTACCCCCAGGACGTTGCCACTGCGGCCGCTTGTCGAGAGACGAACTCGGCGCTGCAGGTGGGCTCCGCGGCGTCGGGGGCCAAGGCGGATGTCGCCAGCTCGGATGAGACCTGCTCCGGTCCCAGCAAGCGAGCAGTGAGTGCGCGTGTCAAGAGCGCCGGGGTCAGGTTCCGCACGTCGAGGCGGAAGCCTGGCGTGGCGGGCCCGCGTCGGCGGGGTCGATTCGTGTCGCGGCGAGGTTCGCGCCGGTCCCGTCGCAACCGGCCGCGACGGCCGTGATGAACGGGCAGCCGAGCGAACTCGTCTGTCCCGGCCCACCTGGCGGCTCACAGGTGACGGTCAGGGTCAGCCAGTATCCGGGACCAACTCGTCGCGTTGCGACACCAATGTCTTGTGGATGACGAACCTGCGAGGGCCGGGGTCATGTCTCGCCCGCAGGGTCGATAACCCGGCAGGTGTTCGCGCGCTAACAAGCGCTGCTCTCGCCCGGTCTCCGGGGGTAGATGCCGGCTGAAGTGATGAACACGTCAGAGAGGAGTGGGCATGGCTCGCACCCGCACTGCCTCCGATCAACTCATTGAACGGCTCATTGAGTGGGGGATCGACACCGTCTTTGGGTTGCCGGGGGACGGGATCAACGGCGTGATGGAGGCCCTGCGGACTCATGCGGACCGAGTTCGATTTATTCACGTCCGCCACGAGGAGACGGCCGCGCTCGCCGCCTGTGCCTACGGGAAGTTCACCGGTCGGCCCGCCGCCTGCCTCTCGACCGCCGCTCCCGGTGCCGTCCATCTGATGAACGGGTTGTACGACGCGCGGATCGACCAGTCCCCGGTGGTGGCGATCACCGGAATGACCTATCACGATCTGATCGGGACGCATTACCTTCAGGACATCAACCATGACTTCGCGCTCAACGACCCGTGCGTCTATAGCCAGCGAGTCATGGGTGAGGCTCACGTACTTCCGGTAGTCGACATGGCCGTCCGGTCGGCGATCGCCCAGCGCGGGCCGGCGGCCATCGCGATCCCGATAGACATCCAGTCAGGCGACGCGGTCACCGGTGATCGGTCGATCAAGAACATCCAGGGCCACACCGCGGTAACGGCTCTGGACGGACGTCGACTCCCACCGCGCGAGCGTATGGAGCAGGCGGCGCGCGTTCTGTCGGGGGCCTCGCGCACGGTTATCTTCATCGGCGCTGGGGCGCGCGGCGCCGGCGCAGAGGTCGAGCAGTTGGCCGAGCGGCTGGGGGCTCCGATTGTCAAGGCGATGCTCGGCAAGGACGCGGTGCCCGACGACAGCCCGTACTGCCTCGGTGGCTACGCGATGGTCGGCACGCGCCCGGCACAGAACGCCCTGAAGAGCTGTGACTCGATCGTGATCGTGGGCAGTTCGAGCCCATACATCGAGTTTCTCCCGTCGCCGGGATCGGCGGTCGGCGTACAGATCGATGACCGACCGGAGCGGCTCGGTCTCCGCTATCCGGTCCAGGTGGGCCTCGCCGGCGACGCGAAACTCACCCTGTCGGAGCTGTTGCCGCTGCTCGAGCACCGCCCGGATCGCTCGTTCCTGGAGGGCGCGCAGGCGGAGATGTGCGACTGGCGGGCGCTGCAGGCCGAACGAGCCGAGCCGCGCGACGCTCCGATTGCCCCCGACGCCATTTCTTTCCATCTGGGCCGCGTCCTGCCGAAGCGTGCGATTCTGTGCGGCGATTCCGGGACAGTGACCACGTGGGCGGCAAGGACCGAATTGCGCCGCGGTCAGCTCTTCTCGTTCAGCGGGACGATGTGCTCGATGATGGCGGCCTTGCCGTACGCGATCGGCGCCCAGGTGGCGTATCCGGACCGGCCGGTGGTTGCGCTCACGGGGGATGGCTCGCTGACGATGATGATGGGCGAACTCGCGACGCTGGCGCAGTACGGCCTTCCGGTGAAGGTCGTCGTCATGCGCAACGACGTGCTCGGACTGATCAAGTGGGAGCAGATGGCCTTCTTGGGCAATCCGCAGTACGGGGTCGAGCTTGCGCCCGTCGACTTCGTCAAGGTGGCCGAGGCCTGCGGTATCCGCGGGGTCCGGATCGACGATCCCACAATGGTCGGCGCGCAGCTGGGCGACGCTCTGGCGGCAGATGGCCCCGCGCTGATCGAGGCGATCGTCGATCCGAACGAGATGCCGATGACCCCGACGATCAACCCCGAGCATGCCAAGGGCGTCGCTTGGGGCCTCGCCCAAGGCGAGCCCAACCGCGAGCGCATCGCGCTGACCATGTCGCGGGTGCTGGTGCGTGAGATGTCGTACCAGACCAGTCCTGCCGGGATGCTCGCGCGGGCCAGAGATCGCCTCGCCGAAAACCTGCCCGGCGGTGACGGTCACTCGAACGGCGGCGAGTGACATGCGCTGTCCCTGAGAGAGATGAGCCAATGGCGCTAGCGACCAGCACCGCCTCACCTCACGCCAACCAGCTGGATCTCGATGTCCGCGGGCTCGCCCGGCAGCTCGCGCGGGAGCTGCGGGGCGAGGTGCGCTTCTCGTCCGGGAGCCGGGCCTTGTACGCGAACGACTCGTCGGTGTACCGTCAACCACCCCTCGGCGTTGTGATTCCGCGTGACGCCGCGGACGTGGTGAGCGCGGTGGAGGTCTGCCGACAGCTGGGTGCGCCTCTCGGCGCGCGCGGCTGCGGGACCGGGCTAGCGGGGCAGACGGTGAACGAGGTGGTGCTGTTCGACTTCTCCAAATACATGAACGAGATCGTCGAGGTCGATCACGAGCGACGGTTTGCACGGGTGCAGCCGGGAGTGGTGCTCGACTGGTTGAGGACCGCGGCCGAGGAGCACGCTTTGACCTTCGGCCCCGATCCGGCCACGCACAGTCGGTGCACGCTTGGCGGGATGATCGGTAACAATTCGTGCGGCACCCACTCGATCATGGCGGGAGTAACCGCCGACAACATCGAGGCGCTCGACGTGGTGCTCAGCGATGGCACGCAGCTGACTCTCCCGAACTGGGTCGATGAGGACGAACTCCTTCGGACGATCGAGGCAGGCGGCCGGATAGGCCAGTTGTATGGTCGGCTGCGCGATCTTCGGGATCGTTACGCCGAGCTGATCCGGGAGCGTTACCCGCAGATCCCCCGCAGAATCTCGGGCTACAACCTCGATCGGCTGCTGCCCGAGCACGGCTTCAATCTGGCCGGCGCGGTGGTGGGCAGCGAGGCGACGTGCGTTCTGGTCCTCGAGGCGCGCTGCAAGCTGATCGATAGCCCACAGCACCGCTCGCTGGTGCTGGCCGGATACGATGACTGCCCATCGGCCGCCGATCAGGTGCCGGTGGTGATGGAGTTCGGGCCGATCGGGCTTGAGACGTTCGATCGGCAGTTGGTCGCCAACGAGCTGCGCAAAGGGTTCAAGCGTCATCCGGGCTTGTTGCCGGATGGCGGCGGCTGGCTGCTCGTGGAGTTCGGCGCGGATTCCGAGGCCGAGTCGGCTGAGCAGGCCGAGCGCTTCGCGGACGCCGTCCGACATGGTGCGGCCGGGGACCCCCGGGAGGTGCGGGTGTACGAGGATCCCGGCGAGGTCAAGCAGATCTGGGAGATGCGCGAGGGCGGCGTGGGCCACAGCAAGATTCCGGGCCAGCATCCGGGCTGGCCGTCCTGGGAGGACGCCGCGGTTCCTCCGGAGCGAACCGGTGACTACCTACGCGATCTGGAGCGCCTGTGTGACAAGCATGAGCGGAAGATCGCCTGCTACTACGGCCACATCGGGCACGGGTGCGTGCACACCCGGATCGACTGGGATTTCCTGACGGAAGCCGGAGTACGCAACTACCGCGCGTTCATGGAAGATGCGGGTGATCTCGTCGCCGCCTACGGCGGCTCGCTGTCCGGCGAGCATGGCGACGGTCAGGCCCGCGCCGAGCTCTTGCCGAAAATGTTCGGCGCCGACCTGGTGCAGGCATTCCGGGAGTTCAAGGAGATCTGGGACCCGGACTGGAGGATGAATCCGGGGAAAGTTGTCGACCCTTATCCGCTCGACACCAACCTGAGAATGGATCCCTCCTACCACACGCGGGCAGTGAAGACCGAGTTCCGTTATCCCAGCGATGGTGGGAGCTTCGCCGCCGCCGCCGAGCGCTGCTTCGGGGTGGGGGCCTGCCGCGATCAGAACTCGGTCATGTGCCCGAGCTACCAGGTGACGCTCGAGGAGAAGCACTCCACCCGAGGGCGAGCAAGGTTGCTGTTCGAGATGATGCGCGAGGACTCACCCCTTCGTGACGGATGGCGAAACCGGGAGGTTCGCGAAGCGCTCGACCTGTGCCTGGCGTGCAAGGGCTGCCTGCACGAGTGCCCGGTCCGCGTCGACATGGCGACTTACAAGGCGGAGTTCCTCTCGCACTACTACGCAAAGCGACTGCGGCCGCGGCAGGCGTATGCGCTCGGTCTCATCCGCTGGGAGGCACGGCTTGCTTCGCACGTTCCGGGACTCGCGAACTTCATGCTGCACCGCGAGCCGTTCGCCACCGTCAGCAAGCTGCTGGCCGGAGTGGCGCTGGAGCGCACGCCGCCCGCCTTCGCACCAACCACGTTCAAGAGATGGTTCAACGGCAGATCCTCCGGCGCCGGCTCGGCTCACGGACGTGTCCTCTTGTGGCCGGACACGTTCAACGATCACTTCCATCCCGAGGTCGCGATCGCAGCGACAGAGGTGCTCGAAGCCGCAGGATTCGAGGTGGTCGTTCCGCGGCAATCCCTGTGCTGCGGGCGTCCACTCTACGACTACGGCATGCTCGGGCTCGCCAGGCATCTCCTTCATCAGGTCTTGGACGGGCTTCGGGACGAGATCCAGGCCGGGACGCCGCTCGTGGCACTCGAGCCGAGTTGCGGCGCGGTGTTTCGCAACGAGCTGCTCAACATGCTCCCCGACGACGAGGACGCCAAGCGCCTGGCCAGGCAGACGATGACGTTCGGGGAGTTCCTGAACCGGCATGCGGGCGACTGGGAGATGCCGCGGCTCGAGCGCCATGCGCTGGTTCATTTTCACTGTCACCAGCGAGCGACGAGTGACATCGATGCCGACCGCGCGGTGCTCGATCGACTGGGGCTTGACTACGAGGTTCTGGAAGACGGCTGCTGCGGGCTCGCCGGATCGTTCGGCTACGAGCGCGGCGAGCATTACGAGATTTCGATCAAGGCGGGAGAGCGCATTCTCCTGCCAGCGGTGCGGAAGGCCTCGCCGCACACACTGCTGCTCACCGACGGGTTCAGCTGTCGCTCGCAGATCAGCCAGGGGAGCGACCGGCAAGCCCTCCACCTTGCCCAGTTGGTGCAAATGGCGCTGCGCGAGGGGCCCAACGGGCCGTCGGCCGACCGGCCCGAGCGCCTGTACGCACACCAGCCCCAGACCGAGAGCAACGGAGGATCGTACGCAGGCCTCGCGGCCGCTGCCTCGGCCGTCCTGGCTGGAGGATTCGCGCTTTCCCGGGTCCGACGCCTCGGCGACCGAGCCAGATCCTGAGACTGGGAGCTCACGCGGGGTGCAGAGGGGGGACGGCCTGAACCTGCTCGCGTCGGAGTGCCGTTCCGTACTCGAGCGCAACTGGCGAGAGGGGCGGCATCGGGACCTGGTCTACCGCTACACGGCGCCCAGCCCCGGTCGCTATCCCTGGCAGTGGTACTGGGACTCGTGCTTCGCGGCGATCGCCTGGCGGCGGTTCGATCCAGCCCGAGCCCGGGCCGAGCTTGAAACCCTGCTGGCGGCTGCAAGCCCGGACGGCTTCATCGGCCACACCGTCTTCTGGGGGCGCCCCGTCGATCTGCTCAGATCGTTCTTCTACAACGTCAGCTCGCGCTCTGACTTCATGACCAGGACGATCCAGCCGCCCCTGCTGGCCTGGGCTTGGAGGGTGGCGGTGGGCGACCCGCGCGGCATTCGGGCGATCGAGCGCCATCAGGATCGAGTCGAGCGCGAGCGCTGCATAGATGGCGACGGGCTGATCTGGATCATGCAGCCGGACGAGTCGGGCCTCGACGCCTCGCCCAAGTTCGACTCGGTGTGGGGCTGGCGAGCCGACGGCCTGCCCGGGTTTCCGCTGTTGGTGCGACGCAACCGCAAGCTCGGATTCGACATCCGACGGATCGACGCAGCCGGCGGGCCAATCGTCTGCGGCACCGCGTGCAACGTGCTGCACAACCTCTCCCGTCTCGCGCTCGGCCGCCCGTCGATCACCCCGACCATAATCGAGCGACTGTACGACGAGCGCCGGGGATACTTCCGGCAGCTCCTTCGGAGGTCCCCCAGCGATATGGCACGCTCGCACGGTGTACTCACCTGGGCGTCGCTCTCACCGCTCGCCCTCCCAGACCTGCCGGAGCACATCGGTCGCCGCATGGTCGAGGAGCATCTGCTCGACCCAGCCAAGTTCTGGCTGCCGGTACCCCCGCCGTCCGTCGCGGCTTCCGAGGCGAAGTTCTCCCTCAACGATCGCTGGTTATTCCTGCGCCGGTACTGGCGCGGACCAACGTGGATCAACTCGGCGTGGCTCCTGTGGCTTGGCTTGGTCAGGCTGGGCTACACCGAGGCGGCGGAAACGATGGGAGCGAGAATCCGCGTGGCTGTGATTGCGAACGGCCTGCGGGAGTACTACGACCCTCGCACCGGCCGGGGGATGGGCGCCAGGGAGTTCGCGTGGTCGGCCCTCGCGATGGAGTTAGCCGATCCGTCTCGGGCGGCGTCAACGAGCTATCTCTAGGGCTCAGGCTCCCTACCGGTATGCCGGCCCGGAGCTCGAGTCAGGGTCCCCGGACCAAATCCGCTGGTCGCCCGTCCAATCCGCTGTCTCGACGGTGACCAATCGGCGGTCAGCCTGTCTGCCCGCCGTTTGCGTGCGAACCGGGCCGGGGACGCGTAGGGCAGGGCCTTCCGACCCGCTGCCACCGCATGTCATCGCACGTTGCAAACGAGACCCCGACGGGACAAGAATCAAAGGACGGCACACACCGTTCGAGCTCAGGCCGCTCGCTCCGTTCCGAGGAACGCGCGCGTCTGGCGGTGCTGGCGATGCCCACGACCGCGCTGGCGCTGGCGATCACGGTCGTCTCGACGTACCTGGGTGAAATCGCCAGGAGCTATACCCGCGCGACTGCGCTGATTGGCCTGATCGTCGGCAGCGAAGGGATCATGGCCCTATGGATCCCGCTGCTCGCGGGAGCGTGGTCCGATCAGCTCCGCACGCGCATCGGCGGGCGGCTGCCCTTCGTCGTGGCTGGCACCATCCCGGCCGCCGCCGCGCTTGTCGTGATCGGCTTCCTGAACTCCCTGCTTGCTGTGGCCATCGGCGCCTCGGCGTTCTTTGCCTTCTACTTCGTCGCCTACGAGCCCTACCGAGCCCTGTACCCCGACCTGATGGACAGCGAGGAGGTGGCGGGACGCGCGCAAAGCACTCAGGCCGTGGCCCGCGGGATCGGCACCGGGGCTGCCCTGCTTGGGGGAGGGCTGCTGCTCAGCCTTGCCCGCCCCCTGCCATTCTTGGTCGCCGCCGCGGTGCTCATCGCTGTGGTCGCGGCGTTTGTGACGCTGCTCCGACGACGCGGACTTCCCGCCGGGGACGGAGGGTCGCGGTCGGTGCGTGCGCTCCTGGGTGAGCTACCGCGGCTGATCGCCCGACGGGGCGCTCTGCGCTCTTACTTCATCGCCAACGCCCTGTGGGAGACGGCTCTCTCGGCACTCAAGGCGTTCGTCATCCTCTACCTGACGATCGGTCTCGGCTACGGCCTGTCAACAGCGGCGTTGTTAGTCGGGGGAGTCGCGCTGATCATCCTGCTGGGAGCGATAGCAGCAGGCAAGGCGGGGGACCGGTTCGGTCCTGAGCGCGTCCTGCAATATGCGCTCGTCGCCTACGGCGGTGGTTTCCTGATTCTGGTTCTCACCACCAGCCGCCCGATCATGGCCGTCGCGACCCCGCTGATCGCGATCGGCGGCGGCGCCGTGATGACCCTCGCCTACGCGGTGCTCATGCCCCTGATGCCATCGGGCGAGCACGGACTGCTGACCGGCTACTACAGCCTCTCCCGCGGGGTCGGGATAGTCACCGGTCCGGTCCTCGCCGGACTCCTGATCGAATTCACCAAAGCCGGCCCGTTCGCCTCCACGGGAGGCTTTCAGGCGGTGTGGATCGTATGCGCGGGAGCGGTGCTGGCCAGCGTGCCGGTCGTGACCCGGATGCGTCGCGCGTCAGAGAACACGGATACCGCTGGACCCAGCGAACCTGGTCACCTGGTTCACTCCAAGACGGCCCCGCAGTGACGACTTTTACGCGATGACAGCGCCCCGACCCGAGGTCAGGATCGGACGGCATCGCACATCGACGCCGAGGTTTGCGTGAAGACATTCCACTGGCGCGGGCCGCTCAACGGCGCTCGACCGTGGGTAGTCATGTGACGATAATCGAGGCAAGGATCTGTTATGCAAAGCAAAAACAAGGTAGTTGTACTGACCGGCGCCTCGGGCGGCATTGGCCGTGCCGCCGCCCGCCGTTTCGCGCGCGATCGAGCCAAGGTCGCTCTGATCGCTCGTGGACGGCGCGGACTTGAGGCCGCCGCGCGTGAGGTGGAGGACCTTGGGGGCCAGGCGCTGGTTCTGCCGGTCGACGTCGCACAGTACGACGAGGTCGAGGCGGCGGCGGCGTCGGTGGAGGATGCATTCGGGCCAATCGACGTCTGGGTCAACGACGCCATGGTGACCGTCTATGCCGAGTTCCTCGACATCGAGCCAGGTGAGTACGAACGCGCCACCGCCGTGACTTATCTGGGAATGGTCTGGGGCACCCGCGCGGCCCTGGGGCGAATGGTGTCCCGTGACCGAGGATCGATCGTGCAGGTCTGCTCGGCGATGTCGTACCGGGGTATCCCGTTGCAGTCGCCGTATTGCGGCGCCAAGCATGCCTGCAAAGGCTTTACCGAGAGCATCATCACCGAACTGCTTCACCACAAGTCCCGGGTGCAGGTCTCGATGATCCAGCTCCCTGGGGTAAACACGACTCAGTTCACCTGGGGTCGAACGAAGCTGCCTAAGCAAACGATGCCGGTGCCGCCGATCTACCAACCCGAGGTGGCGGCCGACGCGATCCACTACGCGGCGTATCACAAGCGCCGCCAGGTCTACGTCGGAATCCCCACCGTAATGAACATCCTCGGCGAGCGTGTTGCTCCGTGGCTGCTGGACCGCTACCTGGCCAAGACCGGGTTCCGCTCGCAGATGACCGACCAGTCACTCGATCCCCAGGGCCACGACAACCTATTCGAACCAGTAGACGAGGACCGCGGAGCCCATGGACCATTTGACGAGAAGGCCCACCGAGTCAGCCCCCAGTACGAGCTGGCCAAGCGCCGCGGCTTGGTGGCGGCGGCCCTCGGCGCCACGGCGCTGGGAGCCGTAGCTTCAGCCTTGCGCGCCGGCCGGTAGGGAGGTGCCGGCTGGTGGAGCCGAATGCCGTTGCACGCACGGAGGGGATTGGATGAGCCGAGGTCACTTCGCCGTGCTCAAAACTGTGTGCTCCGGACGTCCCTGACCGGCTGGGGGCTACGGCGTCCATGGGCCTCTTTCGCCCGAGAGTGCTGGATGCCGGGGTCACCGGTTTCCGCCTCTCACCCACCGCGGCCCGAGAAGCGGAAGCGCACGAGTGCGTCCTCGAAGCCGTGGCCTGGTCGCCCCACACGCGCGAGGCGATCGTGAGGCTTCGGCAGGCGTGCGGCTCGGTCCCGGAACGTCCTCGCCGGCGGGGCGGAGGAGGTCTCGCTCGATGTGGCGCCTTGGCTTCAGGCCGCAGGCACGGATACTGCCTAAAGGAGTCACCGACGACGTGCTTGGGTCAATCGGACGCCGGTCACGGCGGTGTCGCGCGAGGGTTGAAAGCGTCTCGCCGGTCTACACCGGCAGATCGCCCCGAACGGTTCCCCGCAATGGCGGGATTTCCTCGCGGCGGGGATAGGGTTGCCGGTCCTCGGCCTACCCGACGTGTCGCTGCTTGGCGCGGTCACGATTACCCCTTTGTCTGTCGTGCGCCTCGGGGTGGGGATGTTGTCCGTGCCGGTCTCGCGCGCCGCGCTGAACGCCGCTGCCTCCGCGGTCCACGGCCGAACCTCGGCCATCCTGTCCGGGGGGCGCCTGCTCGGGATGATGGCTGGCGCCGGACTCGTCGGAGTTGCCCTGGCGAGCGGGTCGACGATGGCGGCCGTTCACGAGGCAATGCTCGTCGCCTGGCCGTACCTCGTGATCGGTGTACCGGCAGCCCGGCCGCTCCCCTGCGCGCCCGATCGTGGCTAGCTCTTCGATCAGGGCGAGTGCTTGGGCATGTATGTCGGGCGTGTGCCGACTGATCGCTCGAGCTGCATGCGTTCCCGCAGCGTGGACGCCGGCGGCGTCGAGAGCGAGCACTCGGGTGAGGCCAAGCCGCCTGAGTCGCGGGGGCAACAGGACCCTGAAGCGGCGGCGGTCGCGCAACTCCGCGGTCCACGCCGCCAGTCGGGCCGCGCGAGCGCGTTCCACCTGCGCATTGGATCGAGTACCGGCGACGATAGACGCGTAGGCATAGAGATCCTGTCGAGACTTGTCGTCGATCGAGTCGTTGTACGTGCGCAGGAACGACGCGATCACCGGACACACGGAATGGGGGTGGTCGCTGAACGGCTCGCCGGCGAGCATCGATGCCAGCTCCATCACGCATGCACCGTCCTCCGGCGAGGAGTGCTTACCCCGGCCGAGCTTGATGGTCTGGTGGCTAACCGCGGTCATGGCGTCTCCTGTCCTCGCGGGTTCCGTGAAGGCTGTGTCAAATGACTTGCTCACTCAAGCGTGGGCTGAAACTAGGGGCGAGGTGCAATGTAAGCGCCAAAACGAGACTCTCGGCCAGTTGGAGGCGAGAAAGTGACACGTGGGGCATGATCAGGCGGCGGTCCGACTGTCTGCCGGTTCCTGGGCTGTAAGCACATAAACCTGAGCCAGGTGCGCCTGGTCGGAAGGCGCCCGGTCAAGCCCGATCTCGCCGGCCAGTCTGCCCAACGGTGCGAGTATGGGAAGCGGTCTCGACGGGAGGCAACCATCTGCGCACACGTCCGTGGCTGGCCTCGACCCTGACCTCCTCACATCGAAGTCGGGCTCGTTCTACCAAGACGTATGTTGCCTCCTCGCCGCGGATCTGGGTGGCGCACCCTCGATGAGCCGTTGCGAGACGCCGATCAGTTTTTCCTCTCTGGCGTGCAGGGCTGATGCGCGCATCGTTTTCAGTCCGCGCGCTAGCGTGCCACGAGCGTCGCGAGCGCGGACGGCTCCCGTGCGGGACTGAGAATCATGCGCCAAGGCGTGTCTGCGGACCGCTGAGGCGTCGGGGTCGGGTCTCCGACGCTGGCCAGGATCGGTACGGTCACCCCGAGAAATGTTCGGAGGATGACATTCTCCGCTCACAACCTGTGAGCTGGTGCGTCCGGCGCTCGAACCAAGCAGGCGGTTGGAGTAGTTTTGGGATTGCTCTGCAACGCAAGGACCAGAACCGCATGGCGCACCCTCCCGGGGCCCGGCTGTCCGGAGAGCCAGTGCACACGAGGAGGGGGCTTGGCTGAGGAGGTGCGGAACGAGGGCCGCTCCCGTCGGGATCGACCCAGGTCCTCATCTCGGCACGATCGCGAGGAGATGACACAGCTTCAGTTGCACGCCGCCCGGGCACAAGGGGATGCGTACGGAAACGCCTTCGCGCAGCTCAGAGCCACGGGGACGACGGACAGCGGCGAGGAATACTGCGGTGACTACTGGATCGGCTATGCCGTCGGGCCGGCCATGGGCGTATACGAGTGGACCGCGGCCGAGCTTGCGTGGCGTGAGCCGGAGGAGGAGAATCTGCACGTCGCGATCACGGTCCGCGACGCCGGCGACGGCCGCTTTGTTCCCGGACTACGCGTCGTCGTCACGCTGATCGACCCGACCGGAAACGTGGTCGGGAGCCGCGAGCAGCCCCTGCTCTGGCATCCGATGATTTACCACTACGGCGGCAACTGGAAGGTCGAAGCAAGCGGCGTGCACTCACTCCAGGTGACGGTAGAGCCGCCGAGATTCATGCGAACGGACGTCCTGAATGGAGACCGCCTCCTCGCCCCCGCAGAGGTCGACTTTGACTCGGTGAAGGTGGACGTTGGGACGGGTTGACCTAGATCGGGCCGGTAGCCGGGCGCGCGCGATTCAGGCCGTTGACGCCCCGTCAGATCGAGCAGATGGCGCGGCGGCCAACGTCGGGCGCCGGGGTCACGGTGCACGCCCAGTCCCGCCGCTTCCTGTCGAACCGCTGCGAGCCGCAGACGCCGCTGGCGCGCCTGCAACCTCATTCATCCTTGCAGAGGACCCGGAGCTGGCGCAGGGACTTCCTCCCGACCAGCGCCGCGCCGCCACTGCCCTGTTCCGCGCCCAAGTCGTCTCCGTCAACCGACCGCGGTGGCAGCCCCCGAATTACGAGCCCACCATCACTTACGGGCTGCTTGTCCTCGATGGCCTAATGGGGCGGCGCGTCCGTGTCGGCAAGGCGGTGGCGACCGAGCTCCTCGGCCCGGGAGACATCCTTCGTCCGTGGGATGAGCCGACCCTCTGGGGGATGATCCCGCCCGAGCTGGACTGGCGCGTCTTTCGGCCCGCCCGATTGGCGGTGCTGGACGAGCGCATCACCGCGCTAATCGGACGGCGGCACGAGCTCGTGATCAGCTTCTCGGGACGCTTGCTGCGACGCGCGCGATCGATTGCGTACCTCACGGCGGTGAGCCATCTGAACCGCGTGGAAGACAGACTGATCGCGACCCTGTGGCACATTGCCAGCAGCTGGGGCCGGGTCGGGCCGGAGGGCGTCAGCGTTCCGTTCCACCTGACCCACGAGGTGATGGGAGAGATTCTCGGGGCTCAGCGCCCCTCGGTGACAATTGCCCTACGGGGACTACAGCGCCGCCACCAGGTGAAGCGAACGCGGGGTGGCGGCTACCTTCTGATCGGCGATCCCGCCGATTGGAACGACTGGACCGGCGCGACCACCACACCTCGGCAGTTACCCCGCGACGGCAACGCGGCCTGAACGCCTTCGGGCCAAACGGCATACCGGTTTACCGCTCTGCGCGGTTATGCCCGTGAGCGCTTACTTGACCGGAGCGTTCGCCTGGGGTATGGCAGTTGTTGACGCTCTGACAACCTTAGCCCTCGAATAGGACGGCCCGGTTGGCACGATGACACAGCAAGCGTCACGTGGCTGGCGCCGTCCTACCATCGGTAGTCAGTAGCAATTCAACCAACAGGAGGTGAACAATGGGCAAGTTCCTAGCAGCCACGAGCGGGCTAATCACCGCCGCGGTCTGGTTCTTGTTGTTCGTCATCCTCGGCAGTGCCCTCGGCACCGCATTCATCGCGGCCGGCTGTGTGTTCGCGGCGGGTGCCCTAGCCGCGGTTATGGTTTCTACCGGGTCTCTCCGTTCCATCCTGGACGCCCCGCTCACGAGCGCCGGCCTGCTCCTCGGGATCGCCGCGTTTGCGATCCTCGAGGTCGTGCTATCGGTCCCAATGTGGATCGGCGTGGTGAGCGGCCTCGGCGTCATGGGCATCTACGGGCTGGCGAATGCTGTCTTCGGCGCGCCCGCGACCGCAGCTCCGGAGCTGACCGCAGGACAACGCGAGGCGAAGTCCTCGGTTGGGTTTCCTTGGGTTCACAACGGTCGCAGTTACGGCCCGCGCGAGCCGGTCGGAGCGCGGTGACGCACGCCACCGGCGCTGGCGGTCCCAGAACTCTCTGGGGCCGCCGGTCGCTCGCCCATCAAGAGCCAGCCGACGCCGTCTCTGAGCACCTCTCCGCGCTCGTGAAGGTGGGTCAGCGCTAGTGTCACCGATGGTCGCTTCGCACCGACAATCTCCCCCAGGACCTCGTGGGTGAGACGAAACGGGATTTTGACTCCGTACGGTGTGACCCGCCCGTACGTGCTGGCCAAGTGCCAGAGGAGGGTGCGCACCTTGTCCTCCACCGAGTAAAGATGACCGATGGCGTTTAGGTACGCGAGCGAGCGCACGCGGCGCAGCAAACGACCGGAGAACGCGAGGACCAGGGCAGGACGGACGCCGATGAGCTTGGTGACGTGCTCATCGATCACCGCCGCACGACCCGGGCGGAACACTCTCCAGTTGTGTTCGGGGGGGATGAAGTGAGAGTGGAGCGGCTCATCCCACGGACGAAGGACATCACCGGGCCCCAGGAGTTCGGTTGCTACCGCCCGACCCACGAGCACGCGACGTCCCAGGAGCGCGTCGAGCACGATCAGGCCAAACGTGGTGGACGAGTCACAATTCGGGGGATTCCAGCGTGCCGAGTCGATGCGAATGAGCGGCGCCCGAAACGCCCGCTCGGCGAGGCGACGGTCCTCGTCACTAAGTCCGTACGCGAGGTCGGGATCCTCGATCAGAAGCGACACCGTGGGATCCGGGCGCGTGACGATCGGCCGCGCCCGGCGTGCGCCCGGTGTCCGGGTTTCCGCAACTTCGGTCTCCGGTGCCGCCACGATGGAGCCGACGGTGCCGCCGCTATCCGCGAGGTGGACCGGCACCTCCGCTTGGTCTGCTTCCATTATGCTCCAGACAGTTGTCGAGGGACGCCGCCGGGGTCTGGAGCGACGCTAAGTTGGCTTGACGTTACAGGGCCGAGGCGGGCTGCGGTCCGTGCGGACCAGAGGTGGTTGGTTTTCAACTGAGGTCCAGGGGGAAGGTCGCAAGCGGGAGCCGGCCACGGACGAGGTCTTCGGCCACGTCGCTGAGGCGAAGATTGCCGCGACGGGCGTAACTGCGCAGCAGCTGAAAGGCGCTATCCGGGGACACGCCCAGGCGCTCGGCGAGCATGCCCTTGGCCTGCTCGATGACCACCCGGCTAGTCAGCGCGATCTCGAGATGGTCGACCTGGTCCTGGATGTCGCGCACCGTCTGCTCGTGAGCCAGTCGCCCCGCCCCCAAGTCGGCGACGCCCTGGGCCAGCCTCAGGTCGGCGAGCGATAAACGGCCCGGCTGGTCTCGGAAGAGGTTCACGGCCCCCACGACCCGCTGCCCGACGCGCATTGGCACCGCGTGGACTGAGGCGAACCCCGCATCGATTGCCCGGCGCGAGAAGGTTGGCCACCGCCCGTCCTCGCGCCTCAGATCCTCACTCGACACGGGTCGGCCCAACCGGCAACAGTCAGAGCAGGGGCCTTCTCGGTCCTGGCACTGGAGCAGCTCGAGAGCGGCCGAGTCCTCGTTCGAGGACGCCGCGGCGCGCAGCTCGCCGCCGGGAAGGCGGAGCAGCACCCCGACCTCAGCTGCGTCGAGGAGGTCGAGGCTGCTGCTGACGAGCGCGTGGAGAAACTCGACCGGATCGAATGGAGAGCAATTGGTTCTCGTTCCGAGCTCGACGAGAACGTCGACCACGCGTTCCTCTCTCGATCGATTGTGCATCCGAGGCCCTCCGAATATTCCATCAGCGCTCCCAAAAACGACTTACCCACTCAAGCCGGACTTACACCCGTCGGCTTCTGCCGCGGGCGTAAGGCCGGGTTCGGCGCCATCCATCCGCTGAGGCACCGGCCCGCCGCACCGCGCGGGTCGTGGGCTCAGCCTCCTCCTCCCGCTCGCGCATCTGCTCGATCCGATCGGCGCCGAAGGCGAAGACGAAGAAGAGACAGGTGAGGAGCGCTACTCCGAACGCGGTGCCCGTGGCGCGTCGCGGGGCTGGTCGGACAGATTGCGCACGGTGCGGTCGTGCCCGTGACGCAAACTATCGCCCCGGAAACGCCAAGGACCCGTTCTACTGGCTGAGCCCGGTCAGTCGTCGCGGCAGAGATGGGGTCGATCACGGGAGCGCCGCAGAACGACTTCGCGCGCTGGTCGCTGACGACGAGATCTCACCCTGGCGTCATGCCGCCGACCCGCGCGTTCCAGTGTATCCCTCTCCCCCTCGCGGCAATCGATCCCCGGCCAAATTTGGGCCTCGGCACCGACCAACCCGATCAGCCTGCCGACCGGCCGGCTGACGGATGGGTCGATCTCGAGCGTTCCGCCTCGGTCATTTGCCGTCTCAACGGCTCGCACAACCGCTCGGAGTCCGCACGCGTCAATAAAACGTAGCTGGGACAGATTCACGCGGACACCGACACCACCAACCATGAGTTGCGAGACGCGCCGGTCGAGCTCGCCGACCGTCGTGAGGTCGAGTTCGCCGTATAGAGTGAGCCGCACGATCCGATCCGGTCCACTCTCCTCCCGGATGCAAAATTCCTGCAACTCTGAAAGTGTCATGCCGACAGCATGACAGGCTGAGCGAGGGGATCAACCCGGCTCGTTTGCATGCTGACTGTCGTACGTCGCTCGCCTCCGAGGCCGCTCGCGATTGACGCGCGGCTATTGGATGATCGGCATCCCCTACCGGCCGGCGATGGATGATGCGCTAGCGGGGGTGGGCTCCGAGCACCCGTGCGGCGTCTACGGCTCGTCGCCGGCGACGCGGATCGATCGAACCTGCAGAAGTTCGCCAGGTGGGTCGCCGCACAGGAGCCACTCGCCTCTTGAATAGCACAGAAGCCCTTGTCGAGCGAGCGACGCGAGCCCGATGCTAACGCTCTGACGCTCGGCCGACACGAGGTCGCCCAGCATCCAACGACTGAGGCGCAGTGAAACGACCACGCCATCGGGACGGACACGTCCCCAGCGGTCCGCGAGGTGCCAGAACAACATGTGCAGCCGAACTTCAACCCGCTTCTGCCGGGAGATCGCCATTGCCGCCGCCAGGTTGCGCGAGCGCTCGAGCGCCCTGGCGACAAGGCGGCCGGTCAGCTCCGGATAGCGGGCGAGCCGGGTGGCGGCCGGCCCGTCGAGCACCGCGATGCGCGCCGACTCGAGCACCCGCCATCCGGACGTGTGCAGGAGCGTGGACTGCGCATCTTCTCCCTGCCACGGCCGTAACAGGTCACCCTGCCCCAGTAACTCCGCACCAAACCCGCCTTCTACCCCCTCGCAGCGAATCAGCAGGCCGCGCAGCACGAGCAGTCCAATTCCATCCGGCGTCATGTCCGCACGCTCCGCCTTCCAGTGCCCTTGTGCAAGGGTTATCGTCGGTGCAACGCAATGATCGATGGCGCCGGGTCGGCGGGTTGGCGGCACGGCCTCGGCGAGATCTGGGTCCTCGGCCAAGACGCGGCAGAGTTCGACCGGAGCGATGGGTCGGGCTGCCCTCGGCGGAACTCGCCAGGCGCTGATGGCATCGGCAGTCGTAGTGCATCGAGATTACCGTGCGCAGCGCACCGGAAACACGCCGCGGCCGGGCTACTTATCGACTTTGGTAAGCCGGATGACCATTCAGCACAAACTAACCCGCACGGCATGGCACCCAACTGCGTGTGCAGTCTCCGCCGAGTCGCGCCTCGACGGTGGTTGGTCCGCGGACGAACCGCGGATGGGCGGACGATACTCGCGCCGAGCTTTTCTTGATACGTACACACGCCTTCGGCTTACGTGGATTTACCTCGCGGGCGCGAGTTACACCGACGGCTGCGAGATGGCAGCACCGTGGACGGTCCGCCGAGCGCGCGCCGAGCCGGATTCCGCACGCCGTCGAGGAGCCGCTCGCCCTGTTCTGGGAGCGCTGCTGGCGGGCGAGCGGCAAGGGGACCAGGCTCGATTCTGCGGAGCCTGCCGCGACCGCCGCAGACGTGGCGCACCTGCCGCATGGATTTGGTCCCGAGCGAGCGGCTAGGCCGTCGGCTCGGGACGCGCTCTGGCGAGGGCTCGTTCGTGCTCTGCGGCCTCCTCCTCCGCACGCTCGCGCATCTCCTCGATACGGTCTGTGGCCTGCAGCTCGCGGCAGGCTCGTCGCACCACGAGGAACAGGATCGGTGGGACGACCCAGATGCCGATCCGGAAGATGTACAGCTGTAGGTTGTAGCTGAGCCCCCACAGGACGAAGATCCGGTCGGCGGCGCCGAAGGCGAAGACCGCGAAGACGAAACTCAGAAATGCCACGCCGAACGCTGTACGGTTTGGTGCGTCGCGGGGCCGGTCGGCCAGGTTGTGCACACGGTGGTCGCCGGTCAGGCGTCGCTCAACCCAGGGGAACGACACGAGCACCCCTAGCACGATCCCCGGGAATAGCACACCGCCCCAAAACGGATTCGGGATCAGGGTGTAGTGGCCGATCGTCACGTCGAAGCTCGGCATCAGCCGGAGCGCGCCGATCAACCATCCCAAGTACCAGTCGGGCTGGGCGCCGTTGGTCGCCAGCCACGGCTCGAAAGGTCCCCACTGCCAGATTGGGTTGATCTGGACCAAGCCGCCGAGCAGGAACAGGATCGCGACTACGTAGAACATGAGTGCCAGTGAGCGCGGCGTCTGGCCCGGGAAGAGTGGCACACCGATGATGCGCCGCTCGGTGTGCCGCGGGCTCTCTCTGAACTGGGTGTGATGCCGGCCCATGATCAGCAGCAGGTGCACGCCGATCAGTGTGGCCAGCAACAGCGGGATCACCAGCACGTGCATGATGTACATACGCGACCAGAATTGTGCCGTCCCCGGGAAAGGGGCGCCGAAGATCAGCATCATCAGATTGCCGCCGACCAGGGGGATCGAGAGGCCCACCCCATAGCCGATCTGCAAGCCGATGCCCGATAAGAGGTCATCGACCAGCGAGTAACCGAGATAGCCCTCGAGCAGGGAGGTGAACAGGAGCAACAGTCCAATGATCCAGATCAGCTCGCGTGGCTTGCGGAACGCGCCGGTGAAGAACACGCGCATCAAGTGGATCACCATCGCGGCGACGAACACGTCGGCCGCCCAGTGATGGGTCTGGCGGATCAGCAGCCCGGCCTTGTAGGAAAGCGAGATGTTGACCACCGACTTGTAGGCGTCGCTCATTGTTTGACCGTCGAGTGGCGCGTAGGCGCCGTGGTAGACAGTCTTGGCCGTGCTGGGGTCGAAGAACAGCGCCAGGTAGATCCCGGTCGCAATCAAAACGATGAACGCGTAGAGCGCGACCTCCCCGAGCAGGAATGACCAGTGATCGGGGAACAGGTAGCGCATTCCCTTGCGCATGAGGGGGGCGGCGGCGGTCCGCTCGTCGATGAAGCGGACTGGATCTTCGAATGGATCTTTCATTCGTTTTTGGGCTTTTCCCGGACCCCCCACCATGCGGGGCCGATCCGTCCCGAGAAATTGCCTGCCGCGCGCAGATAGCCCGCGGAGTCGATCATCAGTGGCAGCTGGGGCAGCGGGCGCCCGGCGGGTCCGTAGATGACCTTCGCCCCGTCGTACGGATCGAACGTCGAGTAGTGGCAGGGACAGACAAGGGCGGGCTTGGGCTCGAGGGCCGGGAACTTCGGGTTGCGGTATAGGTCGATCGCGCAGCCCGCGTGAGTGCAGATCTTGGAATAGGCGAGGATCCCCTGGGGCGCCCAGTTGGCGCGCCCGGGAGGCAGCTTCAGCTTGGCCGGATCCAGTCGCAGGACGACCAGGTCGGAGGCGATGTTCTCGGGGTCGACTCCCTCGGCGAATGCGTAATAGAAGCCCGCCGCCTGGATATCCGAGGCGAGCATCGGGGCACTGTTCTCGTCTACGAGCCGTACCCCGTAGTGCCAGGGGGTTCGGTCAAGCGGGCCGGTATCGAGCAGCGGCCCGAGCGAGAGGACCGGCGTGAGGGCGGCCACGCCCAGCGTGCCGCCGGCTGCGGCGCCCGCCGAGATGAGTAGCCGCTTGCGTGTCATTCGGCTTCCGCTCTCGTGCACGATCTCGAGGATCTCCCGCTGCTCCTGGGGGTGCTCCTGGGGGTAGTCGTCTTCGAGCTCCTCCGTCACCACGAGCCGCTTGGCGACCACGGTGAGGGCTCCGGCGATGCACAGGAGGGACATTCCCAGGCAGATCCCCAGCAGCTCGTTGGGGAGCTGGGCCGGGCTCCACTCGGCGTAGGTGACGATGAACCCGGCCCCCCACAGAACCGCGAGCGCGAGCAGCAGCAGGACCACGTTCTCGGCTCGTCGCTCGGGCGTGCCCGCTGGAACGATCCGTTCCCCTTCCGCTTCCTTGGCATGCCGTCGCATCAACCGGCCGAACAGCAGCGTCAACAGCGCGACCAACCAGCGCCACACCTTCATTCGCGCCGGAACCTCCTTCCTACCAGCATGCAGGCGATGATCAGCAGCGGCACCGCGATCCACCAGGTCACGAGGCCCTCAGGGATCGGTCCGATGTTCCCGATGCGCCAGCCGCCAGCGTTGTCGTCATGTTTGGTGCTGAGTACGTACTTGATGATCGAGTTCAGCTGCGAGTTGGAGATCAGCTTGGTCGAGAAGGGGGGCATCTCGTATGGCCCGATCCGCACCGCCTCCGCAATCTCCGTCGCGTTCACGCCCTGTAGCGGCGGCACCCGCGCTCCGGTAACGAAGCCTCCCTCGGCGTCCTCCTGGTGGCAGCCGGCACAGTGCAGGGTGAACAGCTGCATTCCCTCCGAGAGGTTCCCGGCCGTAGGGTTGGGAGTCGGGATCCCGGGGCCGGGCCCGAGCGAGGCGACGAAAGCCACCAGCGACTTGAGCTCCTTGTTCGAGAACAGCACCCGGTCGTTGCCAGGCTCGTCGTGAATGCTGGAGAGGGGCATGAACCCGGTGCGCAGGTAAAAGTCGGCTGCCATCGCGCCGACTCCCTTAAGCGGTGGGCCCATACCTTCGATGCCGCCCGCGCCGGGCCGCGGCGAGGTGATGCCCTTGCCATCGATTCCGTGGCAGCTCGAGCAGTTCGCGGCGAACAGCTGCGATCCCAGCTGCACGCTTGGCGTGGAGGGCTCGGTGGTCGGTCGCACGATGCCTGAGTTCGGCTGGGCCTGAGCGACGGCGACGATCGACAACCCGCCGAAGAGCACGCACAACACCGCGATCAACCGGTTGCCCATCATGACTGCCGGCACAAGCTGAGGAGAGGCGCGCCGATCCCGGTCATGACCATGATGGCCAGGGCCAGCAGGTTGACGGTCAGACCCACAACGGCGAGAAAGTTGAGCCGCCCGGTCGGCGGTGGACTCCCCTCGCCGCGCCGCTCCGCCTGCGGCACGTGCTTGAACTGATACGTGTACAGATAAAGCCACCCGGCGACTGCCATCGAGAGGAGCCCGATCGCGACCGCAGCAGCCGAGAGGCCGATCTCGAGAGGTCGAACCGGCAGTTGCCACCGACCCGCGGGGGCGTTGCACTGCGCAAAGCTGAAGGCAAGGTTGACCGCGAACTGAACAATCCACGCGAGGCCCCCACCTAGCACACCGAACCACACCACGACGTTTGACGGCGGGAGCTTCACAGCGAGGGTGCCAGGGTGACGACGAGCACGAACACCGCTATCACGTTGACCACGTGCCAGTAAAGGGCGAGACCACGAACCGCGATGAGCCAGTAATTCGTGAGTCCGCGGAAGGAAACGAACACAAGGATCGTGACATCGAGCAGGAGCCCAAACAGCACGTGCGCATGGTGGGCCACGAGCAACGTGTAATAGATCGATGCATACGCGCTGCCCTGTGGCTTGAACTTGTGCAGATCCTGCGTGAGCAGAACCACCTGGAGCGCGAGGTACGCGCCTTGCACGACCATCGCGAACGAGACCAGGCGCAGTACGGGGCCGCGCCGGCCAGCGCGCGCGGAGCGCGCCGCAAGCCACATCGGGACGCTCATCGCCACCAGCACCGCGGTGCCGATCGAAGGCCACAGCACCGACGGGTCGGGGATGCCGGCCGGTGGCCAGCGGTGGGCGTCGAAATCGAGATAGAAGTAGCTCGAGATCATCGTCCCGAAAAGCGCCACCTCGGCACACAGGAACAGCGCCATACCCCACCAACCATTCGGCTGAGCCAAGCGCTGGCGCGCTACGCGTCCGGCCGCCGACGCGGTGAATGCTGCTGAGCTGCGCGTGACCTGAGGTGGGTGCAGCCCCCGGTGGGCGCGGGAGGATGGCTCGGTCATACCCGCACCCCCTTGTAGTGCCAGCCGATGAGCGTTAGCCCGCAGGCCACGAGGAAGCCCCCGGCGATCCAGTAATGGGCCATCACCAGCATGAAGAACACGCCGAACAGGGTCAAGGCCGTCACCGGCGGCCAGACCGAGTGTGAGGGCATCTTCAAGATCTCGTCCCAGATCGCGTCCTGGGCGGTGGTTGCCGGGGTCTCGTGCCCGAGTTCGAGCAGTCCCTCGCCCCGAGCGAGTCTGCGGTTGTCGCGCTCGCGGTCTTCCTTGTCCCACATCGGGTACGGGCTCGAGACGGTGGGGATCACCGGATAGTTGTATGGCGGCGGCGGAGAAGTCGTCGACCATTCGAGCGTGTCGCCCTCGAAGGGGTCGTTGCCGGCCGCCGGCCCTTTGAACAGGCTGATGGCCAGGTTGAACACGATCGCCAGCAGTCCGGTGGCCAGGATGTAGGCGCCGATCGACTCAATGAAGTTCAGTAGCGTCCACCCGAGGTGCGCGGGGTAGGTGTAGTTGCGGCGCGGCATCCCGAGGATCCCGACGATGTGCATCGGGAAGAAAGTGATGAACGTGCCGATGAACGTGACCCAGAAGCTGATCTTGCCGAGCGTCTCGTTGTACATCCTGCCCGTGACCTTGGGAAACCAGAAGTACATGCCCCCGAGAATGGGGAAGACGGCGGCGCCAAAGATGACGAAGTGGAAGTGCGCGACGACGTAGTAGCTGTCGTGAACCTGCTGATCAAAGGGGATCGCCGCGAGGGTCACCCCTGATAACCCTCCGAGCATGAAGTACACGATGAAGCCGACAATGAAAAGGAGGGGCGTTTTAAAGTCGGGCGTACCGGTCAAGATCGTGGCGATCCACGCGAACAGCTGGATCCCACTGGGAATCACGATGATCAGGCTCGCCGCGGCGAAATAGACGGTGGTGATGGTGGCGAACCCGACGGTGAACATGTGATGAACCCACACGCCGAAACCGAGGAAGGCGACCAGGATCTCCCCGAGGGCCACGAGGGGGAAGAACACCATCCTGCGATGCGTGAACGTGGGAATGATCGCGGTCGCGATCCCGAACGCAGGCAGGATGATGATGTAAACCTCCGGATGGCCGAAGATCCAGAACAGGTTCTGCCAAAGCAGCGGGTCACCCCCGAATGCGACATCGTAGAAGTGGAACCCGAGCTGGCGATCGAGCTCGAGGAACAGCGCGGCAACGGTCAGCGACGGCAGCGCGAACAAAAGCGCGAACGCCACGGCCAGGAAAGCGAAGCAGAACAGGGGCATCCGGTTCAGCGACATCCCGGGCGCACGCATCTTGAAGATGGTCACGATGAAGTTGATCGACGCCGCCGTACTGGAGATGCCGTTGAAGATCAGGCCGTACCCGTAGTAGTCGATGTTGTTTCCAGGATCGAATTGCTTGGACGCGAGGGGGACGTAGTCGAACCACCCCGCGTTCGGGGCGTGTCCTTGCGCGAGCGCGATGTACATCAGGAGTCCCGAGCCCAAATAGATCCAGTACGACAGTGCATTCATACGCGGGAAGGCCATATCCCGGGCGCCGATCATCAACGGGAGCAGGTAGTTCCCGAACGCCCCCGTCGTCATCGGAATCACGAACAGGAAGATCATCGTGATCCCGTGCATCGTGAACATCTCGTCGTACGCCTCGGGCGAAAGGAGATGGTGATTCGGACCGATCAACTGGGTACGCATCAGCAGCGCCTCGGTGCCGCCCGCGCCGAACATCACCAGCGCGGTGAAGAAGTACATGAGCCCGATCCGCTTGTGATCGGTCGTTGTCAGCCAGCCCAGGATGCCCGGCCGCTCCTCCCAGATACGGGCGAGACGATCGACGTGCACACGTCCTTGGTCCGTGATCACGGTCGCCATCAGTGCAAGCTCTCCAAGTAGTCGGTGATCTCCACGACCTCGCTGTGCGGCAGGCCGAGATCGGGCATCCGGTCGCCGGGCTTGATCGCCTGTGGATTGCTGATCCACGCCTCCATCTCGGCCGGCGTGTTGGGGATGGTCGCCGCGGCGAGTGTCGTCCTGCCAGCGACATGCGTGAGATTCGGCCCGACGGTCCCCTCGGCGGGGGTGCCGGCGATAGTGTGGCAGCTCGCGCACGAGCTGCTCATGAAGAGGGTCTTCCCGGCCTGCTCTTCAGGCGTGATTGGAGCCGGGGCCGGTGAAGACATGTTTCGCAACCAGGCCTGGAAGGCCGTGGGGGATTGCACGAAAACCTCCAACGCCATGTGGGCGTGTTGGACCCCACAGAATTGAGAGCACTGGCCCCGGTACTCACCGGTCTTAGTGGCGTAGAGCAAGATTCGGTTCTGGCGTCCTGGGATCATGTCGATCTTTCGGTTCAGTGCCGGTACCCAGAAGCTGTGGATCACATCGGCGGTAGTGGCCACGACGTTGACGCGGGTGTCAACCGGGATGTGGATCTCGTTGGCGGTCACCGCCCCGGTGGACGGATAGTGCACCTCCCACCACCACTGGTGCCCGATCACGTCGATCGTCATCGCCGTGGTCTTCGGGTTGGGAGGGGAGGTCTGTCCAACGAGGTATACGTCGGAGACCCCGAACAGGGCCACCAGAACGACGAGCGGGATACCGATCCCGAAGATCAGAACCAGGCCTTCGGCAAGGTTCTCCCGCTCGCCCAGGAAGGGAAGACCGGCAACACCGCGCTTGAGCCACGCCGCCACAAGCATCACGACCGCGCCCAGGAAGACGATCGTGGCAACGCCGAGCATCCACCACCACAGGAGCATGATGTTGTGCGCCTGCGGGCTGTGAGTGGAGAGAATTGACTGTTTGCTGCAACCCGCGAGTGCAACGGCACTGATGACGGTCCACACCATCCATGTCCGCGTCAGCCGTTTCCGAGTCTTGGGAAGCTCGGTGTTGTTGGCGCGTCTGGTCAAGCGGGAAACACGTGTTCTCGTGACGGTGCGGCTGGCCGGTCAGGCGCGCCTGCCCAGTGAATTTCCTGCGAAGACGCTAGCTCACGTTCGGTGCCACTCGCGTTTTCCGTGGGCGGAATGTTCGCCAGCGAACAATCGAGCGTGGATCTGGGCTGCTGTCCGCATTACCGTGCGGGGAGCGTCACCGCGCACTGGAGCAATGCCGCGTGGACGAATGCCTGGGGCAGATTCCCGCGCAGCTGGCGCTGCGCCACGTCGTACTCCTCACAGAGCAGCCCCGGCGGACCACACGCGGTTCGATTTCGCTCGAACCAGCGCGTGGCGCGGACCATGTCGCCCTGTTGGGCCCAGGCGAGGGCGAGCAGGAACCCACAGAGCAGGAAGGCTCCCTCGGCTTCTCCGAGGGGTCGGGTGTCGGGACGGAAGCGATAGCAGTAGCCGTCATCGGTGAGCTCCGACTCGACCGCGTGCAGCGTGGCGAGGGTCCGGGGGTCATCGGCCGGCACTCCACCGCGGATGGCCGGAACCAGCAACGCGGCATCGATCCGCTCGTCCGTGGGCGAGCGCTGCCACCGTCCGCTGGGATGCAGACCGGTGGCGGCGGTCTCGGCCATGATCGCATCGGCCAGCGCCAGCCACGGCGCCGCCCGTTCGGTGGGTTGGCGCACGGCGATGGCGCGCAGGCCGGCACAGCAGATCAGCCGGCTGTGGGTCCAGTTGTCGGGGTCGATCTCCCAGATGCCGGCATCGGGCTCCCGCCAGTGGGACCGGATCGCGGCGATCGCCTGTTCGACGGCGCGCCATCCGTCCGCGTCCAACCGGTCGTGCTCGGCCGCGGCGGCAAACAAGAGAAGGGCCTCGCCGAAGGCGTCGAGCTGGAACTGCCGGTTGACCCAGTTGCCGACGATGTCGGTGCCGCCCGGATATCCCCCGAGCCCGAGCCTCCGCTCGTCGGGCACTGGACCGCCTGCGGTCGTGTAGGCCGGGACGAGACGGGGGCCGTCCTCGAGCAGGCGAGCTGCGACGAAGGCCACGGCCGAGTCGAGTAGGGCAAACGCGCCCGTCTTGGCCACCGCCTGTCCGGTCAGGCACTGGTCGCGGATCCACACGTAGCGGTAGTCGAAACTCCGTCCTTGCCGGGCACGCTCAGGGAGGGACATGGTGGCTGCGGCCACCATGCCGCCACCCGCGCTGGTGAGTCCGCTGAGCACCGCGTAGGCGTGGCGAGCGTCGCGCCGGCCCACAGCCCCGGCCAGGTCCGGCACCCGCTCGCGCCAGGCGGCATCGGTGCCGGACCAAGCCAGGTTCGGATCCGGAGGCGGTTCCGGTTCGGCGCTGCAGTCGAGCACGAGCACGAGGTCGCGCACCTCCCCCGCGTCGAGGTCGAGCGCCATCACCAGCGGACGATGATCCTGCCGGTCCTCCCGCGGCTGCGCCTCGCCGGCCCCGACCCAGCTCATCTGGGCCTCGCCCACCCGCGCGTGCCAGACGCCGTCGTCTCCCCGGCGCAGATGGGTGGCGCGGCGGGCCCCGAATTCCGACCTTGGGTCGAGCGACACGTGCACGCGGGCGGGAGCGCCGAGCGCCTGAATGCGGCGGAGCACCACCGCCCGATCAGGGTCGCCGGGGAGGCACAGCGCCTCACGGCACTCGACCACGCCGTACTCGGTGATCCAGCGGCTGCGCCAGATCAGTCCCAGGTCGTAGTGACCGCCCCATACGTAGCGACCCTCGGGCGCGACCGCGTAGCTGCCCTGGCCGCCGATCAGTGAGGCGAAGCAAGCGTCAGAGTCCCAGAGGGGAAAGCACATCCAGGCAAAGTCACCCCGAGGTCCGACCAGCACGCCGCGTTCTCCGTCGGCCAGCAGCGCATAGTCACGCAGGACGTGCGGTCCAGGGAACTCGGTCACGGTCTGACCGCGCCCTCGTCCTGGGGCGCTCGATCACGCACAGGCATCATCGGATCGGCGTGCCCGTTGGGGGCCGATCGTGTAAGCCGGATCGGCAGCCGACTGAAAACCGGCTCTGAACACCGACCACCGCTCGACGACCTCGCCAGCCAGCACCATCGCGGCGCCGACGCGAGCAGTCCGAGGGCGCCGCGCCCCAAGCACACCGGTGAGCACAGCACCGCTCGTGGTCAGGATCTTCGCCGCCCCGGCGAGCCGGCCGGCATGCCCACTCCGTAGGGGTTCGGCGAGGTGCCCCAGCCGGCGCTCCATCAGCTGACTGGCGGCGCCCTCGATCACGGTTCCGATCGCGGCCAGCCGGCGCGCCGGCCCGGCGTGCTCGTGCGGGGTGATCAGAGCGGCGAGCGCTCCGGCGCCGGCGGCGGAACTACCTCCGAACACGAAGGGCAGCTCGTGGCGGCCCTCATGCCACAGCGGGACCGCGGTGTTGGCGATCAGGACGGCTGTGTAGGTGGTGAGCGGCATCCCCAGCGCCGCGGCGGCGGCCCCGGACGCCCGCGTCAGCCTCGGGGCTTTGCCCGTGAACACCCCCAATGTGGCGATCGCGGTGGCGGCGCCGTTAGCGGCCAGCAACCACGAGCCGACGCTCATCGGAGAGCTCGGCTTGAACACGCGCAGCATGTTCAGAAACCGTTCGGGGCGGCCGAGATCAGATATCAAAAGCGCTGGGCTGACGGCGATCGCGCCGAACGCGGCGAGCTGCGCGCGCTTGGCGAGAATCTCGTTTCCAGCCACGCCGGCGGCGAAGGCGAGGCCGGCCGAGCCCCCCGATACGCCGCCCGAGATGAAATACAGGGGGATCTCCCACGTCCAGACGGGTTGCTTGAGCACCGGCCGTCCGTAGTAGGACCTCGGAGCGGGACGCTGGTCCCGGACCGCAACTGCGCTCACCCACGGCCTCCGAGGAATGCGCCTGCGATCGCGCCGGCGACGGCGACGGCGGCCAAGCCGGCCGCTCTCCAGGTCCCGGCCAGGTGCCGGGTAGTGACGAGCGGGTCAGGCGGTAAGCCGTACACCTCGGGCTCGTCGAGCAGCAGGAAGAACGCGCCGAAGCCCCCGACGCCGTCACCGGGATCCTCACCGTAGAGCCGGGCGTCCGGCACCCCCTGATCGTGCAGGTCCTTCACCCGCTCTCTCGCGCGCGCGCGAAGCTGTTCGTGCTCGCCGAACTGAATCGAAGCGGTCGGGCAAGCCTGGGCGCAGGCCGGCTCCTGGTCGTCTTTGAGCCGGTCGTAGCAGAGCGTGCATTTCCAGGCTCGGCCGTCGTCGTGGCGCTGGTCGATCACTCCGAACGGGCACGCGGGAATGCAGTAACCGCAGCCGTTGCACACGTCTTCCTGGACGACGACGGTGCCGAACTCGGTGCGAAACAGGGCTCCGGTCGGGCAGACGTCGAGACACGCGGCCTCGGTGCAGTGCTTGCACACGTCCGAGCTCATCAGCCAGCGGAACCCGTCCTCGACACGGGGTTCGATCGCCGTTCGGGACCGGAGGTCCTCTAGCGCCGCCGTTTGCACGAGTGAGCCGGGACCAGCCTCCTCGACGCCCAGCCGCCGGCGCTGCTCGATGAACGCCACGTGGCGCCAGCTGTTCGCCCCGAGCGCACCGGTGTTGTCGTAGGACTCGCCAGTGAACCCTCCGGGCGATGCGGGCACCGCATTCCACTCCTTGCAGGCCACCTCGCACGCCTTGCAGCCGATGCACAGCGACGTGTCGGTGAAGAACCCAACCCGCGGCTTGGCCTCCGCTCCGTAGCTCTCGGCAGACGCCCTGGTGTCAAGGTTGATGACGGTGTGGCTCACCGGCGCCCCGTTCCCGCCTGCGACGGTCGTAACCCGGCCCGGCGTCGATAACGATCGACGAAGGCGACCAGCTCTGGTCCGCGAGGCCGGCGGCCGGCGACGACGTCACACGTGGCTGCCTTGACCTCCTGGATGTGCACGTTCGGATCGAGGGCCAGGTGAAACAGATCGTTGGCGGAGTCGCCCCGGCTCAGCCCACGGTGGCCCCAGTGGTATGGGAGTCCCACCTGGTGGATCGTGCGGCCCTGGACGCGCAGCGGTCGGATCCGGTCGGTGACCAGCACGCGCGCCTCGATTGCCGAGCGCGCCGTGACGATCGTCGCCCAGCCACCGTGCTCGAGACTACGAGCCGCGGCCAGCTCGGGACTGACCTCGCAGAACATCTCGGGCTGGAGCTCGGAGAGGAAGGGCACGCTTCGGGTCATGCCTCCGGCGGTGTGATGCTCGGTCAGGCGGTAGGTCGTGGTGACGAATGGGAAGACGTCGGCGCCGGGCTCGCCCGCGGACGGGTCATATTGGCTCTCGCGCTGCCGGATTACCTGCCTGGCCGGGTTGGCCTGCTGCCGGTAGAGGAGATTGGGAACCGGAGATTCCTGGGGCTCGTAGTGGGCCGGGAGTGGCCCGTCGGCCAGGCCACTCGGAACAAAGAGCCAACCGCTGCCGTCGGCCTGCATCACGAACGGCTTGTCGCCCCGCAGCGCGTCCTCAGCACTCGCGTCTTCTGGGGGCACGTAGTGCGGGGGCATCGTGGCCTTGAAGTCGGGGACGTCGTAGCCGGTCCACGTGTCCTTGTCGGGATCCCACCAGACGTAGCGCTTGCGCTCGGACCACGGTCGCCCGTCGGGGTCGGCCGAGGCCCGGTTATAGATGATGCGGCGGTTCATCGGCCAGGCCCAGCCCCACTCGGGGGCGACCCAGCTCTGCTCCCGACCCGGCTTCTTGCGAGCCGTCTGGTTGACGCCGTCGGCGTAGCAGCCGCTGTAGATCCAGCATCCGCACGCCGTCGAACCGTCGGCCCGCAGCTCGGTGTACCCCGACAGCGGCTCACCGTCGGCGTTCCAGCCGTTGATTTCGGCCAGCACCGCCTCGGCGCTGGGCTCTTCCCGGATCCCCGAGGTTGGATAGTCCCAAACGAGATCCAGGATCGCCCGGTCTCTGGGTTCATTCGATCCGGCCAGCTTCTCGCGGATGCGGCGACCGAGGTGATACATGAACCACAGCTCAGAACGGCAGTCCTGTGGCGGTTCCACCGCCTTGTGGTGCCACTGGAGCATCCGCTGTGTGTTGGTGAAGGAACCGTCCTTCTCGGTGTGCGCGGCCGCGGGGAGGAAGAACACCTCCGTGCCGATGTCCTCTGTCAGGAGCTCGCCGGTCTCGATCTCGGGCCCGTCGCGCCAGAACGACGCTGACTCGATCTCCTGGAGGTCACGGACCACCAGCCACTCGAGGTTCGCCATCGCCAGGCGGTGCAGCTTGGACGCGGCCGAGCCGACGGCGGGATTCTCTCCGAATACGAAGAAGCCCTTGACCTCACCCTCGAGCATCCCCATCACGGTGGGATAGATCGAGTGGTCGCCCGTGATCCGTGGCAGGTGGTCGAAGCAGAAGTCGTTCTCCGCCGTAGCGGCCTCGCCGTACCATGCCTTCAACAAGCTCACCGCGTAACTCGCCATGTGGCCCCAGTAGCCGCTGGCGGCGGCATTGCGCTCGACGTAGGCGCCGAGGTCCTGATGCGCGTGCGGATGCGGCATCGGAAGGTAGCCGGGGAGGATGTTGTAGAGCGTCGGGATATCGGTCGATCCCTGGATCGATGCGTGCCCCCTCAAAGCGAGAATGCCGCCGCCCGGGCGGCCGATGTTGCCGAGGAGGAGCTGGATGATCGCGGCGGTACGGATATACTGGACGCCGACGGTGTGCTGGGTCCAGCCAACCGCGTAGGCGAATGCCGAGGTCCGCTCGCGACCGGAGTTGGCGCATAGCGACTCGGCGACCTCGACCACCGTCGCCGCGGGCACCCCGCAGATCTCGCCGACCGTCTCAGGGGTGTACCGGCTGAAATGCCGGCGCAACAGCTGGAACACGCAGCGCGGGTGCTGAAGCGTCAGATCCGACTCCGGCGGCTCGCCGCGTCTGAGCTTGGCGCCCTGGGCGTAGTGCGCCTGCTCACCGAACACCGCGCCCTCCTCTCGCTTCCCGGCGGAGGCGACCACCGGCATTCCCTCGTACTGCCAACTCTCGATGTCGTATGAGCTGTTCTCCCGGTCAAAGCCTGAGAACAGTCCATCCAGGTCCTCGGTGTCCCGGAACGCCGCCGAGACGATCGTGGACGCATTCGTGTAGTGCTTGACGTACTCATCGAACCAGCGCCCGTGCTCGAGGATGTAGTTGACGATGCCCCCGAGGAACGCGATATCGGTGCCGGCGCGGATGGGCACGTGCAGGTCGGCCATGGCGCTGGTGCGGGTGAACCGCGGGTCGATGTGGATCACTTTGGCCCCGCGCAGCTTGGCCTCCATCACCCATTGAAAGCCGACCGGGTGGTTCTCGGCCATGTTCGAGCCTTGGATCACGATGCAATCGGCGTTCTGCAGGTCCTGTTGGAAGGTGGTGGCGCCGCCACGCCCAAACGACGTCCCCAGACTGGGGACGGTGGAGCTATGTCATATCCGGGCCTGGTTCTCGATCTGCACGGCCCCGAGGGCAGAGAAGAACTTCTTCATCAGGTAGTTCTCCTCGTTGTCCAGAGTGGCGCCGCCGAGGCTGGCAAACCCCAAGGTGCGGTTCAGCTTGCCCGCCGGCTTCCCCTCGTCGTCCTCGACGCTCGACTGCCAGGTCTGCGCACGCGTGGCGATCACCCGATCGGCGATCATGTCGAGCGCGCGGTCGAGCGACAGCTCCTCCCAACTGGTTGCAAACGGTCGCCGGTACTTGACCCGGTACTCGCGCGTGGGGCTCTTGACCATGCCGAGCGTCCCCGCCCCCTTGGGGCAAAGCCGGCCGCGCGAAACCGGGCTGTCGGGATCGCCTTCGATCTGGATGACTGCTTGGTCCTTGACGAAGACGCGCTGCCCGCATCCAACCGCGCAGAACGGACAGACCGACTGCACGACCCGGTCGGCCTGTGAGGTGCGGGCGACGAGGTCGGCCGTGCGGAGTGACCGGGCAGCCCGGGCGAGTGCCAGCGGATCCCCGGACAGTTGCTTCAGGAGCGGGACCGATCGTGCGACGCTGGCCGGGCGCGAGCGGCGGTTCGCTTGGGGAAGCCTCATACGTGGTGGGGCAGTCCGTAGAAGCCCAGCGGGAGCGCCACGATCTTTCCCTGCTTGACCGCGGCGTCAAGGGCGCGCTCGAACCGGGGTTCGTGCCAGCTGTCGGCTCCTACCTCGCGACCTAGCGCATCCCGGCTCAGCACGCCGTACGGAGAGAGCGCGCGGACCAACCGCTTGATCTCGGCGCGCAGGATCGCTTCGTCGTGTCGAGAGTCGCAACCCGGCGTCCGGTGCCGAGCGCCAGGGGCGGAGTAGTGAGACAAATGATTTGACATGCTGTCGGCTGGGTGCTCTTTTTGCTTATTTCCCACGCTGGCACGATCGGAACTCGGGTTAGGTGACGGCGACGTGGTTTTGTTAGCGCACTTACAGGTGGCCTAGTGTCTGACGGCCGCTCATCGGACTAATCAGGCGCCAGCAGCCGCTCGATCCGGTAGGTACGGGCTCGGCGGTCCGGTCCGATCCATCGCTCGGCCGACTCGACCGCGGCAAGCATCGCCTGCTTCGACGTTCTTCCCGTGAACTCTTCGTGGCTCACCTCGGCCAGTACGCCTGCCGATTCGTCTCGCTCGTAGTAGGTGACTCGGATCTCGGCCATTCTGTTTGCATCCCTTCGATCGCCAGGCTCACGCCGCAAGCATTCGCCAGCTTCCTTAGCCGGCGATGTCGGGCGGATCGTGCTCGCCGTCTGCACCGTGGGCTATCAACCGCTCTCGCAGTCGCGCCGAGGTCCCGGCCGCGGCGGCGCGGGCGGCGCGCTCGTCTGGCAGCTCGACCCCTCGCCGGGAGGCGAGATCGAGAAGGCTCTGGCGTTCTTCCTCCCGGATCGCGAATCGGTAGAAGAGCCATCCGAGAAACAACGTGGTCAGAATGACCTGCTCGACCATCATCACCCCGCCCGCGGCATTCTGGTCCGACAGGGGGTTGAGGCCGCGGGCCGCGTCGGTCTCACGGTATACGGGGTAGAAGACCGTCTGCGCCCAGATCAGCACGTTGGCAAGGACGGCGCCGATGAGCCTGACGCCGACGACGTATCCGAGCTCCCCCCAGCCGGTAAACCAGGCCGGCTTGGGGAGCGGCCCGATCAGAGCCAGCCACAGGAGCGTCCCGAACCACAGCAAGCAGGCGTGCTCGAGGGCGTGGACCAGGTCGTGGCGGATTGCGAGCTGGTAGAAGAGCGGTAGGTGCCAGGCGTACAGATTCACCGCCCAGAGCAAAAGGGCGAGCCCGGGGTGGGCGAGTCTGCGCAGCGGCCGGGTCGCGCGGATATGCAGTAGGGGTTGAATCACGGTCCCGGTGAGCCCGAGCACGATCAGCAGCGAGCAGAGATCTCCAATCACAATGTGCTGAACCATGTGCGCCACCAGCACTTCGTCGGCCAAGGTGTCGGCTGGGCCAACCTGGACGGCGGCGAGCAGTACAGCTCCGCTCACGAACGAGAACACGCGCCAGCGCGGCACCGGCCGCCCCTCGCGTGCGAGCTTCCGCGTCCGGATGAAGTAGAGCTCGAGGTAGGCGATGCAAGCGAGCAGCGGAGGCAGGGACTCGCCAACGTGCGCCTGGTAATAGGCCGCCACCGCTCACCGTCCGGATTCGCGAGGATGGATAGCGGCGTGCGAGACTAGCGGCGCGGGGACAACCCGTGGCATCGAGAGCAGCTTGCAAGCCGCGGAGGTCATGCGCGAACCTGCCAAGTCGGCACCGCCCAGAGGGTATGCGCTCGTTCTGGCTCCCACGCCCGCCACCCGGCAAATTGTTCGCCCGCGAACGTCAAGCGTGCGGCGGAGTCGGTGGGGGCCGGTCGTTGGCCCGGGATTCCGCGGCCTGAGGCTTTCGATCGGTCCTGGCGGCGAAATCAGTCGCTAGCTCTTCCTTGGGTACTGGGACGCTGGGTCGTGCACCGACCCGCGATCGGGTCGCGTCTGCGCGCGGTGCCGGAGACGGACGCGCCGGCCCTCTGCGTCGGCCTCCTCGGAGGCCAAGGACGACGGCCGCGATCGAAACGACGACACAGCCGAGGAGCCCGAGCAGCAAAGCGTGACCTCGCGGGACCCGAGACCCCATCTCCTCGCCCCACCAGGCGAGGTACACGACGATCAAGGCCGCGGCGAGCGCTCCAGGCACCGCCGCCACGGCCTCAGAGAGGATCCCGCGTCCCTGGACTCTCGGGCGACTGGCGCTGTCCTCCTCAGACGGCCGTTCGCGCACGCTCGTCGGCGGGGCGGGATGCTCGTTGTGTCGAGCTTCCCTCGATCGGATTGAGGGCGATCGCGCCGGTTGTTCGGGCGTCCGCGCGTGAGTCGTGTGATTGGGCATTGCGGCGCCTCCGCCGTCATCTCGTTCTTGAGCGCACGGTCCAGGTCTTCGCTTCCGGCGACGGCCCCGAGGATTGTCGGAGCCGTCTACCGTCGCGGGCTAGCCCGCCCCGAGCGGCGAGTTGGAACGGGGGCGGTGGGACCGGGTTCCGGCCCGCGCTGCCCCGGCGCCGAGCGCCAGCGCAATGCCAGCGACGAGAACGCCGCCACCCGCGACGAACGAAATCCACACGGCGACGCCAAGGATCACATCCAGTACGAACCACGTCACAGCGCCGGCGATCAGACTCACAGCAGCACCTGCAACAGCTGTCATGTTGGTCACTCCTTTCATTTGATCGACCAACGTTTGCTCACGACCCTGTTACCCCGGGCAACGCGGATTGCATCGGATGGCGTCATGGCCCATACAACTAAACCGCGTAAACGCATCGGACGCCCACGCACATTGTCAGCCTGCCTACCAACCGACTCAGAAGGGCACCTCCCGCAAGCCAGCTACCCCGCGCGTTCGCCGCGATTTTGCCCAGCACGTGGACCCCTGTTTGCTCGATGACACACAAGCTAGGCCCGGCGCACTGTCGCATTTGCGCGGCGGGTAGTCACCCTATGTGAGCAAAGCGTTTGGTCGATACCCCGCGGCAACCGTATGATTTTTTCAATCGTCGTCTTGGCGATCGCTGCGGCCGCACTGCTCTGGCTGGGGGTCGAAGTAGTGCGGGAGCTTCGCACGCCAGCCGAACTCCGGGGTGACTGGTGGAGGAAGTTCGAGCGTGAATTCCGTGCGTATGCGCAGCGCCACAATCCACCGAGTCGAAGCGGAACCTAATCGGATCCGCCGAAACGGTGACGAGGACCGAATCACATTCTCGGTCCGGCGGTGTCATGCCAGTGCCAATCGATACGCA
The DNA here is from genome assembly GCA_035504535.1 of Solirubrobacteraceae bacterium. Taxonomy (GTDB): domain Bacteria; phylum Actinomycetota; class Thermoleophilia; order Solirubrobacterales; family Solirubrobacteraceae; genus Palsa-465. The sequence continues at coordinate 85,133 of DATJRS010000244.1, read as the reverse complement.
CCGACTTACGTGCGGGGGCCACGGACCGCATTGGGCCTCGGCCCACTTTCGCTCCGTGCGCAGCCCTGGAACCGCCTCGCCGGCGGCTGGCCCAGCCGCCGGCGAGGTTCTCGGGGCTCGAGGGCTGTTTATTGGCCTTGCTTAACCCCAGGCTCACCCAATGCGAACTGGATGGGATACATCGGCTTGCCGCCGGGGGTATTCGCTTCTCGGCTGTACTTTCCCAGCGGAAGGACGACGCGGCCAAACACGCTTGCCAGCATCATTGCGCTGCCCGTATAGAAGGCGGTGAAGGCCGAGGCCATCGTGGTGTATCCCGCGACCTCCTCCCATCCGGTGCCCCCCACCGTGTAGAAGACGCCGAGCAACGCAACGCCGGCGGCCAGCGGAAAGAGGACGGCAGAGAGCGCCAGGCTCTCGGCGAGCGACGCACAGGCTCCGACGAGGGTGATCGCGGCGAGGGCGTAGAACCAGTACCCGAGCACGGGCACGGCAGCATGTGGGGCGGGGGCCGGAACGAGTTTCAAGGCCACCATGAAGTTCAGGAAGCCGTACGCGAGCCAGAACGCCGCCCAGATCCCGTGGATGGCGGTGGCCAGGCCGTCGCGAGCCTTGAACGCCCAGAGAGCCGCTGCGCCCTGAGCAATCCCGCCCGCCGCCGTAGCGAACGGGAAGATCAGGAGGGGTGAGGTCGACGTCCCGTACCACCCGACCAGGTACGCGGTGACGATGAAGGTTGCGGCGGCGAACCCGTAAAGGCCGAGGATCGACGGTGCTGCAATAGGCTGCAGGAACACCCGGGCGTGATCACGCCATTCGCTGAGCTCGGTTGCGGAGCCATTCGTCACGCCCCTTGGCCCTGATTGATTCAATGTACTCATGTGCCACCTCCTACAGGTGGATCGTGGAAAGTCCCTGTGCGCTGCTCCAGCTCACCTCCAAGGAAATACCCGGCGCTTGTGTGGAACTGGGGTTCGTGCCCCGTGAACGTTCGCGTGGTGACACACGTCTTTGGCGTTTGTGCGTGGAGTGACATGATGAGGTCTGTGCGCGTGCGAGTCTGTCTCCCAGCGCCTGCCCTACCGCGCATGCCAGAGGTGCCTACGTCAAGAGGTCATCGCGGGCCGGGCAGGCACTCGGACGGCCGCTCGGTTGCGCGCGTCCACAGCGAGCGTTTGCCGCCCGGTGCTTAACTTTTCGACGGCGCGCCTGAGCGGACGGCGCGCTGAGGGCCGTGATCCTTGCTATTGGCATTGGGAGTCGAAGGATCGCTCATCCCCGCCGGACCTCTACGCTTGGCCGGACTGGGCGGAGGCAGCGGGCGTTCGGGACGCGATCACCCGGCCCGACGAAGGAGCTCCGCCCGGCCCGGTTTCGATCCGGTCCTCAGGGCCGTCCGCTCAGAGGTCAAGGTGCATGCGGGCCTCCTGTCTCGCGGATGGAGCGGACGGAGCTTTGTCACCCAGATGACCCCCAACACGACCGCTCGTTTGGGCGATTACAGAAGAGCGGTTCAAAGCTTGACCTGTCAGGATTCCGCCTCACGCGTCCGACCGCGCACTTTCCGAGGTCTCGGGCTCGGACGGAACGGGCTCGGGCGCCATCTCCAGCAAGCGCTGGCGTAACCGCTCGCCGGTACCAGCCCGTGCGGCCCGACGCGCGCGCTCATCGGATAACTCGATGCCCCGGTCGCTGGCCAGATCGAGGAGGGACTGGCGCTCTTCGTCCTGGCGGGCGAACCGGTTGAACAGCCAGCCGAGAAGTAGGGTAGTGAGGATGATTTGCTCGACCATCATCAGCCCGCCGGCGAGGTTCTGGTCTGAGAGCGGGTTCAGTCCGCTCGCCGCGGCCGTTTCCTTGTACACGGGGTACAGGACGGTTTGCGTCCAGATCAGCACGTTGGCGAGAATCGCCCCCACGAAGCGGACGGCGACCACGTAGCCGAGTGCGCCCCACCCGGCGAACCAGCTCGGCTTGGGCAGCGGGCCGATCAGCGCGAGCCACAACAGGGCGCCGAACCACAACAGGCAGGCATGCTCGAGGGCGTGGATGAAGTCATCGCGGATCGCCAGCTGGTAGAGCAGCGGCAGGTGCCAGAGGTACAGGTTGACCGCCCACAGCCCCAGCGCCACGAGTGGATGCGCGAGGGTGCGCAAGGGCCGGGTGGCGCGTATGTGCAACAGTGGCTGGATGATCGGCCCGGTCAGGCCGAGCACGATCAGCAGCGAGCAGATGTCGCCGATGATGATGTGCTGGATCATGTGCGCGAGGAGCACCTGATCGGCCAGCGTGTCCAGCGGCCCGATCTGGACCACGGACATGATCACGACCCCGGTAGCGAACGAGACGACGCGCCAGCGGGCGACGGCCCGGCGTTCGCGTGCCAGGGCACGCACCCGCAGCGCGTACAGCTCGAGATATGCCACGCTCGCGACCAGTGGCGGAATGGACTCCGCGAGGTGAAGTCCGCCGAACGGTACCGCCGCGAGCAACCTCATCTCCTATCACCCTCCCAGCGCGCCAGACTCGATGTCGGCGTCGAGCGTCCCCTGGGCGTCGTACTGGCCCGTGTGCACGGCGACAATCCGCCCTTCGCGGTTGAAAAAGATCGTCGTCGGTGTGCCCAGTAGGCCCTGCGGCACGATCCCGGTGATCTGCGCCGCGCCCATCCGGTAGCTCGGATAGGTGACAGGATGCTGGGCGAGGAAGGCCTGCGCGTCCGAGGTGTCGTCGTTGATGTCGGCACCGAGGAACGCCACTCGCCGCCCGTATTGGGCAGCGGCGGTGGCGAGCAGGCCGAACTCGGCGCGACAGGGCGCGCACCATGACCCCCAGGCGTTGAGCACGATCGGATAGCCGCGCAGCGACCGGATCCTCGCCGCCAGCGCCGGCTCGCCGCCCAGCAACCGGTCCGCCTCAGCGTGGACCGCCGCCAGCGCGGGCGGCGATCCTGCCAGCTCCGCCTGGATTGCGCTCGCGCTCGGCGGCCCGCTCGGGGCGCGGGCCAGCGCATCGCGGACCTGCCTAACGAGCGCGCCTCGACTCAACCAGCCCGAGGTCGATGCGTCGTAGTACCACAGGATCCGGCCGTCGGCGGCGGTGAGCACGAACCACGGCTCGTCCTGCACGCCGTAGCCGTCGGCCACCCGGCCGCTCTGGTCGATCGCCACCGGGTAGGAGAGCGGGTGCGGGAGCTTGCCCAGGAAGTCCGGCAGGGCTCGCGGCGAGGGTTCAACGCTGGCTTCGTCGACCGCCGTGAGCGCCGGCAGCCGGCCACGGGCGGCGGCCGACTGGTAGGAGTTCAGCGCCTCAAGGGCGCCCCGCAGGTTGCTCACCTCCCGATCCCAGGTGGCGAAGAACAGGTAAAGGCGCGGCCCCCTGCCCGGTCCGAGCGTCACCGGTTCCCCGCCTGACCGCGGCAGGACCGTGCTTACGCTCGGAGCGAGCCCCGAGATCTGGGCGTAAGACATGCTCGAGTGCACCCGGGGATGGCCGGGCAGCAGGTCAGACGCCTCCTGGGCCAGGAGCTGCCCGAGCTGCCCGACGGCGGCGTAGGACTGCTGGGTCAAATAAAGCCTGGCCAGCCTGCCCTCCGGGTCGATCACGAACAGCGCGGGCGTGTGGTCGATCTCTCCCTGCTCGATCGCTACATCGATCTTGTACGCCTTCCACACCCGCGTGAGCGCCGACAGCGACCCGGTTAGGAAGTGCCACTGATGGACCATGCCGTGCACCTCGGAATAGGCGCGCACGTCGGTGATCGAGGTCGCCGTCGGGTTGGCGTCGATCCCCAGCAGCTGAACGCGCGAGGCGGCGGAACCCAGCATCGACCGGGCGTCGAGCATCGCGGTGGTGGTCAGCGGACAGATCGTCGTGCACTCCGAGTCGTTGAAAGCCAGGATCACGACCTTGCCGCGGAACGCGCTCAGGGACACGCGCCGATCGAACTGATCGGTCAAGGTGAAATTCGGAGCCGGCCCCGATAGAAGCGTTCCCGGGTCGAGGTACGGATTGCTCGCGAGCGCGTCGCTCGAGGACTGCGCGCGACCCGAGGTCAGCTCGCTGCCGGCGAGGACGATCGCGGCCAAGGCGGTGAGTCCGATCGCCAACCACACGGCCGTCGCCCGTCGCGGGCGCTGACTGCGCTGACGCACGCGCGCGGAGTCGTGGGGCGCTAACGGCATCTGCCTTTACAGTGTAAAGTGGTCGGCGTTCCGATGCCTCGCGCCGCTGTTTCAGACGCCGCAGCGAATCGCCGGTCCCAGCGCCGGCTGACCCGCGATCTGATCCTCGATCGCGCAGTCGCGCTGATCGAAGCGGAGGGACCCGGCGCCCTCAGTATGCGCCGGCTCGGATCGGCCCTGGGCGTCGAGGGGATGGCCATCTATCACCATTTCGAAGGGCGCGATGAGCTGCTCAGCGCGATCGGCGACCGGCTGCTCGAGCCGCTGCACCAGCTCGAGCTGGGCGAGGACTGGCGTGAGGCGTGTCGGCGCTTCGCGCTCGCGTTGCGCGGCCTTGCCGTCGCACACCCGGCCACCTTTCAGCTGCTTGGCTTGCAGCCCTTCGACACCCCGTCGGCGCTTCGACCAGTGGAACGACTCCTCGCCGTGCTCATCGCCCGAGGCTTCGACCCAGCCGCGGCACTCACGATCTACCGCGCCACGGTCAGCTACGCGCGCGGCTACGCCCTGGCTGAGGCGACCGGATTCACCGTCGATGCAGCCCTCCCCGCCGGTCGCCGCCGGCTGGCCGCGTTACCTCGCCGCGACTTCCCAATCCTTCGCGGTCGGGCACAGGAGCTCCGCGGGCTGGGCGCCGACGAGGCGTACGAGCTCGGGCTGGAAGCGCTGCTGCGGGGCTTCGGAGCCTCCGCCGCATCCCAGCACAACGCGCGCAGGGCTTCGAGGCGCCCCTCTTCCGGCCGTGCTCGCTCGTAGAAGAGCCGCCGTCGGCGCCGGAGTGCCCGCCGCGGCCGTGGCCGCCCCGCGAGCTCACCCATCCTCGTTGGCACCCGTCTCGCGACAGGCATGGACGCGGCTTGCCGCCTGCACCGGCGCGGCAGCGCTGCTTCAGGTGGACGGCACGCTGATCACCGTCGCCCTGCCGACGGTGGCGAGCGGCCTCGGCATCACCAGCGCCTCGACGTCGATCGTGCTTAGCGCATATTTCGCCGCGTACGCACTGACCCTGTGGCCCGGCGGTGCCCTGGTGGACCGCCTCGGAGCGCGGCAGGTTGCGCTGTGCGGGCTAGCCCTGTTTGCGCTCGGAGCCGGAGCCGGCGCGCTGTGTACGAGCCTAGGGGCGCTTACCGCGACCCGAGTCCTACAGGGCGCGGGCGCGGGTCTGGTCAGCCCGGCCGCGTTGGCGGGTGCGGTCAGCGGCTTTCCGCCGGACCGCCGCGGCCACGCGTTGGGCATCTGGGGCGCGAGCGCCGGCGTCTCGAACCTTCTCGGCCCACTCCTTGGCGGGCTCTTGACCGTGGCGTTTGGGTGGCGAGCCAACTGGTGGGCGCTCGTCCCACTGTCGCTGATCGCCGCATGGGCGATAGCCGTCCATATGCCCCGGTCCAAACCGAGTCGCGCGACGAATCCGAACCACGTCGTGCGGAACCGAATCGTCCTCGCGGCGACGTTTGTCGCCGCGCTCACGTTCGCCGTGATGATCGGCACCTTCTTTCTGGCCGAGCAGTATCTCCAGCGTGCGGCGGGCTACTCGGCTCTGGGCGCCTCGACCGTGCTGATGCTGGTCGCGCTGCTGGTCGGCGTCGCTGCGCCAGTGACCGGGCGGCTGGCCGATCGTCACGGAGAACGCCTCCCTGCGACGGCGGGGTTCCTCACCGCCGCGGTTGGACTGCTTGTCCTTGGTCTCCCCGGGATGCCACTCCAAAGCGTCGGGACGCTCGCGCCCCTGGTGCCGGTCGGCCTCGGCCTCGGGATGCTGTTCGTGCCGGTGTCGCGCGCGGCGCTGAATGCCGTCCCGTCAGCGTCCCACGGCCGGGCATCGGCCGTGCTGTCGATCGGGCGGCTGACCGGCGCCGCGGTGGGTGCCGCACTCGCTGGGATTGCGCTGTCCGGTGGCCCCAGCGCCTCGGCCGTCCACACCGCCCTGCTCATAGCCTGCGCGGGGTGCTTGGTGGGCGGATTGCCAGCCTGCATGTTCTTGCGAGCACCGTCCCGATGACCGGGTCCTTGCACAGCGCGGCGGATAACGATCGCAGGCCGCGTCGAAGCCCTGGGCCTCGTCTGCGCCGCCTGCTTGGGTCTCCCGGGCTTCTGTACGACTGGCGTCTCGGCTGGCTGCTCGGACACCGATTTCTGCGACTGACGCACATCGGGCGCCGGTCCGGCCAACGGCACCAGACCGTGCTCGAGGTAGTCGGACGCAATCGAGCCGAGCGTGAGTTCATCGTCGTTGCCGGGCTCGGCCGTTCGGCACAGTGGTATCGCAACCTTCAGGTTCACGAAGGCGTCGAGGTGGCGATCGGACGCGAGCGCTTCGTCCCGATCCATCGCGAGCTTCCGATCCCCGAAGCCGAGGGAGTGCTGGCCGCGTATGAGCGGCGCAACCGCTGGATCGCGCCGATCATTCACGGCGCCCTGAGCTGGCTCGTGGGCTGGCGCTACGACGGGACCGAAGCGGCCCGGCGGCGACTCGTCGCCGAGCTCCCTCTCATCGGCTTTCGGCCGGCGCGGTCTGAGTCTTGAGAAGCGGTCATGCGGCTCCACGTCGGCCGCGACTTGTAATGAGGCCCGCCGTCGAGCGGGGAGTCGGGGCTCAACGACGGGCCGGGTACCCTCTCGCCCCGGCCGAAGCGACCTTGTGCCCGACGGCCGGTCATTGCTGCTGCGGCGGGACTGTGGTCAGATCGCTCAACGCTCTCCACTAGGCTCGGTTCGCGGCCAGTGGTTTGCACTCGGTCCGGCGGCTGCGTGGCCATCCGTGAGGATTGTCGGCGCAGGCGGATCCTGGCAGCAAGGGGGGGTGTTCGCGCCCTGACACTTTCTGGGCTCAAGCCCCCTTCGTGGCGGGCAAATTGCACACTGTCCATTCGCTGGGGCGGCCTGTCATACCGATTACGGTCTGACTGTCGCGCTCGCGACTTCCACGTCGCGGAAGCGTTTTGAACAGCGGGCCGGCAGCGAACTCTCTATCTTCAGAATGCTTGGACTACGCCGATTTGGAGTGGCACGCGGGAGCTTTGAACTGGGTCTCCGACGCGGGCGGCCCAAGCGTTGCCCCGTCTGCGGAACGCTGGTGGGTGTCGATGACGCCGTCGGGATCATCGACGACCGGATCGCACATGCCGAGTGCGCCCTGGCCCGCTGGCTGCAAGCCGACCGGTCCGTCACTCCGACCGGGAGCCGCCCGGCAGACGCTGGTCAGGGAACTCGCCCGCCGCGGGCCGACAGGCAACTGCCCACGTTCCTGGCCACCCTGCTGAACGATCACGTCGTCAGGTAGGAGCCCAGCCAAACGTCATATCTCTAACCAACCCGCGGTGCGCAGAAGAACTCTTGGTGAAGCCGGCGGTTACGGGCGATGTTCACCGACCGAAGGGAGACACCCTTGACCAGAATGCGTGCTGTGTCGGCGGCGATCGGCGTCGCCTGCGCGTCGATCGCGCTCATCATTTCCTCTGGTGGATCAGCCGCCGCGGCCTCCGGGGCGCCCGCTCCACCCTCCGCCACCACCGGCGCCGCCACCAACCTCGCCCAGTCAAGCGCGACCGTCGCCGGAACCGTCAATCCAAATGGGGTCACCACGTCTTACTACTTCCAGTACGGCACGAGCACCAGCTATGGCTCGAGTACCCCCTCCACCGACGCCGGATCCGGCACGGCCGATGCCCCGGTCTCGGCCGACCTCACCGGGCTGGCGTCGACCACGACATATCACTACCGTCTCGTCGCCGTGAGCAGCTCGGGCACCACCGATGGCTCGGACCAGACGTTCACCACCACCACGCCACCCGCCGCGACAACCGGCTCGGCCTCGAAAATCAGCCACTCCTCGGCCGGCGTCACCGGCGTCGTGAACCCCGAGGGCCAGGCCACGACCTATTACTTCCGCTACGGAACCACGACCGCCTACGGCCTGCAAACCAGCCCGACCAGCGTCGGCTCAGGCAGCAGCCCGGTCGGCGTGGGCGCCACGATGTACGGCCTGACCGCCAACACGACCTACCACTACCAGCTGGTCGCGCAGAACGCCGGGGGCACCACCGACGGCGCCGACCAGACCCTCGCGACCACCTCGAGCGAGGCCGTCGTCATGGGTCACGAGGGATTCGTCTCACCCGGCCGGGTCGTCGGCGTAGAACTCGGCTGCTTCCACGGCACAAGCACATGCGCCGGCCAACTGACGATGACCCACGACGGCACCATCATCGCCCAACGCAACTACTCGATCCCGGCCGACAGCGGCGGCTTTCAGAACATGGTGCTGAGCTCAACCGGCCAACAAATGCTCGGCTCAAACGGCGTCTGGCACCTACTGCCCGTCACCGTCACCGCGAAAGGCAGCACCGGGCAGACGCTGTCCTTCGTCATCCACCTCGCACGCTGGGTCTGGCACTGATCCGAGCACGCTGAGGGGGCGGGGCGTGCCGGCAACTGCCGGCACGCCCGCGCGTCCCGGAGGCGCGCCGTCGCCCATAAAGCGTTCGAAGGATGACCAACTTGGTTGATTCGCTTGACGCGTCCGCTATCAAATCCGCGTTAGGTTCATGGCTAACAAAGAGCAATCATGAGCAGGGGTGAGCCTGAGCGCGTCGCTGGGTTCGAGGCCAGACACGCGGCCATACTCGCCAGGACGCTGCGCTGGGCGGATGACGCTGCGGCGCGACGAGACTATGCGCAAGCCGTACACTGGATCGAGACGGTGCGTGGCCTCGGCCACGATCTCCCGGAGGAGTACGAGTCCAAACGTGAGAGATGGCTGAACGCCAGGGACGACGAACAACCATCCGGCTAGACCTCGCGCTCAGCGACGGGTAGGCGCGCCTTTCGCCAGTCGGGCGGGTCGCCGAGCAGAACGTAGTACCGGCGATCGTCACGGCTCAAACGTCCCTGCCGCGATAGCGAGTGGATCGCCGTGGTCGTCGTCGGACGCTGGGCACCGATGATGCTCGCCAGCATCTCGTGCGTGAGCCGGAACGGCACCACCGTGCCCTGCGGCGTCACTCGACCCCACATGCTGGCCAGATGCCACAGGGTTGCCAGCAGCCGGTCCTCCACGCGGACGAAATGCTGTGCCGCCATCAGGTAGGCGAGCGATCGCGATCGCCGGAGAAGCCGTCCCCCGATCGCAGCGCAGAGCTCGGGCCAGCATCCGATCAGCTGCGTTGTTCTGGCATCGAGGAGGCCAACCCGGGCCTGCTCGAGGACCCGCCAGTCAGTCACGCCCGGAGCCAGACTCGGGAGTAGGTCGTCCTCCCATGGCCGGATGATGTCCGTCGGGCCCACGACCTCCGAGGACGACACACGTCCGAGCCTCAATGTGCGCACCATCAGCCCATCCAGCAACAGCAGCCCGGTGGCGCCACGATCGAGCTCAGGCGGCTTCCACCGTCCCTTCGAAACCCGAAACGTCCGAACCCGGATCGCTTCCGCCGCGGCCTCGTATGCCTCCGACGACATTGCTTCGGCAAGATCGGGATCCGCGCGAAGAAGATAGATGGTCGAGGCGGGCATGTGACATAGCAAACTAGTACACCTGGGGCCGGCCGGTCCCCGCGGACGTAGTGCAGGCGCTCAGGTCGTGTGGCGGACCCCGGCCTCTCGGTTCACGCCGTCGAGCCGAGCCCGGCTTCTTCGCTCGTGGTTAGCCGCGGCACGTCCGCGGCGCAACGTCGGAAGCACCGGTCGACGCTGCTGTCCTTCGAGCTGGAAGGCGACCACACGGTAGGGCGCGCCGGCGCAGACGACGAGACCGGCGATTCCGGCCACGCTGTTCCAGACCTCCGCCCTGGACAGCTGGTAAACGCCAGCCAGGACGAACCTGCACGCGGCAAGCAAGAACACACCGCCCGGCAACGGCTTTGTGAACGAGACAACCACCGCTGAGGGCGGGAGCACACCCCCTGCGGAGACGAGCAGAAGCCCGACGGAGGAGAGGGGACGTCCACTCCCGGAGGCGATGTGCAACAGCCCGAGCGCTAGCCACGAGGTTGACAGCACCCCGGTCGCGGCACCAGCAAACCCGCCCCGAGCCAGGTAGGAAAAGACCGACGCCACCGGGCAAGCCGGCGACCTTCGATGGTTATCGCGTGGACGGCCGCCAGGCACATCGCCATCGATGTGACACGCCACGACAGATGTAACTGGCGCGCGCCACCCCATTTCCGTCAGCAAACAGACGATTTCGCGCCCGAGGTCAGCTCGGACCGATTCGCCCTCCTAATCTGCAGGGAAGAACCACGTCGCTCCGCCCCGTTGGTCATCGAGCGACGCGTCCCTGGCCTCCGGCCCGACCCGGGACCGGCCCGTTGCCTTCCCGGGATCCGTCGTGAAACTGATCCGTGCTTAGCCCAAATCCCCTTCACCCACGCCCGCAGACTGACCCGTCGTCCGGGGGGGTCAGGTGAGCGTCGGCGACCGGCCGGGAAACGCGCCCGAGCCCCAACCCGACGAGGAGATCCAACAGGCCAACGGTTCAGCGACGCTGCCGGGCGAAACCGTCGCGGCCGTACCGGGGCCTACCGGCCACCCCGAATGGATCCGCGCCCTAACGACCTGGCTGGCCGGCTCAAGGCTCGGACTGATCGTCATGGCCCTCATCGTCGGCGCCGGCGCAGGTCTGGGCGCGGTGGTATTCCGCGAGCTGATCTTCGGCTTCACGTGGCTGGCCACCGGCTACCAGCAATTCGGCCAGCAGGGACATATCGACTCTCGTCACCTTCCCTGGCTAGGACTCGGGTTCCTGCTCATCATCCCGATCGTCGGCGGACTGCTCTACGGCCCGCTGATCCAGCGGTTCGCCCGCGAAGCGCGCGGCCACGGCGTCCCCGAGGTAATGCTCGCGGTCGCCGAGAACGGGGGACGGATCCGCCCTCCAGTCACCATCGTGAAGGCCCTCGCCTCGGCCATGTGCATCGGGGCCGGGGGATCGGTCGGCCGGGAAGGGCCGATCGTGCAGATCGGGTCCGCGTTCGCCTCCACGCTCGGTCAAGTGGTGCGGATGTCCGAGACGCGGCTGCGGATCATCGTGGCCTGCGGAGCCGCGGGCGGGATCGCGGCCACCTTCAACGCCCCGATCACCGGATTGTTCTTCGGCTTCGAGATCGTGCTGCGCGAGTTTTCGCTCGATGCGATGTTCGGGACGATCCTCGCCGCGGTCAGCGCTGACCTCGTCAGTCGCGCGTTCTTCGGGTCCGCTCCGTTTTTCACCGGAGTGCCCCACGGCCTCGTGGTCGGTAACGACCTCAGCTACCTGTTGATTGCTGTTCTGGGCCTGGCGTCGGGGCTGATCGGCGTGGGGTTCAAGACGTTTCTCTACTGGCTCGAGGACGCGGTCGACCGCTTGTGGGCGGGGCGGCCCGAATGGGCGCGCCCAGCGGTCGGCGGCGTCGCGTTGGGCGCGCTGCTGCTAGCGCTCCCCCAGATGTACGGGGTCGGCTACCCGGTGATGAACAAGGTCGTGGCCGGCCACGTGGTGGTTTGGCTGATCGTGATCTTCATGCTCGGCAAGATCCTCGCAGCCAGCCTGACGCTCTCGATCGGCGGGTCCGGAGGCGTGTTCGCCCCATCCTTGTTCACCGGAGCGATGGCGGGAATGGCATTCGGTGTCGCTGCCAATCACGTGTTCGGATCATCGATTGGAGCCCCGGCGATGTACGCGGTCATCGCCATGGGTGGCGTGTTCGGAGCGGCCGCACAGGCTCCGCTCACCTCGATCGCCAGCGTGGTGGAGATGACAGGTAACTTCACCCTCACGTTGCCGGTCATGCTCGCCACCGGCATCGCTGCCGCGCTCTCGAAGCGATTGACCTACGGCAGCATCTACACGACCAAGTTGCTACGCAGGGGAATCGACATCGAGCGCCCGAAAGCCGCGATCCTCCAGTCGATCACCGTGGCCGAGGTGATGCAGCCGCCGGCCGTCGGCGACGGACCTGTCCGCCTGGAAACGCACTCCAACGGCAAGCCAGAGCCCGATCGACCCAGCCCGCAGGTCTTCGAAGACCTGATCGGGCCCGTGGTGGCGGTGGACGAACCGCAGGCGCTGTTCCCGGACGAGGACCTCGAACAGGCGCTCCGCCAGCTCGTCCTGTTCGGGCGAGAGGGGCTGCCTGTGGTCTCGCACGACGGTCAACGGCTATGCGGCTGGATCAGCCGGCAGGACGTACTGCGGGCGCAAGGCGAACGCGTGCTCGCCTCGACACCAGAGATCAAGCGCGGGGCGCTGGCCGCCGAGTTCGCCGTCAAGGATCCCGAAGCACAAGTGCAGGTGCCGACCACCCCGCTTCAGGGCTACCGGATCCTCGCTGCCAGCGTCAGCGCCGACTCGCCGGCGCAAGGGCGCCGCGTCGACGAACTCACGCTTCCCGCCGGTTCGCTCCCGGTCGCCGTCAGCCACCGTGGCCGCATGGTCGCGCCTCGCAACGACCTCCGGCTCGAGCCCGGCGATCAGGTGATCCTGCTCACCCCTTTGCCATCCGAGGATCCCGACAATGACACGTCGGAAACCATCGCTTGATTCGACGTGCCATCTCCTGCGCGAGGACCCCGAGCTCGCGCGCCCTCTCACGGCCCGACAGCGGGCGCTCGCCGTGGATGCGTGTACGGCCCGGGTACTGGATGTCAGGCGCGGCAAGTGGAACCAGCCCGGAGACGAGCTTTCCGACGGCGTCGGCCTGCTCGTACTCGACGGCCTACTACTGCGGCGGGTGAGCGTCGGGCGTCGCTCTGGTGCCGAGCTCCTGGGGTCGGGCGACGTCGTCGGTCCGTGGCAGGAGGACGCTGGCGTGAAGCTGCGCCGCGCCACCGCTTGGCGCGCGCTCCAGATCACTCGCCTTGCGGTGCTCGACGACCTCGCCCTGGAGGGCTTGGCTCAGTATCCGGAGATCATGCGGGAGTTACTGAAACGAAGTGTCGAGCGCTCGCGGCGCCTCGCGGTAAACATGGCGATCGTGCACCGCCCCAGAGTGGACATCCGCCTTCAACTGTTGTTTTGGCATCTCGCGGACCGCTGGGGCCGCGTCCGCAACGGCCAGACCATTCTCCCGCTGCGCCTCTCGCACAGCGTCCTCGCGGACCTGATCGCGGCCCAGCGTCCGACGGTCACCACCGCCCTCGCCGACCTCGCGAGCCGCGGAATCGTTCGTCCAGCGCCGGACGGATGGTTGCTTCTCGCCCCACCGCCCGAGGACCGGCCCGGTCCGGACACGCCCGCGGCGATCCCGCGTCAAGTCCCTACGCGGCGGGGTCGGGATCGCGTTCTCGAGCCGCCGCATCCTCGGGGTCGCGCGCCACACGGCCGCCGAGCTGGGCGAGACGCCTCAACTCGGCCTGGATGATCGCCTCATCGCGCCTCCTGGCCCGCCGCCGACGCGCGGCGGTGTGAACCAACGGCAACACCGCAGAATCTACCGATTGAATGCCCACGAACTCGCGTCCTCCTTTTCGACGTCTTCATCGATTCTGCGGGTCGCTCATCCTCGATCAAAGCACCCACGTCCGGCCGCTGACGCAGCGCCTCGCCCGCGCCGCGCACTATGTATGCGTGCGGACAAAACGGCTCGCGATGCAGCACGGCATGGAGGCATGAATGTCAGATTCGGAAAGCATCAAAGGGGCCGAAAGAGAGAGTGCAATGACAGCCACAGAGCGCGACAGCGGAGATGCGCGCGCAAAACACAGGGGATGGCAGACATCGCTCGCGCCCCGCAGTGATCACGAGAAAGCTGTCCTCAGCGCTGAGGTCCGTCGCGGCGATGAGCGCGGCGCGCGCCGCGTGGATTGGACTGCCGGTCGCGGTTGCGATCGATTAGTCAGCGCCCGAACACTCCCCACCAGGCCGCGATTCCTAAAGCTCGATGCAGCGCTTTGATTCGCCTAGCGCCGAGCCGGTCCCCTGCTCGCCGGCTGCCGCCACGCTAATCGGTTGGACCTCGAGCAACTCACTTGGCGGGTCGCCGTGCAGCAACCATCCCTCGGAGATCCGCTCTACCAGTCCCTGCCGGGCCAGCTGCGAAAACGCGGTGCTGACGCTTGGCCTGCGAGCGGACACGAGATCTCCGAGGAGCGAATGCGTCAGACGGAGCGGCACAAGCACGCCTCCCGTACGTACCCGCCCCCAGCGATCCGCGAGGTGCCAGAACAACATGTGCAAGCGGAGCTCGACCCGCGTGTGCCGTGCGATCGCCATCGCGGTGGCCAGATTGCGCGAGCGCTCGAGCGCCTTGGCCACCAGCCTGCCGGTCAACTCCGGATAGCGAGCGAGCCGGGCGGCCGCGTTCCGATCGAGAACCGCGACGCGAGCGGGCTCGAGGATTCGCCAGCCGGTCGTCCGGGATAGGCTCGACTGCGCTCCCTCGCCCTGCCACGGGCGTAAGAGATCGCCCTGACCCAGGATCTCGGCGCCGAAGCCATCCTCGACACCAACGCGCCGGACTAGCAGCCCGCGCAACACCAGCAGCCCGATCCCGTCGGGCGTAACGTCGACTCGTTGCCCGTCCCACCGGCCGCGAGGCAAGTTCACCGCGGACGCGATGCAATCCTCGACCGCCGCGGAGCGGTCGCGCACCGGTACCGCCTCGGCTAGGTCCGGATCCTCCGCCAGCACATGACACACCGTTCTGGGGCTGTCGGTTCGCGCGTTCTGGCGAACGCGCCGGGGGCTGTAGACGTTAACGGACGTACTGCACTCAGCTTACCGTCGGCTTCGACACAGCCAGGCGGCCGCCACGGCGGACGCCAGTTTTGGTCAGCCGTATGACACTTTCTCGCACTTGAAGGGCTCCTGAGGACTGCCGACACGCGAGCGCAGGAGCTAATGATCCGCTGGGGAGCGACATTGCTGGCTGCTAGATTTGGCCCATGGGCAGGTTGGTTTCGGGGGTTCAGAGAAGCCAAGCGACCGGTACGAGCGACGCACGGGAACGGCTGGTTACCGCCGCCTATGAGCTCTTCTCCCAGCGCGGCGTGCAGGCCGTGGGGATCGACGCGATCATCGAGCGCTCGGGAGTGGCAAGGCAAACGATGTACCGCCACTTCGCATCCAAGCAAGACCTCGTGCTCGCCTTTCTCGAGCGCCGCGAGCAGCTCTGGACGAGGGATTGGCTTGAAGCTGAAGTAGCTCGCCGGGCGTCTGACCCACGTGAACGGCTGCTCGCGATCTTTGACGTGTTCGACTCATGGTTCCGCGCCCCCGACTTCGAGGGCTGCTCATTTATCAACGTCTTGCTCGAGCACCCAAGCAGCGGACATCCGGTCCACCGTGCCGCGGCTGAATATCTCGCCGGGATCCGGCAGTTCCTCGAGGATCTGGCGCGCCAAGCCGGGATTCCTGACTCACAGAGCTTCGCGCGCCAGTGGCACATCCTGATGAAAGGATCGATCGTCGCCGCGGGCGAGGGTGACCGCGACGCCGCCATGCGCGCCAAGAAGGTCGCTGAGCTGCTCCTGCAGGCGGCGACTCAGGACCCCACCGACATGCCACGAAGCCGGCCGCGCAGGAGGCCGGCGGCGACCCGGGCAACAAGCTAGACCCCCGAGGTCCCCGTCCGGAGAGGCTCGCGAGGCCCTTGACTTGCGACTGGTTAGTAGTAGGGTCGCGGCCAATAGAGAGGGAGATCGGTCAGTCTCATCATGCGATGGTCTTGCTCGTCCGGTGACCGCGCCGTGAGGCTGCTGATCTGCAAGCGTTCCTACGAGGAGGCGACTCGTCATGTCTATCCCCACCGAGCACGTCGGCTCTCTCCCCCGGCCGATGAAGCTCCAGCAGGCATACGCCGACTACGACGAAGGCAAGATCACCTGGGCAGAGCTTCAGGCTGAGCAGGACGACGCGGCTGCCGACTCGATCCGACGGCTAGAGGAGGTCGGCGTCCCAGTCGTCAACGACGGCGAGCAGCGCGAATCCAGCTTCGCGACCTACAACCTGACGCATACGCTCTCGGGAACGGGACTCGCGCCGAACCTCGCGCCCGATGGCCAGTTCTTCGCGATTTTCGATGATGGCCACAACCGACAGCTGCCTCGCGTCACGGCTGGCCCGTTCCGCTACCAGACCTATGCCTCCGAGTTTGTCGAGAAGAACGTGAAGATCGCCAAGCTCCCGGTCAAGCAGGCGGTGATCTCACCCTCGATGATGATGCTGCTCTATCCGCTCGATGGTGAAATCGCCGGGTACTCACGTGAGCAGTTCCTCGATGACGTGATCGACGAGGCCGAGAAGGACATCCGCAAATGTTTCGCGGCGGGAGCCGTCCGCGTATCGGTGGATTTCACTGAGGGCCGGCTCGCGAACAAGAACGACTCACGCAATCCGTGGACGGGGCGGAACATGCTCCAGGACTTCATCGACCTCAACAACCGGCTCTTTGACCGGTTCACCCCCGAGGAACGGACGAACATCGGTATCCACACGTGCCCCGGCGGCGACTGTGACTCGGTGCACAGCAAGGAGGTGCCTTACGAGCTGTTGCTCGAGCACATGTTCGACATGAACGCGGGCTATTTCCTGATCCAGTGCGCGAGCGAGGACGACAGGGAGAACGTCTACCGGCTATGTGGTAAGTACAGCCGAGAGGACGCCAACGGCGTGCCGCAGGTGTGCTTCATGGGCGTCATCAATCCGCTGACGCCCGACGTTGAAACAGCAGAGCACGTCGAGCAGGAATTGCTGACCGCAGCCAAATACATCCCGGCGGAGCGCCTGGGCGCGACCGACGACTGTGGCTTCTCCCCGTTTAGCCGGGACGTCAAGCCACAGCACGGCTCGCCCGATCTCGCGCGAGACATCGCGATGAACAAGATCGCCGCAAGACTCGAAGGGGCTCGGCGCGCCTCCACAGCGCTCGAGAGCAAGCTGGCCCGCACCTGAACGCCCACTGATCTACAAGCACGCGCGACGCGGCCACCCGGCCCGCGCCGGGTAGCCGCTCGCCGCGCCTAACACACACACACACACAAACCAACCAACCGACCTGCTCGGAACTCAGCGTCGGAGTGTGTCGAGGGCGGCGAGGATCTCGTCGACTTCTGTGCGGCCGGTGTAGTCGGGGTGGATGTCGACAAATCGGACGACGTGGTCGCGATCGACGATCAGGACGGTCGGCATCGGCAGCATGGTGCCGCGGTCGGCGCGGGTGGTGCGGATATCGACGCCGAGCGTGCGCTGCGCGGCGATGCCAGCCTCGGAGGGCTCGAACGTGATCCCAAGTGAGGAGGCGAGTTCGGCACCCGGGTCGCTGAGCACCGTGTAGCTGAGCTCGGCCTTTTCCTGGGTCGTGAGCGACGCGTCCGGCGTCTCGGGTGAAATCGCAACCAGGCGAGCGGAGTGAGCGGCGAGGTGGGACACCAAGTCGCGCTCGTAGCTGCGGAGCGTCACGTTGCAGTACGGGCACCAGCCACCCCGGTAGAAGACGATCACGAGCGGGCCCTCGGCGGCGAGCTCGTCAAGCGTCCGGGACTCGCCCGTCGCGTCCGCCAGCGCGAACGGCGCCAGCTTCTCACCAACCGATACCGCTCCGGCCGGGATACCCCCGGCGAGGAGCGCGGCCTGATCGGATGCGAACGCGGCGACTACTTCCGCGGGCAGCCGACCGGCGGCGACTGCTTTCACCTCGTTGGCTTGTTCGGCGATCGTGATCATGGCGGGGCGTTTCCTATCCTCCTGCGGTTATGGACCGAACGGTCCAATAGTGGCGATCGTACCACAGAATGGACCGATCAGTCCAGCCGGTAGACTGGCTCGACCGAGGGCATAGGTTCCAGACGACCCGGAAGACGCGATCGAGATGACGCAGACCAGTGCGATGCAGTTCGCCCCAATCCCCGGGGCCGAGCGACTGGTGGGACTGCACGCCGCCGAGCTGCCCCAGAAGGACGAGTTGTGCGGCGCCTTCTGGGGAGCGCTGGCTTTCAGGCTTGCCAGGATCACCGTCAACGGCGCCGAGGTCGACCAGGACGCGATCGCCCTCGAGGCCGGGACGATCCTTTCGGCAAGCCAGCTTGAGCCGCTGCCATACGGCGATCCCGGCCGCCGCGACTACCGCGTCGCGTTCCCGACGGTCGAGGATCCCGCGCAGTCCGGTACCTCGGCCGTCGGGCTCGTGCACGCGCTGCGCGAGCTTGCGGGCGACGGCGCCGCGATCATTCCGATCGCCGGACCGTGGACGCCGGCGGCGGTCCGCGCCATGTTCGACGCGACCGACGTCTGCCGGGAGTCGTGCACCCTGATCGCCAACATCGCGACCCGGTACCTCTGGGGAAGTCGGACCGGTCCGCATGCGGCGTTCTCCTACCTGGTCACGGGAGACGACAGCGACGGCGACGAACCGGACTGGGACATCGGCCACTTCGTTGGCCTGCTCGGCCATATCGACGGCCCCAAGGGAGCGCTCGTCGTCGTCGGCGACACCTACCGCGTGCTTGGTTGGCAGGGACTCCACCTTCAGCCGATCGAGCGATTCGCGCGGGCGCTCGAGCGGACCGGGACCGGCCATCCGTCCGGGGCGATCATCGTCGCCTCGCCGCAGGACGGACCGGACATTGAGGGGGTTCTACTTGCCGCTGGGCTGGAGCTCGACTTATGGGACAACGGAACGCCGTATACGGTCAGCGGCGCGGCGTGACGGGCGACGCCTTCGATCCTCGCGACCCACTCGGACTTGCGGCCGACGCGCCCCTGCTCGCGGCTTACCTGGGCGCCCTCGACCGCCTTGGAGCCGGCGAGCACCCGTTCTTCACGCCCGGTCACAAGGGCCTGACGGACCTGACCGGCGTCGTCGTCGCCGGCGACTTCTCGCTCTACGGATGGATCGACACGATCAAGTTCAAGCACCGGTGGCTGGCACAGGCCGAGGAGCGCGCGGCCGGGCTGTTCGGCGCCGACGTGTGCCGCTTCTCGGTAGCCGGGTCGACCCACGGCAACCAGGCGCTGGCGCTGGCGGTCGGATCACCCGGGGACACGATCGTCGTCTCGCGGACCGTGCACCGCTCGGTCCTGCTGGGGCTCGTGCTCGCCGGCCTGCACCCGGCGTGGGTCCAGCCCGATGTTGATCCCGCCACCGGCCTCCCGTCGGGGTACGCACCCGAGCGCGTCCGCGCGGTACTCGGAGAGCATCCCGAGGCCGTCGGCGTGTTCCTCGGCGACCCGTCCTACGTCGGCACCTACTCCGACATCGCCGCCCACGCCGTGGTCGCCCACGAGGCCGGCGTGCCGCTGATGGTCGACGCCGCCTGGGCCGCGTACTTCGGCTTTCACCCGGACCTCCCGGCCCACGCGCTCCAGGCCGGCGCCGACGCGATGGTGACCAGCTTGCACAAGACCCTCCCGGCGTTCTCGCAGGGCGCGGTGATGCTGGCGCGAACCGAGCGACTCGACGCCGCGCGGCTCGAGCGCGCCTTCGACGCCACGCACACGACGAGCCCCGGAGGCGGCATCGTCGCGAGCATCGACGCGACACGGGCCCTGCTCGAGCATCACGGGGAGCGGCTATTCACGCGACTGCTCGCCGACGTCGCGAGCGCGCGCGAGCGCCTGGGCCAGATCGACGGTCTGCACGTGCTCGACGGGCCCGGGATGGATCCCGCCAAGATCGCAGTCGCACTCGCCGGCACCGGAGCCCACGGAATCGAGCTCGAGCGCGACCTGATCGACGCGGGAGTCCCGGTCGAGATGGCCGATCGCGACACTCTGGTCGCGGTCGTGACGCTGTCCGATGACACCGCGTCGCTGCAGCGGTTCACGGACGTGCTCGGCGGCGCCATCGGACGCCGCCGAGGCGCCCCTCGACCGCCGGCGACCGCCGCCTCGTGGATCGTCGAGCCGCACCTGGCGGTGCCGCCCCGCGAAGCGTTCTTCGGGACCGCCGAGACGGTGCCTTCGGCGCAGGCAGTCGGCCGCGTCTGCGCCGAGCTCATAGCGCCGTATCCACCGGGCGTAGCGGCGCTTGCCCCCGGGGAACTGGTCACCGCCGAAGCGCTCGCCGCGTTGTCCGGGGCTCGCGCCGACGGCGTCCGGATCGCGTACGCCGCCGATCCGGAACTCCAGACGATCGAGGTTCTGCGGCCTCAGTGATGATCCCGCGGCGGCGGCGGGATCGTCTCGATCCCCGGGGGAGCTTCGGGCCACACGAGCAGGACCTGGCAGGGCACGTGGTCAAGGGCGAAGCGCGTGTGCTTGCCGAGGCTCTTGGGGCCGAGCCGAGCCCCGCCGTCACGGGCCAAGACGAGCAGGTCAGCGCTCGCGCACGCCGCCACCACTTCCCGCTCAACCCGCCCCCTCCGCGAGACGGTGTGCGCCGGGCGCGCGAGCCGCGTCTGGGCATCGGCCAGGAGCGCCTGCGCCTCCTCCTCGGCGACGGCCCGCAGCGGAGGATCGGCCGGCGGCGGTGGCGGAGGGTGGCGTCCGAGCAGGCGGCCCGGGCCCCGAGCGGCGAACTCCTCGACGTCGCTCGGCGCCACGTGGAGCAGAGTCACGTCCGCATCCTTGGGCAGGAACGCCGCGGCTTCGTCGACGCACGCCTGCCACGTGCCCTCGGATATCCACACGACCGCGCGCATCAGAGAACCTGCAAAGCCAACCACAAGGCGGCGGTCGACGCCGCAAGCCCGAGCGGCACGGTGCGCAGTCCCAGGCGCGTGAACTCGCCCAGGTCCGTCTCGTGGTCATGCGCGTGCGCGATACGCCGCCACAGCAGCGTGGCCAGTGACCCGACGTAGGTCAGGTTGGGTCCGATGTTGACGCCGACGAGCATCGCCAGCACCTGCCCGGCGCCGCTGCTCGCGGCCACCGGCAGGATGATCAGCGTCGCGGGCAGGTTGTTGAGCAGGTTGGCCAGAACGGCGCTGATCCCCGCTACGGCCAGCAGCACCGGCAGCGTGGTGCCGTGCGGCATCAGGCTGGCGACCGCGCTCGAGAGCCCGTGCTGGCTCGCGGCGTGAACGATGATCCCGAGCGCGAGGACGAACACGAGGAAGGTGGGCTGCGCAGCGCGCGCCATCTCGCTAACCGGGGCGCGCTCACGCAGCGCCAGGACGACCGCGGCGCCCGCGGCGATCCACGCCGGCGCGACCCCGATCAGAGAGCTCAGGCCGAACCCGATCAGCGCGAGCGCGACGACCGCGAGCGCGAACCACGGCACCTCGGGGCGGTCCGTCGGGCGCGCCGACCGAGGCGCGCCCCCTCGTAGTTCGCCGGCGAAGGACCGGCGTAGCACCACCCACTCGACCGCTAATGCGACCAGCCAGGGGAGCGCCATCAGCCCGCCGAAGCGCGTGAACGACAGCCCGCTGGCCTGGAACGCCAGCAGATTGGTGAGGTTCGACATGGGCAGCAGCAGCGAGGCGCTGTTGGCGAGATGAGAGCACGCGTACACGTGGGGACGCGGATTGGCCCGCAGGCGCGCCGCCGTCACGAACACGATCGGCGTCAGCAGCACGACCGTCGCGTCGAGGCTGAGCACCGCGGTGGTCAGCGCCGCGACGAGGAACACCATCGCCAGCAGCCGGGCCGGACGCCCACGCGAGCCGAGTGCCATGGCGCCGCCGAGGGCCTCGAACATCCCGGCGCGGCGACAACCGTCGGCCAGTACCAGCAGCGCCGCGAGGAAGCCGACGGTCGGACCGAGGTCGCTGACGGCGGACCGGGCGCCGTGGAGACTCAGGATCCCGGTCGCCAGCAGCAGGATCACGCCACCCGCGGCCACCGCCCAGTCCGGCGCCCATCGCGGGCGGGCGATCGCCGCCACCAGGCTCGCCGCCAGCACGATCAGCGCCACCGCCTCGCTCATTTCGATGAGCACACGGTACGCGTCGGGCGCTCAGAACCATCCGGTCGGCTCCCCGTCCTCAGGCCTCGTTCGAGCGGGAGAACCAGCTGGCGCCAAACACGCTGCCGTCCTTCTCGGGTGCGAACGGGATCCCCGCGGCGATCGCGCGGGAAGCGACGACCACGGCCTGGCCGACGCGGTTGAGACCGAGCATCAGCAGAATCGCGCCGGTGCTGGCGGCCACGTGCGCACCGGCCACGTGAGCGATCCCGACGATCAGCACCCGGCTGAGGATCAGTGCCGCCCACAGCCACAGACCCCGCTTGGAGACCTGACCCCACAGGTACCCACCGCGCTGCTCCAGGCGCGTCATCGCGCCGAGGCCGAGTCCGATCGCGACCGCGACCACCCCGCCGAGCGCCAGCAGCCCGATATCCATCGCGCCCGGCGTACCGCTGATGTTGAGGATCCCGATCACCGTCAGGACCCCGGGCAGCACGATCAAGCGCCGGCCGGTTATCGCGCTGCCGACCATCTGCTGCGCGATCACATAGACGAAGATTCCGATCAGTCCAAGCGTTTCCAGAAGCGACATTCCCAGGCCTCCTTCGGGGATTGGTTGACGCTCCTGAAGCTACGGCGAGACTCGCGAGCGCACATCGGCTGGCGGGTTGAATCGCCGGGTTGATCTCGGGTTGATTAGAGGGTTGAGACGTGGTCAGTTGCCCGCCGCGGTGGGCGGCAGCGGGTGTCCGTGTGCGTAGAGATGGACCGGTAGCGCGTCCGGCGGGCGCTTGTCCTTGTCCTCGCGGTCCATATAGCGGTCGTAGATCGCGACTATCTCGTCCAACATCGCGCTGAGCTCTGCCGCGGTCAGATACGTGAAGTTCTCGCTCATGAATGCCGCGCGCCGCCACTTCACCGGATAGCCCATGCGTCGCGACCACCACTCGCGCAACTGGTTGGACGTGCGCTCGAGGAAGGTTCGCTCGAGCGCCTCACCGGCGGCGGCCGCCTCCGGGTCCGTCATCGCGGTGTCGAACCTTCGGTCGGCGTCGGTCACGCGCCACGGACGGCTGCGTCCGCGGCCTTCGCCGGTCTCCTCAACGAAGCCATACTTGGCGAGGGTTTGAAGGTGCCAGGACATGTTCCCGGGACTCTCGCCGAGCAGCTCGGCCGCCCGAGTGGCGGTGATCTCTCCGTCTCGGCGCATCAGGTCCAGGAGTTCGACGCGCAGCGGGTGCGCGATCGCTCGCATGGTGCGCGCGTCGGAGACGACGGGACGGCGCGGCGCCCGGGGCGCATCCTTGCGGCGAGGTCGGCGGGGGGGCGTCATGCGGATCGGCCGCGGCGGCTGAGCATCGATCGCTGCGCCCGAGGCATCGGACGGTCCGTCGCGCCGCGAGGCACCGCCAGCCGAAGACCCACGTCGACGAGCAGCCATCCGGTTCCGTGCCGCGCGGCCGCGGTGACGCGGTGCCGGCGCGTTTCGCGCCGGCACCGCGCCCGTCCCTCGGCGCTTCGGCGAAGCTCGAGCACACGGTCTCGAACGAGCGCCTCAACAATGGCGGGGCTTGGGTACATGACGTCCTCCTCTTACAAGAACTCTTGTCACAAGAATAGTTGTCACAAGACTTCTTGTCAAGCATCCGATGCGGAATCGCCAGGGCGCGCCCGGATGATGACCGCCCCCGGACTCAGCCGCGATCTTGCAATTGCTTCCAGCGTTCGAGCATGGCGGCGAGCTCCTCGCGGGCGAACTCGAAGAAGCGCAGGGATTCGACGAGCCGGGCGCCGGCGGGCGTGTCGGAACCGAGGGCGTCGACGCCGGCGCGCGTGCTGAGGATCCAGCGTTCGAGGACCTGCTCGCGGCGGGCGACCAGCTCGTACCAGGTGGGGTCCTGCAGGAAGTAGCGGTGGCGTCGCGTCCCCGGTTGCCGCTCGCGACTGACCAGCCCGAGCTGCGTCAGGTACTTCACCGCCCCCGAGACCGCGGCGCGGCTGACGCGCAACTGAGTGGCGAGCTCGTCGGCGGTCAGGCGGCCCGAATCGGTGGCCAGCAGCGCGACGAACACGAGCGCCGGCATCTGCGGCACACCGGCTTCGACAAGCGCCGAGGAGAAGCGTTCGATGAAGTGCGTGACCGCGTCGGGGTCTCGCTCCCGCTTGGAGGGCATCGGGCTAATCACATTGATTTTACAGTTTTCATGATTTTCTGAAAGTCATGTAGGCTGACGACGCTATGCCCGCCATCCAAACGTGGGAGCTCAGCAAGCGCTACGGCGAGACCCTCGCGCTCGACCGGCTGGAGCTCACCATCCAGGAGGGTGAGGTCTACGGGTACCTCGGGCCCAACGGCGCCGGCAAGACGACCACGATCCGGCTGCTCCTGGGCCTGCATCGAGCGACGAGCGGTCGGGCCGAGCTGTTCGGCATCGACGCATGGGCGGATCCCGTCCGGGCGCACCGGCGCCTGGCGTACGTCGCCGGGGAGCCCTTTCTGTGGCCGTCCTTGACGGCCGGCGAAACGCTCGAGTTCCTCGCGCGGTTGCGCGGATCCGACCGTGGCGAGGACCCGGCGTATCGCGACGAGCTGGTCAAGCGCTTCGAGCTCGACACCGAGAAGAAGGTACGGGCGCTTTCGAAGGGCAACCGGCAGAAGGTGCAGCTGATCGCGGCGCTGGCCACCCGCGCGGACCTGCTCCTGCTCGACGAGCCGACGAGCGGCCTCGATCCGCTGATGGAGGTGGCCTTCCGCCAGACCGTGAGCGAGGCGAAGCAGCGCGGGCAGACGGTCCTCCTGTCCTCGCACATCCTGAGCGAGGTGGAGGCGCTGTGCGATCGGGTTGGGATCCTCCGGGCTGGGCGGCTGATCGAGCAGGGAACGCTCGCAGAGCTTCGGCACCTGAGCGCCCAAACGGTCGAGGCGACCTTCGCGGGACCGGCACCGGAGCTGGCCCCGCTCCCCGGCGTGCACGTCACCCAAACCGCGCCCAACGCGCTGCGGTTCGAGGTCCATGGTGAGATCGCGCCGCTGCTGGCAGCGCTCGCGCCGCACCAGGTGGTCACGCTGCACAGTCGCGAACCGTCGCTCGAGGAGATCTTTCTGCGCCAATACGGTCAGGACCGGGACGAGGATGAGCGCCACGACGACGCGAGCAGCGGCGCGCGGCGCTGAGCGAGCGCTGGTCCGGCGGCGCCTGCTGGACGTGCGGGTGATGACGGTCGCCTGCGCGTACGTGTTCGCCATCTACAGCTACGTCCAGCCCTCCGGATACAGCTCCATCTACAAGACGACCGCCGAGCGCGTGGCCTTCGCGCACAGCTTCGGGACGAGCAAGGGCCTGCGGCTCCTGTATGGCCTGCCGTACGACCTGGCCACGGTCGACGGCTATGCCGCCTGGAGGGTTGGCGGCGTTCTGGCGATCTTCGGCGCCGTCTACGCGATGCTTGCCGGGGTTCGGCTGACCCGCACCGAGGAGGAATCCGGCCGGCTCGAGCTGGTGCTGGCCGCTCCGGTCGGCCGCTCCAACGTCGGTTGGGCCACGCTCGCCGCGATCGCCGCCGGGACCGCCGTGGCCTGGGTCGCCCAGCTCGCGGGGCTCGCGGTCGGCGGGGTGGGACTCGGCGGTGCGGCCTACCTGGCGCTGGCGACCGTATCGGTGATTCCGGTGTGCGCCGCCGTCGGCGTGCTCGCGAGTCAGATCGCGCCGAACCGCGCGCTGGCGCTGCAACTCGCGGGCGGCACGGTGGCGGTCCTGTTCGTGCTCCGCGTGCTCGCCGATGTCGTCGGCCTGACCTGGCTGCGCTGGCTCACGCCGCTCGGATGGGCGGAGTTGCTGCGGCCGTTCGCGGGCGCGCGGCCGGAGGTGCTGCTGTTGCCCGCGGCAGCGACCGGCGTCCTTCTGGCGCTGGCGTGGCGGATCACGGTAGCTCGCGACATCGGCACCGGCCTGCTGCGCGACCGAGATCGTTCCGCGCCGCACCTGGCCATGCTCGGCTCGCCGCTCGGACTCAGCCTGCGCCGCCAGCGCGGAGTGCTGATCGCCTGGGCGGGCACGCTCGCCGCGTTCTCCTACCTGCTCGGGACGATCGCCAAGAGCATCTCGCCGGCGGACGTCTCGAAGAGCGTCAACCGCGAGATCGCGAAGCTCGGGACCGGCTCGATCACCACCCCGACCGGCTACGTGGCCTTCGTCTTCAGCTTCTTCGCGCTGTTCATATGCGTGTTCGTCTGCACGCAAGTCGCTGCGGCCCGTCGGGAGGAGGCGAGTCAGCGCCTGGAGACGATGCTCGCCGCCCCCCTCGGCCGCCGTCGGTGGCTCGCCGGTTGGATCGTGCTGGCGCTTCTCGCCGCGGCTGCTCTCGCGCTCGCCTGCGGTCTGCTCGGCTGGGCCGGCACCAGCACCGCCGGGGTTCACCTCGGGCTCGGCCGGCTGCTCGAAGCCGGGGCCAACATGCTCCCGGTCGCGGTGCTGTTCCTAGGAATCGCCACGCTGGCGTACGCCGTCGCACCACGAATCAGCGGGCCATTCAGTTACGCGCTGCTGGCCGTCGCCTACCTGTGGGAGCTCGTCGGCGCGCTCACCGGCGCGCCCCGGTGGGTCCTCGACGTCACCCCGTTCGCGCACATCGGACTGGTCCCGGTCGAGCCGTTCCGAACGGTCGGCGCGCTGCTCATGATCGCGATCGGGGCCGCGGCCGGGGCAGCGGCGTTGCAGCTGTTCCGGCGCCGCGACCTCGTTGGCGACTAGCAGCCGGAGAGGGTTGACGGACGCACTCGGGGTTTTGGGCCGCTTCGCGGCCCATCCAGTCCCGGCGGATAACCGTCATTCGCCGAGTGCCGTTCCACGAATGGCGCGCTCCCCGCACCCAAGCAGAGTCAACGACCGTTCACCACTGGCGGGGGCGCGAGTGACGAGTTTCCCGGCCGACCGGCGTGCTCTAGGCTGCGTGCTGAGGATGAGCCCCGCCGCCGATCGCCCAGACCCGGAAGAGGTGCGTGAGCACGCGGAGTTCAATGCGCGCGACAGCGCCAGCGGGATCGGCGCCGCCGTCGTCCGGGCCGAATACCGCGATGGCCATCACATGTGGGCATGCGTCGTCAGCGACGGACACGAGTGGCACTACATCGAGGTGATCGGCACCGACGTCGTCGGCTTCGAGGAGCTCGAGAACGACGAGATCGAGCGGGGCATCGACCGGTTCGCGGCGACGCTGAGCTCTTCCTTCCGGCTGAACGCGCTCCTGAACTCAAACCCGCTGCACATCGACCGGAGCGGTCGGGTCACAGACTAGGCGGTCGCCGGTCAGAGGTCCCGGCGCTCGAAGCCCGCGGTGGCGATCATCGCGGCCAGCCCGAAATACACGACCGCCCACAGGTAGAAGAACGTGCTCCCCGCCTGAGCGGCGCCGAACGGTCCGAGGTTCACCGCCACGCGGGCGAGGCCGGCCGCGTTTGACGCGAAGGAGTGCACGGCTGCTTCGTAGAGGCCCTCGAACGGGAGCGCGATCGTGATGTCGTGAGAAATCGTCTGCACGGTGTGGGCGTTCAGCGCCGCGCCGATGCTGGCGAGCAGCCCCGAGACCAAGCCGGCGCCGTAGAGCATGAACATGGCGATGCCGTTGGCCATCGTGGAGAGGAACACCGAGCCGAGCAGCGACATCGCAACCAGAATCGTGACTGCGCCCATGAGCGCCACGGCGGGCCCGACGATGAAGTCCGGCCACTGTCCCCCGGCTTGGTGGACGATCACCAGAACCACCGCATAGAGAACCGTGACGTACGCGATGGACACCGCCGCCGCCCCGACGAGGCGGCCCAGAAGGAATTGCCGCCGCCCCAGTGGCCGGACCACGAGCGGCTGAAGGAGCCCGCGCTCGGCGTCCCCGGCGACGGCCCCGACGGTGAGGAAAACACCGAGGACGGCGGCGAGAAAGAGCGATCCGAACACCCCGAGGCCGAGCAGGGTGACCGTCGTCAGGGAGGCGACCCCGGCCGGCCCGACCGGTCCGTTGCTGCCGAACTGGAACGAGCCCTCCGCCGCGAAGGCCTTCGCGCTCGCCACCGTGAACAGCGCGAGAAACAGGATCGTCAGCACGAGCACGACGACGAACACACGACGGCGAATGGTCTCCTGCACCGCGTGGCGGGCGATGATCAGCGTCTCTCTCACTCGCGCTCCAGTGCCTGCAGATAGACGTCCTCGAGCGTGTCCCGGATGAGCGAGACCTCGTAGATATCGACTCCCTGGGAGACGAGCTCGGAGACGAGCCGCGGGATGTCCTCCCGGCGCGCCTGCGGGAATCGCCGGATGCCGTCTCCGGTCTGGATCTCGACGCCACCGGTCCGGGTGAGCTCCTCGGGCCGCCCGGCCGCCACGATCCGGCCATGGCCCAGGACGACGACACGGTCGCAAACGAGCTCGAGCTCGCCGAGCAGATGGGAGTTGAGCAGCACGGCGACCCCCCGCTCGCGCAGCCCGAGCAGAAGTGTTCGTATGTCGCGACGGCCGGCGGGGTCGAGCGCGCTCGTCGGCTCGTCGAGCAGCAGCAGCTTCGGCTCTCCGATCAGGGCCTGGGCGATGCCGAGCCGCTGCTGCATGCCCTTCGACATGCCCTCGACGCGACGCCCGGCGGCGTCGCTGAGCCCGACGAGCTCGAGCAGCTCGTCGCGCTCGGTGCGGCCACCGAGCGAGCCGGCGAGCTGCTGGTGCAGCGCGAGCACCTCTGAGGCGGTGGCCCATCCGGGGAAGCGGAACAGCTCGGCGAGATAGCCGAGGCTCCGGCGCGCGTCGCGACTTCGGGCCGGAGCCCCGCACACCATCGCCTCGCCCGCGCTCGGCCGCACCAGGCCGCAGGCGATCTTCATCAGCGTCGACTTCCCCGCGCCGTTGGCGCCGATCAGGCCGACGAGCTCGCCCGGCTCGACGGTCAGATCCACCCCACCGAGCGCGACCACCGAGCCATAGCGCTTCTGGAGCGCGCTGGCCACGAGCGCGGTCATGCGTCGCGCAGCTTCAGCACGAGGCCGCCGGCCACAAGCGCGCCGACCGCCCACGCCGCGAGCACGCCCAGCCCCGCCCACGGCGCGATCGGCAGGTGGTGGAGGTTGATCGTGTTCTGAATCGCCAGGCCCGCGCTCATCGGAGCGATCTGCTCGAGGTGGCGCTGAAGGTGCGGACTCCCGATCAGCGCGGCGATCACCGGGAGCACGTAGAGCAGGCCGAGCACGGCGCCGATCGCCACCGCCGCGTCCCGCAGTGCCGCGGCGATGCCCAGGCTGAGCAGCGCGATCAGGGCCAGATACAGCGCCGAGCCGCCGGTCGCGCGGAGGGTCGCTCCATGGCCGAGCGACAGCGGGGCGTAGCCGTGGGCGGCGGTGAAGCCGCCGCCAGGGAGGATGAGCCGGCCGGCCAGAAAGCTGCCGAGCACGGCGACCACTCCGGCCGCGAGCACGAGCAAGCCGACGATCGCCGCCTTCGCGGCCAAGACGCTCGGCCGGCGGGGCATCGCGGTCAATGTGACCCGGATCATGCCGCAGCTGTACTCGCCGCTGATCGCCTGAACGGCCAGGATCGCCACGACAGCCTGGCCGAGGTACACGCCGGTGAGACTGAGCTTGGTGATGTCCTGCGGCGCGCCGGCCGAGTAGCTGACGGCGTGGGCGACCCCGGCGCCGAGGGCCACGGTCAGCGCGACCACGGCCACCAGCAGCCAGGCGGTGGCGGTGACCGTGCGGAGCTTGGTCCACTCGGCGTGCAGCGCGCGGCTCATGCGTCCCGGGTGCGAAGGAGTCGCTGCGCCACGACCAGGGCAATCAACGTGTACGCGGCGAGCACGGCCAGGCCGACGCCGGGCGCCAAGGGGAAGAAGCCCTCCGATGGGGTGTAGAGGTATGACACCTGGTGATACTGCGGCAGCGTCTGCTGGATCGCGAATCCAGCGGCGGGCGTGACCCGCATCAGCCATTCCGAGACGCCCGCGGGCAGTGCCGAGGCGAACGCCAGCATGTAGGGCACGATGATCACCACGATCGCCGCGGTGACCGCGCCGGCGCCGCGGCGCAGCGCCGTCCCGAGTGCGAGAGCGAGGACCGCGGCGAGCGCGACCAGCGCCCCCGTCCCCAGGATGACCCGCAGCTCGGTGAGCGTGCCGGTCGGGTACACGTAGTTTCCGTTCGTGCGCAGGAGGTGGTTGCCGAGCGGGATGGACACGGTCGCCGCGGCGGCGCCGACGACGAACGCGACCCCGGCGATCACGAGCGCCTTGGCGAGCAGCACGTGGCCCCGGCGCGGGCTCGCGCTCAGCGTCGTGCGGATGAGTCCGCGGCGGTACTCGCCGGTGATGAACAGCACGGCGAGGACGATCAGCGCGACCAGTCCGACGAACACCCCGGTGAGGGCCTGCCGATCGGTGTAGCCGGCGCCGACCGCCGGTCCGATGTCTCCCGATCCGGTGATCGTCAGGCCCGAACCCGACCGCTTGAAGCCGACCGAGCTCACGGTCGTGACCAGCCCGTTGTCGTTGGTGTCCCGCGTGATCCATCCGCCGGGCGACCATCCACCCTGAAGACGAGGCTGGCCGAAGGTAGCCGTCGCGCCGGTGGCCTGTCCGTCCTGGCCGGGTACGAGTGCCAGCTGCGTCGGCGCGGTCGGCGGAGAGGTCACGAACAGGCCGGCCTGGACGGTCCGCGGAAGGCCGGCGATCGTGGCCGAGCCAACCTTGGTCCAGTGCATCCCGTCGACCGACGCGTAGCCGGTCAGCGACGTGCCCGACCGGATCAGCCGCAACCAACGCGCCCCGGCGCCCGGGCCGGCCGTGTCGTGCGTGTAGTCGTACTGCATACGCACCCCGTGGGCACCGGTGAGCATGACCGCGGCGTACGCGCCGCCCGGCCGGTTGCTCGCGGTGAGGATCAGCCCGGCCTTCGCCCACGGCTGCACCGGGCCGGAACCGCCGACCATGTCCTGGACCGAGACCGAGTGGCCGTTGCCGGCGCCCTGGAGCAGACCGGTCAGCGCGCCGACGCGGACGGTGATGCTGCCGTCTCCGGTCAGCGTCCGGTGCGCGAAGGCATAGGTGTCGTACACCGATGTACCGTCGGGGCCGAGCGGAGGGACGGGATGCGCGTAGCTTCGGCAGGTTCCCATCACCGGGTTTGGACCGACGCAGATGCCCCCGTCCTGGTGGCGGAACGTGGCCAGGTAGGCGAACAGCACGATGAGCAGAGCGGCGAGGAGCGTGCCAATCACCCAGCCGCGGACCGTCCTGAACTTGGTCCACTCCGCCCGCACGAGTTGCGCGAAGCCATCGTGCGCCACCGGGACACCCGAGCGATAAGAGGTCGCGCTCACCGGGCCGGCTCGGCCGGCCGGAACTCGACCGCGTTGCGCGTGAGCTCCATGTAGGCCTCCTCCAGCGTGGAGCGGTGCACCGACACCTCCGAGAACGGCACGCCGCTGTGACCGAGCACGCTCACGATCCGCTCGGAGGAGAGGTCGGTCACGGTGAGCGTGTCGGCGCCGGTGGCGGCCACGGTGGCACCGGCCTCGGCCAGCGCGCTCATCGCCTCGGCTCGGGCCGCCGTCCGCAGCGCGACCCGGCCCGCCGAGGCGGCGGAGATCAAGTCCGCGACGCTCGTGTCGGCAATCAGCTTGCCGCGACCGATGACCACGAGATGGGTCGCGGCGTCCTCGAGCTCGCTCATCAGGTGACTCGAGACGAGCACGGCACGGCCCTCGGCCGCGAGCGAGCGCAGAAACTCCCGCATCCAGACGATCCCCTCCGGATCCATGCCGTTGAACGGCTCATCGAGAATCAGGACGGCCGGATCGCCGAGCATCGCCGCCGCCAGCCCGAGCCGCTGGCGCATCCCGAGCGAGAACCCGCCGGCCTTGCGCCGCGCCACCGCGTCGAGGCCGGCCTGCTCGATCACCTCGTCCACGCGCCGCGCCCCGAGCCCCTGGGAATGAGCCAGCCAGAGCAGGTGGTTGCGCGCAGTGCGGCTCGGTTGCAGTGCGCCGGCGTCGAGCAGCGAGCCGACCTGCCGGAGCGGGTGGCGCAGGCTTGCGTAGGGCTCCCCACCGACGAGGGCGCTGCCCTCGTCGACGGCGTCGAGCCCGAGGATGACCCGCAACGTGGTCGATTTGCCGGCGCCGTTGGGACCGACGAACCCGGTCACGCTCCCCGGCTCGACCTTGAACGAGAGCCCGTCCAGTGCCACCGTCGGCCCGAATCGCTTGCGCAGCCCGTTGACTTCGATCGTCGCTTCCATGGCCTGACAAGCTAAGCGGCGGCGGCCCGGTTGTCATCGCGCGCCGGAGCCATCTTGCATCCCCCTTGCGAGCTAGGACCGAATCGCTGCCAGGGGGGATGTTCCCGCCCTCGGGAGGGGCGACAATGGTCGCGTGGTTGAAGCGCACAGTGGGCGGCGAGCACGGGCACGACACCGGCCGCGGAGTTGGCCGGTGCCAACGGTACAAATCCCGGCCGGCGTGTTTCTGTGCCTGCTGGCCGTGGCCGAGGCGATCGTGCGATCGGCTCTCTCGGGCGTCAGCATGCAGCGCGCCATCGCGCTCTGCCTGGTCGCGCTGGCCACGACCGCACCGATTCCGCTGATGGCCGAGCAGCCGGCCGCGGTCGCCGCGACCTGCGCCGCGGTCGCATCGCTGGTCCTTTTCCACACGCTTACCATCGCCGCGGTCATCGCTGAGCTCGTCGTCCTGTACCGGCTGGCTCAGTTGCCGCGGTCGGGTAGCACGACGCAGGCGATCGCCATCGCGCTGTCCTTCAGTTTCCTGGTGGTCGCGCTCGTCCATCCGGTGCCGCAGACGTCCGAGGCCAGCGTGCTCGTCCTGCTGCTCGCGGGGTTGGCGCCGGCGGCGGCATTGGCGGGAGTGGCCCGCCGCGAGCGCAGCGAGGCCCTCCGTCACGACGCCGCCCGACAGGCGGTCGCGGGAGACCTGCTCGACCACGTCGCCCGGGGGGAGCGGGCCCGCATCGCGCGCGAGCTGCACGACGTCGTGGCCCATCACATCTCGATGGTCGCGGTTCAGGCCGAGACCGCGCGCCTGACCACTCCCGGCATGCCTGGAGCCGGCGCGCGAGCGCTCGGGGCGATCGGCGACACCGCGCGCGCGGCGCTGACCGAGATGCGCCGGCTGCTGGGCGTCCTGCGCGAGGACGCCGAGATCGGCGGCCCCGAGCTCTCGCCCCAACCCGGACTCGAGCAGCTGGGTCAGCTCCTGGACCAGGCTCGCGACGCGTCCGGGTCGGCCGCCCGCCTGATCCTCAGCGGCCGGCCGCGCCGGCTCGATCCGGGCGTCGAGCTCGCCGCCTACCGGATCGTCCAGGAGGCGCTCACCAACGCCCGCCGGCACGCGCGAGGGGCCGCGGTCGACGTCGAGCTCCGCTTTCGCGATCAGGACATCGGCCTGCGGGTCCGCGACAACGGCCCGGGCCCTGCCGACGCCTCGCCGGTGGACGGCCATGGACTGACCGGCATGCGCGAGCGCGCCGCGTCGGTTGGGGGTCGCCTGCGCACCGGACCGGCGCCCGGGGGCGGCTTCCTGGTCGAGGCCACGCTCCCCGGCGGGCACGCCGGGTCGGTCGCGGCGGCGCCGCCGCGGTCATGACTGTAAGGATCGTCGTCGCCGACGACCACGACGTGGTCCGGTCGGGGTTCGCGAGCCTGCTCGACACCCAGCCCGAGTTCAGCGTCGTCGGCACGGCAAGAGACGGCGCCGAGGCGGTAAGGATCGGTCGCGAGCTCGAGCCGGACGTAGTGCTGATGGACGTCCGCATGCCCGCGATGGACGGGATCGAGGCCACGCGGCAGCTGACCGGCGGCGGAACGCGGCAGCTGACCGGCGGCGGACATGGAATCCCGTCCACGCCGAACTCGTGCCGCATCCTGATCCTGACCACGTTCGACCTCGACGAGTACGTGTACGAGGCCCTCCGCGCCGGCGCGAGTGGCTTCCTGCTCAAGGACGTGACCGCCGAGGCGCTGTTCCACGCCGTCCGGGTGATCGCCGCGGGCGACGCCCTGCTGGCGCCCGGGATCACCCGGCGACTGATCAGCGAGTTCGCGGGGCGCGCGGACCACTCCGCGCCGGCGTCGCCGGAGCCGCGGCTGGACGAGCTCACGCCGCGTGAGACGCAGGTCCTGGAGCTGATCGCCGAGGGCCTGTCGAATCTGGAGATCGCCGAACGGCTCGTCGTCACCGAGGAGACGGTCAAGACGCACGTCAGCCGCATCCTCAGCAAGCTCGGATTGCGGGACCGTACGCAGGCCGTGGTGCTCGCGTATGAGACCGGCCTCGTTGTCCCGGGCTCCCGCGCCCCCTGACGCGGTTCCGGTTGAGTTTTCTCGCGTTTAGGCGGCTCGGCCGCGGGACCACGCGTCGAGTCCGACCGCGAGGATCATCAGCACCCCGAGCGTCATCTGCTCGTAGAGCGGGTTGAGCCCGAGGAGGTCGTAGCCGTTGCCGATCAGCGCGATGAACAGCACGCCGACGACGGTTCGCCACACCGCCCCCTCGCCGCCGAGGATGCTCGTCCCGCCGACGACGATGCCCGCGAGCACGGTGAAGGTGAGCGAGCTGTTGTCCTGCGACTGGGCGCTCAGGACCCGCGAGGCGTCGATGACGCCGGCCAGGCCGGCCGCCGCGCCGCTCAGACTGAAGCTGATCACCTTGACCACGTTGACCCGGACGCCGGCGATCCGCGCCGCCTCGGGGTTCCCGCCCGCGGCGTACATGTAGCGACCGATCGTCGACCGGGCGAGGAACAGCCCGAGGGCAATCACGGCGACGACCGCCAGCCAGATTGAGCTGTCGACGGTGAAGATGCTGGTGCGGGTGAGGTCGGAGAAGGACTGGTGGGTGAACAGGTTCAGCAGGTTTCCCTGTGTGATCAGCGAGCCCAGGCCCGCGAGCACGAACGACATGGCGAGCGTCGCGATCAGGGCGCTGATCCGGAAGTAGGTTGCGACCACGCCGTTGATCAGCCCGGCCGCGAAGCCGACCAGGACGCCGACGAGGACCGCCAGCCCGGCGGGCCAGTTGTGCAGCGCAAGCTCCGCCGCCACCACCCCCGAGAGGCCGTAGATGGAGCCGACCGACAAGTCGATACCCCCGCTGACCAGGACCAGCGTGCCCGCCGCGGCGATGATCAGCGTGGCCGACTGCTGGTCGAGGATGTTGAGCAGGTTGGCCTTGGTCGCGAACGAGGAGCTCGCGATCGTGAGCACGACGAACAGGATCAGGAACGGGAACACGATGCCGGCCGCTCTCCACCGTCCCTGGCCCAGCGCCTGAACCCGGCCGCCCAGGATGCGTGCGGCGCCGGACCGCGACGGGGACGGCGTGTCCTCGGTGCCCGCGGTCGTGGTGTCGGTGCCCGTCGTCATGGGGTCGGCACGGTCACGCCGCGCGCGGTTCATTTGCCGTCTCCGAGAAGGCGGCGCCCAGGATCGCCGACTCGGTCATCTCCTCGCCGTGCAGCTCGGCGACGATCCGCCCCCGCCTCATCACCAGCACGCGATGTGCCAAGCCGAGGATTTCTTCGACCTCTGAGGAGATCAGGAGCACTCCCATCCCGTCCTTGGCGAGCCCGACGAGCAGGTCGTAGATCGCGCGCTTGGCGCCGACGTCGACGCCGCGCGTCGGCTCGTCGGCGATCAGGACACGCGGGCCGCACAGGAGCATCCGTGCGAACAGCACCTTCTGCTGGTTGCCGCCCGAGAGCGCCGCCACCGGCGCCGCGTAGTCGCCCCCCTTGACCGCGACGCGATCGAGGACCTGCGACGCGGCGGCACGCTCGGAGCGGCGGTTGACGACCCCGAGGCGGCTGAAGTCGGTCAGTCGTGACAGGGTCACGTTCTCGAGCACGGAGCGACCCAGCAGCAAGCCCTGGTCCTTGCGCGACTCGGGGATCATGGCCAGGCCGTGGCGCAGGCTCACCATCGGCGCCGAGGGCAGGCGTCCTCCGGCGAGCTCGACCTCGCCGTCCCTGCGGCGGTCGGCGCCGAAGACCGCGCGCGCGAGCTCGCTCCGTCCCGAGCCGATCAGACCGGCGAGCCCGACGATCTCGCCCTCGCGAACCTCGAGCGAGACGCGGTTCACTCCGGGAGCGCTCAGCTCACGCACCGAGAGCGCGAGCGGAGCGTCGGGCCGATGGGCGGGTTTGGCCGGGAACGCGGCGTCGAGCGGCCGGCCGAGCATCGCCTGGATCAGGGTGGCCTCGGTCTCCTCCGCGGCGGGCTTGGTGTGAACCAGCTTGCCGTCGCGCAGGACGGTGACCGTGTCGGCCAGCTCGAGCACCTCGCGCAGGAAGTGCGACACGAGCAGGACGCTCTTGCCGACCTGCGTGAGGGAGCGGATGATCTCGTGCAGGCGGACCGTGTCGGGCTCGCTGAGCGCGCCCGAGGGTTCGTCCATGACGATCAGCCGAGCGTCGCGAGCGAGCGCCCTGAGGATCTCGATCTGCTGCTGTTCGGCCGTCCGCAGCGAGCCCGCCGGACGGTCGGGTGGGAGGGTGAAGCCCGCCTCGCCGGCGAGCGCGTCGAAGCGCTGGCGCAGCGCACCCCGCCTCACCCACCCCGCGCGTCGCGGCTCTGCCCCGAGGAACACGTTCTCGGCGACCGACAAGCGAGGAACCACGAGCAGCTCCTGAGCGATCGCGGCGATCCCCGAGGCCAGCGCCTCCCGGGGCGAGCGGAACGACACCGCTTCGCCGTCGATGACGATCTCGCCGGCGTCCGGTTGCAGCGAGCCGGCGAGGATCTTCCCGAGCGTCGACTTGCCGGCGCCGTTCTCACCGATGACCGCGTGGACGGAGCCTTGCTCAACGGTGACCGAGACGCCGTCGAGCGCCTGCACGCCGCCGAAGTGCTTGCCGATCTCGCGCAGCTCGACAAACACCCGGCGGCTGGGTGCGGCGTCGCCTATCCGGGCCATTCAGGAGTGAACTGGCTGACGTTCGCCTTCGTGATCGTGCCTCCGTTGGGGAGCGAGGCGAGCGGATCGACCGCCGCCGAGCTGGTGCCGTTCTGGGCCGCGGCAATCACCTGCTGCATGCCGAGCCGCCCCTCGGTGGCGGGCGTCTGCTGGACGGACCCGAACCACTTGCCCGCCTTGATGCCGGCGATGCCGGCGGCCGAGCCGCCGTAGCCGACCAGCACGACCTTCTTGCTGGTGTTCGCCTGCTGGGCGCCTTCAATGCCCTGGTCGGATCCGGCGATCAGGTTGATGCTCGAGTTCGACTGGAGCATGTCCTGGACGGCCTTCAGCCCCTCCGCGGGGGTGAAGAAGTCCTGACCCTCCGCGACGATCTTGACCGACGGGTCCGACGCGATCGCCTGGTTGAAGCCGGAGCGGAGGGCCACGTCGAGGGCCGACGCCTTGATGTCGTACAGGTAGCCGACGTTGCACGGATTCAGGTTGTTCGCCTTGCACGCCTGGACCACCAGCGCGCCGAACTTGTTGCCGAGCTCGGTGGGGACGAACGTGACGTTGCCCGACAGCCCCGGCACCTGCTTCTGGAAGGTGCTGAGGCTCGTGCCCAGGATCTGGTCGATGTTGACGACCTTGATGCCCTTGCTGATCGCCTGCTTGACCAGCGGGATCAGGTTCGTGCTCTCGATCGGCTGGGTGATGATCCCCTGATAGCCCCCGCTCGTGATCGCGTCCTGGAGCTGCGAGTACTGGGTGGTGGGGCTGTTGTTGGCGTCGAACACGGTCACGCTCGCGTTCTCTGCCGCGGCCACGGCCTTGGCCGCGGCCAGCATCGGCGCGTCATAGGTGTTGGCGACCGCGAACGACAGGTAGGCGATCTTCACGTGCTTGCCCGAGCTCGACGCGGTCGAGCTGGTGGTGCTGCTCGCGCTTGTCGCCGCGGCGTTTGCGCCCGAGGTGGTGGTCGAGCTGCTCGAGCTCGACGATCCACACGCTGCCAGGGACAGCGTCACCGCGGCCAGGCCGACGATGGTCGCCGCCCTTCCGCGCGAAAGCAATCCGGCGGTCCTCCTCATGTGCGGTGCTCCTCCTCGGCCTCGTCCGCCGCACCCCGTCAACCGCCCGGTGCCCTCTCAAGTGTTCACCAAGCGTGGCGCGGGGATAAACAGTAGTGTCGCGCGATCATAAACAGCGCGTTTCACGCCAGTCAAGAGGGCGTCGGTGCCCTTGCGCTGGTGGTCAAGAGACGGGCAGCGGCACGCTGTGCGGCAACCCCGCGGTGGGGTCGGGTGGTGGCCCCGGAGGCCCTGTATCTAGGCCCGCCGGGGAAGGTCCTTGAGGGGCGGAGCGGCTACAGCTCTCCCGAGGCGATCTCGGCGCCCTCGCTGAGCGACTTCAGCTTCAGCCAGGCCACGTCTGGGTCGACCTGCGACCAGCGGATGAACGTGTCAAACCCGCAGTCGGTCCCACCCAGCAACCGCTCCTTGCCGACGAACCGTCCCACCTGCACCAGGCGGTCGGCCACCAGTCGGGGGTGCTCGACGTAGTTGGTCTTCACGTCGATCACCCCGAGGATGACCTTCTTGTCATCCGGGAGCTCGGTGTCCCGGAACACCCGCCACTCGTGCTCGTGGCGCGGGTTTGCCCCCTCCACGTAGATAGTCCCGGCGTCGACCCGGAGCACCTGGTCGATGATCTGCTCGAGCGGGACGTCGCAGTTGTGGGGACTGGCGATGTTGCCCCAGCACACGTGCAGGCGCACTCGTTCGGCCGGGATTCCATCGAGGGCGCCGTTCAGCGCGTCCACCGCCAGCGGAAGGTGGTGATGCCAGTCCCCTACGCTCGAGCCGACCGACCGCGAATGCGCCGCCATCGCCATGTCCGGCGAATCGATCTGCAGGTTGAACCCGGCATCGATGATCGCCCGGTATTCGTAGGACAACGCGTCGGCACACGCCGCGAGGTACTTCTCATGCGAGCCGTAGTACTGGTCCGGATAGTTGAAAGCGATCTGCCCCGGGCTGATCGCCCCCATGAACGCCGTCGCCGGATCAGCGTCGCCGAGTGCTCCCTTGAACCGCTCGATGTCGCGCTGCACCGCCTGCTTGTCGGACAACTCCACAGGCCCCACGCAGTTGGCGAAGATCAGGTGTGCCATCGACGGCGTCGCGAACAGCCGCATCGCCAGGTTCGGGAACGGCGCGACGTCGTCGGCCTGGAACTCCGAGCGCCCGCCGAACCCCGAGAAGCGGTCGTTCACGTAGGTGCTGAACCCGGTCTTGCTCATCTCGCCGTCACTGATGACGTCGATCCCCGCCTCGCGCTGCTTGGCCACCACCTCGGTGACGGCCGAGTCGATCAGCGCCTCGAGCTTCGATTCGTCGACCTCCTCGCCATCCATTCGCGCCCAGATCGTGTCCGCCAGATCGTTCGGTCGCGGCAAGCTCCCCGCGTGCGTGGTCAGGATCTGCCCGTTTCCGCCCGCCATCTCTCTCCTCCTGGGGTCATTTATTGGGTGCTGCGCGCGGGTTGATCCCGGCCTGTGCAGCCCAGTAGAACGGGCTTCTATCAGAGCGCCGTATGCCAGGCAAGGGCCTCCTGCGACGTCGCGATCGGCCGCCCGAGGCGCGTACCTCCCGTAAACTGTCGCTAAACAGAAGAGGAGAGGGCGGATGGCTACAGGAGAGAACGGGGCTGGAGGCGCCACCCTGATCGTCGGGGGCACGCGCGGTCTGGGAAGACGCCTGGCCGAGCAGTTCGCCCAGCGAAACCGCACCGTGGTGATCACCGGTCGCGACCGCGAGCACGCCGAGGCGGTGGCGCGTGAGATCAGTGCTTCGACCACCGGTGTCGCCCTCGATCTGACCGAGCCGGAACGGATCGCCGCCGCACTGGAACCGGTCGGGACCGTCGACTACGTCGTGCTGGCGGCGATCGAGCGCGACTCCAACAGCGTCCGTGAGTACGAGGTCCAGCGGGCCATCCGGCTGGCCACTCTGAAGCTGGTCGGCTACACCGAGGTGCTGCACTGCCTGTGCAGCCGGATGCACGAGAACACCGCGGTGCTCCTGTTCGGCGGTCTGGCCAAGGATCGTCCCTATCCAGGTTCCACGACGGTCACCAGCGTCAACGGGGCGGTGACCACGATGGTGCGAACACTCGCCACCGAGCTCGCCCCGGTGCGCGTCAACGCGCTGCACCCAGGAGTCGTCGGCGACAGCCCGGCGTGGATCAACGCGACCGAATTCCTCGAGACGGTCAAGCAACGGACGCCGACTGGACGCCTGGTAACGATGGACGAGGTCACCAACGCCGCGCTCTTCTTGCTCGAAAACACCGCCGTGAACGGGGTCAACCTCTCGGTGGACGGAGGGTGGGTGATGGGCTGAACCGCGCCACGCCGGCCGGCACCCGAAGCGCCGTCAACTTTTACTGCACGTGCAGCACCAATTGACAACCAGCGACACCGGAGATTAGTGTCAGGCGAATGACCTACCAGCGCCAGCTCTACCACGTGCAGCGCGCCGACGAGATCGCACTCCGCGTTCCCGCCGCTCTGGGAAGCCGAGCGAGCGGGCTGCGGCGTACCTCTCTGGTGGGCGGGCACGTCGGCGCGGTGCACACTGGCTTCGCGCTGGTCGAGCTCGAGCCGGACGGGCGGGTCGACGCCCACCTGCACTCCACCGAGCAGAGCTTCTACGTCCTGGAAGGCGACCCATCGCTCATGCTGGACGGACGCGTCTACCGACTGGCCGCAAGCGAGTGCGGTCTGCTGCCGGTCGGCGTACCTCACGCCTGGCTCAACCGATCCGAAGGGACCGCCCGGTGGCTGGAGATGAATGCTCCAGCCCCGCGCGTGTCAGGACCGCCGGACACGTTCTGGACCGGCGAGGCGATCCCCGACGTCGACAGCACCCCGGTCGACATCCGCGATCCTCGGACCCGCACGTTCTTCCGTCTCGGGTCCGGCGAGATGGACGTCGACAACCTCAAGGTGGGCGCGTCGCTCGACGCCCCGACCGTCTCGGCGAGCATGGCGACGGCGCTGCTCGCCTACAGCGGCATCGCGGTCAAGATGCTCGTCGACACGCGTCTCGGGGCCGCCCTGCACACGATGTTCATGGTCGAGTACCAACCCGGCGGTGTGGCCCAACCTCACGACCACCCGTTCGAGGAGACCTACTACATGCTGTCGGGTGAGGTCGAGGCGGTGGCCGACGGCGAGACGTTCATGCTGCGCCCAGGCGACGTGTTCTGGACCGGAGTGGGCTGCGTGCACGCGTTCTACAACCATGGCGAGGGCCGCGTGCGATGGCTCGAGACCCAGTCTCCACAGCCCCCGGCCAACTACTCCTACCGATTCAACCGGGACTGGGACTACCTCGCCCAGCAACTGGACACGAACACATCACAGATCAGGGGGTCGGGATGAGCGGATCGGGCCGGGGTAAGCGATGATCGCGTCGCGCGGAGCCACCATGGCGGTGGACTGGGAGCAGCGGGTCGACTACCCGCGGTTGCGCGCCGAGCGGCTCGATCGGGCCCGGGCCGCGCTGGCCGCCTCCGATCTGGGCGCGGTGCTGCTGTTCGATCAGAACAACATCCGGTACGTGACCAGCACCCACATCGGCGAATGGGCGCGGGACAAGAGCGCGCGCTGCGTGCTGTTGCCGCGGGAGGGCGACCCGGTGCTCTGGGACTTCGGTTCGGCCGCGCGGCATCACCAGCTGTACGCGCCGTGGCTGCCGAACACGAGCTGGCGCGCCGGGGTGACGAGCATGCGCGGAGCGATGCCGCGCGACACCGGCGTCCCCGACCTGCTCGCCGGGCACGTCCACGAGGAGCTGCGCGAGCGGGGGCTCGAGCATGAGCCGGTCGGAATCGACCTGACCGACATGGAGACGCTGGCCTCGCTCCATCGCGTCGGGGTGAGGACCGCGGACGCCGCCCCGGTCATGCAGAGCGCGCGCAAGATCAAGACGCAGGACGAAATCGCGCTGCTCGATCACGCGGCCGCGATCGTCGACGCTGTGTACGAGCGGATCTACGAGCTGCTGCGACCCGGCATCCGCGAGCACGAGATCGTGGCCGAGGCCCAGCGGCTCTTGTTCGAGCTCGGTTCCGAGCAGGTAGAGGCGATCAATGCGGTCTCCGGCGACCGCTGCAACCCGCACCCCCACGTGTTCTCCGACCGCCTCCTGCGGCCGGGCGATCAGGCCTTCTTCGACATCATCCACTCGTTCATGGGCTACCGGACGTGCTACTACCGCACGTTCTGCATCGGCGGCGCCACCCGGTCACAGCTCGATGCCTACAAGCAGTGCCGTGAATGGCTCGACGCTGCCATCGAGCTCGTGCGGCCCGGTGTCCGGACGGATGCAATCGCCGCCGTCTGGCCGACCGCGCAGGAGCTCGGCTTCGCCAGCGAGGAGGCGTGCTTCGGACTGCAGTTCGGCCACGGCATCGGTGTCGGCCTCTACGAGGCACCGATGATCTCCCGCCTGCACTCCTTCGACGCGCCGGTGGAGATCGAGGAGGGCATGGTGTTTGCGCTCGAGACCTACTGCCCGGCCAGCGACGGCCGCTCGGCCGCCCGGATCGAGGAGGAGGTGCTGGTCACCGCCGAGGGCCCGGAGATCCTCACCCGCTTCCCGGGCGAGGAGCTGCTCGTAGCCGGCCGCCAGTACGTCCGCGGCGCCGACCTCCTCGACACGGACCGCGAGTCGGTGCCCGTGAGTTGAACAGAGCCCGGGCAGAGAACGCGCTGAGCGAACCGCCGGTCGAGCTCGACCGCGGCTTCGGTGGCACGACGGTTCGGGTCGACCGACGGAGCACCCGCAGCGCCCAGGTACAGTCCGGCGAGTTGAAGCCATGACGCGTCCCCGAACTTCCACGACCAGCCCCGCCGAGCCGGCGGACCAGGTGGGCGGTGTCGGGCTCGACGATCGATCCACCCGCAACGGGGTCGAGCCCGAGACGGTCGGCCGGCGTGTGCGCGAGGAGCGGCTCCGCCAGCAGATCGGCGTGCGCGAGCTGGCCCGGCGTGTCGGCGTGTCGGCCAGCCTGATCTCACAGGTGGAGCTCGGCAAGGCATCGCCTTCGGTGGGGACGCTGTACGCGATCGTCAACCAGCTCGGACTGTCGCTCGACGAGCTGCTCCTCGGGCCGCCGGACAGGCGACGGCGGCTGGGTGTGGCCAAAGGCGACAGCCGTCGCCGCCGTCCTGCCGCTCCCGAAGCCGAGACGGCGGACGAGTCCCT
Source organism: Solirubrobacteraceae bacterium (assembly GCA_035504535.1). Lineage (GTDB taxonomy): Bacteria > Actinomycetota > Thermoleophilia > Solirubrobacterales > Solirubrobacteraceae > Palsa-465. The sequence continues at coordinate 41,970 of DATJRS010000244.1, read as the reverse complement.
CGGCGGCGCCTTCGACCCGGTCGTCCGCCGAGGAGACGGGAAGGCTATCCAGCTCGCTTCGGGCGTCCGCTGGGAGCGCCTCACCCCGCAGACGCCGCAGGACGTCGACTTCCTGAACGTCGTCTACGAGGAGGGTGGCGAGTCGTGTCCCGAGGACTCGCTGATGCGGCACTCGGGCACCGAGTACGGCCACGTGCTGACCGGCCACCTGCGGGTGACGGTCGCGTTCGACACCTATGACCTGGGACCGGGCGACTCGATCTCGTTCGAGTCGACCATGCCGCATCGGCTGTTCAACCTGGGTCCGGAGCCGGTGGAGGCAATCTGGTTCGTGGTCGGGCGCCGCGGCGATCCGCGGATCGTCCGAAACCAGGACTGAACCGGCTCGGACGTCGCACGGGGGGCGTGCTGCGGGCTCAGTGCAGTAAGAGTCTCAGGCCCAGGATGGCCAGCCCGACCGCGGCGCCCACGACCGCCTGAATAACCAGATCGCGCCCGGACAGGTCGGCCTTACGCCCGGCGACCACCTCGGTGACGACGATCGCCACAACCGAGGTCCACAACGCGATCCTGATCGCGGTGCCGAGCGAAGCGCCGGCCACCCAGGCGATCAGCACTGCGAGTAACGGCGGAGTCGCGCCGACGAGGATCGGCAGCTCCCACACCAGCGTTTCCCTGAATCCCTCACGCGTCAATCGCTCGCGTGTTCGGACCCGCCAGCCGACGAGCTCGGAATAGGCGTGGGCAAGCCAGTAGAGCGCCGTCGCCAGCACAACGCCCGCCACGGTCTCGAGATAGGTCTCTGCCGTCGGGCTCTCGGCCGCGATCAACACGCTGACGGTGATCAGGCCATAGACCCCTGAGCCAAGGTTGTAACGCCCGCGATCGTGGTCCGGCTCACGGGCCGGTGGCGCCGGAGCGGGGGATGGGGCTGGGGTTGGCGTCGCCGACATGCAGATCCCTGTTCTACCGGGTTTCGGGAACGGTCCGCCAGGGGTATCTGAGAACATATGCAGCGTGCATATGTCTTCGGACCACGACGACGCGGTCGACCACGCCGCGGTCAACGTGACTGGGGCGCTGGCGGTGGCGATCTCGGACCGGCTCGACGCCGACAGCCGCGCCGCGGCGCTGATCACGCTGCTCGAGCGAGACGCGCTGACGATCGAATGGCTCCGGCGGATCATCGGCCTCAGCCACTCGGCGACTGTGCGCCTGGTCGATCGCCTCGCCGACGACGGGCTGGCGCTGCGGCGGGCCGGTCCCGACGACCGCTCGGTGTCGATCCTGCTGACGGCGCACGGTCGGCGGACGGCGGAGCGGCTGCGCCGAGGGCGCGAGGCCACGCTGGGGAGCCTGCTTGCCCCGCTCGAGCCGGCGGAGCGCCGTACGCTGCTCGCGCTCGCCGAGAAGGTCCTGGCCGGAGCGGTGGGGGGACGCTGGGAGGCCCGGCTTATCTGCCGCCTGTGCGACCACGGCGTCTGCGCCGGGGCGGGCGGCTGCCCGGTCGATCGCGCGGCCACCGAGCGGGGCGAGTGAAGTGAGCGCGCTGTCGTCCGAGTTCGGGCCGTTCGACGGCCGGGTCTGGATGAACTGCGCGCATCAGGGGCCGCTGCCGGTCGGTGCTCGGCGCGCCGCGCTCGAGGCCATCGAGCTCAAGCGGACTCCGGCGCGACTCAAGGACGCATTGTTCGCGGAGGTGCCGGCGCGGCTGCGAGCGGCGCTCGGCCGCCTGACCAGCGCCCCGCCGGAGCAGATCGCCCTGACCAACAGCACCAGCTATGGATTCAACCTGCTCGCCCAGGGCCTCCCCTGGCAGGCCGGCGACGAGATCGTGTGCGTCGAGGGCGACTTTCCCGCCACCGTCGTCCCGTGGAAGCCGCTCGAGCGCCGGGGCGTCGAGGTTCGGCTGATCGCGGTCCCGGATGCCCGGCTGACCGCTGAGATCCTCGCGGCCGAGATCAGCCCGCGCACGCGGGCGGTGTGCGCGAGCTGGGTGTACTCCTTCTTCGGCAATGCGATCGACCTGGAGGCGTGCGGCCGGGCCTGCCACGAGCGCGACGCGCTCTTCTTCCTCAACGGATCGCAGGCGCTCGGCGCTCGAGCGATCGACGTGACCAAGCTGCCGATCGACGCGCTCTCGTGCTGCGGCTTCAAGTGGCTGTGCGGGCCGTATGCCACCGGGTTCGCATGGCTCTCGCCGCGGATCCTCGAGCGACTCGACTTCCCCAACCCGCACTGGCTTCGGCTACAGCTGAAGGCGGCCGCTGACGAGGCCGTCGAGCTGGACCGCGCGCTCGCCTACGATCTGCCGACCGAGACGGCGGCCGACGCCTACGACGTTTTCTGCGCGGCCAACTTCCTCAACTTCATGACCTGGACGGAGTCCGTCGAGCACCTGCTCGAGCTCGGGCTGCCCCGCATCGAGGAGCACGACCAGCGACTCGTGGAGCGGCTGGTGGCCGGGTTGCCCGAGACGATCGCGGTGCAGAGCCCACGCGAACCGCCGGCGCGAAGCACGCTGGTGCTGGCCAGCCACGCCGATCGTGAACGCAACCCGGCACTCGCCCGCGAGCTGCAAGCGCGCGGGGTCGACATCGCACTGCGAGACGGCAAGCTTCGGTTCTCGCCTCACCTCTACAACAGCCCGGCCGACGTCGACCGCGTGCTCGAGGCGCTCCACGAGCTGGTCTAAACGGGCGGGCCGGCTAGCGCTTGTAGTACTGGGCGTTGATCTCGATGTACTTCTGCCACTCGTCCGGGAGCTGGTCCTCGGCGAAGCAGGCGTCCACCGGGCACGCCTCCACGCAGGCATCGCAGTCGATGCACTCCTCGGGGTCGATGTACAGCTGGGCCTCGTCGTCGAAGCCGGCCTCGTCCTGGGTCGGGTGGATGCAATCGACCGGGCAGACCTCCACGCACGACAGGTCCTTGGTGCCGATGCACGGCTCGGCGATCACGTAGGTCATCGGCTGGCCTTCCTGGCGGGCTTGGCGAACACGTGGGTGGAGGGTTGCACCTCAACCCGGGTTGAAGTCAAACCGTCCTGGTCATCGAACATCCGGCACAGATCGATCGATTCACAGCTGCAGGTGCTGCAGATCTCGAGCAGCCGGCGCACCGACACCGCCCGCTCGATCAACTCGTCGAGCTCGGGCAGCTTGAGCTTGGCCAGCCGGCGCAGCCGTTCGTGGGCCGGTTCATCGCGCGAGCCGAGCAGATCGCGGATCTCCTCCAGGGCAAACCCGACCCGCTGCGCGGCGTCGATGATCGCGAGCCGGCGCAGGACCTCGTCGTCGTAGCGGCGCTTGCCCGCCACCCGCTCGGGCTCGGGAAGCACGCCGCGGGCCTCGTAGTAGCGGATCCGCGAGGCCGTCGTGCCCGCACGCTCGGCAACCTGGCCGATCGTCAGCTGCGGTCCGGCCTCGCTCGTAATCCCACCTCGATCCCAAGCTGGCGCAGGCGCGTCAGGTTGTCCTCGACCCCGAACGCAGACACCACGCGACCGTCCCGGACCCGGAAGACGTAGATCTCGTCGACGTCCTCGAAGCGCCGGCCGGTGGCGGGTACGCCCAGCCACTCGGCGCGATGCGTCCCCGAGCACCTGAAGTGACCGACCACGGTGTCGCGTTCAGCGATGAGGTCGACCACCTCCATCCGGAAGTCGGGGAAGGCGCTCTGGAACGGGCTGACCCACCGCTTAGCCGCCGCCGCGAACTCGCCCGCCGCCAACTCGTCGACCGCGTCAGGATCGCGGGCGGCGATCACCTCTTCGACGAACCGCCGGACCAGCCGCTTGTTGGCCTCGGCGTCCGGCAGCGGGTCAGCGCGCCCCGGCGCCTGCGCGCGACGGGCTTCGCCGATCAGATCGGACAGCTTGCGCCGCTGAGCACCCTCGTCGTCGAAGTTGCCCGGAACGAGCCACGCGCGGAAGCCGGCGCGCACCCCCGGCCACTCCTCGTCGGTGATCGCGTACCAGGCAGTGTCGCGGTTGCGGCCCTTGACGACCATGTGGTTGCGAAAGACGCCCTCGAAATGGAATCCGAACCGGCCGGCGGCCCGGCGCGAGGCGTCGTTGAGCGAGTTGCACTTCCATTCGAGCCGGCGGTATCCGAGTTCATCGAACGCATGCGCGGCGAGCAGGTAAATCGCCTCGGTGGCGGCGCGCGTCTGCCGCAGCGATGCGCCGAACCAGATGTGGCCGATCTCGATCACTCCCTGCTCGGGGGTGATGCGCAGGTACGACGCGACGCCGACCGGCCGGCCTTCCGGTCGCAGGAGGAGGGTGAAGAACAGCGGGTCCTCGGAGACCTCGGCCTGCTCGAGCGCGTCGCGCATCTCACGCGCGTCGCGGTATGGGCCGCCGGGAAGGTAGGTCCACAATCCCGGATCCGCCGCGGGCGGATGTGACTCCGCGTACAGCGCGTCGGCGTCGGCGCCGGCGTCGAGCGCCCGCAGCATCACGCACCGGCCCTCGAGCGGGCTGCGGTCCGGCCGGCGAGCCGGGCGCCAGTCGAGCGCTGTCCCCAGGGGCGGTTCGGCGGCCATGTGGGTGATCGAATCACACCGCAGACCCGTGCGCGTATAGGCTGCCGCTCGACCCACCGGCCCGGTGGATCACGACCGAAGGAGGGAGGCCAGCATGGCAGACAGCGTCTATCGCGTGACCGAGGTGATCGGGGTGAGCAGCGACTCGTGGGAAGCCGCCGCGCGCAACGCCGTCGAGACGGCCGCCAAGACCGTGCGCGATCTCCGCGTCGCCGAGGTGATCCGGCAGGACGTGACGATCGAAAACGGCGGGCTCGTCAACTACCGAGTGCGTCTGGGCATCTCGTTCAAGTACGAGAGCGGCGACTGACCCTCGCCGCGCGGCCGGTCAGCCGCTGCCACTGACCGGGCCCATGACGGATCCAAGTTGCCCGGTCGCACCGCGGATGGGATCCTGTGGCCTTGTTCGAGCGGTTCACCGAACGAGCCCGGCAGGTCGTGATCCTGGCCCAGACCGAAGCTAGGACGCTCAAGCACGACCACGTCGGCACGGAGCACCTCCTGCTCGGGCTGGTGCGGGAGGACAAGGGCGTCGCCGCTCAAGTGCTCGGCTCGCTCGACGTGACGCTCGAGCGCGCACGGGGCGAGGTCGTGCGCGTCGTCGGCGTCGGCGACCACGACGAGTCGGGTCAGATCCCGTTCACCCCCGTCGCCAAACATGTCCTCGGGCAGGCCCTGCACGAGGCCCTCGTGCTCGGCCACAACTACATCGGGACCGAGCATCTGCTGCTCGGACTGGCGTCGGTGCGCGAGGGTCCGTCCGTCCGGATCCTGGCCGACATGGACGCCACGCCGGATGCGATCCGCGCCGAGACGCTACGGCTGATCGGTCCCAGCCAACCCGCGCCGGCGGAGGAGGGCTCGCAGCCAGATGCCGTCGCACACGCGGCCGAGGAGTGGTTTCACGTCGGTCCGGGATCCCACGCCCGCCGCCTCCTGATGCTCGCCGGCGCCCGCGCGCTGGCCGATGGTCGATCGCTGATCGAGCCGACCGATGTGCTGCTCGCGATGACCCGCGACGAGGACACCGCCCCGCTCCTGGCCGAGCTCGGGGTCGACGAGGCCGCGGTGGCGAACGCGCTCAGGCGCCGGCGCCCGCCGAACGGGCCTCCCCGAGCCTCCGCGCCGGGTTAGCTATGCACCAGGGGCCGGCGGGCGAAGTCGCCGGCGCCGGGCGACGTCGATCTCGCTCGAGTCGACCTCGTGGCCGGCGGCGCAGCGCAGCGACACCTCGACGGGCTCGCCACAGTCGCGATGCGACAGCTGGACCGGGCCGCCCCGGTCATCGAGCCAGCGGTCGCCCCATCGCATGAGCGCGGCGAGCACGGGGAAGAGATCGGCGCCCTTGGGCGTGAGGCGGTACTGCTGGCGCGTGCGCTGGCCGGGCTCGCGATAGTCCTCGCGCTCGAGCAGGCCCTCGTCGACGAGCTCGCGCAGCCGGGCCGCGGTCGCGGGCTCGCTCAGCCCGACGCGCTCGGCGAAGTCGTCGAAGCGAGTTGTCCCGTAGAAGGCTTCGCGCATGATTAGCAGCGCCGACCGGGTGCTCAGCACCTCCATGGCCTTGGCGATCGTGCAGCGCTCGGCGGTCCAGGCGCTGCGCGGATCGAGTTCTCCGGTGAGACGAACGGTGGCAGACATGGGCCGTATGATAGCTGACTATTGACGGGTTTAGCCAGCATGCTAGGATGCCTGACTATGTCCTCGTTAAGTCAGCTCCGAGGGGCGTCGCGCTCTGACCCGGCAGCCCGATCCGCCTCCCCCACCCTCGTGCTCGTGATCGTCTGCGCCGGCGTGGTGCTGGCCAGCCTCGACCTCTTCATCGTCAACGTCGCACTCCCGTCGATGGCCCGGAGCTTCGGCTCCCACGGACTCGGCGACCTCTCCTGGGTCCTCAACGCATACGCGATCGTGTACGCGGCGCTGCTGGTGCTGTTCGGCCGACTCGCCGATCGCTACCGCCGAGATCGTGGATTCCTGGTCGGCGTGGCCGTGTTCGTCGCCGCCTCGGCCGCGTGCGCGGCGGCGACAAGCCTGCCCATGCTGGTCGCCTTCCGCGTCCTCCAGGCGGCGGGCGCCGCTCTGCTCACGCCTACCTCGCTCGGGCTGATCCTGGCCAGCTACCCGGCCGAGCGCCGGGGCGGCGCGGTCCGCACCTGGACCGCGGTCGGCGGAATCGCCGCCTCGGTCGGTCCGGCCGTGGGAGGCGTGCTCGTCGCGGCGAGCTGGCGTTGGGTCTTCCTGGTCAACGTCCCGATCGGTGTGGCCGCGCTGATCGCCGGCTGGCGCCTGCTGCCCGCGATCCCGGGCCATCCGGTGCGGCGGCCCGACGCCCTGAGCGCACTGCTGATCACCGGCGGCGTCGGCGCGCTCACCCTCGGACTGGTCCAGGGCGGTAGCTGGGGCTGGGGCGACACGCGCACGCTCGGCGTGCTCGCGCTCGCCGCGGTGTTGCTCGGACTGTTCGCCCTCCACACTGCGCGGGCAGCCAATCCCCTGATCGACCGCGCCCTGTTCAAGGTGCGGCCGTTCACCGGCGCCTCGGCGGTGGCGGTCCTGTTCTCGATGGCGTTCGGCGCGATGCTCCTGTCCCGCGTGTTGTGGGCCCAGGACGTGTGGCACTGGTCGGCCCTGACCACCGGCTTCTCGATCATGCCGGGCCCGATCATGGTGCCGCTGTTCGCCTTCCTGCTCGCCGGGCGCCTGATCGACCGGTTCGGCCCCGGGCTGGTCATCGCCGCGGGCTCGACCAGCTTCGCCGTCGGCATGGCCTGGATGGCGCTCGCCGCCGGACTGCGACCGGATTACGTCGGCGACGTCCTCGGTGGACTGCTGCTGACCGGGATCGGCGTCGGCCTTACCCTGCCCACGCTGATGTCGACGGCAACGGGCTCGCTCCCGCCCGCCTCGTTCGCGACCGGCTCCGCGGTGGTCAACATGCTGCGCCAGGTGGGCCTCGCCGTCGGAGTCGCCGTGCTGATCGCGGTGCTCGGCACGCCGTCCTCGCCAGCCGGAGTCCTCGCCGCCTATCAGCGGGGATGGGTCGTGACCGCCGCCCTTGCCCTGGCCGGTGGGTTCGTCGCTCTCGGGCTTCTGACCAACCGGCGCCGGGCGCTGGTCGAGGCCCCTGCGGTCGCGACCACCAGCGGGTAGCGTTCCGCGCGATGAGCGTTGGCCTGTCAAGCCCGAGCGAGTTCATGCGGCTGCTCGAGATCGAGTTCGAGGAGCGCGGCCCGACGCGCGTGGCCGGCTCGATCGCCGCCGACGAGCGCCACCACCAGCCCTGGGGGCTGATCCACGGCGGGCTCTACATGACCGCGATCGAGTCGTTCGCGACGACCGGCGCGTTCGAGGCGGTCAAGGACCAGGGCATGCAGGCGGTCGGGGTCTCGAACCTGACCGACTTCCTGCGCCCCCACCGCGGCGGCCGGCTCGGGGTTGTCGCCACCCCGATCTTCCAGGGGCGCACCCAGCAGCTCTGGCAGGTCGAGATCCGGCGAGGAGAGGATGAGAAGCTGGTCGCGCGCGGCCAGGTCAGGCTCCAGAACGTGCAGGCCGGCGGATGAGCGCCGCTCCGCGGCCGGCGGACGGGCTTCGAACCAAGACCATCACCTGGGAGGACCCGTCGATCTCGGCGGCCGCGATGGCCACCATGACCGGCCGCGAGCAGCTCCTGGCGATCCTCGACGGGCGGCTTCCCCGGCCCCCGATCGCCGAATTGATCGGTGCCCGGCTGGTCTCGATCGGCGAGGGCATGGTGGTGTTCGAGTGCACGCCCGACGAATCGGTCTACAACCCGATCGGCCTCGTCCACGGCGGCCTGCTGTGCACGCTGCTCGACTCGGCCGCGGGCTGCGCGGTGCACACGCTGCTGCCGGCCGGGGTCGGCTACTCCTCGATCGAGATCAAGGTCAGCTTCCTGGCGCCGGTCAGGGCCGACATCGGGAAACTCGAGGCCGAGGGCCGGGCCCTGCGCGTCGGTCGCCAGGTCGCCTTCGCCGAGGCCCACGCCCGCACCGCGACCGGCAAGCTGGTCGGGCACGCCACCAGCTCGCTGGCCGTGATGCGCCCGTAATTTCGTTGGGCCGCTGCGCGGCGTCCATGGGGCCGCGAGGGCCCGTCCGGTCCCTACGCGCTGACCCCCGAAGGGGGAAATTTCCACCATCCCACCGGAGTCCCGCCGCTAGAGACGGATTTTGCGCCTGTAACGCCAGAAATCCGGAATTAGTGGCGCGGCTGACGGCTAATGATCGAAATTTGCCGTTTGGTGCGCGGTTGGGCCGGCCGCCGAGGCCCCGGGACCCGAAATTTCCGCCATTTCGGGGCGGCCCTCCGGCTAGTGACGGATAACTCGGGCTGGAGACGAAGAATCCGGAACTAGCGGCGACCCGAAATCCGGAATGGCGGAAATTTCGGGGGGGCCGGGCGGTGCGCGCATCCGGGGACGCGGCACGGCCACCGGGCACGGACGCCCGGCGGAACGGCCCCGGGGAATTCGGCTCCGGAAACGACTCTCGTACATCACCGGACGGAGCCGGATTCCCATCAGGAAATCCGGCGCATACGAGTCTGGCCCTGAGACCAGCGGCGCCGGATTTCCCACGGAGGCCGCCGCAGGCGGCCCCTACTCGTACTGGAGGGCCTGGAGCACGTTCAGCCTGCCCGCGCGGCGGGCGGGCCAGATCGCCGCGATCAGCCCGGCGATGATCGCCGCGAACACGAAGAAGATCAGCGTCCCCACCGGGACCGTGAAGGTGCCGAAGTTGATCGCCGCGCCGATGAGCGCGGCCAGCAGAATGCCGAGCGGGATCCCGAACGCGGCGCCGAGCAGCGCGGTGATGACGCTCTCGTGGCGGATCATCCGCCGTACCTGGCGCCGGCTCATCCCGACGGCGCGGAGCATGCCGAGCTCACGGGTGCGCTCGAAGACGGTCAGCACGAGCGTGTTGACGATCCCGAACAGGCTGACCACGATCGACAGCGAAAGCAGCACGTAGAGCAGGTTGAGCAGCGTGGTCAGCCCGGACAGCTGGTTGTTGATGAACTGCGACTTGGTCTGGAGCTTGGCGTCCGGGAAGCCGGCCAGGGCGGAGTTCAGGGTGTTCGTGTTGGCCGGCGTTACGCCGCCCTGCATGTTCACGAACGAGTAGAGGTTCTGGGGGTTCTGGTAGACGCGGTCGAACAGGGCCTGGGAGATCGAGACGTCCCCGTACGGGGAGGCGCCCGAGGGCGGGTTGCTGATGCCGATCAGCTTGAGGTTCAGGAACTTGCCCGTCGGCGTCTCCACCGAGATCGGCGAGCCGACCTGGAGATGCTGGGCCTTGGCGTAGGCCTTGTCGACGAACGCGCCGTCTGAGCCGAGCTCAGCCGGGACCTGCTGACTGCCGTGCGTCCAGTCGACCTTGATCGCGTCGGCCGCGTTCGGCGGGACCCCCGTCACGTTGATGGTCGAGCCGAACGCCTTTCCGTCGCCGGCCCGGATCCCGACCACCGAGGTCACGCCGGAGACCCCCCTGACCGCCTGCTCGGACGCGAGCCCGATCGGCGAGAAGTTGTTGCTGGCCGTGATCGCGTAGTCGGCGATGAACGCCTTGTTGACGTTGTTCTTGAAGCCGGTCCGCAGCCCGGCGGCGAGCACGCCGACGAGCGTGACCAGGGCGAGCCCGATCATCAGGGCCGACGCGGTCGAGGCGGTGCGCGCCGGATTGCGCGACGAGTTGCCCTGCGCGAGCTTTCCCGCCGAGCCACCGATCCGGCTCGCCGGCCACCCGAGCACCCGGACCAACGGCGGCACCAGCTTGGGCGCGAGCATCGAGACGCCGATGAACAGCGCCACCGCCCCCACGCCGACCGCGAGCAGCCGCAGACCGGTCGACAGGCTCGAAACGAGCAGCCCGATCAGCATCAGCACGACCGCTCCGACGACCGTCGTGTAGGCCGCCGCCGGACCGTACTTCGCCCAGCGCGAGGGCGGAAGGAGCGCGCCCTCCCGGGCCGCGGCGATCGGCGCCACGCGCGTGGCGCGCAATGCCGGCCGGAGCGCGGCGATCATCGTGATGATGATCCCGACGGCGAGCGCGACGATGACCGTCCGGGTCTTGAACACGGTGGACGTCTGGGGCAGGTTGATCCCGAACGAGTCCAACAGCGAGTTCAGTCCCTTGGCCAGCAGCAGCCCGAGGAACAGGCCGATGATCGACGCCAGGGTCCCGATCACGAACGCTTCGACCATCACCGAGCGCAGCACCTGGCGGCGAGTGGCCCCGAGCGTGCGCAGCGTGGCCAGCTCGCGCGTGCGCTGGGCGATCGTGATCGAGAGGGTGTTGGCGATCACGAAGCTGCCGACGAACAGGGCGATCCCGCCGAAGGCGAGCAGGAAGTCCTGGAAGATGTTGAGGAACCCGGCGGTGTCCTTGGTCGCCTGCTGGGCCTCCTGCTGACCGGTCTTGACCTGCGCGCTCGGCCCGAGCAGCGGCTTGATCTGGTTCACGACGTCCTGGGGCGAGTAGCCGTGCTTGGCGGAGACGCTGATCGAGTCGTACTTCCCCACCTTGTTGAAGATCCGCTGCGCCTCGGGGAGCGTGAAGATGGCAATCGTGGCGCCGCCGAGCGACGAGACACCGCCGATCTGAACCGTTCCGACGATCTGGTAGTGCGCGACCGGTCCCCGCGCGACGACGCCGATCTCGTCGCCGACCTTGTAGCCGTGCTTGCTCGCGGTCGACGCGTCGATGTCGATCTCATTCGCTGCCGTCGGGAAGTGGCCGCTCGTGAGCGTAAGCGCGTTGAAGTGCTCGCCCGCCGGCGAGTAGCTGAACGCGAGGCCCGGCGCGCCACCGCTCGAGATCACCTTCCCGTTGCTGCCGACGAGCTGGGCGTTGTCCGAGATGCCCCCTGACGCAATCGCGACCGACGGGAGCGCCTGTACCCGCGGCAGGAGCGACGCCGGCAGCGAGGGCGTCGTGGGTGAATTGCCGTTGTTGCTCGACGAGATCGCGCTCTTACCCGAGATCACTGCGTCGGTGTTCTGGTAGACGGTGGTGAACACGCTCGTGAACGCCGACTTGATCGTGTCGGTGAGGACGAAGGTGCCGCTCACCATCGCCACGCCGAGGACGATCGCGAACGCGGTGAGGACAGCGCGGAGCTTGCGCCCGAGCAGGCCGCGCAGGGCGACCCTGGTCACGACTGCAGGGTGCTCATCACCTCGAGCACCTGAGCCGGGTTGGTGTCGGTGAGTTCCTTGACGATCAGCCCGTCGGCTATGAACAGGATCCGGTCGGCGATCGCCGCCGCCCGCGCCTCGTGGGTGACCATCACGATCGTCTGTTGGTAGTCCTGCACCGAGTCACGGAGGAGATCGAGGATCTCGCCGCCGGTCTTGGAGTCGAGGTTGCCCGTCGGCTCGTCGGCGAACAGGATCGTCGGCTTGGTGACCAGGGCGCGAGCGATGGCCACGCGCTGCTGCTGGCCCCCCGAGAGCTCCGAGGGACGGTGCTTGCGGCGCTCGGACAGCCCGGTCTTGTTCAGCAGCTGCTCGAGCCAGTCCCGATCCGGCTTCTCGCTCGCGATCGACAGCGGCAGCAGCACGTTCTCCTCGGCGCTCAGCATCGGGAGCAGGTTGAAGAACTGGAAGACGAACCCGATGTGGTCGCGCCGCAGGCGGGTCATGTGCGCGTCGTCGAGGTGGGTGATCTCGGTGCCGGCAATCGTGACCGTGCCGCTGGTCGGCTGATCGAGCCCGGCCAGGATGTGCATCAGCGTCGACTTACCCGAGCCCGACGGGCCCATGACCGCCACCAGCTGCGCCTTCTCGACGTCGAGCGAGACGCCGCGCAGCGCGTGCACCGCGGTCGCGCCCTCACCGTACTGACGCTCGAGGTCGCGCGCTTGGACGACTACGCCGTTGAGTGAGGTCCCCGCTCGCGCGGTGACTTCGGTTTCCTCCGCCGGCACGACACCGGTGTATAGCAGGCGTAAGTTGTCAGTCCAGGGTCAGCACAGGACCAATTTGCAAGCTTTCGGAAGGACCAAAGTCCGCTTTCAGACAGTCGTGTTCACGAACTGTTCACGAAGCGCGGTTTTCTTGAACTTCCCGGTCGCCGTCCGCGGGATCTCGTCCATGTACTCGACGCGCTCCGGGAGCTGCCACTTCGCGAAGTTGCCGGACAGGTGCTCGCGCAGCTCGTCTGGTGTCGCCTCCTGGCCGCCCTTGAGCACGACGACGGCCATCGGGCGCTCGTCCCATTTCTCGTCGGGCACGGCGATGACCGCCGCCTCCGCCACCGCCGGGTGCGCCATCAGCAGGTTCTCCATGTCCACCGAGGAGATCCATTCGCCGCCGGACTTGACCAGGTCTTTGGAACGGTCGGTGATGCGGATGCAGCCGCGCTGATCGATCTTCACCACGTCGCCAGTCTGGAACCATCCGTCATCGGTGAACTTCTCCGCGCCGGTCCCCTGGAAGTAAGCGGCCGCCACGAACGGCCCGCGAACCTCGAGCTCACCCATCGCCTGATCGTCCCAGGGGATCAGCTCGCCGTCGTCGCCCCGAGCGCGGATATCCACGAATGGTTGGGGGAAGCCCTGCCGGGCGCGGTAGTCGAACTGCTCGTCCTCGGGCGCGTCGTCGAGCTCGGGGGGCACGAGCGCGCTGCTCGCCAGCGGCGATGTCTCGGTCATACCCCAGCCCTGGAGGATCTCGAGGCCGTGCTTGGCGTAGCCCTCGATCATGCTCTTGGGAACGGCCGAGCCGCCGACGAGAAGTCGGTGCACCCGGCTCAGGTCCCACCGCTCCGGCTCGTCCTGGATCGCCTTGAGCATGGCCATCCAAACCGTGGGAACGCCGGCGGTGAGGGTCACGTGCTCGTCGGCCAGGAGGTCGAGCACGCTCTCGGCGTCGAGCTTCGGGCCGGGTAGGACGAGTGAGGCGCCGACCAACGTTGCGGTGTACGGGATGCCCCAGGCGTTGGCGTGGAACATCGGGACCACCGGGAGCATGACGTCGCGAGCCGAGACGTTCATCGCCCCCGGAAGGGCCGCCGCCATCGAGTGAAGGACGAGCGCGCGGTGGGAGTAGAGGACGCCCTTGGGCTTGCCGGTGGTGCCCGACGTGTAACAGATAGCGGCGGCCCGGCGCTCGTGGGGCTCGAGCCAGTCGGCGGGCTCGCTCGCGCCCTCGAGCAGCTGTTCGTACTCGATCGTGCCCTTTGGGGTCTCGCCGGAGTGCGAGACGACGATGACGTGCTCGAAGTCGTGGGCGTCCCGAAACGAGGCGAGGACGTTGAGGAGCGTCTCGTCGACGATGACCGCGCGGTCCTCGGCGTCGGCGGCGATGAAGCTGAGCTCGTCCGGATGAAGGCGGGGGTTCAGCGTGTGAACGACGGCGCCCATCGCGGGCAGGGCGTAGTACGCCTCCAGGTGCTCGGGCTGGTTCCACATCAGCGTGCCAACGCGGTCGCCCTCCTCGATGCCCAGTTGGGCCAGGGCGGCAGCTAGACGCCGGGCGCGGCCCGCGCAGTCGCCCATCGTGGTCCGGTGCAGCGTGCCGTCAGGCCGCCGGGACACCACCTTGCGGCTCGGGGTCAGCTGCTCGGCCCGCTCGACCAGCGTGGTCAGCGACAGCGGGTAGTCGTCCATCATCAGCCCGTTGAGCTTCGGCTCGCCCATGCTCTCCTCCTTGGGTTATGCGTCGCGCTACAGCATGACGCGACCCGCGGGTTCATGCGAGGGTCGGTTACGCGCTGTCGGCCGCGAGCGCCGTGAAGAAGTCGATGTCCTCGCGCTGAAGCTGGCAAATCTCGAGCCAGTGGCCGAGCTCGGCGGTCGTGTCGACGTAGCCGGCGCGCACCCGGCCCGGGATCACCAGGGTGTAGTCGACACTCAGGTTCGCGTCGGCCAGGAGCGCGTTGATGCGCGCCCACTCCTCGTCGCCGGTCTGCGTGAAGGTGGCGATGTGGTGGAGGCGGACAGCGAACTCTCCGGTCCTTGGAAGCGCTCGCGTGTAGAAGTCGATCTCGCCGGACACGGGCTCGATCAGCTCGATGATGGTGCCGCCCCGGGAGCCCATCGCGAACTTCGCATCGAACTCCGCGGGCTCCTCGCCGGCCAGGAACGTGCCGCCGGCGGGGAGCTTCAGGCAGTGCTCGACCCCGAACCGCTCGGACATGAACGTGATCGCGCGGTCCAGATCGGTGGTGACGTAGCCGAATTGCCACACGTTGGCGAACAGGTCGGCCAGCGCGCGCACCGGGCGGGGCTGGGTGAACAGGCCCGTGCGGCTGCTCACGCGACGAGCTGCTCGCTGCGGCCGGCTTTGAGCTGGCCGTTCGCCCCCGAGTCCAGGTAGTCGGCCAGACGGGTCGCCAGCGCCATGATGGTCAACGACGGGTTCACCGAGAGGGTCTGCGGGAACAACGAGCTGTCGCCGACGTAGAGACGGCTGACCTCGTGCGACTGACCATGGGTGTCGACGACCGAGGTGGTGGGGTCGGCGCCCATGCGGCAGGTGCCCTGCATGTGGGTGGTGGCGAGGCCCGACCATAGGATCTCGGTGGCCCCGGCCGCCCTCAGCACCCTGGTCGAGAACTCGCGCGCTCTATGGATGCGATCGAGCTCATTCGGCTCAAAGGCGGACAGGAAGAGCTCGTTCCCGTTCTCGTCGAGGGTCACGGTGCCGTGGTTGTCGTCGTTTGCCATGTTCAGCAGCCCGATCCAGCGCCTGTACTTCTTGGCGGCGTCGACGAGTGGCTGTCCCCACATCGGCCCGTTCTCGTCGCACAGTCCGGCGGCGAAGCCGATCGGATCCTGGACCGTCGCGGCCTCGACCGCGAATCCGCCGTCCTCGTCGGCGGCGAAGTCGTAGCAGTGGCCGCTGATCGGCGCCACCATGTGGGCGTCCTGGGGCTCGTCGAACAGGCCGAAGACGAAATGGGCCGGGTGGAAGCCGAGGTGCCGGCCGATGTTGGCGTTCGGGACGTTCGAGCGAATCAGGACCTGGGGCGATCGCAGCGATCCGGCCGCGACCACCACGACGTCGGCATCGACCTCGTGCTCCTCGCCGGTGGTCTGGTCGGTGTACCGCACCCCGGACGCCTCGAGGCCGCCGTCGCCCGGCGCGATCAGGACCTGATCCACGAACGAGTTCGGCCGTACGGTCAGCGCTCCCGAGAGCCAGTTGCGCTGGATGTAGGTGTTCATCGTCGACTTGCCCGCGTTGGTCGGACAGCCCTGCAGGCACGAGCCACACTGCTCGCAGTTCTCGTCGACGTAGGCGCGGACGGGCTCGAGCGTCGCGCCGACGGCTTCGAAACCTTTCTTGGCGGTCTGGACACAGCGCTTGAGGTCCCAGTCGGTGGACCGGTCGCGCACGCCGAGGTAGCGCTCGACGCGGTCGTAGTAGGGATCGAGGTCCTTCGTCGAGATGGGGTCGCCGTGGGCGTTGGTCAGCCCGGTGGCGGCGTGCCACTTATCGAGCTCGCGCTGGGTCGCCCGCAGCGCCACCTTTGTGTTGATCGTGGTGCTGCCCCCGATGCAGCGGCCGGTGATCATGACGATCGGGCCGAGGCCGAACTCGCCGGCCGGGAAGGCGAAGCTGAGCGGCCACCAGTAGTCGTGGGCGGCCCGGCTCTCCCAGCGCGTGAAATCGGCCGCTACGTAGTGGCCGCCGGCCTCGAGCAGGAGCACTTTTCGCCCGCGCTCCGCAAGCTCGCCGGCGACCACGCCGCCGCCGGCGCCCGAGCCGATCACGACGACCTCGAAGCGCTCCGCGGTCATGCTTGGACTCCGATGAAAGACCAGTCCTTCTTGATCCGCATGGCCAGCGGGGAGTGGAAGTCGATCGCCTCGTAGGCGCTCGGGCCCTCGGCACCCGGGGCCAGGAAGTCGCTGTAATAGGCCTCTATGGCCAGCGCCCGGATGAACTGGAAGTCCGGCGTGGTGGTGAGCGGCTGCAGACCCTCGGCGCCGTGCGCCGCCTCTCGAAGGAGATCGATGGCGTGGATCACGGCGTCTCTTTGCGGGGCTGGCATGTCCGCCATGATCGCGTCGATGTAGACGACGGGCTGTATGTGCCGCGAGCCCGGGACGATGATCTCGCAGAGGTTTTCGAGCACCGTGGCGCGGTGCTCGTCGAGGTGCTTGAACTCGGCCGCCATGGCGCGACTCTACGCCGCCGGCGCGTGCCGGGGCATGCTTGTTTGGGCCGGGATGGTTGCCGATGCGTGCAGGCCGACCGGATGGCATCCTGGTTGAAAGCTATGAGCGGCAACGGAATCGAGGACCGTGTCCGAGCGCTCGCGCACCTGATCGTCCGTTTGGGCGCGAACGTCCAGCCCGGCCAGATCGTCGCGATCGGATCAGAGCCCGGCAAGGAGATGCTCGCGCGCGCGGTCGCCGCCGCCGCGTACCAGGCCGGCGCGAAGTTCGTCGACCTGTCGGTGTTCGACGTCTACGTCAAGCACGCCCGGATGCAGTACGCCGCCGAGGACACCTTGGACTTCGTCCCGCCCTGGTACGGCCAGCGGATGAAGGCGCTGGGCGAAAACCGCTGCGCCGCGATCGCCCTGACCGGCCCCGTCGCTCCCCGGATCATGGACGGGATCGACCCCGCACGGCTCGCCCGCGACCTGCTCCCGCAGGTGCGGGAGTCGATCGAGATCGTCAATCACCGCACGGCGAACTGGACGGCGGCGCCCTGCCCAACCCATTCGTGGGCCGAGCTCGTGCACCCGGAGCTGGCGCCGGAGGAAGCGTTCGAGCGACTCTGGCGTGACGTGACCCACGTGTGCCGGGTCGACGAGCCCGACCCGGTGGCCGCCTGGGAGAAACGCATAGAGGACCTGCTCTCGGTCGCCGGCAAGCTCGACGAGCTGAGGCTCGACGCGCTCCGCTTCGAGGGGCCCGGGACCGAGCTGAGCGTCGGACTGTTTCGCTCGGGCCGCTGGCAGTGCGCGCGGCTCAGCACCGTGGACGGCATCGTGCATGTGCCCAACCTCCCGACCGAGGAGGTGTTCACCACCCCCGACCCCGACCGGGTCGAGGGGTGGGTCACCGCCACCAAGCCGCTGTTTGTTTCGGGAGCGCTGGTGAACGGCCTGCGCGTCCGGTTCAAGCGTGGCCGTGCGGTCGAGATCGAGGCCGAGCACGGGGCCGACGCCCTGCGGGCCCTCGCGCAGCGGGATGCCGGCGCCTCGCGCCTGGGCGAGGTGGCGCTGGTGGATGGC
Organism: Solirubrobacteraceae bacterium; assembly: GCA_035504535.1. Classification (GTDB taxonomy): domain Bacteria; phylum Actinomycetota; class Thermoleophilia; order Solirubrobacterales; family Solirubrobacteraceae; genus Palsa-465. The sequence goes on along the minus strand of DATJRS010000244.1, from coordinate 24,202 downwards.
GAGAGCCGGATCGGCAGCCTGGACAAGGTGTTCTTCGACACCCTGCTCGACGAGAACGCGGCCAGCCACATCGCGCTCGGCGAGGGGCTCGACTTCACGGTTGGAGAGCCAGAGCGACCAAGGATCAATCGCTCCCAGCTCCACATCGACTTCATGATCGGCTCTGAGCAGGTGGCGGTGACGGGGATCGAGCCCGGGGGTGGAGAGGTGCCGCTGTTGCGCAGCGGCGTCTGGAAGATCTAGCGGCTTCGGCGAGCATCGCCGTGGGCAATCGGGCAGCCGCGCGCTACGCTTGCCCCGCCTAAACGGAGAGGTGCCGGAGCGGTTGAACGGGCGCGACTGGAAATCGCGTAACGGGGGTTAACCTCGTTCGGGGGTTCGAATCCCCCCCTCTCCGCTGTGTGATGAGTCGCAGCTTCCTGCCGTTCGACGTCCGAATTCCTTCGGACTGCAGCTTTCGCCGACTGCGCGGTTCGCCTTAATTCTCGGCTCTCCGGCCCGCCTTTCAGACGGCCCTGGGGCCCAGGTTGCCGCCAAACGGATGGGGAGGCGTATCCCCCACGTGGACTATGCGGGCCCCATCAGTTCGCACCGACCGAGGCTCAGGTTTTTCCCGCACTTAGCGGACGGTCACCCCCCGTTTGGGGGATGGCACAAAATTTTGTGAGCGCTCTCAAGCCGATCTGGGTAATGGTCGGAAAAGCAGTCCCTGCGGAACAGATTTAGGTCGGTTTGTGCAATTTCAGAGACGAGGGAGGAGGGTTTTCGTCGCTCGTTGGCGCGCCATCGCCGAGAGCACTGGACCGGCCATTCGTCCAGCGCTACGCTGTGCAATCACGCGCGGCCCAAGGACGGCCGACGGGGTCTACAACTTGCACAATTCTTCGGCGGAAGCTTCCGTTCCGTATAGGTAAGAGCTAGCATCCGCATAGGGGCAATGAGGGGAACAAGCGAACTTCGTCCAGCACTGAGGCTCGTCCGGTCGGCGGATGCCGACCCGGTTGAGTTCACCTGGTTCTGCGGCCACTGCGCCGCCCCGTCGCGCGGCGAGCAACCGCCGTCGCCGATGGCTCGTGTGTGCCGTTCGTGCGGCCTCGGGGTGATGCTCGAGGCGCGGACGGACATCGTGCCGAGCGCCCGCGACGCCTTCCTGGTCATCGACAGCTCGCTGCTCGTCCAGGCGATGTCGCGGCGCGCCGAGACGCTGCTCGGAGTGACCGAGGACAGCGCGGTCAACCGGCCCGTCGTCCAGCTGCTCGTGCCGGCCGACGCCGAGGCCGGACGCAGCGCGCGCTTCGCCGCCGCGCTGGTCGAGGCGGCCGCCGGCGCCGATGAGCCGGCGAACGCGTTCGTCCGTCCCTGGAATACCTTCGGCGTGCGGCTCCGCGCGAAGATCGCCTCCTGCGGGCCACCGCGCGCGGCGCTGGTCGTCCTCGAGGACCATCAGGCCCGCCCGCTCCGCGTCGTCCGCTAGCCGTAGCGAACCGCGCGTCGGACGCTCGGTCCCTGGACCGCCGATCACGCCGCGGATGGCAGGACCGCCGGCGCGCCGTAACCAACGAGCACGTCGGGCAGTGCCACCGAGCCGTCGTCGCGCTGGCCGTTCTCCAGCAGCGCGATGATCGTCCGCCCGACCGCCACCGCGGTGCCGTTCAGCGTGTAGACGTGCTCGGGCCGGCCCTCGCCCGGGCGGAAGCGGATCCCGAGCCGGCGGGCCTGGTAGTCGGTGGTGTTCGAGGTCGAGGTCAGCTCGCGGTAGCGACCCTGGCCGGGCAGCCAGGCCTCGCAGTCGTACTTCTTGGCCGCCGAGGCGCCCAGGTCGTCGACCGCGATGGCCACCACCCGGTAGGGAATCCCCAGCTCGGTCAAGATCGACTCCTCGATCGACAGCAGCCTTTCGTGTTCGTCAACGCCATCTTCAGGCCGCACGAACGAGAACATCTCGACCTTGTCGAACTGATGCACGCGGAAGATGCCGCGGGTGTCCTTGCCGGCGGCGCCGGCCTCGCGGCGGAAGCAGGTCGAGAACCCCGCGTAGCGGAGCGGCAGGTCATCACCGGCCAGGATCTCGTCGTCGTGCAGCGAGGCGAGCGCGACCTCCGAGGTGCCCACCAGGTAGAGGTCGTCATCGGGCAGGGTGTAGATCTGTTGCTCGGTGTCGGGCAGGAACCCGGTCCCGTACAGGGCCCGCTCACGGACCAGCACCGGAGGCACCACCGGCTCAAAGCCGTGTCCACGCAACGTGACCAACGCATACCGGACCAGCGCGAACTCGAGCATCACGAGGTCTCCGCGGATGTAGGCGAACCGAGAGCCGGATAGCCGCGCGCCGCGCTCCATGTCGATCCGCGGGCCGGCCAGCTCCAGATGGTCGCGCCCCGTGGCGCCGGCTTCGCCGACCGCGCGGATCTCGGTGTCCTCGTCGGGCGCGTCCGGGGCCGGGAGGTTGGGGAGCGACGCCAACGCGTTGTCGCGCTCCACGCGGACCGCGGTCTCCGAATCACTCAGCTCCCGGCCGCGCGCGGCGAGCGCGGCGAGCTGCTCACGCTCCTCGGGCGTGGGCGGACCCTTGCGCCCACGGCTGGCGCGGTTCTGCTCGGCCTGCAGTTCTTCCAGCGCGGTGCGGATCTCGCGCCAGCGCTGATCGAGCTCGAGGACTCGGTCGACAGCCGTGGCGGCATCGGGCCCGCGCCGGGCGAGTGCCGTGCGCACGGCATCGGGCTCGCGGCGGATCAACTGGATGTCGAGAACGGGTCCCTCCTTTCTCCTGGACCACGGCCGTCCCCGGCGATCAGGGCTTCTTCTTGACGACGGTCCCGGAGGTGGTGATCACGTACCAATAGCCTCCGTTCAGGTTGACGGCCTGCCCGGCCGCGCTCCCGGCCGTCGTGTCGGCGACGTAGGTGTAGAGGGGCCAACCCGCGTAGGTGACGACCTTGCCTCCGTTTTGAGCCGGCAGGCTCCCGAGCAGCGATGTCTTTACCCCTCCGGTACCGACGGCGCTCCCGCCGGTGGGTAGGTACTCGGGTGGCCAAACGGCCGTGCAGGCGCCCGTGCAGGTCACCCGCGAGCGGTTATCGGGCGCGAACACGTAGAGCGTGTGCCCAAGGTTGTTGACGAGGATCGTGCCCAGGCCGGGGACCGCCCTGGACGAGATCGTCAGTGTCTTTCCGTGCGTGTGGCGGGACTTGGTGCTGTGGATCGGCGCGCTCGTGGTGGTCTGGCCCGTGACGGTATTGGGCGAGGGAGACGGGGTCGGCGTGGCCGGAGTCACCGGGGCCAGCGCCTCTTCGATCGTCCCGATTGGGACCTGTTCGCACGGCACCACGCCTGGAATCTTGGGCGCCTTGCGTCCCGAGTACGTGGCGACGAACTGGGCCACGTCCCTCGCTTGCTGGCCGACGACGATGTTCTGGGGCATGATCTGGCCGGAGAAGCCGCCGTTCTCGATCGCGTACAGGACCCGCGCCACCGGCCGCTCACAGCGGATATCGAAGTTGGGGCCGGTGTTGATCTGATTGGTGCGCACGTTCGCGCCCGACCCGTGCGTGGCGGCGAAGGACAGTGTGTGGCAGCCCGAACACCGCTGGTTGAACAGAGTCGCCCCCTCATACAGGGCAGGCTGCGATTTCGGAACGTCGATCGTCTCGGTTCCGCACGCGGTCGCCAGGACCGCGACCGCGAGCAACGCACCCGATAGCACTACCTTGGCGGGTCGGCTCATTCGGGGCGGGATCATACGGAAGGACCGCCCAGCGGGAGCCTCGGCCGCCGGCGGCCGACCCGTCTACTGCACGCTGAGCCGCTGCCGACACCGGCGATCCGCCGACATGTCAGGCGCACATAAGCTGCAGCAAATCACGCAGGATCCGGCAGGAGCCGCGGCCGGGACGCCGAAGCTCTGCACCGATCCCGGCGCCGGCACGACGTTCGCTTCAGCGCACCCCCAGTCGCGATCGTCCTCCCGGCGGCAACCAGAGGGCCGGCGCCGGGGCCCCACCCTTTGGAAACCACGCTATAACGACGCCAGCGATGGTGCCCGCGTTCGAGCCCGATCCCGAGCTGTTCCGCGAGGTATTCGGGCGGTTCGCCACCGGCGTCGCGGTGGTCACGACCGCGGCCGAGACCGGCTCGGGTGGGATGACCGCGAACGCGGTTTGCTCGCTGTCCCTCGAGCCGCTGCTCGCGCTGGTGTGCTTTGAGAATCAGGCCCGCACGCTTCCGATCGTTCGGAATGCGGAGCGGTTCGGCGTCAACGTGCTGGCGGCCCACCAGGAGGACATCGCGCGGGTGTTCGCGTCCAAGATGCCGGAGTCGGAGAAGCTCGAGGGAGTGGCCCACCACCTCCACGCCGGGGTCCCGATCATCGAGGGCGCGCTGTCGTGGGTGGCGTGCGAGCTGCGCGAGCTGATCGCCGGCGGCGATCACACGATCGCGATCGGCGAGGTTGTAGCCATGGGCCTAGGCGAGGGGGACCCGCTCCTCTGGTACGCGGGGCAGTACCACGACGTCCGCCTCCGGGTCGAGCGCTGAGCCACCCCAGGATTCCGAGTCGGGCGCCGAGCGACCCGAGGACTCAGTGCGCTTCGGTCGCCCGACGTCGGTTGTAGAGGCGAAGCGCCCACAGGTAGGACAGTGCCGCGATACCGACGCTCCACGCGATCGCCGCGATCGCGTGGTGGCCGACGGCGGCCCCGGTGAGGAGCGCGCGCACGGTGTCCGTGACGGGCGTGAAGGGCTGGTACTCGGCGAACTGGCGTAGCCCGGCCGGCATCGTCGCCGTGGCCACGAACCCGCTGCCGAAGAAGGGCAGCAGGATCAGGATCATCGGCGTGTTGCTGGCGGTCTCGACGCTCTTGGCGGCAAGCCCGAGCGCCACCGCCAGCCAGATCAGCGCGAACGCGAACAGGGCCAGGATCCCGATCGCGGCGAGCCAGTCAAGCAGCCCGGCGCTCGAGTCGAACCCGAGACCGAACGCGACGCCGATGAGCACGCCGAAGGCGGCCAGGGTCTGGATCAGGCTGCCGAGCACGTGCCCGGTGAGGACCGAGGCGCGGGCGATGTTCATCGTTCGGAACCGGTCGATGATTCCGCCCGTCATGTCCATCGCGACCATGATCGAGGTGCCCTGGACGGCCGAGGCCACGGTGATCAGCAGCAGCCCGGGGACCACATAGTTCAGGTAGGCGTGGCGTCCCAGGTGCGCGCCGAGGCCGGCACCGAGCTGACCGCCGAAGACGTAGACGAACAGCAGCAGAAACACGATCGGCATACCGACCAGCATGAGCGTCATCGACGGGTAGCGCAGCTGGTGCTTGAGGTTGCGTCGCAGCATGACCCGCGAGTCGCTGACTGTGTAGGCGAGCGCGGTCATCGCGCGGCTACTCCTTCCGCGATGGGGTTCTCCTCGGGGACATGACCGCCGGTGACGGCGAAGAACACGTCATCGAGATCCGGGGTATGGATCGAGAGGCGCTCGACGTCGATCCGGGCCTGGTGCAGTTCGTCGAGCAGCCCGCGGAGGGAGTCGACGGTGCCATCTGCTGGGACCTGCAGGACAAGCTCGTCTGGGTCCGGAGCGGCCGCCGGAAGCAACTCGGCGGCCGAGCGCAGCGACTCGGGACCGGCGAAGTGGAGCCGGACATGCCCTCCGGGGATCCGGCGCTTGAGCTCGTCCGGGGTTCCCTCGGCGACGATCCGGCCCTGGTCGAGCACGGCGATCCGGTCGGCCAGCTGGTCGGCCTCCTCGAGGTATTGCGTGGTGAGCAGGATGGTCACGCCGGATCGTGAGAGCTGGCGGACGATCTGCCACATCGTGAGGCGGCTGGCCGGATCCAAGCCGGTGGTGGGCTCGTCGAGGAAGATCACGCTGGGCTGACCCACGAGGGTCATGGCGAGATCCAGGCGCCGCCGCATCCCGCCCGAGTAGACCGACAGCGGCTTGTCGGCCGCGTCGGTGAGGTCGAACTGCTCCAGCAACTCGGTGATCCGGCGTTGCCCGGCCTCGCGTCCGAGATGACGGAGGTCGGTCATCAGCCGCAGGTTCTCGCGTCCGGTGAGCAAGTTGTCCACGGCCGAGAACTGGCCGGTGACCCCGATATGCGCCCGAACCCCGTCCGGGTCGCCGACAACGTCGTGGCCGGCGATCTGCATGGAGCCGGAGTCGGCCGGGATCAGGGTGGAGAGGATGCGGACCATCGTGGTCTTGCCGGCCCCATTCGGGCCCAGCAGCGCGAAGATCGATCCCTCATCCGCAGTCAGATTGACGTTGTCCAGCACCAGGTGGGCGCTGAATGACTTGCACACGCCGCTGGCCACGATCCCCGGCGTGCTGTTCTGGCCCGTCATCGTGTTCCTCCGTCCTTATCGGGACCCGACGCCGCCGGGAGCTGGCCCGCGGCCTGCAGCGCCTCCCGCCGCTCCTTCCACTCCTGCTCTAGCAGGGGAAGCCGCTCGACCAGGAAATCGGCGAACGCGGCCCACTCCAACAAGATCGCCCGCCGTTCGGGCGGGGCGTCCTGCAGGACGCGAAGACCCTCGCGGGCCAGTTCACCCTGCTCCAGGTACTCGGACATGTCGAACCCCGTCGCATTGGGAGACGACATGTCGATGCGCACCCGGTCCATGCGCTCGCCGGCGGCGCGGGAGCGCTTGAGGAGCCGAAGGCTCTCCAGCGTGTTGACCGCGCCGGCGATGGCGCTTCGACTTGCCAGCAGGGCGTCAGCCAGCTCGGCGATGCTCTGCTCGCGGGGGTCGCAGACCGACAGGTACCCCAGTAGGCGCCCCACCATCGGGGCCATCCCGTAACGGCGGGCGTAGAACCGGCCGACGTGGTCGGCGAACGTGATCTCGGCGTCGGTTGGCATGGCGAGCACGATACCACACTCTTTCCTGAGATGACACAAATTTGTGTTATCTCAGGAGACGCAGTCGTGTCGAGGCTGCCCGCGAGTTCAGCCCGTCATGGCCGCCCGAGACAGCAGCACGAAGTTCACGAGCGCCGCGAGCGCCATCACGCCGATCTCGCGCCGCACGATGGACACGACCACAGCCTGCTGCTCGGCGGCAGGCAACTCCCCCACCGCGTGCGCGGACTCGAACCCCCGCGCGTCGAGAATCATCTGGGTCGCCGACACGCGCAGCTGCTCGGCGATGAACGAGACGAGGATCGGCAGGACCCCGTAGATCAGGTGAAGGTGCGGCGGCTTGTGCCCGAGCAGCACGAGCACGCCGCCGATCGCCATCTCGACCACGATCAGGGCCTGGGAGGTCCGGAGCAGCCGCCAGAACCAGACGCTCGTTCGCACCTTCCACCAGCACCACGCTCCCCACACGCCGGCGACCCCCGAGACGGCGATCACCACAATCGCGGCGAGGATGTGAACCTGCTTCATGTGCGGGTACCGGGTCTCCGGCGTGTCGCCGCGATCGCGGAACCGACTGGCGTCGAAACCGCACCACGACCTCGCGTCAAATGTCCCATAAGAGAGCCGCAATACTTGTGGCGGGACGCACTAAGTAACACAGTGTTACAAGGTACCCCTAAGCGGTGATATAACGGTTTGCCGTGCTGCGCGATTACCTGCCCGCGCTTGTCTTCCTGATTCTGGGGTCGGCCATCGGACTGTTGTTCGGGACGCTGAACCTCATCGTGGGTCGGCGAGCGCCGAACCGGTCCAAGGAGGAGCCCTACGAATGCGGCCTCCCCTCCGAGGTCCAGCGCGGCTTCCGCTTCGGGATCAGCTTCTACCTCGTGGCGATGCTGTTCATCCTGTTCGATATCGAGGTGATCTTCCTCTATCCGATCGCCGTCCAGCTACGAGCCGCCGGCTCGTTCGCCATGGGCGAGACAGTCACGTTCGTCGTGCTGCTCATGATCGCGTTCGTGTACGTGTGGCGGAGGGGAGCGCTCGAATGGAAGTGAAGCGCCAGCGCGTCGACCCCAACGACCTGCGCGTCCGCCGGCACATCGCCCCCGACCTGCTGCGCGGGGACATGGACGACGAGGAGCTCGAGCGCTACGTGACCGAGCGCGTGATGACCACAACCGTCGACCGCGCCGTCGGGTGGGCCCAGGGCAACTCGCTCTACCCGCTCACGTTCGGACTCGCTTGCTGCGCGATGGAGCAGATTCACATCGTCGCCGCACGGGTCGATATCGCCCGCTTCGGCTTTGAGGCGTTCCGCGCCTCGCCGCGCCAGGCCGACCTGATCATCCTGTCCGGCCGCGTCTCGATCAAGATGGCCCCCGTGATCCGGCGGATCTGGGACCAGATGCTCGAGCCCAAGTGGGCGATCTCGATGGGGGCGTGCTGCTCCTCGATGGGCGTCTTTAACAACTACGCGCTCGTGCCTTCGGACAAGTTCATGCCGATCGCCGTGCACGTGCCCGGCTGTCCGCCTCGACCCGAAGCGCTCATGCACGGGATCCTCAAGCTCCGGGATCAGATCCAGGGGCACGCCCCGGCCGGCTGGCGCGACCGCTACGACGCCGAGGGCACCGAGGAGGTGCTCCCCGACGCAGGCACGCTGGACAGCGCCGACATCAGCGTGTTCAAGCCGGGGGACACCGCCGGTGCCTGACGCGACGGGGCTCGAGCTGACCGCGCAGGAGCTCCGCGACGCCGATAACACCTCGATCCTCGACACCGAGTTTCACCGTGGCCGCGCCGTCCTGGTCGCGAACCCGGAAAAGATCCGGCTCGTCCTCGAGCACCTGAGGTCCAAGGGTTACACATTCCTCGCCAGCCTTCACGGGGTCGACTACTACCCACACGAGCCGCGTCTGGGTGTGCTCTACGAGATGCTCGACCGTGACGCCGTCGACCGGATCTCGGTCAAGGCGAGGGTGAGCACCGACGCAGCTCGGATCGAGTCGGTGGTCGACATGTTCCCGGGCGCCGAATTCCCCGAGCGCGAGGTCTATGACATGTTCGGGGTTGTGTTCGATGGTCACCCGGACATGCGCCGCATCCTGATGCCCGAGGACTACGAGGGCCATCCCCAACGACGCGACTTCCCGGTCGGCGGCGAGCCGGTGCTGTTCACGTATAACGAAGAACAGAACTACGGGAAGTACATGTGACGCTCACAGGTCGGGGAGACAGCGAGCACAGCGGCGCCACCACGCTGACCGACGACTACCGCAAGCGCGAGGAGTCGGTCACGCTCTCGAGCTCGCCTGCCGGCGAGGGCGAGACGCACGAGCTCCTGACGCTCAACATCGGGCCGCACCATCCGTCGACCCACGGTGTGCTGCGGCTGCTTGCGACGCTCGAGGGCGAGGTCGTCCGCGACATCAAGCCGATCATCGGCTACGTCCACACCGGCATCGAGAAGACCGCCGAGGACAAGGCCTACTGGAAGGTGATCCCGGTGGTCGAGCGGATGGACTACCTGGGCTACTACTTCAACGCGATGGCCTACTGCGGCGCCGTCGAGACGCTGCTCGGGATCGACGTGCCGCCGCGCGCCCAGTACCTGCGCGTGATCCATCTTGAGCTCAACCGGATCGCGTCACATCTGGTCTGGCTCGGCACGAGCGCGCTCGACCTCGGCGCGATCTCGATGTTCTGGTACTGCTACCGCGAGCGGGAGCTGATCCTGGACCTGTTCGAGATGTCCTCCGGGCAGCGAATGCACACCCGCTACTTCCAGGTCGGCGGCGTGATGGAAGACATCCCCCGAGGCTTCGAGGAGAAGCTCCGCCACTTCATCAAGATCATGCCCCCGCGCGCGAACCAGTACGCCGACCTGTTCGAGAAGAACCAGATCCTGCTCGAGCGCCTGCGCGGGACGGGCATCGTCGATCGGCAGACGCTCTTGGACCTGAACGTGACCGGTCCCCTGCTGCGCGCGTCCGGCGACCCCTGGGACCTGCGCAAGGCTGCGCCGTACTCGAGCTATGACCACTTCAACTTCAAGATCCCGGTCGGCACGGTGGGCGATAACTACGACCGCTTCCGGGTCCGGCATGCCGAGATCTACCAGTCGGTCAAGATCATCGAGCAGGCCATCGACGGCCTGCCCGAGGGCGAGCACATCACCTCCGACCGCAAGGTCGCGCTCCCGCCCCGTCACGAGCTGGCCACCAGTATGGAGGCGCTGATCCACCACTTCAAGCTGGTCACCGAGGGCTTTCGGGTGCCGCCGGGAGAGGCCTACTACCCGATCGAGGGCCCGCGCGGCGAGCTCGGCTGCTTCGTCCGGTCCGACGGCTCGGCCAAGCCCGCGCGCGTGCACATGCGCGACCCCAGCTTCACCAATCTGCAGGCCCTGGCCCCGATGGTCCGCGACAGCTACATCGCCGATCTGATCGCGACGCTGGCCATGCTCGACCCGATCCTCGGGGGCATCGACCGGTGAGCGCGACGAATCGGCCCCCGGTCCCCCGCTTCGGCCACGGCTCACGCGTGCCCGGTTGGGACTCCGCGGTCGACCTCACCAAGGACCCGGCGACGATCCCCGACCCGGCGACCACGCCGGTCCCGCCGCAGCTCAGGGAGCAGATCACTCAGGCTATGGCCAAGTACCCGGACCGCCGCTCGGCCGCTATCCCGGCGCTGCACGCCGCCCAGGACGAACACGGATGGTGCTCGCCCGAGGCGATCGATCAGGTCGCCACGGTGATGCGGTTGACACCCGCCTACCTCACCTCGGTGGCGACGTTCTACGACATGTTCAAGACCGTGCCCAAGGGCCGCCACGACGTGTTCGTGTGCACGAACATCTCGTGCTCGCTGCTGGGCGCCGACGAGTTCTTCGAGGAGATGCTCAAGGCGGCCGAGGGCCACTCGGACATCAACGTGGCCTCATTCGAGTGCCTGGGCGCGTGCGACATCGCGCCGATGGCGTCGGTCGACGGCGAGTACGTCGGCCCGCTCGTCGCCGAGGACGCACCGCAGATCGTCGAGGACGTACTTGCCGGCCGGACCGTGCTCGAGCACAAGCAACTGCGCTACCGACGCTCCGCCGATCCGGGTGTCGCCGAGGAGGCGAGCGACTTCTCGCCGCCCGACTCGGCAACCACCGAGATGGCCGACACCGCCGGCCTCGGTCCCGAGGGCGACAATGTCGACCGTCCCGGCCCCACGGCCGCGATCGAGACCCCAACCGACCCAGCTGAACAAGACGACGACCATGACTGAGCGCCCCCTGAAGATCCTGTTTGACCGCATCGACGAGCCCGGGCTGAACACGCTCGAGGTCTACGAGCGCCGCGGCGGCTACGAGTCGCTGCGCAAGGCGCTCGCCACGCCGCCCGAAGACGTGACCCAGACAATCATCGACGCGGGCATCCGGGGGCGCGGCGGCGCCGGCTTCCCGATGGGCCGCAAGGTGTCGTTCCTGCCCCACGGCGACATGGACAAGTACCTGGTGTGCAACGCGGACGAGTCCGAGCCCGGGACGTTCAAGGACCGCGAGATCATGCAGAAGAACCCCCACATGCTGATCGAGGGCGTCCTGATCGCGTCGTGGGCCGCCGGGACGAGCCGGGCATTCATCTACATCCGCGGCGAGTACGCCCACCAGGCCGACATCCTCGAGGCGGCCATCGCCGAGGCCCGCGACGCGGGCTACATCGGCGAGAAGATCCTCGGTTCCGACCACACGGTGTCGCTCGTGCTCCACCGCGGCGCCGGCGCCTACATCTGCGGTGAGGAGACCGGCCTGCTCGACTCGCTCGAGGGAAAGCGGGGCAACCCGAGGCTGAAGCCACCGTTCCCGGCGATCGAGGGCCTGTACCACGGGCCGACGCTGATCAACAACGTCGAGACGCTGGCGACCGTGCCGGCGATCATCCGCATGGGCGGCAAGGAGTACGCGGAGCTGGGCACCGAGACGTCCACGGGCACCAAGCTGGTGTCGATCTCCGGCGACGTGCAGCGACCGGGCAACTACGAGGTCGTGCTGGGGACCCCGTCGCGCGAGCTCATCTACGGGCTGGCCGGCGGACCGGCCGAGGGACGCGAGATCAAGTTCTGGTTCCCGGGCGGCTCGAGCTCACCCGTGCTGACCAAGGACGACCTCGACATCCCCTACGACTTCGACTCGATGGCCAAGGCCGGCTCGATGCTCGGCTCGGGCGCGATCATCGTCATCGACGACTCGCACACCGTGCTCGAGGTGGCCAAGAAGGTCGCCAAGTTCTACGCCCACGAGTCGTGCGGCAAGTGCGTGCCGTGCCGCGAGGGCACCAACTGGACGGTCAAGATGCTAGACCGGATCGAGTCGGGGGAGGCAACCCCGATGGACCTCGACATCATGGCCTCCGTGCAGGAGCAGATCATCGGCAACTGCCTGTGCGTCCTGGGCGACGCGATGGCCATGCCGATCGGATCGATGGTCGAGAAGTTCCGGCCCGAGCTCGAGGCCGAGATCGAAGCGGCGCGTGAGCGCGCCGAGGGGGCGGATGTAGCGGACGTGATCGCAGTCGGGGTCGCGGACGAGCACGCGGGACCCTTCCCGGTGCACTAGAAATCCCCCCCGAACGCCATGCCCCGTCCCCCAGAGAACATCATCCAGCTGACGATCGACGGCCGCGAGGTGCGCGCGCCCGAGGGCATGATGCTGGTCGACGCCGCCAAGCAGGGCGACATCGAGATCCCCTACTTCTGTTACGAGCCCAAGCTTGGCCAGCCGGTCGGCGCCTGCCGGATGTGCCTGGTCGAGATCGAGGGCATCCCCAAGCTCCAGACGTCGTGCTCGACGGCGGTCAAGGACGGGATGGTCGTCCACACCCAGACTGAGCGTGTGCACCACGCGCAGAACGCGATCGTCGAGTTCCTGCTCGTCAATCACCCGCTCGACTGCCCGGTGTGCGACAAGGGCGGCGAGTGCCCGCTCCAGGACATCACCTTCGGGTGGGGGCTCGGGCGCTCGCGGTTCATCGAGCCCAAGCGGCATTTCGAGAAGCCGCTGGCCCTCAGCCCGCTGATCGCGATCGACCGCGAGCGGTGCATCCTCTGCTACCGCTGCGTGCGCTTCTCGCAGGAGATCTCCGAGGACTACCAGCTGATCTTCACCGAGCGCGGCGCCCACACGTTCGTCGGCACCCACGACGGCCACCCGTACGTAGCCCCGTTCAGCGGCAACATAGTCGAGCTGTGTCCCGTGGGCGCGCTGACCTCGCGGGCCTATCGCTTCCGGGCCCGGCCGTGGGACATCGAGGGCGCGGGCGGCATCTGCACGCTCTGCCCGTCGCAGTGCAACGTCGAGTTCACCGTCCGCGACGAGAAGGTCATGCGGGTGCGCTCCCGCGACGCCACCGGCGCCGCCACTGGCGGCGGCCCCGGCGGGAACGATGAAGTCGACGACGGCTGGATGTGCGACAAGGGCCGCTTCGCCTACCAGGCCATCCACGTCGATGAGCGCATCACCCAGCCGCTCGTGCGTGACGGCGGGACGTTGCGGCCCGTCTCCTGGGAGCGCGCGCTCGGCGACGCCGCCGGCCTGGCCCGTCACAAGGGGTCGGTCGGCGCGCTCGTGGGTGGGCAGGCGACCAACGAGGAGGGCTTCCTGATCCACCGCTTGATGCGCGAGGCCCTGCGGTCGGGCGATCTCGACTCGCGTGAGGGATCGCACATCCCGGCCGAGCTCGCTCGCTCTCTGGCAGCTCCGGCTCTGCAGGCCACGGTCCCGGACCTGGAGTTCGCTCATACGGTGCTGATCCTCGGTTGCGAGCCGCTCGACGACGCCCCGATCCTCGACCTGCGGATCCGCAAGGGTGTGCGCCGCCGCGGCGTCCGGCTGGTGATCGCCACCGATCGGCCGAGCGCCCTGGATCCGAACGCGGGTCTGGTCAGGCGCTATGCCCCGGGCGGCGAGGCCGCGTTCCTGACCGAGCTCGACGCTGCGCTCGGCGGCGACGCGGCGCCCGGCGACCCCGAGACCGACGACCGGGATATGGCCGCCCTGGCCGAGTACCTCCGCGCCGGCGGCGAGGACATCGTCATCGTCTGGGGCGAGCGCCGGCTCGACCCGGCCGCGCTCCGCACACTGCTCAGCGTCGCCCAGCGCCTCGGGCTGGCCGACCACGACGGCGCCGGGCTGCTGGAGCTCCCCGCCGGCGGCAACGGCCGGGGACTGCGCGAGGCCGGCGTGCTCCCGGACAGCGGCCCCGGATACGGCTCGCTTTCTGAGTCGGCGGGCCCGGGGCGGAGTGCCCGGGAGATTGCCCAGGCCGCCGCCGACGGCGAGATCGGTGCCCTGTACCTCTTCCAGACCGACCCGATCCGCGACCAGCCCGACCGTGCTCTGTGGGAGCGGGCGATGCGCCGCGCCGGCGTCGTCGTCGCCCACGCGAGCGTCCTCACCGAAGGTCTCGCCGAACACGCCAACGTGATCTTCCCGGCCGACTCCTACGCCGAGAAGGAGGGCACGGTCGTGCACCCCGACGGCCGGCTCCAGCGCCTGCGCCGCGCGATCGCCCACCCCGGGCAGGTGCGCTCCGGCTGGTCGGTGGTGGCCGAGCTGGCCAAGCGCGCCGGCCTTGACACCGGCGTGCTGACCTCCCCGATGGCGTTCGCGCAGCTCGTCGAGGCGGTGCCGTTCTATCGCGGCCTGACCCTCGAGGAGATCGGCGGGCGCGGCGTGCGCTGGCAGTCACGCGACGCGGCCTCGGAGTTCCCGGTCCCGGACGGCGGCGGGGCGATCCCGGCGGTGTCGGCGTCCTCCCCTGGAGGCATCGCGGCCGCACCCGACGCGAACGGCGCCGACCACACCGCCACCGCCGGCGCACTGCGCCTCGGCCGCTACCGCCCGATCTGGGCCGCGCCCGAGGTCGAGATCTCTCCCTCGCTGAAGTTCACCATCGCCCGCCAGCAGATCGAGCTCTCTCCCGAGGATGCCGAGCATCTCGGGATCGGCCCCGGGGACGCGGTCGTGGTCGCGCAGAACGGGACGCGTCTACGGGGAACGGCCCACGTGCGCACCGGAGTTCCCGCGGGCACGGTGTTCCTGGCCGACGGCATCCACGCCGGCTCAGCCAACGCCTTCACCGAGCCGACGGTCGAGGTGCGCAAGCCGTGATCAGCTTCGCGGAGGTCAACTACTTCGAGCCCTGGTGGGTTCAGATCATCAAGTCGATCGTCATCTTCGCGGTGATCTTCGCGATCCTGCCAATCCTGATCGTCTACGAGCGCAAGCTGCTGGGCCGCTTCCAGGCGCGCTACGGGCCGAACCGCGTGGGGCCGTTCGGGCTGCTCCAGCCCATGGCCGAGATCGTCAAGTTCGCGATGAAGGAGCCGTTCCGAACCGCGACGTCGATCGGCCTGCTGTACCGCATCGCGCCCATGATCTCGATCGTCACCGCGGTTGCCGCGATGGCGATCATCCCGTTCGGCGACGTGCAGCACGTCTTCGGCCAGGAGGTAGGGCTATACGGGATCGACGTCTCGATCGGCCCGCTGTACGTGTTCGCGCTTGCCGGCATCTCCTTCTACGGCGTCATGCTCGGCGGTTGGGCCTCGGGCTCCAAGTACGCCTTCCTGGGCGCGATGCGCGGCGCGGCGCAGCTGATCTCCTACGAGGTGTCGCAGGGACTGGCGCTGGTGGGCGTGATCATCACCGCCCAGACCCTGTCCCTGACCGGGATCGTCCACGCCCAGGAGGGGATGTGGTTCTTCATCCCCCAGTTCGCCGGCTTCCTGGTCTACCTGGTGGCGTCGTTCGCCGAGACCAACCGGGCGCCGTTCGACCTGCTCGAGGCGGACTCCGAGATCATCGGTTACTTCACCGAGTACGGCGGCACGTCGTTCGTGGCCTACCTGTTCGCCGAGTACGCGAACATGATCGTCGTCTCGGCGATCGCCGTGACCGTCTTCTTCGGCGGCTGGCTGATGCCGTTCGGGATCCATCCCCCCGGCTGGGTCGACCCGATCGTCGTGCTGGTAAAGATCATCCTCGTCTTCACCTTCTTCATCTGGGTCCGCGCGACCCTGCCCCGGCTGCGCTATGACCAGCTGATGTCACTCGGCTGGAAGATCCTGCTGCCGTTGGCGACCCTGAACCTGCTGGTGACCGCGATCGTGGTGGCCTCATGAGCCCTTACAACCCCAGTGACGACGTCATCGAGGTGGTGCGCTCACCGGCCCCGGGTCCGGTGGCGGGTACCTACCGCGCCTTCGGCGAGACGCTCCGCGGTCTTAAGACCACATTCGCCCGCATCGTCGAGGGACCGGTGACGATCCAGTACCCCGAGGAGAAGACGCCCGTCTACCCCCGCTTCCGCGGCCGCCACAAGCTGCACCGGTTCGAGGACTCGGGCCTTGAGAAATGCGTCGGCTGCTCGCTGTGCGCGGCCGCCTGCCCGGCCGACTGCATCCGGGTGGTGGCGGCGGAGAACACTCCGGTCAACCGCGTGTCGGCGGGCGAGCGCTATGCGGCGGTCTACGAGATCAACCTCAGCCGCTGCATCTTCTGCGGCTACTGCGAGGTGGCGTGCCCGTTTGACGCGATCACCATGGGCCACGACTACGAGATGTCGGACTACACGCGCTCGGACCTGATCTTCACCAAGGAGATGCTGCTCGCCGAGCCGATCGAGCGCACCCCGCTGCGGCGGGAAGGCGAGTAGCGGTGGTGCTCACCGCGATCATCTTCTTCATCGCCGCGATCGGCGCGATCAGCGGGGCGATCGGCGTGGTCATGCTCCGCAACCCGTTCTACAGCGTCCTGTCGCTGGCGATCCACCTGGTCTCGCTCGCCGCGCTGTTCCTGCTGCTGCGCGCCGAGTTCGTCGCCGCCGCCCAGGTCGTGGTCTACGCCGGCGCGGTGATGGTTCTGTACGTGTTCGTGGTCGCCTACGTGGGCGGCGGCGAGCAGCTGGCCAGCGGCGGGGTGCTGCGGGTACTCGGGCCGCTGTTCGCTTTGGCGCTGGCGATTGAGCTCTGCATCGCGCTGCTGGGCGCCGGTCTGAAGGGCGTCAACACCAAGGGCGCGCCGTACGTCACCGGCTTCGGCACCCCGCAGCACATCGGCAAGCTGTTCCTGACCCAGTACCTGTTCCCGTTCGAGCTCGCCTCGATCCTGTTGCTCGTCGCGGCCGTCGGCGCGGTCGTGCTCGCCCGCCGCCGGCGCGGGCTCGAGCCCGAGGAGCAGAGGATCGATCAGTTCCTGTTCCGCGCGCGGCGCCCGGCTTACACCGGGACGATGGCCGAGGGCGCGGGCATCCGCCCCACCACCCAAGACGAGCCGTACGCGGTCGAGGCCGAGCGGGTGGGGACCGGCGCCGGCGAGAGCTCCAAGCCCGAGGGCGGCTGGTAATGAATATCGGCTGGTACCTGGTCGTCTCGGCGATCATCTTCTGCATCGGCGCCGGCGGCGTGCTCGTCCGCCGCAATCCGCTCGTGATCCTGCTCTGCCTGGAGCTGATGCTCAACGGCGCCAACCTCGCGCTGGTGGCCTTCTCGCGGTTGTGGGGCGGCGAGGACGGGCAGATCTTCGCCCTGATCGTGATGGTGGTGGCGGCCGCCGAGGTGACGGTCGGCCTCGGGCTGGTCGTGGCGATCTACCGGCTGCGCATGCCGATCGACGTGGACGAGCTCAGCGAGCTGCAGGGATGATGATTTTGTTTTCGGTGCTTGCGGGCGACTGGGGTCGCCATTGCCCGGACCGGCGTCACCCGGCTGGCCACCGCACCACCGCGGTTCGCTCGGATCGTCGCCGCACCACCACCTGCAAAAGCGCGCATACACCGCTGCCCGTGAGCGCGACGCGCAGTTATGCAGCTGTGGCGTGCAGAACCGCTCACGCCTTCCGCCGCCCGCGGCCCACGCGCGGTTTTGCAGGTCGCCGGCCCGGAGCCACCCAGCCCAACCCACCCACCCACGCGCGCTGATGACTGCCACCACCGCCGGCTGGCTCGTGTTGCTGTGCCCGCTCGTCGGGACGATCGTGCTCGCGCTTGGATGGCGGGTGTGGCCCGGGCGCGCGGCGGGCTGGATCGGCACGCTGGCCATCGGGCTGTCGTTCGTGTTCGCGGTCATCGCGTTCGCCAAGCTGCAGAGCTTCAGCCCCGACCACCGCCAGCTCACGTCCTCGCTCTGGAACTACGACTTCTCGGCGGGTGTCGACGCCAAGCTCCAGATCCTGGTCGACCCGCTGTCGGTGTTCATGATCCTGGTCGTCTCCGGGGTCTCAACCCTGATCCACCTGTACTCGGTCACCTACATGACCCGCGACCGGGGCTTCTCGCGGTACTTCGCGTACCTGAACTTCTTCGTGTTCTCGATGCTGCTGCTCGTCCTGGCCGGCAACTTCATCCTGCTGATCGTCGGCTGGGCATTCGTGGGCGCCGCCTCGTACCTGCTGATCTCGTTCTGGTACCGGCGCACCACCGCGACCCGGGCCGGCATCAAGGCGTTCGTGATCAATGTGGTCGGCGACGTGGGGCTGGTGATCGCCACCTTCATCATCTTCCAGCACACCCACACGGTGCAGTTCCTGCCGGTCTTCAAGGCCGTCCACACCAGCTTCGCCCGGAACGGCACCCCGATCGTCGCGGCCTGCCTGCTGCTACTGGTCGGCGCCTTCGCGAAGTCGGCCCAGGTCCCGCTGCACACCTGGCTCCCGGACGCCATGGAGGGCCCCACTCCCGTCTCCGCTCTGATTCACGCCGCGACCATGGTGACCGCAGGCGTGTACCTGATCGCACGCATGCACGTGCTCTTCGAGTGGGGCCAGACCGGCGCCGACGTCGGCGCGATCGTGGGCTGCGCGACCCTGCTGATCGCGGGCACGGTGGCGCTGGTGATGACCGACATCAAGCGCGTGATCGCGTATTCGACGATGTCCCAGATCGGCTACATGATCATGGGCGTCTCGCTCGGCGCCTACTCGGCCGGGCTGTTTCACCTGATGACCCACGCCTTCTTCAAGGCCCTGCTGTTCATGGGGGCGGGATCGGTGATCGGCGCGATGGCCGGCGATCAGTCGCTCGACCGGATGGGTGGGTTCCGCCGCGCGCTGCCGTTCACGTTCATCTGCTTCCTGATCGGCGGCCTGGCGCTGAGCGGGATGCCGCCGTTCTCCGGCTGGCTGTCCAAGGACGACATCATCGGCTTCGCCGACCATCGCGGCGGCGCCTTCGTGATCCTCGGGATCGCCGGCTACGTGGGCGCGCTGCTGACCGGCGTCTACACGTTCCGGATGATCTTCCGTACGTTCTTCGGCGATCCGGTCCCCGAGGCACTCGAGCTCGAGCACGGGCACCTCGCGCACGCCGAGGTTCCTCGTAACCCGATGACGGGTGAGGAAGAGGACACCGACGTCGGCTTCCCCGGCCCCGATCACTTCATCGCCGAGCGCGAGTGGCCCATGAAGATCGCGATGGGCACGCTCGCCGTGCTGGCCGTGATCGGCGGCCTGATCCAGATCCCCGGCGTCGACGACGGCGTGACCAAGTTCCTCGATCCGACCTTCGCCGACTCCAAGTACTACCACGTGGACGTCAAGGCCGGGCCCGCCTGGGTCGGGCTGGTGATCGGCGCGCTGATCGCAATCGCGGGCGTCGCCATCGCCTTCCGCATCTGGATCCGCCAGCCCGGCACGGCAGCGCGGCTGCGCGAGCGGTTCGGCGCCGTGTACACGTTCCTGTGGCACAAGTGGTACTTCGATGAGCTCATCGACTTGCTCATCGTTCGGCCGGCGCTGTGGACCGGTCGCCTGGTCGATACCGTGGCCGAGCGCTCGCTCATCCAGGGCGTGTTCACCGGCGGCGCCACCGGCGTGGTCCGCGCCGGCTCGGCCGCGGTCCGCCGCGCCCAGACCGGCTTCGTGCGCTACTACGCCGCGCTGATGATCGTCTGCGTCGGCGGCGTCGCCCTCTACTTCCTGATCTCAAGCAGCTGAGACCCCCGACGCCGACACCGACACCGACACCGACACCGACACCGACACCGAGACCGACATCTATGCTTATACATACATATATATCTGTATCTGTATGCGTATGTGCAGTGGGTGACGCATGACGCTGTCGATCCTGATCTGGCTGCCCCTCGTGATCTCGCTCGTCGCGGCGGTGTTCCCGCGCGAGGTGGTCGGGCGGGTCGCCGCGGTCGGCAGTCTCGTCACCCTCGGGGTCGCGATCTCATTCCTGGCCCGCTTCAAGCTCGGCCACAGCGGGCTTCAGTTCGTCACCGACGACGTGTGGATCTCGGCCCTGGGCATCCACTACAAGCTCGGCCTCGATGGCCTGAACGTCGTGCTGGTGATGCTCACGACCGTGCTGTTCAGCGCGTCGCTGGCGTGGGCGAGCTTTAAGGAGTGGGAGCGCCCGCGCAGCTTCTACTTCCACTTCGGCCTGGCCGAGAGCGCGGTGCTCGGCGCTTTCTGCGCCCAGGACCTGGCGCTGTTCGTCGGCTTTTTCGACCTGATGCTCATCCCCTTCTACTTCCTGACCGGTATGTGGGGCACGGGCCCGGACCGCGTGCGCGCCACCACCAAGCTCGTCGTCTACACGCTCGTCGGCTCGTTCTTCATGCTCGCCGCCGCCGTGGCCACCGGGGTGCTGGCCTCGAGCGACCACAACACGCCGATCAACTTCACCTTCACCGCGCTGCGCGCCCTGCCGCTGCCGCACGCCTCCCAGGAGTGGATCTTCCTGTGCTTCGCCTTCGCCTTCCTGGTCAAGATGCCGCTCGTACCGTTCCACGGCTGGCTCGCCGACGGCTACAAGGCGATGCCGATCCCCGCCGTGGCCGTCTTCTCAGGCGTCGTCTCCAAGGTCGCCGCATACGGGTTCCTGCGGATCGTGCTGCCGCTTTTCCCCTACGCCTCGGTGCACTTCCAGACGCTGATGCTGCTGATCGCGCTGGTCTCGATCGTCTGGGCCACGCTCGTGGCCTTCACCACTCCTGACGCCCGGATGGTCGTGGCCTACTCCAGCGCCGCCCAGCTCAGCTTCATCACGCTCGGGATCTTCTCCCTGCGCCCCACCGGCGATCAGGGCGCGCTGCTCCAGATGCTCAACCACGGACTCGTCACCGCGCCGCTGTTCTTCATCGTCGCCGCCGCGGCCGCCCGCGCCGGCGGCTCGGAGCTGCTGGCCGACATGGGCGGGATCGCCTTCCGGGCGCCGATCCTGGCCGCCCTGGCGCTGATCGTGACCCTGGCCACGCTGGCCATGCCAGGCTCCTCGAACTTCATCGGCGAGTTCATGATCCTGCTCGGCGTGTTCCAGTCCAAGCTCGCGATCTCGGTGATCGCGTTCGCTGGCGTCGTCGGCGCTGCGGTGTACGCGCTGCGACTGTTTATCACCGCCTTCCACAACCGCGTGGGAGTCGAGGTGACCTCGCGCGAGATAGGGGTGGTTGACGCGATCGCGATCGCCCCGCTCGTCCTGATCATCCTTGTGCTGGCCTTCTATCCGCAGTTCGGACTGAAGCGCTCGGAGCCGTCGGTGACGGCGGCTATCGCTCCGGCTCGGATCCAGGAGGCCATAGGCGGATCGCCCTCCACGGTGGCGCTGCGATGAACGTACTCGCCGCCACCCAGCACATCGCGGGCCCGTACATCGACTGGCGGGCGCTGTCGCCGTTCGTGGTGCTGACCGCGGGCGGGCTGATCGTGCTGCTGGTCGGTCTCCTGCGCCCGGCCCTGATCCGGGAGCGGATCGTCCCCGCCCTCGCGATCCTCACCTTCCTGTGCGCGCTGGCCGCCGAGATCTGGGTCTTCCACCACCCGGCCCGGCACGGCCACGGGAGCTTCTGTCTGATCGAGGCTCCGGGTTGCACCTCGGCGCCCCTGGCCATGGACCACCTCGCGCTCGAGCTCGGCATGCTGTTTGCGGTTGCCGGCATCGCCGCGGTGCTGATGTCGTGGCGCGCGCACGCTCCGCGCGAATCGGGCCACGGCGAGTACGCCGGGCTGCTCATCTTCAGCGTGCTCGGCATGGGCGTGTTCGTC
This sequence comes from Solirubrobacteraceae bacterium, assembly GCA_035504535.1. Lineage (GTDB taxonomy): Bacteria > Actinomycetota > Thermoleophilia > Solirubrobacterales > Solirubrobacteraceae > Palsa-465. Next base: position 2,293 of record DATJRS010000244.1, on the reverse strand, counting down.
TCGGCCCAGAACCTGGTCACGCTCTTCCTCGGGATCGAGCTGCTGTCGATCCCGCTCTACATCCTGTGCGCGTCCGAGACCCGGCGCGAGGCCTCGCTCGAGTCGGGCCTCAAGTACCTCGTGGTCGGATCGGTGGGTTCCGCGACGCTCGTCTACGGGCTCGCGCTGGTCTACGGCGCCACCGGCTCGACCGACTTCGCCGGAATCGGGACGGCGCTCTCGCAGAGCAAGCTGGCCGGCGGGGCGCTGGGCAGCCCGATGGTCTACACCGGCCTCGGACTTACGATCGTCGGGTTCGCCTTCAAGGCCTCGGTGGCCCCGTTCCATCAGTGGACGCCGGACGTCTACGAGGGCGCTCCCACCCCGATCACCGCGTTTATGGCCACTGCGACCAAGGCGGCGGCGCTGGGCGCGTTCCTGCGCTTCTTCGACGTGGCGGCGATCGGTGCCCAGGACACCTGGGCGCCGCTCCTGGCGACGGTCGCGGCGATCACGATCGTAGTCGGCAATGCCGGCGCGCTTGGGCAGACGTCCCTGAAGCGGATGATGGGCTATTCCGGGGTCGCGCAGGCCGGGTACATGCTGGCCGGGGTGGTCGTCGGCACCCGGCTCGGGGTCCAGGCCACCGTCCTCTACCTGATGTTCTACCTCTTCATGAACATGGCGCCGTTCGCGGTGATCGTGGCCGAGGAACACGAGCGGCCGGATGGCGACTATCTGAGCGGTATGGCCGGACTCGGCGCACGCCGTCCGTGGCTGGCCTGGCCGATGACGATCGGCATGCTCGCCCTGGCCGGCATCCCCGGCACCGTCGGCTTCATCGGCAAGTTCCAGCTGATCGACGCACTCGTCTCCGGCGATTACACGTGGCTGGCCATCGTGCTCGTGATCGGCTCGATGATCTCGCTGGGCTACTACCTCCGGGTGATCGCCACGATCTGGATGCGCCCACCGGTGGCGGCTCCGATACCCAGCGCTGCCGGGCCGGGCGAGCTGGCGCCAATCGCCGGCGGCTCACTCGAGGCCGACGAGTGGGCGGAAGGAACCGGCGCCGCCGGCGCGGCCCTCCGCTATCCCGAGCTCATCTTCGTCGCGGTGGTCTTCGCCGCCGCCACGATCTTCTTCGGCATCTTCCCCTCGCCGCTGTTCCATCTGGCCTCGCACGCGGCGAACGCGCTGCCCGGCCTGTTCTAATCGCACCGCCGGGCGCCTCGCCCACCACCGAGGGCGGTTCTGGGGGTGCAAAACGCCCGAAATCGCCCCCGGCCCGAGCGCTCCCCGGCATATCAGCGCCTCGGAGGCGCTTATCTCCCGGAGGGGGCTGGCAGGTGGGCGGTTTTGGGACTTATGCACCGCCCCGGTTTCTCCGCCACCCCCTCGGGTACTCCGTGTCGACCGTGGAAGAGCGACGCAGCGACACCGAGGAGACGTTCGGCAGCCAGGAGCCGCCCGGCGACGTCTCCAACCAGAACGCAGAGGAACAGCCGGGACAGAACGGCGGGGAGAGGCCTGATCGGAAGGGCTCTCGGAAGCCCACCGACGACCCCGGCTCGGCCAAGGAAGGCGGCCAGTCGACCGGTCACCCCAGGAACGCGGGCTGAGCGGTTCCCGGCCGGGCAGGCCGCTAGTGTGGTCCGCCCGTGCAGTATCCGGTCGAGACCTTCAGCGAAGCGGAGCGTGAGCGCCTCCGCCCCCGCTTCACGAACCTCGACCGGCCCGTGTTCGCGCTGGTCAACCTGCCGGAGACGGCCAAGGCGGCGCTGTTCGCACGCTACTCGCGTTACCCGGGAACGCTGAGACGGCTGTTCCTTGACGAGTTCGCCGACGACCTGCCCGAACCGGACGCCGCCGGCGCCGGCACCCTGGGCGACGCCGGCGAGGGAAAGCGCGCCGCCCAGCTCTACGAGCGCATCTTCCTCGGCTACGGCGATGACTCGGTGGCGCAGCTCGGGGGCGCCCACGTGGCCTGTGAGTGGGTCTCGAACGTGCTCACGAAGATCCTGCAGCGGCCCCGGCTCGGCGCCTACCTGGAGCAGTCGACCCGTTACATCCCTTACGACGGCGCGATGCCCGGCTCGGATCCGGCCCGCCCGGCGTATCGCTACTACAGAGACCCGTCGCTCGGGCCCGACTACGAGCGGGCGATGGACGAGCTGTTCACGATCTACTCCGCGGCGCTCCCGCGCGTCTGCGACTGGGCCGAGAGCGAGTTCCCTCGCACCGGAGACGAGCCGCCCGCCGCCCACGCCCGCGCGATCAGGGCCAAGGCGCTGGACCTGCTGCGCGGGCTGCT
>DATJRS010000243.1:0-3796 GCA_035504535.1 Solirubrobacteraceae bacterium | reverse complement strand
GGCGGCCATACGGGTCAGCGTCTCGAGGTCGCGGCTGGCGGGCCCGATCGTGGCGACGATCTTGGTTCGGCGCATCTCTCTATTGAAGCTACTGAACGGAGTGTTAGCGCTCGTTACGACGAAGTGTCAGACCGAGATCGGTTCGCCATCCGCGCTCAACCGCCCGCCGTCGCGCAGGTCGCAGATCAGATCCCAGTGCACCGAGGAGACGTTGCGCCCGCCGGTCTCCGGATAGGAGCGCCCGAGCGCGAGGTGGACGGTGCCGGCCATCTTCTCGTCGAGCAGCGTCGAGCCGGTCGGGCGATCGACGCCGACGTTGGTGCCGATGCCGAGCTCGCCGAGGAAGCGAGCGCCGGGGTCCGAGCCGAGCGCGGCGTCGAGGTAGCTCTGGCCGCGATCGGCGGTGGCGCGGGTCACCCTTCCCTCCTCGAAGGCCAGCTCGACGCCCTCGACGAGCACTCCGCGCGGGCTGGAGGGAATCGTGAAGCGGATCGTGCCGGTGGCCGAATCCTCGAGCGGGCCGGTGAACACCTCGCCGCTCGGCATGTTGCGCCTGCCGTTGGAGTTGATCCACGTGCGGCCCTCGACGCCCAGGCGCAGGTCGGTCCCGTCCGCCTCGATGCGGATCTCGCGCGCGTCGCTCAGGCGATCCACGAGCGATGCCTGGTGGTCGCTCAACTCGCGCCAGGCCGCCACGGGATCGGGCCGGTCGAGGAACAGGGCGCGATTGACGAACCCGGCGTACTCGTCGTCGCTCATGCCCGCCTGCTGCGCGAGCGCCGCGGTCGGCCAGATCGTGCCGCACCAGCGCTTCCCCAGCCGCACCTCGCGGACCGGTTCCAGAGCACGGGCCGCGCGCGTGATCACGGCCGGGTCGATGCCGGCCAGCGCACGCGTGTTCGCGGGGGCCTGGATGCTGAGGAACGCGTCGGTCTGCTCCGCGTCCGCCATGTCCTGCGGCGAATAGTTGTCGAGCAGCTCGTCGGGCGCGTGGCGGTAGAAGTCCTCGGCGATTCCCGAGATCGCGATCCGCAGCCCGGGCGGCCAGGCGCCTCGTTCGATCGCCGCGCGGTGAAAGGCGCGGACGAGCGGTTGGGCCAGCGGCGTCGTGGACACGAGGACGGTGTCGCGCTCGAGCAGCTCGAGGCACCAGTCGCACAGGAGCGTGGCGAACGCGTCGGGATCGATCCCGGCGGCGACCGGCGGCTTGGTCACGGCGCCTCGAGCTCCGGAAAGTTCTCGGCCGCGTGCTCGCGCAGCGAATCGCGGACAAAGCGTCGCTCGTCGTTGGTCGCCATCCGGTAGCGGCCGAGCAGCTCCTTCTGGCGCGTGATCTCGAGTCCGGAGATCGTCCAGGAGACGGCCAGGCGCTCGAACAGAAGCTCGGCGGCGCGCTGCCAGGCGTCCTCGCGATTCAGTCCGCCGGCGAGGATGTCGGCGTACTCGCGGCGCGCGCCTGGGGTGAGGGAGCCCCGGAGCGTGAGCACGTTGCCCTCGGCGTCTCGATAGTCAGACGTCGGTGCGGCGAGCTTCTGATGCTGGCGCTTTCGCTGCTTGGCCATGGATGGCCCGGGATCACGCCGGGGCGGTCGCGGCGCGGTCGAGTGCAGCCCGCACGTCGCCGGTGACCGGCTCGGAGTGACCGCCCCACACGCTGGCGGGGTCGAGCGCGGCGAGCTTGCGGATCGACTCGCGGGCCTGTTGGGTGTCCTGGTTGAACGCGGGATGGGGAACGTGGGCCGGCTGCCGGCGCCCGGTCTGGGGATCGAGCGTGTAGAGCACGTCGGACACGAGCGCGAGGCGGTCGGACTCGCGGAACAGCGCGATCTGACCGGGGGCGTGGCCGGGCAGGTGGACGACCCTGAAGGCTCCGACCCGGTCGCCGTCATCGAGCGTGCCCGCGATCGTGACCGGGCCTCCGTCCCACGTCGGGATCAGCCGCCAAAGCAGCGCGCGGCCGTGCGCGTCGAGCTTGGAGCGATCCCAGTAGTCGCGGTAGGAGTCGCCCGACTCGGCCGCGTCGCGTTCGCTCGGGTGGCAGTAGACGGGGACGTTCAGCCCGGGCGCGGCGCCGCGGTGGTCGGCGTCGGCGTGCCCGAGCACGACGCGCTTGATCCCGCCCAGGCGCGCGCCGGCGGCCGCGAGTGACGCGGTCATGTCGGAGATGCCGGCGTCGTACAGGGTGACGCCTCCGTCCTCCTCGATCAGGAACACGTTCATCGTCCTGGGGATACCGCCACGCACGAGCCACACGCCCTCGGCGATCGCTTCGGCGTCCGATCCGTGGATCCGGGACAGCGCGCGCGTCCTGACGTTGGCGAGCTTGGTGAGGTTGGCCTCCGCCCGCGACCCGGCCGGGGGGAGCACGCCGAGCTGGCGCGCGACGTCGCTTGAGTCGAAGTAGGCGTCGAGACGCTGGAGCTTGCCGTCCTCGGTGATCTCGAGGATGTCGCACCCCTCCAGGTCGATTCGCGCGCCGTTGGCCACGAAATCCTGGAAGGTGCCCGGCCCCGCGAAGGTGCCGGTCATGCGCCACCGAACGGCGACGCGGCCCGTCTCCTCGGAGCCGATCACATCGCGGACGTCCCAGGCCAGATCGGGAAAGGCGCCGTACAGCTCGCGCAGGAAGTCGCGCGGTCCCTCGGGGGCCAGCATCTGGTTGGGACCGACCTGCTCGATCCCGCCGGTCGTCCACATCGCGACCACAGCGTCGAGATCGCGCGCGGAGACAGCCTCGAAGTAGCGCCTGGCGACGTCTGCGCTCGACATCCGAGCGGCGGAGTCTAGGGTTCGCGGCCGGATGCCGCGCACACGTACCCGTGAGCTCGGGCGCGGAGAACGGGTGATACCCGGCCTCTGGCGGCTACGGCTGCCGCTGCCGTTCCCGGGCGTCCCGCACTGCAACGCGTGGGCCGTGGCGGCGGACGGAGGCGTGGTGCTGTTCGACACCGGCATGCACGAGCCCGGGTCGTTCGTCGAGCTCGAGCGCGCGATGGACCAGGTCGGACTCCGGGTCGACGACGTGCGGCTCGTCGTATGCACCCACGCCCACGCCGATCACTGGGGCCAGGCGGCGACGATCTGCGACCGGACGGGGTGCGAGATGTGGATGCATCCCAACCACGAGCATGGGTTCGCGACGGCGACCGACCCGGACATGGTGCTCGCGCGGCGGCTCGAGGTGGGACGCCAGAGTGGCGTGCCGGCGTCGGCGCTCGAGCGCTACGCCGAGCATGCCCGCGGCAGCCCGTCTGGGATCGCTCGGGTGATCGAGCCCGACCGGCCGCTGGTGGCCGGCGTGACGGTCGACACCGATCTGGGTCCCTGGACGGCGTTCGAGACGCCGGGGCACGCGCCCTCCCACGTCTGCCTGTTCCAGGCCGAGCGGCGGCTGCTGATCTCCGGCGATCACGTCCTGGGACGGATCTCGCTGTACTTCGACTACGGCTGGACGCCTGACCCGATCGGCGAGTTCCTGACCTCGCTGGAGGTGGTCGACGAGCTCGACGCCCGGCTCGCGCTGTCGGGCCATGGCAAGCCGTTTCTCGACGTTCACGGCCACATCGAGGGCAACCGCCGGCTGGTGGCCGAGCGTCTGAGCGTGGCCCTGGCCGCGGTAGCGGCCGGACCGAAGACCGCGCTCGAGATCACCCCCCTCCTCCACGAGGAGCCGCTCACGCAAACCAACGCGGGCTGGTGGCTGCCCGAGACGCTCTGCTACCTGACCCACCTCGAGCGGCTCGGCCGGGTGATGCGCGAGTCGGACGGGGATGTGGAACGGTGGGTAGGAGAATTG
>DATJRS010000242.1:0-22295 GCA_035504535.1 Solirubrobacteraceae bacterium | reverse complement strand
GCGCTTACGGTGGCCTGCACGGTGCCGATCGGCCCGTGTGTGGCGCGCTCGCGCACGACCCAGTTCAGCCACCAGGCCCGGCCGTCGGGGGAGCGCCCGCGTGCCTGGCGTGCGAAGCGAGCCCGCAGGTCTTCGAGGCCCGGGGGCTCGCCGCCGATGAAGCGGTGCAGCGCGACGTCATCGAGCACCGGGGCAAGCTCGTCCGCGTGCTCGGGTCGGAGCGGCTCAAGCACGAGCCGTTCGGACTCGAGCCGAACCGCGGTCAGGTTGTCGGCGGGCGCCACCGCCGGCCAGCCTACGCCCACGGCTCGTCGCGTCCGGTCCTTGGGAGTCCCGCTGCTACGTTCGAGCCGTGTCCGGTCCGTTTGCCGATGCGCAGCTGGAGGAGTGGGTCAAGAGAGCCTCGGCGGGAGGGGGTGGGTTGGATGTGGGCGCGATGCGCGAGGGGATCGCACAGCGTTCCCGCCTTCGCCCCCGCGGCCCGGAGATGCACGAGGTGCGGGAGCTGCGGGTCGACGCGCTGCCGGCGCGTCTCTACCGGCCGGTCGCGGCACCCGGTCCGCTGGTGGTTTATCTCCACGGCGGCGGCTGGACGATCGGTGGCCTCGAGTCCCACGACCGCGCGTGCCGAAACCTCGCCGCGGGGTCGGGCGCTCAGCTCCTCGCCGTCGACTACCGCCTGGCGCCCGAGCATCCCTGGCCCGCCTCGGTCGATGACGCGGTCAGCGCGGTTTGCTGGGTAGCCGAACGGCCGTCCGAGCTTGAGCTGGACGGTCCGGTGGCCGTCGCGGGCGACAGCGCGGGCGGGACACTCGCGGCGCTGGCCTGCCTGCGGGTGCGCGACGAGCATCCCGACGCGCTACCGGATCTGCAGGTGCTGATCTGTCCCAACACCGATCTCGCCGGCAGCTATCCGTCGATGCAGGAGAAGGCCGTCGGATGGGGCATGGACGCTGAGGCGGTTCGGTTCTTCAACTCGCAATGGGTCGCCGACGAGCGCGAGTGGTCGAGCCCCGGCGTGAGCCCGCTGCACGCGCCCGATCTACGTGGCTTGCCGCCGGCGCTGATCGTCACCGCCGAGCACGACGTGCTCCGCGACGAGGGCGAGGCCTACGCCGAGCGGCTGCGCCAGGCCGGCGTGACGGTGCATCTGCGGCGAGAGCCCGGCCTGGTGCACAACTTCCCGATGCTCGATCAGATCTCTCCGGCCTGTGCCGACGCGACCGAACGCCTGATGGCCGATCTGCGCGTCCGACTCAGCCCTGGCTGATCGCTCCGGGGTTGCCGGCTACGGACGCAGGACCAGGCGACCCACGGTGCCATCGTCCATGCGCGGAAGCGCGCCCGCCTCGAGCGTGGCGTGGGCGTCGGCGGCGGTGTCGAACCCAGATACGCGTCCGACGCTGACCGAGAGTGGCCAAGGGCCTCGATGTAGGCCCCTCTCACCGATCCCTGGGCGCGTTCGGGTTCTGTCGGGATGGCATTGCTGTTGCTAACGGAGTCCAGACTCCGCTATGCTAACCGGAGTCTGCACTTCGGTTTTTGGAGCGTACCGGTTGAGCACCCTCGAACCCGCCGACGTCGTCCGCGCTGTGACAGATGGAGTGAGCCGCCTGGTCGCCGGCGGTCTCGATGATGATGAGCGGGAGCAACTGCTCGACGAGCTCGCCGCGCTGTACGCCGATACGACCGATGTCCGGCATCCGTTCGCGCCCGACGGTCCGGAGCCGCTTCGCACGCGCGTGCAACTGCGTGCCCACTTCGCCGCCGCGCCGGCGCGGCTCGCGGGTCTCGAGCGGTTCGAGCCGACGGCTTTCGTCGTCCACCAGACGACTGACCCGGAGGTGGTGGTCGTCGAGTTCCGCTATACCGGCGTTGTCGTCGGCAAGCCCTTCGACATCCCGAACATCTTCGTGGTTCGCGTGCGGGGCGGCGAGATCATCGAGTCACGGGACTACGCCGACCACGTCGCGTTGGCTCGCGCGTTCGGCGACTAGTTCCTGGTTCAGCCCGCGAGCAGCCGCTCGAGTTCGCCCAGGCACTCGATCCAGCCCCACTCCTGGTTGTCGCGGCGCTCGTCGCTCGAGATGCCGGTGTTGACCAGACGCACCGTGGTCGCTCCGCTGGTTTCCGAGAAGGTGAGCTCGAGCACCTGCTGGTTGGCCGGGTCGTCGTCGAACACCCACGTCATGACCAGGCGTTGCGGGCGGTCGATCAGCGTGTACTCACCGCGGGCCTCGGCCTGCGAGCCATCGGGCCGGCGCATCACCACCCGAACCCTTCCTCCGACCCGGAGATCGACCTCCGCTTCCGGGGTTCCCCAGTCTGGCCCGGGATGCAGCCAGCGGCGCATCACCTCCGGGCTGGTCCAGGCGTCGAACACCGCTTCGATGGGCGCGGCATAGGTCCGCTCGATCCGCACCTCCCGCGCGGGCTCGCTCACCGGTCCTCCATGCGTTCCTCGAGGTACTCGCCGACGACGTCGAACAGGCGCTCCCAACGCACGCGCTGGGACTCGATCCAGTCCTCCGCCTCGGCCAGCGCCTGGGCCCGCAGGGCGAGTCGGTGGTTTCGCCCGACGACCACTCGCGATACGACCCCGGCTTCCTCGAGCAACCGCAGGTGGCGCGAGATGGTCGGCTTGGAGACCTTGAAGTCGCTGGTCACCTCGCCGACGCTTTGAGGTCCCAGGCTCAGACGCTCGACGATCTCGCGCCGGAGCGGATGGGCGAGCGCGCTGAACACATCATTAGCCATTTTGCTAACTATATAGTTTGAACCGGTGACTGCCCGCGGTTGTGTTGTTGTCGAGCCAACTGGAGAGAGAGGAGGCAGGCGGTGAGTGTTCTGGATGAGGTCCGCTCGAGCGAGTCACGCGCGTCGGGCGCGGTCATGGCCACGCTCGCGATCGCCGCGGTTTGCTGGGTCTTCGCGATCCGCCAGATGAACGGGATGGACATGGGGGTCGAGACCAGCCTCGGCTCGTTCGGGTTCTTCATAGGCGCGTGGGCGTTGATGATGGCGGCCATGATGCTGCCGGGAGCCGCCCCGGCTGTCTTCAGGCGGGCGCGCTCCGGCGGGGGCGCGTACGCGGCGCCGTTGTTCGTCGCGTCCTACCTCGCAGTCTGGACATTGGTGGGTTTGGTCGTCTACGCGATCTACCGACCCCACGGAACGGCGCTGGCGGGAGCGGTGGTGATCGCCGCCGGTCTATACGAGCTGACGCCGCTCAAGCGGCATTTCCGCCAGAGCTGCCGCGAGCGGCTGGACTCGGGGCTGGGGTTCGGGTTCTGCTGTGTGGGCTCGAGCGCGGGCCTGATGGCGGTCATGGTGGTGCTCGGGGTTATGAGCGTCGCCTGGATGTCGGTGATCGCCGTGGTCGTGATCGCGCAGAAGCTCGTGCCGGAGAGACGGCTGGTGGACGTTGGGCTGGCACTGGCGATCGTCGCCCTGGGAGTGCTGGTCGTCGCTCACCCTGGGGTGGTACCGGGGCTTACTCCGCCGATGTCCCGGTCGATGTCGCCGTCGATGTCGATGTGAGCTTGTTCGCCTGTCTCTTCGGCCTCCCCGGCCTCTGCGGCGCGGTCGGCCCAGCGTTGGGCCCAGGTGTCGAGCGGCATCAGCGAAGCCAAGAGATCTCGGCCTTCGTTTGTGAGGTGGTAACCGCCGCCCGACTGAGTTGCGACGATCGATGCCTCGCGCAGCTCGCGCAACCGGTCGTTGAGCACGCTCGAGGAGATGTCGCCGGAGCGGGACTGGAGCTCGCGGAAGGTCAGCGGGTCCCCGTCGCGCAGCTCCCATAGCACCCGCAGCGCCCACCGTCGTCCCAGCAGGTCAAGCAGCGCCATGACCGGGCGGCCGGTGCGCGAGCCGCGGACCGGCTGGCCCGGGCGCGGGCTGGGTTTGGAGGTCGGAGGCGTCATGCTCTTGTTTTCGAAGCAGTGGATCCTAGCTGCTGCGTCAGCCGAGCAGCTGGACGAGCCGGGCGAGTTCGGGCTCCGGCAGGGTCTGCTCAATCAGCGGGAAGAGTTCGCGCTCCTCGCGGCGCACGTGAGCGCTCAGTTCCTCGCCGAGCGTCTGGAGCGCTTCGAGATTGGGGGTCTCGCTGGCGATTTCGTGAGCCATGCGGCGGATGCGCACGTGATCGACGAGGACCCGCGCGACGACCGGCGCTTCCGGGTCGCCGAATCCGGCGTAGGCGGGAAGCAGGATCTCCTCCTCCTCGCGGAAGTGGCGCTGCCCGTCGGCGCGCCAGTACTCGAGGAACGCGTCGCGCGCTCCGGTGGCGTCGGTATCGCTTGCCCGCTTGAGGCGCTGGGCGACGACCAGGGCGTGGTGGTGGTCGCGCGAGAGTGCCGCGATGGCTTTATGACGCTTCATGCCGGGAATTACACCAGTCTGAGTGTGTAAAAATCGAATTGTGGACTCTCCGCTCGGCATCGCTTCCGACGATGTGCTCGCTCAGCCCACCCGCGCGCGCCTGTTTGCGCTGCTGGAGGAGATGAAGCGACCGGCGGGTACGGTCGAGCTCGCGCACGCGCTCAAGCTGCACCCCAACGGAGTACGGATCCACCTCGAGCGAATGGAGCGGGCGGAGCTGGTGCAGAGAGTCCGCGTCCGCCAGCATCGCGGTCGTCCGCCCGATTCGTGGAGGATTGTCCCCCAGGCACGGCCCGGTGGCAGCGCCCCGCGCGCCTACCGCGACGTTGGTCGATGGCTGGCCCGAGCGTTTCGGGCCGGCGCGCGAGGGCCTACTGGCATCGAGGCGACCGGTCGTCAGATCGGTCGCGAGCTCGCTCCTGCCGATGCACCGGCCAGCGCCGAGGCGTTCGAGACGTCGTTGACCGCGCTCGGATTTCAGCCGACCGTCGAGCCGGCCGTCGACGGTCGCGATTCAGACCGGACGACGTTCCGCCTCGGCAACTGCCCTTACCAGGACGTGGTCAAGGAGAACCAGCCCATCATCTGTGCGTTGCACAAAGGCATCACACGGGGACTGCTGGACGCCCTGGCGCCCGATGCCAAGGTCACCGCGTTCGACCCGAACGACCCCGACCGGGCCGGCTGCACGATCGAGATCCGAGGACTCGAGGGCGTGCCGACCCCGTGATCATGATCAGCTGCCCTTGTGGTCGGGGTGGCGATGAAGGACCTCGAGCGCGTGCTTCCAGTCCGCCTCGAGTCTCTGGATGAGTTCGTGGTCCGCGGTCGGGGCCTCGCCTTCGTTCATTTCCGCTTTGTCGCGAGCCTCCGCTAGGCGCAGCCGCGCCTCGAGCTCATCTCGTTCGACTGCCTCGTACTGGCGTGGTTCGTAACCCATAGCCTCCTCCATCGGTTGATGCCAAGGGGTAGTTCGAGCCACTGGGGACTCGGACCGTATCGTTGCGGCAACTAACCGATGCCGTCAAGGCCCTGGAAGATCCCTGGGCTACACGACGTTTACTTCTCCAGAGCATCGATGGGTGGCCTCTGGGATCCGGGGGGCGCGCCCGCTTGAGCTCGTTGATCTGCAGTCTTGTCAGCTGCAGGAAATCGGCAGGGGGTCGTAGTGCTACGTATCGCCATTGTGGGGATGGGACCATGGGGGCTGTGCGCGCTTGAGCGAGTGGTCACACTCGCGCGTCAAGACCTGCCACGGGGCGTTGACGTCGCGGTCCACGTGGTCGAGCCCGGGTCGCCTGGGTCGGGCGTCTACGACATCACACAGCCGGACTACCTGCTCCTCAACAACCCCTGCGGGCAGCTAACGCTGTATCCGTTCGAGACCGATTCGTATCAGCCCTCGTACGGGGTCAGCCTGTACGACTGGGTGACTGCGCGGGGCTACCGGTGGGTCGGTGACCGCTGCGCGGTGGACCCCGCGGGCGAGGCGATCGAGCCCCATCACTTCCTGCCTCGCCGCTTGATGGGTGAGTACCTCCAATGGTTCTATCGTGCGCTCTTAGTCAGCGCGCCGCCGAGTTTGCACGTCGTCCACCATCAGACCTCGGCCATCGATTTGGTGGCCAGGCGCGACGGACCTGAGGAGGTACGCCTCGCCAACGGCGGGGCGGTGGTCGTGGACCACGTGATCGTCACCACCGGCCATACGCCGAACCAGGACGTTGGCGGCTCGAGCGCAATTAGGCCGTATCCCGTAACGTCGTACGTGGACCGGATTCCAGCCGGCACGAAGGTCGCCGTTTCAGGGATGGGGCTGGTGGCGGTCGACGTGGTGACCGCGCTGACGATCGGTCGGGGCGGGGAGTTCGTGCCCGACGGCGGCGGATTGCGCTATCGGCCGAGTGGCCGGGAGCCGATGCTCCGGCTTTACAACCGCAGCGGCCTGCCGTTCACCGCGAAGCCCGTCAGCGGGTCAGAGCGCGTCAGCGTGTACGAGCCGCTGATCTGCACCCCCGAGGCTGTGGCCGCCTTGACCGGCCAAACCAGCGGCCGCCGGCGGCAGGTCGACGTGCGGCAGGAATTGCTGCCGCTTCTGTTCGCCGAGATGTACGCGCGCTACTACGCGCAGATGGCGTTCCAGGCCGAAGGTTCGCGCGCCGGCGGTGCCGCGGTGCGCCGGCGGCTGCGCGCTGCGTGGCTCGAGGGCCGATTCGAGGACGAGGTGGTTCGGCTCGCTTCCTTGTTCGGCCGGTTCGATGCCGAGGCTCTGTTCTTCGGGAATCAGCCGAGCTACCAGTCGAGCGACGACTACGAGAGCTTCGTCTACCAAGCACTCGTCGACGATCTCCGCGAGGCCGAGGTTGCAGGCGGCCGGAGCCCGGTCAAGTCGGCCGCGTGGGTATTCAGGATCTTCCGCGACCCGATCCGGTCCGTGGTCGAGCTCGGCGGCCTCACGCACGAGTCCTACCTGGACTTCAACAGCGATCTCTGCAGCCGAAGCCACCGCCTAGTGGCCGGGCCGCCGGCGCTGCGCTCCCGCCAGATGCTCGCGCTCATGAATGCCGGCGTGGTGCGGATGCCGTATGGGCCGGCGCCGGTCCGAGAGTCGTTCGCGAACACCGATCCCGGCGCGGCCCGAGCACGAATCTCCTCTACTGCGTTCGACCAGCCGTTCGCCGATGACGTCGATCTCGTGATCCGCGGCCATCTGAACGAGCCGCGCATCAACAACTCGTGCTCGCCGCTGCTGAGAAACCTTTATGACCGTGGGCGCGTCAGCCAATTCCGGTACGGCGCAGCCGTCGTGGGCAGCGTCAACATGACCTCGGGCCACCACCCAATCGACGTCGAGGGCTGCCCTCAGCTGAGCATCTCGATGTTCGGGGTCGTGACCGAAGGCATCCGCCACTTCACGGCCTACATCCCGTCGCTGCGCGGCCGGATGCGCGCGTTCGAGGAGGTGGGTGCCTGCGTCAGCGAACTTCTAGCCAACGCGCCGGTCAGCGAGCGCGTCGCGGCGTAGCCGGGACGCCGGCCACCCTTCTGGGCGGGTTAGGTCCCGCGCTGCGGTGTGGGCGGGTCGGCTGGAGTGTCGGCGATGGGCTGCCGGCTGCGCGACTTGGCGCGGCCGAGGCGGGGGGCGTTCTCGGGCGCCTTGCTGAAGTCTGCGGCGAGCTCAAGGTCCCCCTGGCAGTCCGGTGAGCCAACCGCGTGCGCGCGCAGCGCATTGCCCAGGGAAGCGGTGGTCACGAACCCACAGCCGGAGCAGCGGTACAGCGGCACGGCATAGGGATTGCCAAACCGGCGGATCCCAAAACCTGGTCTTTTAGGCGCAGCTGCCGAGTCTCGAGACGAGTTCGGGCGGCGACCGGCCCACAAACACCTGGAAAGTGAGCGGTTTCTCATGATGGCGTGCGAAGGCGTCGCGCTGGCGGCGGCTTGTGTTCCTCCCTCGATGTAGACGGTGCTAGCGCGTACACACCTCCAAGCGCCTTAAGTCGGTATATATTTGGCGCAGACATAGCCGAACCGTCGCGGACCAGTCGTGGCGGACGGGGAACCCAAGTCGTTGGGGCGAATCAGCCGGTGTTCCGGCTGTAACGGTCGTTGAAGGCGATCGCGAGCCCGTCAGCTAACCCCGTAGGCAAGGGACCGCAGAGGAGTTACATATGACGCCGCATTGGCATGCGCGCGCGGTGAATGACTCGCCGGCACGCGATCTGGGGGCGCTGTTCGACCGATGCTCCGCCGGCGACGTGCGCGCGCGGGAAACGATCATCATGCGATTCTTGCCGCTTGCGCGCAAGCTCGCCCGACTCTACGAGGGGCGTGGCGAGCCGATCGAAGATCTCTGCCAGGCAGCTAGCGTTGGTCTGATCAAGGCTGTCGACCGCTACTCCCCCGACCGCGGCGATGCGTTCCCCGCTTACGCCCAACCGATGATCCTTGGGGAGATCCGGCGCCACTTTCGCGACACGACCTGGCGCCTGCATGTGCCGCGTCCGATGCGGGAACGCGCCGGCCGGGTGCTTAGTGCCCAGAGGGAGCTAACTGCAGGATCCGTCTCACCCGCTCGGCCCGAAGCTGTCGCAAACTATCTAGGTATCCCGCCCAGCGAGGTTGCCGAGGCTAGACGTGCTCTCGGCGCGTACCGGCCTGAATCACTGGATGTCACATACCCGACGCCGGACGGCGATGACACCTCGATCGGTGATGCTATCGGCGCCCAGGATTCAGGTTATGAGGACGCCGACGTATCCGTCGGGGTTCAACGCGCGCTGCTGACTTTGACGCCCCGCGACCGCAGGGTTGTGTGGATGCGGCTGGGCTACGACTTGACCCAGGATGAGATCGCCAGCCGCATCGGCCTTTCGCAGATGCACGTCTCGCGGATCCTGCGTACCGCAGGTGCGGTCCTCACGACCTGCTGCGGCCTGACGATGAGCCGTGAGTGGGTCAAATCACGACACCCAGCGCGGTCTCTCCCACAGCACAGTTGAACATGCTGGGCCCGGGGGCCGCAACCCTGGGATCCTTGCTAGATGGACGCCATCGGCGCCGCTCGACACGGGCATTGCCCTTACAGTGCGGTCGCCGATGACGTGTGGCTTTGGTCCGGTTAGGCCGTCAACCCTTTGTCGACGCGGCTCCGGGCCTCGAGAGATGGGCGAGCGAGAGAGCAGGGTTGTATCGGGCAATCCCGAACTCCCCGACCCCGAAAGCATTCTCGAAGCCGTCCGAGCAGCAGTTCGAAGTGATCTTGATTGAAGTGACCCAGTCGAGGCCCGTGGCGTAGAAGCCGTAGTACTGGGCCCCCTCAAAGGTGGGGACGGACACGGGCCCAGAAGTTCCATTCTGGCTCGTCGCGGTGATAGTGAAGTCGCTGCCGAACGGGAGATATGGCTCGGCGTAGAAGTAGAACGCGCCGGTGTCCGGAGGCAGAATCATCGTCATGGTCTGGTCGTTGTTCCAATAGACGTCCCCGGTGTAGCCATTGCTCCATGTCGCCCAGTCGTCGGTAGCTGGGATCCCATTGTAGTTCCCCGCCTGTACGTGGATCTGGGCAGGGAACAGCCACAGGGGAAAGAACAACGGAGACGGAACCGTGTTGACCGTCTCACCCGTCGGCCGCGGATCCGTCGCAAACGGGGTCATCGTGTACGGACCGAGCGTGGCCGGTGGCGCATTGGTCCCCGGAGATCCATCGAACACGATGCTCGCCTGGGCGGCCGGCGGTGCTATCAGACCGACCCCGGCGAAGGCAGCTGTCGCAAGAAGCGACAGCATCGTCGCCGCGAACGGCTTCCGCGCCAGACAATCCTTGATCAGACGCATCGATCCCCCTTTCGCCACGTACGGTGGCTCGTTCATCCGGGCTGGACGCCCGGCGTGCGTTTGTCTAGTCGGCTCTCGTGACGCTCCCAGCCGGCGGGCGCGCACGACATCGAACCAGTGGACTAACGCCCGGCCAGACCATGGCCTTTCGCCCGGCGCGGCACCGACGTGATACGTAGCCAAATGCAGCACCTCGGTGCGCGGATACCTGCGCAGAATGCGATCCTCGCGCTGGAGTTCCGCAAATCCAGCTCACGAACTGCCAGCTGCTGGTCGGAGACGATTATTCGATGCCAGCCTGCAAAAAGATAGGATTTGCAGGTCGTTCGTGATGGGTGCGGCTGAGGTTGAAAGAGTCACCCCTCGAGTGCGAAGCGATCGAGCTGATCAGACTGCGCGTTCAACCCCTATCAACTGGAACCACATGACGCAGCTCATAACCGAGCAGATGCTGGAAATGCCGTACGTTGGACGTGAACCTGAGTGCTCCGAAGAGCCCGCCTCCATCCGTCATCAGGCAGCGGACACGTTGAGCGATCAGGGTCCGAACGATGAAGTCGTGGAGCGCCCACCGTGCGTCGTGGGTTGTCGCCATGGCGTGTTTGATGAGGCAGACCGTGTCGTCGATAATGAGCTCCGCCATGCCGAGCGGCCGACCCTGCTCATTGCGAGCGACCGCGATTGTGACCTCGACACGCGCGACGGCCGCGTGGACCTCGTTCAGCCAACTCTGCGCTTCCGGCGTCCCCGATTCGCCTCGGCGCCACAACACGAGGTCGAGATCGTGGACTGCCCGCCATGGGTCAGCCACCACGTCACACTGGATACCAGCGCTCGCCGCTCGTCTGAGGTTCGTCCCCGGCGCTTGGCGACGGCGTCCGCGGAGGCACTCCGCGTGATCCCGCGGGAGGATGAGGATGCCGCGCCAAAGCCGGGTCCTCGGCAGAATTCCCAACGACCGCTGATTGAAGTACTCGTTGAGCGCCTGACCGGCGGGAGATCCGGACAGCACCACGTGCAGGCGCGGCGTTTTCCGAAGGAGCAAGACCAACGCAATGAGGCACTTTGGCCGCCGCATCGCCGCCGCCAGTAACCTCGCCAAAGGACCCGGTCGGGTTAGGCGCCCGTCGATTGGCAGGGCACAAGCAGCCGATACCAATGGGCCGGTGTATCGGATCCCATCGACTGACCGCCTGCCTGACACCGGAACCGCGCCGTCCTTGGAGCGGAAGAGGTCGCGAATAGGTCGACTTGAAGCTTGTTCGTTAGGTTCCAACCTAACTTAGGAACGCGCCCTCGGGTCGCTGTCTTCCAGGATGGTCCGACATCCCGTCGGGTGCATAAGAATGCTTACGCACCGATCTCCCCGGCCTCTGCTCGACGGGCGACGCACCTCTCAGCGCGTCCCCGCCCGTTGGTACGCCCCCTCGCGTCGGATCTAGTGGCTCGAAGCGGGTGTGGCCAAGCGATGATCGGGAGACCGCCTCGCGGGACTCTCGGACAGGCCGGCCGGGCGGGACGGCCAGGCTGAGCCGGGCACCACTCCTCCTACCGCGGGACGCGGACGCGATGTCGCTTGAGTACAAGCAGCGTGCGGGCGCCAGGTGCGGCCGGTGCGGAGAGAACGCCCGCCCGGCTCCCGTGCAAGGTCAGTTTATACCGCCCTGGTCCGAGCAAGCGATGGTTTATCCGGAAGTTCCAGTGAAGGAGTCGGCGTCCGCGTGGTTGCGGACCGAAACGTACCAGCCCGGCAAAGACGAGCCGGTCGTCACTAACTACCCGCATCACGCGCAGCGAGAGCGCGCCAGGCTTCACCATCTGAGCGATGACAGTTGCGTCTCGCGACTCCGTTCCATACACGCGCAGCCCGAAGAATCTGGGACCAGGTGACAGGTAGGTGTAGACGTCGGCCGGTCTCGCCTCCGTCAGATCTCCGAGGCAGTCCTTCACGATCACGTACACTGGCTCGGCGGGGTGTGGCGGCGCGACGGCTGTGGCCGACTCGGGGCTGACGGACGCGTCGGTTGCCAGTGTCCCGCCGAAGTACACCTGGCCGGATCCCGTCCCGTTGCAGCCGTAATCGAAGCCCGAGCCTGTGATCGTAACGGTGGTGCCGATCGTCCCCGACCCCGGCGAAACCGAGGTAACCACCGGCTGAGCTGTTGCCACGGCTGGGCTCGCCAACACGGCGGCGGGCGCCGCAAGTAGCGCAGCGGCAAGGAGAACAATTGAACCCGCGCGCATCTGAAACTTCGTAATGAACGGATCCCCGGCGAATCAACTTGCGGCGGTTGCTCAGCCGTCCGCCTGACGGCCCTCGGCACATATATCCGCCTGATGCTCGAGGCCGGCGCGGCACTGCCAGACGTGATGGACCAGGCCCACGCCGACTCGAAGACTGTGCTCGAGATCTACGCGAAGGTGCAGAAGCGCGTCTCGCGCAGGAACGCTCACGCAGCGTTTGCCGGCGTTGTCTTCTCCTCGACCAGGTCGACCACCCGCACGCGGGGCGCGGTGACGTCCTCGATCGCGTTTTGACGACTCAACGTTCTGGATGCGCGCGGTCTGGATCAGGGTCTTCAGCGCCTCAGGGTGCTGAAGACTGAACGCGCGCTCGCTGCCATGGCTCTGATCGATCGCCCACGGTCATCCGGCCGGGACCATCCGGATCTGGGCATCCAGCGTTCCGAACGTGGACATCACGGCCGTCGATCGAACGTAGCAATAACTGGTCGGAACTTGCACTTTGGCCGGATTTAGTGCCATGTTCGCCTCCGTTCGAGGAGCGCTGGGCCACACTCTGGGCCGCCGCGGAGGGCGCTCAATCAGACGCAGGAATCACACGAACAGCAAGAACCCTGCAGACCCGATATATGGGCACGGCTGGGCTTGAACCAGCGACCTCTCGCGTGTGAAGCGAGGGCGACTTCTAGTATGAAAATCCATTATTTGCAGGGATTTCATAGTCGCGTGGCGGTCTTGCGGGGGTGCGAAACCGAGGTCGCGTTTGCAGGGGTTTTGCACGGCGTTGGGCCACGGAAATGCTCCGTGGCCCAGGCACGAGCGGTGGGCACGGCGGCTCGATGCGTGACGCCGTATCAAGGCATTGCGAGACTGTCGACGGCGGCTTCGTGGTGCCCGCGACAGTCGCAGAGCAGGTCTCGGCGGTAGCCGGCGGCGCTGCTGTGGCACGTGCCGGTTGGGGCCACAACGGTGGCGTGGCCGCTCTGCGCGAACAGCGGCAGTCTGATTGAACCCGCCGCGTGGGCGAAAATGGTGGAAGTGACCCCTGTTAGCTGGTGAGTCGTTGAAAGAAGGCGTCGTCGTCGCGTCCTACCTGGGTTTGCGGTGGTTGGTCTGCCCAGTGTTCTGCGGCGATGCTCGCCCAGTCGCCGGAGGCGCGCAGCTCGCCCAGGAGGGAGAGCATCTGGATCTCCATGCGGCGCAGCAGGAGCGTCGGCGGGGGAAAGGTGAGGCGGCGCAGCATCGAGAACCATGGCGACTGCGGCGGATAGCCGGACTTGAACGTCCGGTGGACGTAAGCGGGGTCGATCCTGCGGGAGCCTTCGGCGAGAAGCCACTCGCCCGCGGTGGCTAGCCACTCGAGCAGCGCCGCCGAGTCGTATGACTGGCTCCTGGCGAGATACCCGAGATGCGCGAGGGCATGGTGGACGGCGTGCGGATCGGCGTCGATCACCGCTCGCATGACGTTCCGCTCGCCGTCGAGATACTCGGGTTCGAGGTCGCGCAGGAGCGCGAAGTCGAGCAGGCAGACGCGGCCGTCCGGGCACAGGAGGCAGTTGTCGGGGTGCGGGTCGCCGGGGACGATGTGTTCGCGCCAGACGAGACCGAGGAAGCAGCGGAACACGATCTCGCCGATGCGGTCGCGCTCGGGCTCGTCGAGTTGCGCGATCTCGTCGAATCCCCGCCCGTCGACGTATTCGGTGACGAGCACGCGTCGGGTCGAGAGGTCGGTGTGCACGCGCGGGACGCGAACGTGAGGGTGTTCCCGGAACAGCCGCCACAGGCGGCGTTGATGCTGGGCTTCGATCTCGTAGTCGAGCTCATCGGCGATCCGCTCGCGCACCTCGCTCACCAGCGCTCCGGCGTCCGAACCCGGCGCCAGACGCTGGAGGATCGGGCCTACAACCCCGATCGTGCGCAGGTCGCCGGCGATCTGGCTGGCGATGTCAGGGTGCTGAACTTTCACCGCGACACGCTCACCATCGCGAATTTGCGCGCGGTGGACCTGACCGAGGGATGAGATCGCGAGCGGCTGCTCCTCGAAGGCGGAAAAGACTTCTTGCAGGCGGGCGTCGAGGTCCTGCTCGATCACGCGTCGGACCCGGGACAACGGAAGCGGTTCCCGCGCTGCAACCAGCGCACCGAGCTGGCGCCCGGACGCCTCGCCCGAGGCCCTCTCGAGCTGAACCATCGAGAGCAACTGCATGATCTTCGGCCCGGCAGCTCCCATCCGCCGCAGCTGGACCCCGAGCTCGTCGGTCAGCGCGACCAGGCGACCGTCGCCAGACTGGCCCGATCCCTTCTCTGCTGACCCGTTCACCATGAGATTCATTACCCCGCGTCGTAGACCGAGCCGTATCCGCTACGGGTGGCGGTGGGCTGTTGGCTGCGCGATAGGTCATCGCACGCCGCAGCGCGATCGTGCGCTGCCCCCTGCCGATGCTCGATCGCACCCGTCATGTCCCCTGCCCGTTCGGCCGCTTCTGCCGCGCGGTCGTGCGCGTCGGCGGCATGTTCGTGTGCCGTGGCACTCCGCCTGTAGGCCTCCGATGCACGCTTGCCTGCCGCACGGGCGGCAATAGCTGCGCTTGCAGCGCGGTCGGCGGCCTCGCGTGACCGGCCAGGCGAGCGCCCACCCCATTCGTGAAGCTCGGCCACCCGTTTGCTGGCGGCCTCGCCGCGCCGGCGCGCGGCGACGGCGCGGCCTGCGGCGGCTTCGCCAGCCTCCTGGGACTGGCGCGCAATCCGATCCGCGCGGGTCTCTCCGCACTTATCGTCGTCATGTTGGTCTATCACCATTCGCTAACCACACAAACACCGTCGTCGTCACGGCGAACAGATTCGTCGCCAGCGACGATTGTGCTCGCTGGCCGGCGTGCCATCCGCGCCATCGTGAAGGCCGACAGCGGAAACTACGCATCTTCACGATCAGCATGCTGTGCCGCGTCTGCAGCGAGGTCGGCACCGCTCGCGGGCGCCGGACGCGCCGCCCCACCGCACCCGCGCTCGGCTGCGCCAGCTCGGACCCAATTTGCGCACCGTCGTTCCGGGTTTGCGACGGCTGATGACCGCACGCGGCCGACCCGGCGACGCGGTTACCGGCTGTTGCTACCGGCGCACGGCGGTCTTGGTGCGGCGGCGACGGGCAAGTTTGCCGAGGGTCTCGACCTCGCGCTGGTAGTCGGCGATGATCGTTTCGGGGTCGGGGATGAGTCCGGCGTCGACTTGCAGGCTGACGACGACAGCGCCGTTGTAGCTCATCATGTCGATGCCCATTCCGATCGTTCCCGCGGCCGGGACCCAGGGGACCACGCCGGCGATCTTGCTGCCCGCGAAGTAGACCGGCTCTCGCGGGCCTGGGGTGTTGGAGAGCACACCGGTGGTCTTCTGCGTGAACACGTCGAGCAGGCTTTGTTCGATCTGGTGCGGGGTCCGTCCGACCGCTTCGAGGATCGCGTAGGAGAGGCCGCCTTCGGGTGAGTGCTTGATCGCGTCCATCCGGCGATGTACCTCGGCGAGGCGCTCGGCTGGGTCGGCGATCCCCACCGGCAACGTCAGGTACACCAGGCCGAAGCGATTGCCCAGCTCGCGCGGGAGCGGCTCCTCGAGCGGTCGCAGGTTGTAGGGAACCGTCATGCGGATCTCATCGACGAGGCTGTCGCGGCCGGCCAGGTAGCGGCGCAGCGCGCCGGTCATCGCCGCGGTCAGGACGTCGTTGACGGTCGTGCCGGTCGCGTGGCCGATCGCTTTCAGGTCATCAAGCGGGATCCGTTCTGACCACGTCACGCGGCGCTTGACCCTGGGCTTGGCGCTGAGGACGGTTTTCGCGTCGGAGCTGGTCAAAAGCAGCTTCGCGAGCGTCGCTGTCTCGGCGGTCCCGCGCGAGGCGAGCGCCGGCAGCTCGGCGCTGGGATGGGTGAGGATCTCGATGCCCTCGTGGACGCCCGCCTGGGCAAGGTGCGCGCCGGCCTTGACCGGCGCGGCGATCGCGCCGAGCCGACCTCGCCGCACGCCCGCGCGCGGTGGCGCGATCCCGGCGTCGGCGTGCGTGTCGGTCAGCGAGAGCAGCACGCGCGAGAGCGCGATCCCATCGGCGATGCAGTGGTGGATCCGCACGATCATCGCCATCCCGGCGTCGAACCCATCGACCAGGTACCAATCCCACAGCGGCTTGCGGCGGTTCAGCGGACTCGCGATCAGGTCGCTGACGAGCTCCTCCAGCGCGCGCTTGTCCCCGGGCGGTGGAACTGCGAGGTGGTGAACGTGAAGATCGAGGTCGAAGTTCCGATCATCCTCCCACGACGGGACCCGGACCCCCACACGCGGCTCGATGACCAGCTGGCGAAACCGTGGGAACGGCTCGACCAGGCGCGATCGCAAGATCCCTTTGACGCGCTCAGCATCGACAGGCTCCTCGAACCACAACAGCGCATTGACGACCATCAGGTTCGTCGGCCGGTCCATGTGCAGCCAGGCCGCGTCGGCATTACTCATTCGCTGCGCACCCATCACAGCACCTCCCTCTAACGTGGCGGTTACCCGACGCTACGGTGCCAGCCTCCCACACGCATCGGGATCTCCCCGCGTCACGATCCGTAGAACCAGGCAACGTCTAGATCTAGACCCGCGAGCCGGGCGGGCAGCGCGCTCGTGAACCGACTGTCCCCGCGGTCGCGAGAGCGCGGATCGGCGCCGGCGCGCGGCCCCGGGCCCGAAAGAGGGAGCGCTCTCGCCTGGGGTTCACCGCCACCGGCGAGCGCATCCTGCTCTCGGGGGAACTGGTTCACGCCAGCCCGACATCGCTGCGCGCATCGTCTCATTCGGCGAGAACGGTGGGCGGCGGCTGCGGTCGGCTAGCGCTCGGGCGCAGCCGAGTCTGCGCTGAGCGCGCAGCGAGGGTGCTTGACGGCCTGTTCGGCGGTGAGCATCGGTTCGTTCAGCAGCGAGGTGGGACGCAATTCTGAGTTCTCGAGCACCACGATCGGTTCGTAGAAGCCGATCACGTTCTCGCAGACAGAGCAGCGCAATCTGTGATCCCGCATGCCCAGGAGTATCCACGGTTCCAGCGGTCACGGCGTCAGTGGGTCTGCATGAGGGGAGCATCTGGACCGGGCGGTCGCGATCTTCTTTGCCCTCCCGGATCGTCTTCCGGGACGAGGTGATCGGCGTGCTCTGGTGCGGGCGTGCCGGCGGTGCCGACGATTCGCGCTCGGTCGTGTTCTGGTCACCTCGACGCTTGGGCGATCCGCGCAACTGGCCCAGGAGTACGCCGCGCGCGATCGGAGCAACGGTCGGCGGGACTTGGCCGACGTTGACTGGAGCGCGCCAGACGGGCACGCGAGGCCGCTCGTCGCGAGCGCGCGCTAGCTGCGCGAATGTGACGAACCCGTGCTCAGCGAGGTTGGCGGTATCGCCCGTTCGCCAGCGAGCTCAGCCGGCATCGCGCTCCACGGGAGCGAGGCCGCATGTACGTCGCGGGGGCCGCGCCGGGTTCGCTGCTGGGTTGGTCCTGATCGCTGCTTGGTGAGTCGCGCGGCTAGACTCTGGGTCTCGCGCTGGGCGTTGTTGCCCGGCCTTGTAGTGCCAGCGTTCGTAGTTGTTGCTCTTGCACCTCCCGCGTTTCGCAGCACACGACCTCCCGGGAGGGAATCCATGACAACTGGAACTGTGAAGTGGTTCAGCGACGATAAGGGCTACGGATTCATCACGCCTGACGACGCGGGCAAGGATCTGTTCGTCCATCATTCCGCGATCGCCGGCGGCGGCTTCAAGTCGCTTGCCGAGGGCGCGAAGGTGTCCTTTGACACCGAGCAGGGCCCCAAGGGACCGGCGGCCGCGAACGTGCGCGTCCTTTAGCTCCGGAGATCGCCAGTCCCGGCCCTTGGCGGCACTGGCAGCGTCGGCAGGTGTCCGAGGGCGGCCGCGTGCGCCTCGCCTGAGCGGCTGCTCATGTCCGCCCATGAACTCCAAACCACGGAGGGAGAAGCATGGCCTCGAGTGGCAAGAAGA
This sequence comes from Solirubrobacteraceae bacterium, assembly GCA_035504535.1. Lineage (GTDB taxonomy): Bacteria > Actinomycetota > Thermoleophilia > Solirubrobacterales > Solirubrobacteraceae > Palsa-465. Next base: position 4,325 of record DATJRS010000242.1, on the reverse strand, counting down.
AGACGACATTTTCAAAGCTCGCGCGTGAGAGCAGACTTCGCGAGAAACGACTCGATAAGCAGGCTAGGAAGGAGGCGCGTAAGCGGGCCGCCGACACGCAGCTCCCGCAGGTCGCCGACACGCCGCCGGGCGAGGACCGGCAGTCCTCGTAGCTATGCGTCGAGCGACGCGACAGCAGGCAGCGGCCCGCATGTAGTCGCCCCGCGGCTCAATCACCTCCAGCCCGATTAGGATGTAGCGCCGGTCGGGCCGACCCGGCCGGCAGCGGAAGCTCGAGCCACCGGGTCGAGACGGGCTCCCAGGTAGCGATGCCGAGCTAGCCGTTGGCTCTTGGTTGTCGTGTCGGGCAGATAACCCGCTTGCTAGACGCTAGCGGCCCTGAGCACGACCACATGCTCAGGATTAATTGCCAAGTCCACTCCCGTTTCAGCCTCGGTGAGCGATGCCAGCTGCATGATCGAGCCGCGCGCCGCGTCGACGATGATCCGTTCGACGTTTTTGGCGTCTCCCTCGACGCGGTAGTGATCGCCGGTCGAGAGGGTTATCTCCGTGGTCTGGATTGCGGACTGCGGCAGCCGATCGCCTGAGCTCATTGGGTTCAAGGTCGTCGAGTCAGCGTCGGTCGCGTGTCAGTGGCACCAGGGCTAGATGGCGAAGTCCTACGCGCACGGTCAGAACGAAGCAGAGGCTACCGTTACGCCGCTCGCATTGGCGCCCGTCGGCGGGTGCTACGGTGAGCAGGGGTGTCTATCCGCCCGGAAGGTTCTAGCAGGCGATGCAGCGAATCTCCCTACGATCACGCGCGATCGCGCCGCCGAGCGAAAGAGATCGATGCCCATGCAACCCGTTCGCGGCGTTTCAGATCAACACGCGTCCCGTCAAAGGCAAGACAGGACTCCGGGCCGGCGGGCGGGGTCGTGTCGATCGCGGACGTCAGTGAGGTGATCTGGTGAAGACGACGCGCGAGAAGGCCGAGGAAAAGCGCGCGGCGCAGCTCGACCTGGTCCGCGAGCAGGTCCAGAACGGCTCGCTGGTGATCCGGCAGATGACAGATGAGGAACGCCGCCGGTATCCGCCTCGCCCCGTCGCCCCGAAACGCCCCGCTGGCGGACGCGAGTCACAGCACACGTGACCACGTTCTTCATCCCCGGAATATCCGATCAGGCGCCCATCCTTGAGAATGCGTATCGCGACTTGCGCGAACGGATTCAGTTAGAGATGGGCACACTACCCAGCGCTCGACGGATCCTGAGGTTGTGGGCGCGGAGGGGAAGCATGGATTGCGTCACGGAGGTGGGCGAACGTGATCCCTTGCGCGGCGGCACCGTGGTCGCGATTTTCGACATGGGCCCTCGCCAGCCGTTCGTCGTCTGCACACAGCACGAGCTCGGAAGCCAACAAGGCGTCCGTGAGATCGTGGGGTGCAACGCCTACTCCGTGCTGGAGTTCGACGCGTGATCTCGAGCAGCCCGATCGATCAGCTGCAGGCCGACGCGGCTCACCAGCCCGACCGGCCGTTCGCCCTGCTGAATCGGACGCGGCCCACCAGGCCATAGCAGGGCCGTTTCCCCTTCCCAGATTCCTCCTCCGCGTCGCCAGCCGACCCGCCGGCGACCCCGTCGCGGCCCTCGCTTCGATGCGGCGATGCCTGGGACCCGCTCGGGAGCCGGGCGGGCCCGCCCAAGGTCGCCAGCGACTCGTGGGACAGGCACAACCTAGGCCAGCGCGAAGTCCGGGCTTGGCTGCCGCTCCTCCACGCCCAGCATCAGCATCGACCGTAGCGGGGCGAGCCTCCGCTTAGGGACGACCAGCAACAGCGCCGAATCGACTGCCGGATGCGCCCCCCGCTCGGTGTTCGAGCCGGCGGAGCAGCAGTCGACCTCGGGACGAGATCGCGATCCAGCATGGCGGGCAGGTCGCCGGCGCGTTGCTGATCTGAGATCAGACGAGCCACGACATCGATGCTCGGGCCGCCGCTCAACGCAAACGCTGTCGGACAGAAGCAGCGACGCAGGCACCATCAACCGGAGACACGCGCGCGACCTATGGGCAGGTGTCGCGGCACTCTTCATTCACGAGCGATGTGTATTCGCCACCAGCAGGGAAGCCTCTAAAACGCCGACGAGGTACGTCTGGCGTCTCCGGCCCACCACCAAGCGAGTCCTTCTGCGGATAGCCGAAAGGTGCCTGCCGAGAATCGTTCGTCGTTCACGCCCTTCACTGGATGTCGCCCTCATCTGTCACTCATCGCTGTCCTCAGATCCGTCAAGTTGGATCGATTCAACCCTTCGAACCCGGCCATTGCCTCGCCGCCCAAGCTGGAGTCTTCTGTTGTGCGGCCGACTACCCGAACGACCTACGTGGAGGGCGGGTAGTCGGGCGCACGCACACACCGAAATCTCAATGGCGGCGGGCGATGTGAGCCCTCCGGTCCTGCACGGCGTGCAGGACTTAGCGCAGGACTTAGCGCAGGACCAAACCGGGGAGTCGAGGCGGTACGGTGACGACATGTCCCGGCTCGCGCTGATCACGTCCGACCCGGCGATCTGCCACGGCCAGCCCACGATCAGGGGGTTGCGCTACACCGCTGAGAGCGTCCGCGAGCTGCTGTCCTCGGGCATGGCGGTCGAGGAGGTGCTGGCCGATTTCCCGGACCTGGAACGCGACGACATCCTCGCGGCTTTGGAGTTCGGTGCCCGCGCGATTGGCGGCCGTCTGGCGCCGCTGCCCGCGGCTGAGATCCTTGACGAGGATCGACGACTCACAGGCCAACCGCGACAGGTCAGCGGTGCTTCGAGCCGCTGCTGCCGTTGTCCCGGGTCTCGCCGACCATTGGACTCGGACGGATCGGCTGCGGCTGCGGCGATGGCTTGTCAGCCATGGACACGATTCTAGGGCTGGCGATTGGAGCCGATCACCCTGTCGCCTCGGCCGGCAGCGCCGAGGTCGGACGTAGACTCGCTGAGGGATGGAGAAGCGGTCACACGGGCAGATTCGGACCCATGAGCGCAGGGACGGGCTGACTACATACAGCCTTCGTGTTCGGGCTCACGGCCGCCGCGAGGTCGTCACGCTCGGCACCGACGCCGATGGCTGGACGATGCGCAAGGCCGAGCGCATGCTCCAACAGGTGCTCGCTGAGATTCAGGTCGGAGTGTGGCGCCCACCGAGCATGTCCGCCGGCGGCGAGGACCCTACCTTCCACGAGTTCGCGTCGCGGTGGTGGTTCGCCCGGAAGTCGGAGCTGCGGCAGACAACCCAAGCCGACTACGAATGGCGGCTGCGCAAGCACCTGCTGCCTTTCTTCCGCGACTTTCAGGTCTCGGCGATCACGATCGCGCTCGTCGACGAGTACCGCAGCGAGAAGGTGATCGAGCGAGAGCGCATCAAGGCAGCCGCTGCGGCCGGACGACCGATCCGTGACAAGCGCGGCCAGCAACGGGTCGCTCTGAGCAACGAGTCGATCAACAAGACGCTCGTGCTCCTGGCGAACATCCTCGACACCGCCGTCGAGCACGGTCTGCTCGCGAGCAATCCGGCGCGCGGCAAGCGACGCCGGCTAAAGGCGGAGCGTCCTACGCGGCGGTTCCTCGAAGCTGACGAGCTAGCCGAGCTGCTCACGGTCGCGGGTGACGTCGACGGGTCGGCACGATCCGACCAGCGCGTCGGCCGGCGGCCGCTGATCGCCGTGATGGCGAAGTCCGGGCTGCGAGTGGGGGAGGTGTGCGCGTTGCGGTGGCGAGCCGTCGACACGGCGCATCAGCGCCTCGTGATCGAGCAGGCCAAGACGGCGGCCGGTGTTCGCGAAGTCGATCTGAGCCTCGACCTCGTCGAGGAGCTCAACACCTGGCGGGCCGAGCGCAAGCCCGAGGACGTCGACGAGTTCGTGTTTGCCACCGACAGCGGTCGCCCGCGAGACAAGGACAGCGTGCGCGAGCGGGTCCTCGTCCCGGTCGTCAATCGTGTCAACCAGATCCGCGCTGAGCGCGGCATCGCGCCGCTGCCGAAGATCACCCCGCATGCGCTTCGCCGGACCTATATCAGCCTGATGCTCGAAGCGGGCGCGCCACTCCCGTACGTGATGGACCAGGTCGGTCACGCCGATTCGAAGACAACGCTCGAGATCTACGCGCAGGTGCAGAAGCGCATCTCGCGCATGAACGTTCACGCCGCCTTCGATCGGCTGCTGAACGGCGCGGACAGCGGTATCGCCGCGGGCCGCCTCTGATCAGTCGTCAGCGGCGTGGCCAGCCAGCCAGGCCGCGTATGCGGCGTCGCTCTCGCGAGCGTTCAGCTCGATCCAGTCGTCGATCTCAAGCTTATGC
>DATJRS010000241.1:0-25200 GCA_035504535.1 Solirubrobacteraceae bacterium | reverse complement strand
CCAGCATGTTTCCAGCGCAGCATCCGGAGGTGTGCACGGTCGCGGAGCTCTCCTCGGTCGACTGCCTCGTGCTCCACGGCGATCCGGGCATCGGCAAGTCGACGGTGCTCGCCTCTGAGCAGAGACGGCTCACCGAGGAGGGCAAGGAGATCCTCTCGCTTGACCTCGCCGACATCGCCGACATCAACGATCTCACCACGCAACTGTTCGCCAGCCAAGCCTGGACACGGTGGCGCGACGACAGTTCACACCTGATCCTGTTCCTCGACACGCTTGACAACGCACTGCTCCGGATCCCCACGCTTCGAAGAGCGCTCGTGCGTGAGCTCGGCAGGGTCGATACGTCGCGCTTACAACTGCGGATCGCGTGCCGAGGGGTGGACTGGCCAACGACGCTCACCGAAGATCTCTCGCGCCTGTGGACTTCGCCGCCGTCGCTTCGCTACCTCCTTCCCCTGCGGCCTGCCGATGTCGAGCACGCTGCCGCCGAGGCTCCGGGCGTCGACCCTGACGCCTTCGTGTCGCAGGTGCTCGAGCGCGGAGTCGTCCCGCTGGCCACGAGTCCGTTGACCCTCGGACTTCTGCTCAGGACGATGGCCGCCGACGGCGCGCTGCCGGCGACCCAGACCGAGACCTATCGTCGCGGCCTGCTTCTTCTCTGCGAGGAGCCCGACCGCGAGCGCGCCGACAACCCGCAGACGGGCGGCACGCTGAGTGCCGGCGCGCGGATGGCGGTCGCCGAACGGCTCGCGGCCGCGGTCTTGCTCAGCGGAGCGGTGAGTGTCTGGGACGGTCCCGATGACGGGCAGGCGCCCGCAACGAGCATCGTGCGGGGGACGCTCACCGGCGGGACCGAGGAAGACGACAGCGGCGCGGTGCCAGCGTCTGTGCAGGTCAACGAGAACGCCGTGCGCGAGAGTCTTCGAACGGCCACCTTCGCCGGACGGTCGGGCACCGCCGAACTCGTGTTCGCGCATCAGAGCTTCGGCGAGTTCCTCGCAGCGCGCTGGCTGGGCCGTCTCGGGTTCGAGCGGGCGGCGTCGGTGCTCTGCCTGCCCAACGATCCCGCGCGTCCGCTGGTACCCCAGCTGCGGGAGGTCGCCGCATGGCTCGGGCTCCTGAATCCAGACGCGCTCGCCCACCTGCTCGAGAGCGGCGATGTCGAGCTGCTGCTGCGGCCAGACCTCGGCCAGCAGCCGCCGGAAACGCGGGCCGCCGTCCTGGAGGGGGTGGTCGCGCTCTTGGCACGCGGGGTCATCGGCGTGTACGACGGGCCGCTTCGTGACCGCCTGCGCTACCTCAACGGTCCCCAGATCCCCGATCAGCTTCGCACCATTCTCACTGATCCGGAGCGATCTGAAGTCGCCCGGCAATTCGCATGCATGGTGGCGGGGGCCTGTCGGTTGCCTGAGCTCACCGACTCCCTGATCGACGTTGCTCATGACCGGGACGCAGGTGGCCGGCTGCGGACCGAGGCCGTCCTGTCGATCGAGCCGTCGGCCGACGACTCAGAGCGCGCTCGTCTGATCGACCTCATCTCTGAGGAGATCGACGACCACGACGGCGACGAACTGAAGGGCGCCGTTCTGGAACTCGTTTGGCCCGACGTGTTGAGCGCGCAGAAGCTATTTGCGAGCATTACCCCGCCGCGCGACCCGGACACGCTCGGCCTGTACCGGGCGTTTTTGGGCTCTAGGCTCGTAGCGGGTCTCGCCGAGGCCGACCTGGTGATCGCGCTCGACTGGGCCGGGGACCACTACCACCCATACGGCCTCGGCGACTTCGCCGACCTGGCGCTGCAGATCATGGTCAGAGCCTGGCCGGAGATCACGAGCAACCCCGAGATTGCCGACCGGTTCGGGCAGATCGCGTGTCGCCTGCTCGCCGATCATCTCGTCCTGCTTCAGTACGCGATGACGGACACCGAGGAGCTGTTCGTCACCGAGGCCGGGCGCCGAGAGATCGTCGTGAGGCTCGTCGATGCCGTGGCCGCCGCCGAGCTCGAGCCGACAAGCCTCGTCCACGCCGATCCGGCGCTGCTCCTGCCGACGGATCTCCCCTGGGTGCTCGACCGCCTCACGGACTCGCTCGGGGCCGAGCACGAGCGCGTCTGGGCGCTGCTCGCCAACCAGATCTGGACATACGAGGACGACGCGAGCGCCGCGGCGATCTGGGAGGGCCGCGAGACGAGCACCGAGCTGGAGACCGTCACCGCGCCTCGATTCGAGGCCGTCGAGATCGACTCGCCGCTCGCAGCGCAGAACCGGAGCTGGTACGAGCGCAGCCAGAGGATCCAGCAGCAGCGCGCCGAACAGCACGCGGAGCAGCTCGCATGGGATGCGTCGATCGCGCAGCGGCTCACCCACGCACTCTCTGACCCGGCGACCGCCTGGCCTGAGCTGAGCTCGCTGCTGACCGGTGCCCGGCGTGACCCGCCGCTGCAGGAAGCGAGGCACCTGACGGTCGACAGTCCCGGGTATGCGCATCTCGATCCCGATGCCCGAAGGAGCCTCATCGATGCCGCTGAGCACTTTCTCCGGGGGGCCCACGAGCCGGACGGGTCCGTGGATCTGAACCTGGTGACCGCGACGTCAATCGCCGCCGTCCGCGCCATGGATCTCCTCCTCGAGAAAGCTCCCGACCGACTGGCGGCACTCGAGCCGGATCTGTGGGCCCGTTGGTCGCACGCGGTCCTCGTCCACCCGATCGAGGGCGGCGCAAAGGGCGACGCCCTCGCGCAATTGCAGCGGCGAGCGACCGCGGCCGATCCGTTGCTGGTCGCGAGTCAGCTGCTCGGGGTGCTCCGGGTCGAGAACCATCGCAACGGGCGCGCGTGGCAGCTCGAGCACGCCGATGCGCTCGCCAGCGCGGAGCTCGAGTCTGGGCTGCTCGGCATGCTCAACGCCGGCGGTATTCTGCCCGATGCGGTCGCCGACGTGATCTCGTTCGGAATCCGGCGGCGATCAGAGCCGCTGCGCACGTGGGCACTCGCGATCATCGCTCGCGTGGGCGAACTGCACTGGGCAAGCCAAGACTACGCCATCGCCAAGCGGGTCGCGGCGGTAGTCGTGGACAGAGCCCCCGACCTTGGGTGGCCGGCAGTTTGGGCCGCGATGCAGCGCTCGGAGCCCTGGGCGCGCGAGGTCATCCATTCGCTGGTCGACAACCGCAACCACGCTCAGTTCGCCGCCCTCGACGAGGCAACACTCGCCGAGCTCTACGTATGGGTTCGCCAGAGATACCCGGTATCGGAGGATCCGCCAGCATCCGGGCTCGTCGGAGCTCGGGGGCGCCTGGCATGGTGGCGCGACGCGCTCCCGAACGCACTGGCCGGACGGGCGACCGAGCAGGCCGGCAGCGAGCTCGGTGCGCTCGTCGCGCGCTTCCCAGACGACCAGTACCTGAAGCGGTTGCATGCGGACGCCGAGGCGGCGCAGCGGCGAGGCGCATGGCGTCCACCACGACCGCAGGCGGTGATCCAGCTCGGCATCAACCGCAGCAGCCGTCTCGTGTCCAGCGACCTCGATCTGCAGGACGTCGTCCTCGAAGCCCTCGGTCGCGTCCAGCAGCGGTTGCGCCCTCCAACCCCGGCGGCTCCTGACATCTGGGAATCCGGCATGCCCAAGGAGGAGGATGCGATCTCTGACTGGCTGCAGCGCCAGCTCCAGGACGAGCTCGGGAACCGTCTCGTGGTGATCGACCGGGAGGTGCAGGTCATGCGGTTCCCGGGACCGGGAATCGGGGAGCGCACGGACCTGCTCGTCCAGGGGGTCGCCGGCCGGGGACTCGGCGACGCCGAGACCGTCGCAACGGTCATCGAGGTCAAGGGCTGCTGGAACCGGGATCTGTCACGTGACATGGATCGTCAGCTCGCCCGGCGCTACCTTGTCCCGGACGGCAGGCGATGTGGCATCTACCTGATCGTCTGGTTCGGGACCTCGGGCTGGACGGCACAGAGCGACCGCAGAAAAGCCCCGTGCGGCACGCCCCCCGACGAGCTGACCGCGGAGTACGAGCAGCAAGCCCGCACGGTGTCGACGTCGCGAGGGCTCGAGATCCGCGCGATGGTTCTCGACGGCAGCCTGCCGCCGCCCCGACGCTAGCCGGCTCGCCACCGCCGCGCGGACACCTCGCAGCCGCAGCGACCGAACGGCCCGCTCCGTATCCGCGCGAGCGCGCGTGCTTGCGCGTTCGGTGATAACGCCGCCCAGCACTGAGGATTGGGGACCTTCAGGCACGTGCCCGGCCACCGATCGCGAAAGATTTCACCCCCATCGCGCAACCCGTGCGGGCGATCGCGCAACGCGCGCACAGGCAATGTGGCTTCGCAGCTAAGACGTGCTGTCATTGAGGGATGCTGCTGACATCCCGCTCGGAGAAGGTCGATGCCCTCAGGGTGCTTGAGGCAACGCGATGCGAGGTTCGATTCCTCCTGCCGACAGGTGACACGCTGCGGAAGCCGCGGCCGGACCAGTCCGGCTGGACACGGCGCGCGAGTGAGGAGGCACGCACGACGATGATTGCGACGCTCGCCGAGCGTCACCGTACGGCGTTCCGCGGGCGAGTCGCTGTCCGACTCGACGTGGCGCTCCGACCCGCTGACGCCGATCCTCGGCCTACGGCGGGTCGCCAAGGACTACATCGACCTGATGCGCGGGATGGTGTACTCAGACGACGCCGTCATCGACCACGTCGAAGTCCACCGTCCCCGCACTGCCCGGGACCGAACCCTCGCGGTGATTCGCTGCTTCCCGCTCGCCGTCTTCAACGCCGATTTCGACCGGGCGTTTCGCGTCTGGGACGAACTTGGGTTCCAGGCCCCTGACCGTGGCTGGGGGCGACACTTCGATGACGGCGATCGTGAGGTCCTCGCCCACGACAGTCCGTCCTCGGCATCATCCTCGACATCAACGCGGAGCAGGAGGAGCAGCTCGCTGGGGATCCAGATGCCGAGGTCGACCTCGACATCCCCGGCGCAATGATCGAACTCAGGGACTGGGAGGTGCGCGATTCAGCGCGCGAGCATCTGATCCGATCGATCGCCCGGGGCCGCGGCACATGGCTCTGCGATCAGGGGGTGGACTTCCGGGATCGGCCAGGGCCGCGGCCCAACTGGCCCGTCGAAGCGCAGGGCCTCGATACCCACGATAGCGTCGGGCTGCGGGACACCGGGCCCGGCTGCTTCGTCTTGCCGGCACCGCCTCGGCGGCCCCGCGGGCAGGGGAGCCAACACGGGATGACAAAGTCCGCGATGCGATCACCCACCAGCTCGAACGCGACCAGATGAACGACGCGCGCTTCGAGAGCGCCGTGGCGCTCGACATCGCCTTCCGGGCGGGCAGCGGCGACCACGCAGACCTCGACAACCTCTCCCATCGACTCATCGGGGCGATGCAGAAGGCGCTCCCAGCCGGCACGCCTGGCGTCGCCGGCTATCGCGCATACCGTCTGGAAGGCGACACCGCGGATGTCCGTGTGCGGCTTCTGCCCCAGCGGCGGCTACTCGTGTTCGGCCGCGCGATGAACCGTGACCGTGGGCTCGTCCCCGCCGAGGCAGGACGTCGTGCTCGCGGCAACACCTAGCGATAGACGCCTTGTCCTGTCTCTTAGCCTCACTCAGCTCATGTGCGGCGGCTGCCGGGCAGCAGCGGATCGGCATCGATCCAGGCGACACCCGGCAACCCGCCCAGAGCGGGTTGGCCTCTCTCGCCGGTCGAGAATGACCAAGCGACCATGCACTCGTTGATGCCGGTTTGTGCTTAGGCAGAGCCCTCGGACGTCGTTCCGTTCGCATCGTTACTTGTGTAAGCCGGAGCGTCGATCTGCAGCCGCCGGGCTCGCTGACGAAAGGCTTGGGCTCCACCTTCGAGGACGGCACAGACCTCTCGTCTGATGACGTAGTTCTCGAGCCCTCGGGCGGCGGATTCGAAGACCGGCAGCGCGTTCTCCTCAAGCCGACCCCGATGGGCCAACTCTGTGGCAGTGAGTGTCCGCCCCGCAATCAGTTGGCTGAGCCCATTGGTCGGAGGAGCGCATCGTCGCAAACACCTCGAGGGAAATTTGAGCAGATCGGCGGCGCTGGTCAATCGTGCCACCGACCTGCTCACTTCGGAATCGCTACGCCTCTATCAGCTCGTCGAGCCGGCGGAGCCCGCGGAGAACCAACTCGCTGACGTCGTCGACGGCTGTTGCGGCACGGCCGATGCTGTTGATCGCCGCTTGGTGCTGGGTGCGCACAGTGTCGAGCTTGGCAATGCCGACACGGATGTCTTCAACCACGCGATTGTGTGCCTCACGGTCAATGTCCTCGCCGCTCGCCTCCCGAGCATCCTGCACCAGGCCGCAACGCAGGAGCCGGTAGGCGACGGCGAGTGCCGTGTCATCAGCGGTTGGATCCCATACGACGGCGATGTCCATCGATCCGTACTCGTGGAAGCCGAGACCGAGCGGCAACACCGTCGCGGATTCAGTTACGAACAGCCCTCGATCGGCTCCGCGGTTGCGCCGCGCGTCGCCCAACTGCCTGCCGATTACGTTCGGGCTGAACCCGTGGGCGGAATCGCCTCGCCGCTTCGCCTCGACCACGATGCGAGCGTCAAGCCGACCACCGACCGCATCGGGCGCAATGGTGATCAGCATGTCGCCAGACTTGCGCCGCGACAGTCCGGGCATGTCCCCGCAGCGGACAACCTGGTCACCGAGAGGTCTGGCCAGCGCGACTAGCTGGGCCTGAAGCGCGTCCTCGTACGGACGCCCGGATAGCGCGCTCCGCGTCGCCAGCGCGTGCTTCGCGGCAAGTTGTTCGACTATCAATGCGGTCGCGCTGGCCAGCTCCTTGCTGAACCGGTCCGCGAGTCGCCCCAGCGCGCTCTCATCGCCATCCGAGAGCAGCGTCTGCACCTGCTTGATCAGCGTCGAGCCAGCGTCGTCGAACATCTTGCCCATCACCGCCGGCAGCGAAGCCTGCGACTCTGGATCGAGGTACGTAGTCAGCGTCGATGTCACCTTCGTGCGGTGGTCGTCCAGAAGTTCGTTCATCAGCTTCTGGTTCGCGCCCCGGTCACTGCTGAGCAGCGTGCCCAGGTTGGTACTCAGCTCCTGAGTCATGGTCGTCATCCGCGCCTCGACGATGCGTAGCGTCGTGCTGGTGCTGATCATCCCGATGGTCTGTGTGCCCATCTCCAGGATCCTTCGGATCTGGTCGCCGCGCTCCGCTTCCGGAACTTCCTCAAGCAGGGCCGCGGTGTCAGGCGCGTTGAAGGCCATCGGGCCCGTGATCCTCACCAGCGGGATCTCGATGAGGATGCCTGTCGCGTGGTCGTAATGACCGTTGCTACTACCGTTATGGGTTGCCGTCTGAACTGCCATGTCGAACTCCTTGATGTTGGATAAGGGGACTACAAGCCGCCCTCGTGGGAGGGGCTTGCCACCACGGAGTTCGAGCCGGATATCCTCTGCTTGCACGCTTGGAGGCTGGCTCTCGCTTCCGCGGAGTCGATCTCTTAGGCGGGACGGCCCTGGTGTGGCGCCGCAAACGCCACTTCCAGGGTCGTCGTTGGTTGAGGCTCCTCGTCTACGCCTCCTTTTTTTGGTCGGTTTCTCTGCTTGAGGCCAAGTCGTCTCGAGGCGAGGCGACCTCAACCGCAAGCCAGACGGCACGCATCGCGTCGCTGAAGCCGCGCTGGCGCGCAAGCGTCGGATGAAACGAGTATTCGTCGACGTCGATCGGCGCAGCGATCTCGCCGAGCGCCTCGGCCGCCTTCCACAGCCACCACCAACCGTTGTCCTCCCGACGAGAATCGTCGTGCGCCGGAGGTACTGGGTTCTCGGCCTGTTTCCTCAGCGACTCCCAGAGTTCGTCGGGGTCCACCTTCGGTTCCAACTGGGCCTTGTCCCTCTGCTCGTGCATCCAGCCCCGTTTCCACGGCTCAAGCCACCGCCGCAGATCGAAGTTGAGGTCAACCAGGTCGTTGATCATGTGCAGCGACATGTCCGAAGCGGCGTCCAACGCAATCCTGTAGCCACGTTCGTAGTCGTCTCGTGCTTCCGCCGCAAGTCGGACCTGAATTTCTTGAATGCGGTCGGCAGCTCCCTCGGGCTGACCGACGTAGCTCGGTTCGCCGTGCTGCTGAGCAACCAGCCGCCGAAGTCCCTGCTGAACAAGCTGAGAGGCGTTCCGATCCGGGGAGATTGCTCGGGCTTCCTCCCAAAGATCGTCCGGTACGTGAACCGAGAATTTCGCCATGACCTAAGAGTAGTACCCCTGTCAAGTCGCACTTTTTGGTACGACCATCGTTAGTCGCCGCACGGCGCACGGCGACGTCCGCACGGGCATCCCCCCGACACCGCGGTACGGAGTCTTGGGTTTCTCCAGCCACTCGACTCCGAGTCGCGCGCGCGCGTCGATCTCGGTCTTGCCAAACGCGCACCTATCCGCGGCCGGCTGGCGTGTTGCCGGGTCAACGAGGCCATCACGGAGGCGCACAAGCGCCGACCGGTGCGGCATTCTTCAACTGGTGACCGCCGAGTTCGCCCACCAGGCGCGACCGATGTGAACCGCAGGTCGCGGTCGATGACGTGAACTGGCGCCCGGCGCGTTACACGCAACACGCGTAGACGCGCGCTCGACAGCCTCGTGCCCAAGGGCGGCCATCCGCACATAGCCGGTGCCACGGACCTGCGAGACAGCACGCAAGCCGTCGGATCGCTAGGCCTACCTATGCGCTTGCACGGTGGCCTTTCTCGCTCGCGCCCCACTCTCGGCGACGAGCGCGGTTCCGATTCGCCGGAGCGCGCGATCGCATTTCGCGAGACCGATCGTGCGGATCGCCGTCGAGCTGACGATACCTATGGCGACGAAAGGGGCGCCAGTCTGTTGACGGGCGGACGAGTGCTTGGCAACGGTTGCGATCGCTCACGCGGGCGCCGGCAGTTGCGCGGCGCGATACCCGCGGCATTACGGAGGCGCGGCGGACCCATCGGGGACCCGGTGTCCTCAGATTGGCGCGAAACCCGGGATCGGCCCGACGACGGCTCGACCGCCCAACGCGCCCCACTGGAAAGAAGGACGCGAACTGGAAACTACGACTGGAAACTACCCCTCATACTGGAAAGTAGCTTGAGCGGCAACAGTTCGGCAGCCAGCCGGTCGCGCAGCTCGATGAAGCTGCGGCCCTTGGTGCCGGTTAACCACAGCGCCGCGGCGAAGTCGTAGATCGTGCCACCCCGCCGGCAGGCGCCGAAGCAGTACCAGCTTCCGTCTGCATAGAGCTGCAGGCTCGGACGGCGATCCTCGTGAAACGGGCAGAGCAGCTTGCCCGCTCGGTTCGGCTCGCGACCAGTAAGCACACGCACATATTGCTCAGCCGGAATTCCGAGCAGCGCTTCGTCAAGCGGATGCTTGAGCTGCCGCGCGCGCGCTCGTGGTGCCAGGCGTGTCCTTACCGGTGGATTCGGCAACCCGTCGAGTAGTTCGGCGAGTTCGTATCGCCTCTCGGGCTGGAGGTCCATCAGTCGGACTGGTTGGCGTGGGGTGTATTTCCAGTTCCACGTACCGGGAGGTCTGAGCAGACGGCTGGCGTCGACTGCCACCGGATCGGCACCGAGCCGGTGTGTGAGTTGACGGTTGGCACGCTCGCACTCGTGCGGGCCAACAGGGGTGCAGAGTTCCCAGTAGCAGTGTCGTCGACCTTCGCCGCCCGAGGAGATCGTGGCCGTGGCGGGCCACCGGAACCTGTCCAGCCGATCCTGCGCGTCCGGCGTATCGATCTCGACGAACAGCAGATGGCAGCGTCCGATCGCGTCACGACCGCCGGCGCGACGGTCACGGAGCGCGACGCCGACGTAGACGTCGGTGACCAAGGCGAGGCGCCGGATGATGATGCCCGCGGCGCGCGCGCAGCTTTCAGCTGGAACGAACTCGCGGCCCATGCCGCCACCGCGAAGGCGGAAGCGGATCTCGAGCAACCGCCGGTCCGGCTCCGAGCCGGCGAGCAGGCGCAGATACCGCTGAAGATCGTCTGGGGCCGGACTCGGCGCTCCACGAGTAGCCAATGCGGTCATTCGGCGGCCTCCGGCGTCTTGGCCATGATCCACTCAAACTCGCCGTGGACCATCGGCACCTGCTCCGGATGCCGCGCGCTCCACGCGGCCAGCTGCTCGTAGGTCAGCTCGCCGCGGCGCATCGCCGCGATCCGCTCCGGGACGCTCAGCTGCCACAGCGACCGCAGCCGAGCGGCACGCGCGCGCTCGGCGCGATCAAGATTCTCAAAGAACGTGAGACGTGTATGGGAGTCAGTCATTGAGATGTCGTGTCGGTCGAGGACTCGGCGAGCGACCTCCGCCGGCGCCCGTGCTTCGCCACCACAGCTACAGACGACGAGCTTTGACGCGGTGGATTCGGCTCGCCGCCACGCGGGCGCCGGCGATAATCCGTGAGTCCGAGTCCTCGACCGTCACGACTGACGGTCATCTCCCAAACGCCCCAGTGCATTCGCGCCGAGCGTCCGGCACAGACACGGTCTCCGCGGCGCAGCCCGGTGTTCATTTGCTCGCCGCTTGGCTGTCAGACTGCGGCGGGACACCTACTGCGGGTGTCCCGCCGGCAACGTTGCGTTCTAGGCGGCCGCCTCAGTCGGGCGAACGGGCTCCGTCTCGGCCTGGCCGCGTGGCTTGGCGCCGAACTCGAGTGCGACGCCGTGCACCTCCAGCACTGCAGCCGCAGTGCCATCGCTGGTGCTGTACGCGCGGCAGTCGGGTCGTCCAGTGAAGGCGACCGCCTGTCCCTTGACGAGGTGATCGACGGCTGCCTGAGCCTGTGCCTCCCACAGGATAAGGTCGACGTAGAGCGGCTCCTCGTTGCGATTGCGCCGGTCGCTGGCGACCGACACGGTGGTGACCAGCTTGCCCGAGCCGGTGGTCCGGATCGTAGGCTTGCGGGTGACGCGGCCGTTTCCGGTGATCGTGAGCATCAGTCCCTCCTTGGGGATCGGGTGGTTGACGGGTGCCGGGAGCGCCGGCCTGGCGGCCGAGCGGAACCGAGCGCCAGCGAGGAGAAGGGAGCGCAGCGACCTTGGAGCGAGTGGCCGCCGACGGTGCAAGATCGGCACCCTTCGCAACCAGCCGAGACGAGGACGCAGGGCTTCGTGGGCATGATCAACTCGTCCGCCCGCATTGCGTCGAGTACGACCTCATCGGTGAGGTGTCCCCCAGCTTTCGAGAGGTGCAGCGACTGCCAGCGCCGCCGCGATTGAGCACCCGATCCACACCAGTTGAGCCCAGCCAAGGCTCCGATCGCAGCACGCCCACCAGCAGGTCGCCCCACCGCTCACCGCATAGAGCTCAAATGGCAGCTGAGGCAGGTAGGGGACGAGCCGGGGACCGTAAACGCCCAACGCCGTCCCGACTGGGAGAAGGTTCGAGACGACGCTGAACGCTACGACCACGTGAATCAGCCACCGAAGCGGGGCGAAGCGCGATGCACCCAGCGCCGCCGGTATCAGCGGCCAACAGGTAGCCCTGATGTTCATGGCAAACACCAACACAGTGCCGTGGATCGTCGGCGGTGGCGCAGGATGGATTCGCACATGCAGCGGCAGACCCAACAGGGCATGCACGAGCCAGGCCGCGCCGGGTACAAGTGCAGCTGTCAAGGTCGAGGTGAGCAGTAGCGCCCAGGCCGCCGCATAACCCTCGGCCAACGGCCTCACGGGCCCACGATGTACCGGTGTAAACTTGGCTCCGCCTCCGAAACCGGCTAGTTCTGCGGGGACCATGAGTTCACCACCCACCCCTCGCGGGTGTGGACGACCGTGGCGTAGGTGACGTGCAGGGTCGGGGGTAGACCTGCATAGTCGCCCTCGCCGACTGTGTGCTCGCGGGTGACGACGACCCACTCTTGCCTCGCCGGCCCCTGCCCGGTTGCGATCGCGACTACTTGGCCGCTGTTGGCTACTCGACTGCGGATCAGCAGCTCGTCGCTACGCGCACTTGCGGCGGCCTGAAGCGCTTGCGCTCGCGCTTGCCCCAGCGAGATCGACGCGAGCTGTCGCTGTCGGGCGACGACATCTCGCGCCGACCAGTTCACATACAAATCGGCGTAACGAATGAGCGCTGCCCGCGGCGTCAACTCCCCGGCGCTCCCAGCGGTCTTGCTCTCAGCAGTTTTGGTCGCAGTGGGCACGGTGCCGCCGCGCTCTGGCGCGGGGTCGGCCGCGTCGGGTAAGACCACGGGCGTCGTGTGACTTGTGAGCGTGCTGTGCGATGCGTAGGGGTCATTGATCGCGCAGCCGGTGATGCCGCCAGCCGTAATCCCGGCGATCAGAAGCACGGCACCGTTCAGGAGGATGGGACGTAACGGCATCGTCGAGCTGGCCATCTTTGGCATCACAGGCCGGATGGGTGGCGGACGACATAGGACAGGCCGTCGGCGAGATTTCCGAGCGGGTCTTGCCGCCACCGTGGGCCGGTGCCGGCCGGCAGGTTCGGGCCGCCATAGTCGGCGGTGTCGAACGCCAGCCCGGCGATCACGACCCACGTGTGACGCGAATTGGCGTACACGCTGATCCACTGACCGGGCCCCGGCTCTCCCCAGGACTCTAACTCTCTCGAGTCATCGGGCCACTGGCTGTGCAGACCAGCCTTGTACAGGACAAAGGAGACGGCGCCAGAGCAGTCGTAGGCAGGCCAGGGGCTGGCGAGCGAGCCGAAGTGCACCACAGGGTCGGGGTAAGGCTTGCTGTGGATATCGTTTGCCGCGGCGATGGCGAGCTGCACCGCCGCCGGAGCGTCGGCCGGTGCTGCCGCGGACCCATCGGGCAGGATGCGCGCCTGGGTGCCGGGGACCACTTGCAGGGTGGTGGTCGAGGCGAGCTGATCGCAAGCGGGTGTCCAGGTGACACCCGCGCTCACACCACTCGTGTCGCCTGCTGTCGTTTGCGCGATGGGCGTTGGAGTGATCTCGGCAAGTAGGTTGCCCGTACCTGGGTTGGGAGCAGCTGTGACGTCGACGTGCCGTACTCCCCAGGCGTCCTGGTCGGCGCGGCCGCGCCAGTCGTAGATGTCGACGTGACGGCCGATGATCGCGCCCCCGGTGTCGCCGGCGTAGAAAGCGTGGGAGGTCCCGAAGGGGTTCGGATTCACGTAGGCGAAGCTCTCGAGTGGGATCACACTCGGGTCGACCGCGATCTCGTAAGCGGGCGGCCCGCTCGTAAGGTTGAGACCGGTGGCGGTCACCCCCGATCCGTTCATCGCGTCCCACGGCGGGCCGTAGGCGGTCGCGATCCAAGTCCCATCACTGGTGGAACCGATTCCCGCGGGCACTCTCTCGCACGCGGATTGCTCGGCATCGGTGATCACGCTCACCGCGGTGACGAGAACAACCACGGGCAACGCCACAAGCAGCACTACGGCAAGACCGATCGTCCACTTGAAGCTCATACCGCGCGCCTTGGCTGATGTTCGGCGGTGAGTCGCTCTAGGGCCGCCCACGGATCGCCATCGCATTCGCGAAGAACTTGTTCGCGCAGCGGCTGGTCGTGGTCGGGTTCTGAGGTGGCGATCCAGTATTCGGTTGCGCCCGCGCGGATCTCGATCAACCCGCGTCCGCGCCGCCCGTTGCACAGGAACGCTTCTGCGTACTCGCCCTTGATCGTCTTCAGCGCACTGATCGTCTCCGCCTCCTCGTCGGTCAGACCCAGTGCTCGCTGGATGTCGGCGATCTGGCCGTCGAGCTGCTTGAGGAAGAGCTGCATCGAGGACTGGGAGACGAGCGCCTCGCCTTCCGGGTGCTGGAGGAAGTCCGAAAGCTTTTGGCTGATCGCGATCAGGAACAACCGGTTGTGACGTGAGCGGCGTGCCTGCTCGTTGATCCACCTACCAGTCGAGCGGCGCTCGAGCATCTTCCATCCCTCATCAACGACCAGAAACGTCCGTCCACCCCATGGCCCCCGGTGGGCATTTGTGATTCGTGTCTTGTGCGAGCGGCGGGCGAGGTGCTCGACGATTGTGAACATCGCTGCGCCCGCTCGCGCATCGCCAACCTCACGCGTGTCGAACACAACTAGCGGCGAGTCGGCCGGAATCGACGTCGGCCGATCGGCAAGGTACGCGCCGGCACCCGATCCCGTGTAATCATGCAGCCCCTCCGCGAGCTGAGCGAGATGCGACGCGAGTTCGACGTTGGCATCCTCTCGCGCCTCATGTGAGCGGCGGTACAGCTCCTCCTGAAGGAGGGTCTCACCCGGTCGCTCGCCAGTGAGCTGGCAGCGCCGGTACACGGCACGGATCGCCAGCGAGAGCTGGGAGTGATCGCGTGGCTCAAGGTCGTAGGTACCGTCGGGCTGTGGACGTCCCAGCAGGAATGAATGAAGGGCCAGAAGATATTCGAGTTTCTCGGGGCCGAGCCGGCGGACGTCCTCCACATCCCATGGGTTGATAGCGTGGTGACTGTCGGTGCCGAGATTCACCACACAGGCTCCGGGAATCAGTGATGCGAGGAACTGATAATGACCGGCACGGTCGATCACACCGCCCTCGGCCCCCTGGGCGAGAATCCGGCTAAGGATTAGGTTGGTCGCCATTGTCTTCCCGCCTCCGGACTTACCGGCGATGATCATCAAATGGTTCTCATGCGTCGGGTCGAACGGATCGATGCGCTCGAGTGTGCGGCCCGGCCTTGCCCATCCCAGCGGCTCACCGTCAGGGCTGCCACACCGTGCGGCAATGAGCGGGGTGGTGTCGGCTAGATTCCGTGATGCGTACCGCCGCCGGAGTTTCAGTGGATCGATTCCCAAGGGCCAGGTCGAGCGCCAGCACGCGAGCTGCGCGAACATCGGCAGATGGAGCCGTGCATCGGTCCGCGCCAGCAGCTCGCGCTCGAGCTCGCGGGCGTGGCGGGCAAGTTCGCCGCCTCGGCCGCCAGCGCTTTCGAGGCAGAGGGAGATGCTGACCCGAAACACGCCGGCCCCCGCCGATGCGGCGAGCTCTGTCTGGAGGCGGAGCGCCTCGTCTTCACGCTCGCTCGCTTCGGGGTCGGGTGGGCGGCCACGGATCTCGCGTGAGCGCTCCACACCCCAGATCCGCCGGTAGCGGTGCCGGGCGCGCTGGCGCTCGGAGGCCCGGCGACCTGCCTGCCAGCGGACCGCAAGCGTGAACGGGTACGGCGACTGCATCAAATGAAATAGCCACCCCAACCAGGTGTGGTCCGGCACGGAAGTCACAGCCCGCGTATGCACCTCCGTTTCACCCACCATCAAATGCGAGCGGGCCCCGTCATCCACGCGGGAGCGGCACAGCGCCTCCCGCAGCAAGCGTGCCTGCTCGGCTGCCAGGCGGACGTCCTCGCTGGGTTCGCCCAAGACCCCATCGAGTTCGGCACTTCTATCTTCGTCAGGATTGAGGCGACGGTCGAGCAGCTGTACGAACTCAAGCCCGTTCAGCTGGCGCGGCGCGAGGTCGAGGGCATGAAGGTGTGCGACGATGGCCTCGACCTGTGACTCGTGCTCTTCAAGCGCTCGATCAAGTGCAGCACGGCTGATCACATGGCGCCGCAGCGTGTACCGGATCGGGCGCCAGGGAATCACCAGCAGGTGGCGTAACGACACTGCGGCCAGCAGCTCCGCGTGCTCGGCCACGCCAGCGGCTGCGCTGAGCGCCAGTGCCTCCAGCGCCCTCCCGCGGTCGCCTTGCCCTTCCCACTCCAAGGCCCCGCTGGTTCGTCTCGCGCCCGCCTGAAGCTCATCGACCACATCCGCCGCACACAGCGGTGTCGCCTCCGTGATCAGCTGAAGCGCCTGGCCATCAGGCAACATGGCCGCCATCTCACCGACGGCGGCGCCGACCCGTTCGAGCTGCTCCCCGCTCATCCGCAACGGCGCCAGCGGTAGCACCTCGACCACCCGCACGAGCGTCGCGTCATCGAGGACCGCCACCCCATCTGCGCTGATGGAGGTCAGTGGCAACAGTGCACCGACATGGCGAGAGGAGCGCGCAGCCGTCACACCAGGCCTCTCTTCTCAGAGGAGTCGGCTTGACCACGACTCCGAGCTCGTGTCCGGCCCATTTCCCGCTCAGGCCTGACGACCACGGGTAGTGCCCGGCCCGGGCCTGGCTGGTGGACGTGCGCTCGTAGGATCCATCGAGCGAGATCGCGCACGAAACGGAGTAGCGTTGGTCGACCTGATTCGGAGAAGTACGCGAGCGCCGCTGGTCCGCCAACCAGCAGCGTGAACAGGCTGATTGCGGGCTGGGTGGCAAGACTCATCAGATGCTCGACGGTGGCCACAGCGGCGCCCAACGCGAGCAGCCAGACCCATTGCATGAACGAGAACCCCGCAAGCTTGGGCGGCTCATCCAACCGCCGATAGCTCGGATGCGTCATCGTCCCTCCTTCCCGGGTGGCGGCTGCTTCGGCTGCTGTCGCTGTCGGCGACCCTTTGGCTTGACCGGCCGACTGGGTCTGTTCGGCGGCGTGGTGGACTGCGCACGCTTCGGTTGACCCTGAAGCGGCCTCTTTCTGACGGACGGTGCCGTGCTCTCCGCGGGCGGCGAGCCCTCCGCGCTCCCAGTCCCCTTCTTCTGATGGATCTGCCTGCCGACCGCGGCAGCCGTGGCTGCTGCTGCGGCGGATTCCACTGCGGCGCGCCCAGCCGAGCCACCCGGTGCTGACGGCACTGGCTGCGACCTGGCGGGTGGCTGGCGGCTCGGCGCCGACGGAGCCGAACCTGAACCGGGTGCCGCCGGCTTCTTGCCGGGGTCGCTGCCTCGAGCTCGAGCACCGGCGAGATGCTGCTCGGCAGCGGCACGTGCAGCCCGTGGGTTCCCGCGCTCGGACATCGCAGCGCGAACCGCTGCCGGGCTAGCCGCGGCAACCGCGCCGGCGGCCATGAGCCGTTGACGGGCGCCTGTGTCAGATCCGCCTCCACCGCCGGCCGCCCTGGCGCGGACTGTCTGCCAGCTAGCCGCGAGCCCTCGCCGACCACGCAGCGCCAGCGGCGTCGTCGCAAGCGCCCCGCCTGCCTTGGCGCCCACTCGGCGAGAGGCGCCGACAAGCCCGCCGCCGGGCGCCCCCAAAGCATTGCCTACGTGCGAGATCGCTGCGCCAGCTGCCCCCGCGCCGGCGCTCAGTGCCGCCCGCGATTGGCGTACCCGCTCGATCACCGAACCGCTCGCGCGGGAGGTGCCTCCGCCGCCAGAGACGACTTCACCGGACAGCAGCCCGCGGGAGCGAATCATGCCAATCAGGAAAAACGGCCAGCGGAATGCGATGAAGAAGGTCAGCACCCCAGCGAAGAATCCGACAAGCCGCGTTCCGATCGCTGGCGGCGTGCCGATGTGGGTGATATCCGCGCTGATCGCCCCGGCGACCGCGAAGATCAGACACCAACCGACCGGGATCAGCGCCAGCGCAATGAGGATCCCGAGCCACATGCGCCAGACGCCGTGGAGCTCCGGGACCGGCGAGACCGCCAGTGCCAGCGGGCCCGCGACATACAGGATCGCGAACAGCGCCAGTAATCCCACCTTGATCATCACCAGCCCGACCGCCAGCAGAATCGCGCCGATCACAAGCAAGGCGACCACCGGTCCGGTCACCCCGAAGGCGACCCCGCCCGCGAACATCAGTGTCAACGCACGTTGCAAGCCGTGGTCGATCGACGCGAACCCGAGCAGCGTGCTCGTGGTCACGTTCACGGCGGCGACCGCGTTCTCGAATCCCCAGGGGAACAGCACTAATCCCGCTGCGGCGCCGGCAACCCGCCCGATCGACTCTGCGGGGTGATGCGCGGCACCTGTGACGCTCGAGGCGGTGTATCTGAGCACCGCGATGGCAAAGGTCAGCGGTAGGAACGCGATCGCAACCGCGGTGGTGTCCTGCTCGAGACGGTGCATCGTCGGCCACTGCAGTGGATCAGCCGGGTCCGGCAGAGCGATTAGCCACCTGAGCGCATCCTGCGGCGCGTGCTTGAGCCAGCCCGGGAGAAAAGCGCCCGCCAGCACGTTGAAGAGGAGCTTGGCGATCGTCTTCAGAATCCCGCTGACGGAGATCCCGAACAAGCCCATCGGCGGCACGAACGTGACGACGTGCGAAGCGGCAACTGCTGGCGCAGCAAGCACCAGAAACACGCCAGCGGTCGCAGCCGCGAGCGTGATGGCACGAAGGCCACCGCGCGCAGCAGCAGACCGTCGCGGTAGCGCGTCGAGCGCACGTCGCGGCCTCACTTGATGATTCCACCCAGGCCGACGATGATTCCCGCACCGATCGCTACTTTGATCGCGAGATCGTGTGCGCGGCTGTGACCCATTGCGAACAACAGCCCAACGACCCCGATCGCTAAGCCAATCAGTGTCGCGACCAGCCACTTGATGTTGTCGGTCAGCGAGTTGGCGAACTGGTCTATCCCACCAATCGCTCCACCGCTCTGAGTTAACCCGGCAGCCTGCAACGCGTGAACATGGCCCATGAGAGTCAGACACGCGGAAATACATATGACGAGAATCAGCGCAGCCTCGACGGCCGAGGTGATCGCAGCACCAATACACCGGATCTTGCTCATCAAGATTCTCCTAGTTGGTTGGGGGTGGACCTGGAAGGGGCCCGATGGGCGACACCGGATCGGGTTCTGCCCGGGCCGCTGTCTGAACGGCTTGCGTATCGGCGGGCGCCGATGCGGCTCTCGCGTCGAGCGTCGGCCTGGGCGGCGCAGTGGACCGCACCCGCCCCGCTCCCTGAACACCAGATGTCGTGCCTCGCGTCGGGGGCTTGACAGACCGCGCGGGCGGAACTGTGTTACGACGGCGCGACGAGCGGACGTGGCCAGGCGGCCTCGGGAGGACGTGATCACGCGAGCTCACCTGGGCCGGCACAACACGCCGGCGAGCTTGAACCGAAGCCGAACGATGGCCAGGGCGCTCGAACAGCATCCCTGCTGGGATCGCCAGCAGAATCGCGCTTGCGAGCACCCAGGCCACGGCGAGCCGCCGACGTCGCCGGGCAGAATGCTCGGGCCGAACGTCGGGTTCGACGAGACGTTCAGACGAGGCCCGATGGCGCGCCCGGCCCTTTCTCGTACTTTGCCACCGAGGTTCTGGACGAGCGAATGGCTCGTCGCGGACCGCCGGACGTGGGTTGAGCGCGGTGACTCTCGCCGGCTCCGCCAACCGTAGTGTCGGTATCTCCCCGCCTTCGGGTTCGGTGCCGGGCTGCATGCATTCGATCCGACGTGTAAGTCGCGACGGATCTGCGGGTTCCAATAGCGAGGCGGTGTCGCGTGGCGGACCGCAAGTCGCCGTTGGAGACTGCGCGCTGCTTCCTTGTTGCTCTCCGACGATCAGCGTGACGAGCTGCCCGCGCGTCATCTCCACGCCGGCCTCGGGCTCCTGGGCCAGCACGAGCCCGCGATCGTCGAGGCCCGCGTCACATGGCTCCACGGCTGGGCGGAGCTCAAGCGCTCTCAGGCGGGCGATGGCCTCAATTGCGGTGAGGCCAGTGAGCGTCTCAAGCTCACGGACACGGCGACGAACGGACGCGCTCGCAGTCGGCATTGCGGACCGTTAAGCCGACCTCCCGCTCGTTTGACACGCCCGAATAGCGTCAGTGCGGCACCGAGCGCCGGCGACCCGCGTCGTCTCCAGGTTCTACCCGCTGGCTGTGCCAACCCCACGTCGCCGCGGGGACACTTTTAGAGCCGCCGGCTCACAGGGAGCGGACGAACACGCGACTTGTGGTTGCTCCGAACGGCCACCCGGCTTGGTGGTTGACCACAAACCTCAGTCTGTAGGCATGTCCATGAGCGGCGGGCGAGATCGGAATGTCATGCGACCACGCCCCGTTGCTGGCTGTGTAGATCGGCGAGCCGAATGGCGCCCACGTCGTTGTCGGCTGCCCTAGTTCGATGTACTCGGGTTGAATCTGGACGCCACCTCTCGGGATGTACCCGCCGACCATGCGGCCAGACACATGCAGGATCTCCGATCCGGCGCGCTGCAGAAGAGCTACCTGCGCCACGATCTGGCCTCGCACCTGTGTAGCGAGATTGCTGGTCGCGTCACTGAGTGTGTCCGTTCCACCAAAGACGACTGAAACAACGCCCGAGCCGCCCGCTGGCAGCTGGTAGGAGAACTGCCCGCGGTTATCCGTCATGGCCAGCCCAAATTTCTGGATCGTCCAGCCGTCGGCGGTGAAGTCCGTCTGCACGGACGCATCAACGACGGGCTGCCCTGCGGCGGTCTCGAGCACTCCACGAAGGGTCACCGGCCTGGGCGAGGACAGATCGACCGGAAGCGCCTTCGGCACGAGACGAGTCACGCACCGACGACGAAGCCGCGCTGGACGTCGCTGGTTTCGCGCCACCCGGCTTCTCCGGTGGCTGGACCGTACGGCCACAACCCTGGTCGTGCATTCACGCTGCGGCGTCAGCACCTCGCCAATTCGAAGCACCGTCTGCACCCGTGCCGGCACGGAGTGCGTGACCGCCGTGCCGTTCGCATAGCTTGTGATGATGGCTTGGTTCCCGACTGCATTCCAGACAATCGCGCGCGCCGCCCAGCTGCCCTTCGGCAACTGGTCGTCGGCGGCGACAGCGGTCAGCAGCCCGGTGCCGTCGTCGTAGCTTGTGGACAGGCTCGTCCACACCCCGTTGATTTGAAGCTGGATCTGCCCCCCGGCGACACCCGAATACGGATCGGCCACGGCCACAGCCAGCTGCTGCGGGTCGGTCGGCTGCTGCGGATCGAAGGCTCCGCTTGGAGCGCCCACGTCGACGAGACTTTGGCTCGAGACAGCCTGCCCGACGTTGCCGGCGTTGTCCGAGCTCCATGCTCGTAGGGTGTGTGCGCCGGAGCTTGAAACCACGACCGACGCCGAGCTTCCGTTCACGGTCTGGACCGCGCCGCCGTCGAGCTGGTAGCTGACCGATTCGCATCCCGAGAGCCCTGACTGGTCCGCGCAACTGGCCGTGAGCGTCACCGCATGATTGACCCACGCAGTTGCGGACTGTGGCGTATCGGTGCTAATCGTGGTGGCCGGCGGCTGCCGATCTATGCGAATCGTGGTGCATCCCTCTGGACCTCCGACGCCGGCGCCGGAGAAGGCGATCGCGCACAGCTGGTGCACGCCGTCAGGCAGGCTGGAGAGGGCAAAGGTTGCGTTGCCCGCGCCATCGGCATGCACCGTCGCCTGATGCCAATCGGTCGATGGTTGTCCGTCCACGGAGACCGCGTATCCGTACACACCGGACGGCCCGCCGGCGCTCGCGCTAAGCGACTCGGACACGTTCGCCTCACTACTCCCGATCCAACCGGGCCGCGCCGGGCCGAACGCCGGCGCCGAGGGAGCGTTCGGGTCGTAATACAGCGCCACTGACTGCGGGCTCGCCTGATTGCCGGCCTGATCCTGCTCCCACACCGACGCTGAATAGGCGCCCGCCGCCGATCCGACGCTCGCAGTCGCGGTGTTCTGGCTGGCGCTCTGCTGCCACGACGAGACACCTCCGATGCTCACGTTCGTCGTTGTGATCGGCGACTGCGGACCGGGATAGTCAGCCTGCCCCGTCCAGCTCAGCGTGAAGCTGCGGCTGGACGACCACCCGAGTGGGCCCATGCCGGCGGAGTTTGCGGCCAATCCCGTCACTGGTGGGGGCGGCTGATTATCGATGTACAGCGGTATGGCGGCGTCGGCGACGTAGTTGTTGCCATTCTGCACATCAGCGGGATTCGTGGCCTGAACGTGAAGGTAGTACAGGCCGTTCGCGAGGGAGCCGAGTGCTGGCGACCACGAATAGCCTCGACTGGTCGGCCCGCATGGACTAGGTTGTGTGAAGTCGGGGGACCAGTCGTTGGAGAAGTCCCACTGCACCCAGCCACCGGCTGAGTTGACCAACAAGGGATGCAGAACGCACACGCCGGCCGGGTCGGACCCACCGTAATTCAGGGTCCAGCCACCGGGCGGGGCTGCGACGCCGGAGATCCACTGGCCGTTGGCAGCCCACAGATTGCCGCTCGCGGACAGGCTGGGCTCGTTTTGCTCGTTGACCGTGATCTGGGCAAAGAAGACGTTCGCAGACGCGGCCGGGCCGAATGTCGACGATGAACTGTTGGCTGGACAAGTTGAGGCGTGGCACCAAGCCGCGAATCCGACCTGGCTCGCGTTGTTCACCGCAACGCTGGTCGCGACCTCGCCCGGCCCCGTGTTGCAGGACGTTGATCCGCAGTCGATACCGGCGCCGCCAAGGTCATCGCTGCCGTCCGACTGCGTACTCCAGTGTGAGACCCAACCGCCCCAGGCTGAGAACTCGCCGCCCCACGCGAGGCCGACAATCGATGTGTCGGCGGGGGCCTCGAACCACCACCCACCCGCATGCCCTCCGCCCGCGGTTCCGTTGTGGGACCAAACCTGCAAGCCATCGCCGGATCCCTTCGGGTTGCCGGCGCTCGGCTGGTTACAGTTGGCACCCGAAGCCAGGTTCACGTAATCGTTGGCGCTGTACTGCATCGCGTTATCGACGCTGGCCGCTCCGGCGCTCGGATCGCAGACGTAGACGCTGTACGTGTTCGCGTGCGCGGCGTCTATCCGCGGCAGACCTGCGATGTCTGCGCTCGGCGCCATGGCGCAGTATGCGAGTACGACAACAACAGCACTCGCTGCTCGCCCCATTTCACTCCGGGCCCTTCTCATCATTCGACCTCCATGTCGGCTACGGCGGCCCTCTCTGTTCCTACGTCTCGATCATCGGTGGGCTATGGGCAGTAGATCTCCAGCGAGACGCCATCTGTGCTCACGTTCCCGCTGTCGTCGAAGACCCGCACGAGAAGCACGTGTTGATTGGCCGGCGCGACAACTGCCTGTGCGGCGTGCGTGATCTGTCCGCCCTCGAGCGCGACCGTAGGCGTGGCGATGTAGGCACACCTGCGCACGTCGCGGACCGTGCGAGCGGAAACCTGCACTCGATACGTTCCTACGGCGGGGCCTGAGACAGATACTCCCGGCGATTCGGCGATCTGATTGCCGCTCAAACTCGGCAGCGAGACGATCAACGGGGCGGAATCCGTCAGCACCACGCGCGTCTCTCCTCGCTGGCACCCGCCATGTCGCACGTAGCGCATCGCGCCGAGTTTCCCGGCACAGGTCAGCACGGTGCCGCTGGGCGTCCCCTCAGGGGATGTCGCGATATCGCCCAGGGCCAGGCCTCCCGCTCCAAGCGTGACCCCAATGCCCAGCACGACGCAGTTCCGCGCCGGACCGGAGAGGGTGCGCCATACGCGGCGAGCGGTATGGGCGGAGACAGGGCTGTTCATGGTTGCTCCTCTCGACTGTCGATTAAGGCGGGGTCCCGCCGCCTCCGAGGGAGGAAGATGTACCTTGGACGCCGTTTTCGCGTCGTGTCGGACTGCCGGACCCACTTGCTCCGGTGGGGCTGGATGGGGCGTCAGCGTCCTGTGTCGGAGCGGGTGCGGCTGATGAGGCGCTCTCATTGGCTGAACTGCTGTCCGCGGCCGCCGCGCTCGCGGAAGCATTTCCTGGGTCTGGCGAACCGCTGTCCGCGGTGGCCGGCGGAGTGCTGGCAGCGGCATCCGGTGCCGCAGTCGTCGCCACGGTCGTCGTTGTCGAAGCGGCCGGGGTCGGGTTAGTGCTCTCCGGAGCCGTCGCGGAGGTCGACGCCGATATAGACACGGGCGGCGGAATCGTGGTCGTGGTGGAGGCGCTTGGTACGGTCGGCTGGTCTGTCGTTGTGTCGCTTGCGGCACGAGCTACGACACGGGCGGGATGGTGTGCGTGTCCATGGTGGGTCGGTGGTGCAGCAGTCAGGGCGTGGAACGCAACTGCGGTTGCCCCGATCAGCGCGGCTGCCTTCACCGCACCGGCCCCGGCAATAGCGCTTCCGCCTCCCGCGGGGCTGAGTCGCCGGACGCGAGCCATCGCGTCGTGACCGGCCGCCGTGAAGCGGTGCGTCACGATCCCTTGGTAGGCACGCTGCAGGAGCCCAACATGCCGAAGTTGTTCAGCGGCCGGCACCAGCGGCACCAGCGCCTGCTGGACCGCCTGCCTAGCATTGAGCTCTACGAGTCCGCATGCCTGATGCCAGCGAAGGTGCCAGCGGAGCGCCAACGGCATGCGGCCGGTCGCCTGCCACGAGAGAACATCCTCGCGGCGCCGGGCGCAGATCGCTGCTGGCCGCGTGCGAAGCGCGACGAACCTCTCGAGGCTCGAGCGGAGCCGCTTGCAGTCATTCGTCGCTTCGCCCCGTGTGAGATCCAAGGCGCGTGCTATCTGCGACGGCCGTTGACCGGACGCCAGCATCCACACGATGTTGCGATCGCGCACGGTTTGCTCGGCAAGGAACTCCTGTAGGAGAGCGATCCATTCGTGCTCCACGGCCTGCTCATATGGCCCCGGTCCCACATCGGCATGAAGCTCCGTGAGGGTGCCAACCACGCGCGACACGCGTGGCGAGCGCTTGAGTGTGATCGCCCGGTTGTGGAGGTACTGCCGCAGGTACGCGCGAAGAGCGTCGGCGTCCACGAACTCCCGTCGCAGGGCGTCGACGCTTGCGTCGCTGTAAAGATCCTCCAAGTCCTGCCAGGTCAGCGTCGGGAACGCGCGGCGCTTCTCGGCGATCACCTGAGGGCGGCTCTGATCCAGAGCCGCGGCGAGCTCATCCCGATTGAGCACAGAACCTCTGGAACCGCGCCCGGTTCCGCCTCTGCGCGCTCCCGGTGCGCGCCCGTTCAGGCCTGGGGAGCTGTCCAGAATGGCCATCCTGCCGCCTAAGCGCCGGACTTGGCCTTTTGACGCGAACGGTTTGCCAGCGCCTTCGCGCCAACATCCCCATCCGTGCCCTCATCTGACCCACAACTGCCCTCTGAACTCGTCCTTGCGCCGGATCCTCCTGGCTAGCGATCCGATCTTAGCGATAACGGAGCATCAATGCACCGATTTTATGTCCGGTTCGCGCGACGCTCTCGCGATCGAGATTCGGCCATCGCGATCGCCTGTGTGACAAGCAGGGTTGGACGCTACAGGCCGTCGGCCCGCATTCTCACGGGGCGGATACGACGATCCGACGCGCGTGACCTGCGCTAGTCCCGCGAAACGGGATCCTCTGGCTTTGGCGGCTCGCTGATGGTCGTTCTCCGGATCTCAGCGAGATCCTCAAGCGACGCCGCCCGGAGGGTGGGCCAGCCGATCCCGTTCGTGCCGCAGAG
>DATJRS010000240.1:0-19879 GCA_035504535.1 Solirubrobacteraceae bacterium | reverse complement strand
CCAGCATCTGCGATGACGCCGAGGTCAGCGCCAGCGACGCGCCGAAGATCTTGCATACAGCCACGGTAGTGCCCGGCCAGGGCCCCGCGGATCATCCCTGAGAAGGCTTCGGATTCATCCTTGCGGACGCATCGATTCGCTCCCACGGCCGCCGCCAGACGAGCCGACGACCGTGCACTGTTCATGCATGACCAAAGTCTTCGAACACAGCGGCCGGCCGCACCCCGATCCCGGCGGGCCGGCTCAGCGCCAGGCCGGTGACTGGGCGGTCGAGATGCATGGGCTCACCAAGCGATTCGGTGCCCGGACGGCTGTCGACAGCGTGGACCTCCTGGTCCCCCGGGGCTCGGCGTTCGGCTACCTGGGGCCGAACGGCGCGGGCAAGACCACGCTGATCCGGGTCCTGCTCGGCCTGACCAAGGCCGACAGCGGCACCATGTCCCTGCTCGGCCTCCCCGTGCCCGCCCAGCGCAGCCTGGCACTGGCGCGGGTGGGCGCGATCGTCGACGAGCCCCGGTTCCACAGCCACCTGACAGGACGGGAAAACCTGAAGGTGCTGGCCGCCGCCAGAGGCGGAGAAGCGGACAAGCAGATGGATCGGGCGCTAGAACGGACGCGGCTGACCGAGCGGGCCGACGACATGGTCTCGGCGTATTCCATGGGTATGCGCCAGCGCCTGGGCCTGACCGCCTGCCTGCTGGCTGACCCGCAACTACTGATCCTCGACGAGCCGATGAACGGCCTCGACCCGGGCGGGATCCTCGAGTTCCGGACGATGATCGCCGAGCTCGTGGGCGAGGGACGGACGGTGTTCCTCTCCTCGCACCTGCTGGACGAAGTCGAGAAGACGTGCGACGCCGCCGCGATCGTCGACCGCGGTCGGCTGATCGCGCAGGGCCCTATCGACACGCTGCTCGGCGGTGGGCGGCGCGAGCTCGACGTCGGCTGCGAGGACACGCACGCCGCGCTCGACCTGCTCGACGGCCATCCCTCCGTCGCCGCCGCGCGCGAGACCGCGGATGGGCTGCGCATCGTCCTGGCGGGCTCAAATGGCGTCGCCGCCATCAACCAGCGGCTGGTCGGCGCCGGCATCGCGGTGTTCAGGCTCGAGCCGGTTCGCGAGTCGCTCGAGCACCGATTCCTGGAAATCACCTCAAGAGTGGGAGCTCCGTCATGACAACAACAACAGGTTTCTCGGCGGCGCCTGGCGGTGGCGCCTTAGCGCGCCAGATGATCGGCGCCGAGATCCTGAAGCTGCGCCGCAACCGCGCGGTCATGGGCCTCGCCTTTGTGCTCTCGATCGGCATCGTGCTGCTGTTCTTCGGCTACACGGCGATCGAGCACGCCTCGAACCCGGCAACCAACGGCCCGGCCGGAGGCGTGTTGAACTTCCAGCGCGCGGTCCGCGCGTTGGGGCTGATCTTCGGCGCCCTGACCGCCGCGCTGATCGGGACCGAGGCGGGAACCGCCGATCTCTCGAGCGGAGTGTTCCGCGACCTGGTGGCGACCGGGCGTTCGCGCCTCTCCCTGTTCTCCGTCCGAGCACCCGCCGCGACCATCGTCACGCTCGCCTTCACCGGCGTCGGGTTCCTGATCGCGCTGGCCGCGTCCTTCGTGTTCGCGGGCTCGCTTCCGACCCCGGGGCTGTCTTTCATCCTGCAGTCGGCGGCGTGGATCGTGGTCTCGAACGCGCTCCTGGTCGGATTCGCCGTCGGGGTGGGTTCGCTCACCGGGTCGCGCGCGCTGACGCTCACCGCGGTGATCGGCTGGCAGGCGATCGTCACCGAGATGCTGCTCAGCGTCACCTCGCTCGGCTCGGCGCGAGACGGGCTGCTGACGCCGGCCCTCAGCCAGCTCGCCCCGTTCAACATCAACACCGGCGTGACCATGGCCACCGGCGTGGCGGTCGCGGTGGCAGTCGCATGGCTCCTGGTCCCGGCCGCGGTGGGCGCGTGGCGGACCAGCACGCGAGACGCATGACGGACCGCTTTACCTATACATATACATATATATATGTCTGTATAACTATAAGGTCGCTAGAAGCCGAGCGCGCAGCCATCCTTGCGCGCGTCGGAGCCGCCGAACAGCGTCCCGTCGCACGCGATGATCGCCTGACCGCCACCGAACGGGGAGCGGGCGGTGTCCCGGCGGATCTCGAAGCCGAGATCCGCCAGCTCGCCGGCCCGCTCCCACAGCGGTGGCTCGAGATTCAGGGTTTGGCCGTCGATCCGGAAGCGGCCGCGGTCGAGCGCGACCTGGGGATCCCCCGGGCCGGGGTGGGCGGGTGGTCCGTTCATCAAGGCACACAGGAACTGCACGTGCGACTGGGCCTGGATGAAGCCGCCCATCAGACCGAACGGGCCGACGAGCTCGCCATCGCGAGTGAGCATCCCCGGGATCAGCGTGTGGTAGGGACGGGTGCCGCCGACCACCTCGCCCTGCACGGCGAAGCCGGCGGCGCGGTTGTTCAGGACGACGCCGGTGTCGCCGGCCACCACGCCCGAGCCGAACGCCTCGTACAGGCTCTGGAGCAGCGACACGGCCATCCCGTCGGCGTCGACCACGCACACGCACACGGTCCCGCCGGCCGGCTCGGCGACCGGCCCGGGCAGCTGGCCGCGGCGCGCGGCCACATGCTCCGCGGCCAGCAGGTGGGTTACGTCGGCGCCGTCGCGGACCGTGCTCAGCGCGTCCTCGAGGGCGAGGCCGACCGCGACCACCTGCTCGCGCAGGCCGGCGTCCCGGTCGCCCAGGATGGACAGCGCCTCGAGCGCGGCCACGCCCTGGGTGGGGGGCGGCAGCTCGGCCACCTCGTGGCCCCGATACGAGGCGGTGAGCGGTGCCACCCAGCGTGGCCGGTAACCGGCCAGGTCATCGACGGTGAGCCAGCTCGCCGCCGCGATCGCCTCGGCGGTCGCGCCGCCGTACATGAACTCGGGGCCGTCGGCGGCGATCCCTTCCAAGGTGGCCGCGAGCTCGGGCAGCCGGTATCGACGGCCGAACTCGGGTGCGGGACCGAGGGCCGCGGGAGCGCGCGGGGTCGCGCGCCAGGCCTGCGCGCAGTTGAAGCCGGCGGGGACGCCGCCCTCAGCCAGCTCGATCGCGGGCCGCAGGCAGCGCCCCAACCCGGTGCGCCCGAAGCGCGCCGACAGCTCGCCCCAGCCCGCAACCGCGCCGGGTACGTCGACCGAGCGCGGGCCCTGATCGGCGACCGGTTGACCAGGGGCCAGCGCGGGCGCCGGCCCGGCGGCGTCCAGCCCGTGCACCGCGCCCGAGGGCTCGCGGACCAGCGCCAGCACGTCGCCGCCCACGCCGGTGGCATGGGGTTCGCTCACGCACAGGACGGCGGCGGCACAGATCGCGGCATCCACCGCGCTGCCTCCCTCGCGCAGGACTTCGAGGGCGTGCAGGGTGGCCAGCGGCTGGCTGGTCGCGACCATCGCCCGCGCGGCGACCGACGCCGCCCGCGCGGGCGATAAGGAGAACGACACTCAGTTCTCGCCGTACTGCTCGACCGCGTAGCGCTCGAGGCCACAGGCCTGCAGGCGCTCCACGGGCGCGCGGAAGGTGACCTGGACGACGCCCGGGTGGCGGCCGATCTCGATCGCGCCGGCGATCGTCGCCCGGTTCTTGACCTCTTCCACCGACAGCAAGAGCAGCTGCGCGGCACGGGCCAGGCCGTTGTCGGTGGCACTGTTGAGGTCGGGGCCGGTCCCGATCACCGAGATCGGGAGCGACTCCTCGATCTGCTCGACGCCGTAACGCCGGCCGAGCGCGCTCGCCCGGATCCGCTCCTCCTGGCTGAGCGGCCTGGCCAGGAACGGCAGGTCGTCGAGGACCGGGAAGAGAATCGGGCCGTCGATCGGGAGGCCTTTGATCAACTCGACCTGGAGGGTGACCGTGCCCGACACATCGCAGGTGTGGCCGGCGATCTCACCGTCGCCCTGGAGCGCGTGCATGTCGCCCAGGTACAGGCCGGCGCCCGGCAGCTTGACCGGGCAGATCAGGACCGCGCCGGCGCGGACCGCGTCGATGTCCATGTGACCGTCGGTCTTGTTCCGCTGAAGCTCCTCGGCGGTCAGCCCGTAGGCGTGCTCAGCGCCGATCAGGAACGACCCGAAGTCGCCGGCGTTGTGGGAATCGGGCATGGTGATCGACGGCGAGCTGCCGATCTGACCGAGGAACGGCCGCAGCCGGGTGGCCAGCGCCACGATGTCGTGCGGGGCGAAGGTCAGGATCGGGTTCTGCGCCGAGTTGTCGGGCAGCGCCGCGAACCGCGGCGCCTCGCGCGCGAACGCCTCGGCCGCTTCCCCGGGGACGGTGAGACCGACCGTGCGCAGCTCGTCGAACGCGATCGTGTAGCCGTTGGAGAACGTGAACGGGGTGGCGTCGGCTCCGCAGTTCACGCAGCGGACCGACTCCGGGCCGATCCCCTCGGTCCGGGTCTCCGTCCACTCGGCGCCACAGCCCGGGCACACCGGAGCGCAGAACGGGTCTCCCTTGAACCGGCCCTCCATCGGCTGATCGGTGCCCGACGCCGTGGCGAGCGAGGTGACCTCGATGTCCTTGATCCGGACGGCGATCGCATCCCCGACCTCGGCGCCGGCGACCGCCACCGGCTGAGCGACCTCGTGGCCCCCGCGAATCGACGGGGTGATCATCGGGCCCCAGCAGCCCGGGGTCGAGTTCCACACCACGTGGCCGCCGTCGGCCACGGGCCCGAGCATCGCCACGTCCGGGCCGAGCAGGCCGTTGGTGAACGTGTCGACGAAAACCGTCCGTTGAGCTTCTCTGGTGCGGGGGTCAGCCGATTCGATTGCCACGGGTCACTCCTTCCAGGGGTTTGTTCATCCTCCGGCCACCGGGGTGAGCAGCGCGACCTCCTGGCCGCCGGACAGCGTCCGGTCGCGGCCGACGTGCTGGCCCTCGATTACGGCCACCGCCGACGCCAGGGCGCCGCCGAGCTCGGGGGCATTCGCGGCGAGCCGGTCGTAGAGGTCCTCCACGGTGGCGCCGCTCGGTAGCTCGACGTTGAGCATCGGACCCGGTGCGAGCCGGGCAAGACCGCTGCCGAGGCGTATCTGAACGATCAGGCCCCGATCTTACGTCCGCGGCCGCCACCGGTAAAGGCTCCTCGGCGGGCGCCCTGGCCGCCTCGATGACTCGTCTAGCCGGGCGCCCAAATCGACAGGGGCGGGGACGGGGGGCCGAAACAGGTCCGAGCCGTGCTTTCGTTGCCCGCAAACCTCCGCGCCGCCGCGGCGGCGCTGGCGGTCGGGCTGATCGTCGTCCCGGCCGCCCACGCGTCCAGCTTTGGACCGGCGATGTCGCCTGCCGACGTGCGGTCGATGCAGACCCAGGGCGTGCGCGAGATCGTCCTGGACCGGCGCCCCGGGGTGGGCGCGGCGCAGATGGACGAGCTGCGCGCGCAGGCCGGCGTCACCTACCTCGGGCCGGGACCGCTTCCGGGCACCGAGCTCGACCGCGCGCCGGCTGGAACGCTGGCCTCCGCGGTCGCACAGCTCGAGCGCGAGCCGCAGGTCGCTTATGCCGAGCCCGACGGTGAGGTCCACGCCACCGCCACTCCCAACGACCCGTTCTTCGCTCAGCAGTGGGCACTGCAGAACTCCGGTCAGAGCATCCTCGGCACCGGCGGGACGGCCGGCGATGACATCGGCGCGAGCTACGTGTGGCCCCACGCCACGGGCGCCGGCGTGACCGTCGCGGTCGTCGACACCGGCGTCGACGCCACCGCCCCCGACCTGGCGGGGCAGCTCGTACCCGGTTATTCCTGGGTCAACGGCAACTCCGATACCCAGGACCAGAACGGCCATGGCACACACGTCACCGGGATCATCGCCGCGGTCCAGAACAACGGGGTCGGCGTCAGCGGCGTGGCGCCGGGCGCGCGCGTGATGCCCCTCCAGGCGCTCGACTCAAGCGGCGACGGCACCGACGCGGACGTGGCGGCCGCGTTCAACTACGCCGGCGACGCCGGCGTGCCGATCGTCAACGCCAGCCTTGGTTCGAGCACCCCGTCGCAGGAGATCGAACAGGCGATCGCGGCGCACCCGAACACCCTTTACGTGGTGGCGGCCGGAAACAGCGGTACCGACAACGACAACCCGAGCACGCCGTTCTACCCCTGCGATCTCACCGAGGCCAACGTCGTCTGCGTCGGGGCCTCGGACCAGAACGACCAGCCGGCGAGCTTCTCGGACTACGGCCCCACGAGCGTCGACCTATTCGCGCCCGGCGTGAACATCCTCTCGACCTGGCTCTCGAGCGGCGGCGGCGCGCAGTACGCGTATGCCGACGGCACCTCGATGGCAACGCCGATGGTTTCGGCGACGCTCGCGCTGATGCTGTCGCGCAACTCCTCGCTGTCTGCGGCCGAGCTCAAGCGCGACCTGCTCCAGAGCGTCGATCAGGAACCGCAGTTCGCCGGCGAGTCATCCACCGGCGGGGAGCTCGACGCGGCCGCCGCGGTGGCGCTCGCCGGCGGGGATCCGCCGTACGCCCCGCCCGGCAACCGCATGCGGCCGGTCGTGAGCGGCGCGGCCACCGCGGGCAGCACGCTCACGGTCAGCACCGGGAGCTGGAGCCGGGCGCCCACGGGGTACGCCTACCAGTGGGACCGGTGCTGGCTGGGAGTCTGCCTGCCGATCGCCGGCGCCACGAGCTCCAGCTACACCGTCCCGGCCGCGGATGACGGCGCCATCCTCTACGCGGTGGTGACGGCCAGCAATGCGGCCGGGTCGACCCGGGCGATGAGCACCAATGCGCCGCAGCAACTCGCCACTCGCTCGCCGAGCGCGGCATCCCCGGGCGGCGGCGGCGCGGCAGCCGCGGGGTCCGCATCCTCGGGCTCGACGAAGCGCAAGGCTCCAAGGCGGAAGGCGCCGAGGCACAAGGCGCGCGTCCACGCTTCGCGACGACGGGCACGGCGGCCCGCGACGAAGCGGCGCAAAAAGACCTCGGTCAGGTCCCGGTCGGGCCGAAGCGCTCGGTCCTGATCCGGCGGGGATCATGTCCGAGCTCGACGAGCCAGCTCGCGGCCGCCTCGACGAATCCGTTCGGACCGCAGATGTAGACGAGCGGGCGGTCGGCCGGCGGCGCCACCTGCTCGAGCAACGGCCGGTCGATCCGCCCGGTGTGCCCCGTGTAGTCCGCGGGCCACTCCCGTGTGAGCGCCAACCGTAAGTCGACCAGCTCGTAGTCGCGCGCGTAACCCAGCAGCTCGTCACGGTAGATGAGCTCGCTCCACGAGCGTGACGAGTACACGGCGCGGACCGGGACCTCCTGGCTGGTGGCGACCCAGTGCCGCAGGATCGAGCGCAGCGGGACGATCCCCGAGCCCCCGCCGATCAGTCCCACCGGCCCGCCCAGCGACTCCTCCCACAGGAAGTAGTCGCCGATCGGGCCGCGCAGCTCGAGCTCGTCCCCAGGCCTCAGCTCGTCGACCAGATACGGCGAGACCTCGCCGTCCTGGAGGCGCTCGACGGTCAGGACGAGATGCTCGTCCTCGGGCGCCGAGGCGATCGAGTAGCTGCGCTGCGCCTGGTAGCCGTCCTCGGCGGTGAGCCGCACGTCGACGTGCTGGCCGGCGCGGTGGCCGGGCCAATCCGGCGGGTCGAGCACCAGGCTCGTGACCCGCTCGGTCTCGACCACCAGCTCGACGACGGTGGCGAGCTGCCACCTAATCAATTTGGCGGGCCGCACCGACGAGGCCTTCGGCCTCGCGGCCCCCAGTTATTTCGCGGGCCGCACCGACGAGGCCTTCGGCCTCGCGGCCCGCTAGTCGCCCTGGTAACGCTGCTCGAGCCATGGGTCGCCGTGGTTGTTGTAGCCGTAGGTTTCCCAGAACCCCGGCTCGTCGTCGATCGTCAGGGTCAACCCGCGCACCCACTTGGCGCTCTTCCAGAAGTACAGGTGCGGCACCAGCAAGCGGGCCGGGCCGCCGTGCTCGGGGTGAAGGGGCGAGCCGTCGTACTCGTAGGCAACCCACGCCTTGCCATCCATGATGTCCTCGAGCGGCAGGTTCGTCGTGTAGCCCCCGTCCGAGAAGGCGGTCACGTACTGGGCTTCGGTGCCGACGCTCTGGAGCAGCGTGTCGACCGATACACCCTTCCACTGCGTGTCGAACTTCGACCACTTGGTCACGCAGTGGATGTCGACGGTCGGCGTTTCGGCCGGCAGCGCGAGCAGCTCCGGCCACGTCCAGGACATCGACTGCTCGACCTCGCCGTCGACGCGGAAGCTCCACTCGTCGAGCGGCGTATGGGGCGTGGGTCCGGCAGACAGCACGGGAAAACCCCGCTCCAGGTACTGGCCCGGCGGGAGCCTCGAGGGATCCGACGCCGGCCGCCGCCGGCCGTGAAACCCGCGCGAGACCGGCGACATCACCTACCGCCCACCGGCGGAGACTGCGCTCGAATCATCCACAGCTGCTTTTCGAGCTCGCGCAGCACCTCGATCAACACGTCCTGGCTCGCGGCGTCGATCTCGCCCAATCGATCCATCCGTTCGCGCACCCGCTCGGCCACGTCGGCCAGTCGCTCGGTCAGCTCGCGCACGACCACGTGGTCCTGGATCGCGCCGCGATCAACCTTGTGAAGCTCGCTGCTGGCGGCGACGGTCGTGCTCTGGCCGTCGGGGAAGTGGCCCAGGGCAACCGCCCGCTCGGCGACCACGTCCGAAAGCTCCCGCCAGGAGTCGACGAACTCATCGAGCTGCTCGTGCAGCGGCTTGAACAGCGGCCCGGTCACGCTCCAGTGCAGCTGCTTGCCGAAGAGCGAGAGGTCGATCAGCTCGACGAGCGTCATCTGCAGCTGGTTGCCGACCTCGTCGAGTTGATGCGGCTCGGCGAGAGCCGGAAGGTGCGCCTGGGTTGATGACATGCTTGTGCTCCTCGTCGAACGGTTTTTGGGACCAGCGGCCTCCTCGCGCAGACCAGCTTAATCCCGACTGGCAGCGGTGACGAGCTGTTTCTCTGCTGCCCGTTTGTCCCAGTCGCCAGAATGAGTGGCAGTGAGCGACTCGGACCTTACCCCCAGGACCTCGACACCCCCTGAGAAGTCGGGCCCGCCGGCGAACATGCCGCGCGACAGGCAGGGCTGGCGGGTGGCTCCCGCGCCCGACGGACGGGGGATGCCGGACGAGCACAAGCCGCCCCCTCCGCACCGCTGGCGCGGCCTGTGGATCTTCTTCATCGTGCTGCTGGCCCTGAACTGGCTTTCGGTGCTCATCTTCCAGCCCGCCGGCCAGCCGCGCGTCACCGTGCCGTTCAGCCCCTATTTCCTCAACCAGGTCGAGAACAAGCAGGTGGCCTCGATCACCACCAAGAGCGACACGATCGACGGCACGTTCAAGAGCAAGCAGCGCTACCCGGCGAACGACACGAACGCGACGCCGACCACGTTGTTCGCGACCCAGATCCCGTCGTTCTGGAACAGCAACGAGCTGGTGAACGAGCTGCAAGCGCAGGGCGTCGAGGTGAACGCCAAGAATCCCAACACCGGGACCTCGGTCCTCGCGGAGTTGTTGCTCGGCTTCGGCCCGACGATCCTGCTGTTCGCGGTGATCTATTGGTTCGCGCGCCGCGCCATGGCCCAGGGCGGGGGCGGGCTGGGCGGACTGGGGGCCTTCGGTCGCTCCCAGGCGCGACGGGTCGATCCCCAGTCGATCCAGGTCACGTTCAACGACGTGGCCGGGATCGACGAGGCGAAGGCCGAGCTCACCGAGATCGTCGACTTCCTCAAGACGCCGGAGCGCTATCAGAAGCTGGGCGGACGGATGCCGCACGGCGTGCTCCTGTACGGACCGCCCGGCACCGGCAAGACGCTGCTGGCGCGGGCGGTGGCGGGCGAGGCCCACGCGGCGTTCTTCTCGATCGCCGCGTCGGAGTTCATCGAGGCGATCGTCGGCGTCGGTGCTGCCCGGGTGCGCGACCTGTTCGCCAAGGCCAAGGAGGCCGAACCGGCGATCATCTTCATCGACGAGCTCGACGCGATCGGCCGCTCGCGCCAGGGCTCGATCTCGGTCACCGGCGCCAACGACGAGCGCGAGCAGACGCTCGATCAGATCCTGACCGAGATGGACGGCTTCGAGCCGTCCCAGGCGGTGGTGGTGATCGGCGCCACCAACCGGGCCGAGATCCTCGACCAGGCGTTGCTGCGTCCGGGACGCTTCGACCGCCGCGTGGCCGTGCAGCCGCCCGACCGCAACGGCCGGCAGAAGATCCTCGAGGTACATACGCGGTCGATGCCGCTAGACGCCGACGTCGATCTGGGGGCGCTGGCCTCCACGACGCCGGGCATGGTCGGAGCCGACCTGGCCAACCTGTGCAACGAGGCGGCGCTGCTGGCGGCGCGGCGCGATCACGACAAGGTGAAGATGGCCGACTTCACCGATTCGCTGGAGAAGATCCTGCTGGGTGCGCCGCGGGGGATCCTGCTGAGCAAGGAGGACCGCGAGCGAACCGCCTACCACGAGTCCGGCCACGCGCTGATCGGGATGCTGACGCCGGGCGCCGACCCCGTGCGCAAGGTCTCGATCATCCCCCGGGGCCAGGCGCTCGGAGTGACGCTGTCGACGCCCGACGCCGACCGAGTGTCCTACTCGCGCGACGAGCTGGAGGCCAAGATCAAGGTTGCGCTCGGCGGCCGCACCGCCGAGGAGGTCGTCTACAACAAGATCACCACGGGCGCCGAGTCCGACCTGCAGCAGCTCACCCAGATCGCGCGGTCGATGATCGGCCGATGGGGCATGAGCGACAAGCTCGGGCCGCTCACCCTGCTTCCCTCCGATGGGCAGGGGCCGTTGCTGCCGGGCGCCAGTGAAACCTCTCCGCAGTTGCAGTGGCTGATCGACCAGGAGGTCCAGAAGCTGGTCGAGGATCTCCACACCGAGGCGACCAAACTCCTGACCACCCACCGGGCCCAGCTCGAGAGCCTCGCCCGCGCCCTGCTCCTGGCCGAGACGCTCGACGCGCCCGCCGCCTACGCCGCCGCCGGCGTGCCGATGCCGCCGGCACCGGCGCCGGAGCCCGAGCC
This sequence comes from Solirubrobacteraceae bacterium, assembly GCA_035504535.1. GTDB lineage: Bacteria > Actinomycetota > Thermoleophilia > Solirubrobacterales > Solirubrobacteraceae > Palsa-465. The sequence goes on along the minus strand of DATJRS010000240.1, from coordinate 8,825 downwards.
AGAGCCCGAGCCGGCGACCGCCGGGGCGCCAAGCTAGAGCTCTCGCTCGATGGCGGTCCCGGCCGCCGGGCGATCACCGAAAATAAAATCCTCGGAAATTGCGGGGTCGGTTAGACTCGCGCGGCTCGTGGCCCGTGCGCGACGCTTTGGAGATCTTGGAGCGCGTCTGCCCAAGACGCGGGCTGCTCTTGCCTACGCCGAGGAGCGCCACGCGGGCCAGCGGCGCAAGGTCGACGGCGCGCCGTTCATCGAGCACCCGCTCGAGGTCGCCGAGCTGCTGTACCGCGCGGGCGCGGCCGACGACGTGATCGCCGCGGGCGTCCTGCACGACACGATCGAGAAGGCCGGCGCTTCGGTGGGCGAGCTAGAGGATCGCTTTGGGCACCACACGACCGAGCTCGTGGTCGCGGTGAGCGAGGATCCGGAGATCCAGGGCTATGCCCGGCGCAAGGCCGCGCTGCGCGACCAGGTCGCCGCAGCCGGACGGGAGGCGCTGATGGTGTTCGCGGCCGACAAGATCTCGAAGGTCCGCGAGCTTCGGCTCAGGCAATCGGTGCCTCGGCGTCACATCACGCACTACCGGCGCTGCCTGGAGCTGCTCGAGCGGCTGCTCTCCGACTCGCCGCTGGTGGCGCAGCTGCGGGCCGAGTTCGATCGGGTTGCGGCGCCGCTCGCCGCCTAACCCCCGGCCCCGCGCGGGAGCAGGCTCTGGCACTGCGTCACGGCCGATTTGAAGGCCGGCGCATTCGGATTGATCTCGCCCGGGTTGATCGTGACCTTGCCGCTGCCGGGATCGGGGAAGTTCGGGACACCGTGTGAGCGCATGCACGCGGCGAAACGGAACAGGGTCTGAAGGCGCTGCTCGCGCTGGGCGGGGGTCAGCGCGAGGTTCGGGAAGGCGACCACCAGGTACTGCCGGCACGCCTGCTCGACCGCGTTCACCTTGGTCTGGCCGTACCGGGTGACGACGTTCGCGATCGAGCTGTTACCCGGGCCGAACGTGCCGTTCGCCGACGGATCCGGTAGGTCGATCCCGTTGGCACGGGCACACTTGGCGAGATTCAGCCGAGCCTGGATCTCCCCCGGGCTGGGGGCGCGCGCACCGACAGGGGCGGCCTCGACCGTCGATGTGGAGGTCGAAGTCGAGGACGAAGAGCCGCACCCGCCGGCGAGGAGCGTCAGTGCGGCCGCGAGTGCGACGGTCCACCCAAGTGCGGAGCTCACACGGGAAACGGTAGAGGAGCGACTTCGGTTCGTCGTCCCCCTGAAGTCGCAAATCGTGTTCGACTCTTGGGCTAAGTGGGGGCCGTCGCGCGTGGGTTGACGAGCGGAGTGAGCTCTGCCTCCAGGCGATCGCGCAGGTTCTCGTACTGGGGCGGGAGTCGGAGTTGTTCGCCGAGGTGGTCGGGGTCCTCGTCGATGGCGAAGCCCGGGCTGGGGGTGGCGAGCTCGAACAGGACCCCCCGCGACTCGCGGAAGTAGATGCTCAGGAAGTACTGGCGGTCGATGACCGGCGTGGGGCGCTGGCCCGCCTCCACCAGGCGCGCGCGCCAGGCCTCGTGCTCCTCGTCGCGGTCGCACCAGGCGATGTGGTGAACCGTGCCCGCGCCCTGCAGCCCGGGTGCGGGCGGCGGGTCGTCGTAGCCGTAGGTCGCGGTGCGGCCTCCGGTCAGTCGGTACTCGCCCGGGGCGGTTTGCTCGAACCCCAGGACGTCGGTCAGGACCTTGTGCTGCTGTTCGCGGTCGCGTCCGTAGACCCGGACGCCGTCGAAGCCCTGGAGGGCGTACTCGGCCGGGATGTCGTCGGCGTGGGCGGTCAGCGGCTCGTCCTCGGTGTCGCTTGCGATCGCGAGCTCGAGGCCGAGGCCCTCGGGGTCGTCGAAACGGATGGCATCGTTGCCGCGTTCGACGTCGATGTTCTCGGCGATGAGGCGCTCGCTCCAGAAGGCGAGCGCGTCGGCGGAAGCCACGCGCCAGCGCAGCCGGTGGATCATGCCCGCGCCGGCCCGCCCGGGGGCCGCGTCGGGGAACTCGAAGAAGGTCAGGATCGAGCCGGGGGCGCCGCGCTCGTCGCCGAAGTACAGGTGGTAGACGTCGGGGGCGTCGAAGTTGACCGTCTTCTTGACCAGGCGCATGCCGAGCGCGCGCGCGTAGAAGTCCACGTTGCCGGGCGCGTCGGCGGTGATGCAGGTGATGTGGTGGATCCCGTCCAGCTCCATGGCCCTCGTCTCCCGGTTTGCGGTGTCGTTTGTCAGCTTGACAAGGCCGTCAAGGGGAGGGCATCGCGAGGGCGGGGCGGGCGCTCGAGGGGGACGGGGCGCGGCGCGGTTTTGGGCGTTTTGCACCCCAACCCTCCTCGCCCATGAAGAACGTGGCACACCATCCCCCGTAGCCTCACCGTGGCGACATGAGCACGGAGAGCATGCTCATGTCGCCGAGAGAGGCGACCGGAGCGTGGCTTTGCTGCGTTTTCTCCGGGGCTACTGCTGGTAGCGCTCGACCGTGTTCGCGTCCCGGACGTGCGCGGTGTCGGGGTTGGCCCCGGCGTCGCGAAGGGCACGGCGCTGGCGCAGGAGGTCCCAGCAGCGATCGAGTTCGATCTCGACCTCGCGCAGGCGCTCCTGGTCGGCCTCGAGTCGCTCGTCGTTGTGGGTGTCGGCTTCCTCGCGGTGGCGGAGGTCGTGCTCCTCGGCGACCAGCGTCTCGATCCGGTTGGCGATGCTCTCGTCGGCGCTCATGTGGCGAATCCTACGCCCTGGCGCGATGGTGGTTGACGACCTCGATGTTGTTGCCGTCGGGGTCGAGCACGAACGCGGCGTAGTAGCCGGGGTGATAGCGAGCGCGCTCTCCGGGCTCGCCGTTGCTCTCGTAGCCGGCCGCCACGGCCGCCGCGTGAAAGCGCTCGACGTCGCCGTCGTCACCGGCCGGGAACGCCATGTGGAGGTGCTCGGTGGGTGGGGTGGGCGGGATCCCAAGTAACGAGAAGGTCCCGGTGGCGCCGCGGTACTGCACGCGCTCGGCCGTGTCGCGATCCTTGCGCAGGCCCGCGTGCGGCGCGATGGTGTCGTAGAAGTCGCGCGCGCGGTCCAGGTCGGCGACCCGGATCCACAGGTGATCGACGATCCCGCCGCGGCGCAGATCGCCGTCGTTCACCGCCTCGGCGCTGTTGCCGTCGGGGTCGAGCAGGAAGCCGCCGTAGTAGTCGGACCTGTACTCGGGCCGGAGCCCGGGGGCGCCATCGTCCTCGTAGCCGGCCTCGGTGCCAGCCCGCCAGAACGCGTCGACCAGCTCGCGCGAGGGCGCCACGAAGCCGACATGCAGCCGGCGGGTGGTGGGATGGTCGAGGTCGGTCGCGCTGACGAAGAAGTCCTGCCAGTGCCCAAGCGTCCCAGCTTGGGAGCTCGGCTCGACCCCCAGCGCCCCCAGCACGGTGGCGTAGAACCGCTCCGAGGCGTCGAAGTCGCTGACCCGTATCGTCACGTGGTCGAACATGGCCGGGACACGATACGAGCTGGAGGCGGTGCTGTTCGATCAGGACGGGGTGCTGATCGACTCCGAGGGGGCATGGGACAAGGCCCGCCGCGAGGTCGTGGCCGAGAACGGCGGGCAATGGAAGCCGGACGCGACCCGGGCGATGATGGGGATGAGCGCTCCGGAGTGGAGCCGTTACGTGCGCGACGAGCTGGCCGTGAAGCTCGAGCCCGAGGAGATCAGCACGCGGGTGGTGCAGCGCCTGCTCGCCGGCTACGAGCGCGACCTGCCGCTCATGCCCGGCGCGGTGGACGCGGTCAAGCGGGTGGCGGCACGCTGGCCCGTGGGATTGGCGTCGTCGGCCAACCGGGAGGTGATCGACACGGTGCTGCGGGCCAGCGGCCTCGCCGGCACGTTCGGCGCGACGGTCGCCGGCGAGGAGGTCGTCCGGGGCAAGCCGGCGCCCGACATCTATCTGGAGGCGGCGCGCCGGCTCGGAGTCGACCCGGCCCGGTCCGCCGCGGTCGAGGATTCGACCAACGGACTGCGCTCCGCGGTGGCCGCCGGGATGCTGGTTGCCGCCCTCCCCAACCACGAGTTCCCGCCCGAGCCGGACGCGCTCGCGCTCGCGGCCGTGGTGCTCGATTCGCTCGATCAGCTTTCTCCGGAGCTGCTCGAGGGGTTGTAACGTGGCTGGATGACGGATCGCCAGAAGCGACTCTCGCTGGTCGCGGCGATCCTGGGCTCGTTCGTGGCCGGACTCGACGCGACGGCCGTCAACGTGGCCCTGCCGGCGATCCGCGCCGATCTGGGCGGTGGGCTGGCCGGCCAGCAGTGGGTGTCGAACGCGTATCTGCTCACGCTGGGGTCCCTGATCCTGATCGGCGGCTCGCTCGGCGACCTGTTCGGCGAGCGGCGCATCTTCTCGATCGGCGTAGGCGGGTTCGGCGTGATGTCGCTCCTGTGCGCGGTCTCGCCCACCATCGGGTTCCTGATCCTCTGCCGCGGACTCCAAGGTGTGTTCGGCGCGCTGCTGATGCCGAGCTCGCTGGCGGTTATCGTGGCCGCGTTCCCGCGCCAGGAGCGCGGTGGCGCGATCGGGTCGTGGACGGCGTGGTCGGGGATCGCCACGGTGATCGGACCGCTCGCCGGCGGCTGGCTCGTCGACGCGGTCTCCTGGCGGCTGATCTTCGCGGTGAACGTGCCCTTCGTAATCGCGACGCTGGCGATCGTCTCGATCGCGGTGCCGCCCCCGACTCCCGGCTCGCGCCATGGCCACATCGACTGGCTCGGCGCGGTACTCACCTTCCTCGGCCTGGCCGGGCCGGTCGTGGCGCTGATCCGCCAGCCCGTCGTTGGCTGGGGCAGCCCCGAGGTGTGGGTCCCCATGATCGGAGGTTTCGCGCTGCTCGCCGGCTTCATCTTCTGGGAGTCGCGGGCGCCGTACCCGATGCTGCCCCTCGGCCTGTTCAAGCGGCGCAATTTCACGGTCGGCAACGTGCAGACATTCACGATGTACGGCGGGCTGAGCGTCACGTTCTTCCTGCTCGTCCTGTTCCTGCAGGAGGTGGCGGGTTACACCGCGCTGGGCGCCGGGTTCGCGACGATGCCCTCGACGATCGTCATGTTCCTGCTGTCCAAGCGGATGGGCCGGCTGGCCGACCGGTTCGGCCCGCGCCTGTTCATGGGCTTGGGCCCGCTGCTCGCGGCGGTTGGACTGGGCCTGATGCTGCGGATGGGCGCGCACGTGAACTACTTCACCGATCTGTTCCCGGCGCTCATCGTGTTCTCGCTCGGGCTGGCGACCACGGTGGCGCCGCTGACGGCGGCCGTGCTGTCCGACGCCGAGGAGGGCAACGCCGGGATCGCCTCAGGGGTGAACAACGCGATCGCGCGGGTGGCCGGCCTGATCGCGATCGCGGGGCTCGGCGCGGTCATCTCCGCGCAGTTCAAATCGACGCTCACCGAACGCCTGGCCGGAATCTCGCTGTCGGCGGCGGCGCGCAGCGCGGTGTCGCAGGCGCGCCAGGAGACCCTGGCTCGGGTTGATCCCTCGCGGGCCGGGGTGGCGGTGGCGCACGCGGTCCAGGACGCGTCGGTCCACGCCTTCCACGTCGGGATCGGGATCTCGGCGATTCTGGTCGCGCTCGGCGGACTGGTTGGACTGGTCGGGATCGTCAACCCGCGGCGTGCGGTGCGCTGCGCGGACTGCGCCGGCGGTCAGCTGGCCGGGCAGCCACTCGACGTCGTCCACGTCGGGGTGCGCGCCGGATCCGCAGGCGCGCCGGTCGCCCACGCGGGCTCGAGCTGAATGGACGGAGCTCAGGCGGCGGCGGCGCCGGCGTGCCGCTCGGCGTCGACGACCCGTGCCTGATCGCGGTCCATCCACATTTCCCAGCGGCGCGACTGCGCCCAGCGCGGTTCACGGAAGTGGTAGGGGCGCCGTCCTTCGAACTCCATCGTGCGCAGGCGGCAGACGCCCCCGAGGACCGAGGCGATCCGCCGGCGCGGCCAGCCGATCGCGTCCTCTATCTCCGGGAACGGGCGTGGCCGGTCGGGCCCTTGGGCCAGCCCCTCAAGGAGCTCGCGCATGAGATCGCTGCAGCGGTCGTAGAAGCGGGCGATCTCGCCGGCGTCGACCATCGCGTTGTGCGGCGCGTGCTCCGGGGCGGCCACGACGCGATCGTACCGATGCCCCTCGCCCGCCCCGGAGGCGGCGTCGCCTAGATTTGGGGGATCTGTCCGATCCGCCTCTGTCACGACGACGAACGCGCGGCGATCCTACGCATCGTCAACCTCGCGGCCGAGGCCTACCGCGGCGTGATCCCGCCCGACTGCTGGCATGACCCGTACATGCCCGCGGCCGAGCTCGACCAGGAGATCGCGGCGGGCGTCGCGTTCTGGGGTTACGAGGTGGACGGAGAGCTCGTGGGTGTGATGGGGATCCAGCCCGTCCGCGACGTCGAGCTCATCCGCCATGCGTATGTGCTGCCGCAGCGCCAGCGGCTGGGTATCGGGGCCGCGCTCCTTGAGCACCTGATCGACGGTGACGCGCCACCGGGCCTGCAAGCGCGGGCCCGGCTGGTCGGCACCTGGGCCGCCGCCGGCTGGGCCATCCGCTTCTACGAGCGGCACGGGTTCGAGCTCGTCGCCCCGGAGCGGACCGCCGCGCTGCTACGGAAGTACTGGACGATCCCGGATCGCCAGATCGAGACATCGGTGGTGCTGGCCAAGCCACCGGTCATTTGACGGACATCGGCCGCATTGAAGATCCGCCTCGCGGCTGCCGATCACTGGGGCGCCGGCTCCCGCCTCCCCCAACGACCAAACCGCTTTCGTGGCCATTCAGTCAGCGACCGCGCTCAACGCGTACCTCACCTCGGTGTCCTCCGGGCAAAGCGACGCTGGGATCTCCTCGGCGACGACCCCGGACGAGGGCGCGGTGGCGCAGGGGAGCGATACGGCGGCTTCGCGCCAGGAGCAGGCCCGCTCGCAGGACGCGGCGGCCCAGCCGGCCTCGGAAGAGCTCGGCGAGGCCCCCGGCGGCGAGCCCGCGGCCGTCGCGGCCGCCCTGCCGGCCCTGTACGGCCGCAATGCCCGCTCGGTCATGGCGGGACTGGGCCCCGGCGGGGGCAGCATCTCGCTGCTCGCCTGAGGTCCGTCGGGTTGAATTAGACCCCGCCCGCCCCGGGCGATCCCCGACTCGAGGAGCACTCATGATCGCGCGCATCTGGCGCGGCGCCGTCGCCAAGGACGACGGCGACGCCTACGCCGAGTACATGGCCGACACGGGCCTGGCCGGCTACACGAGCACGGCCGGCAACCACGGCGCGTGGATGCTCCGCCGTGACGTGGACGAGAAGACCGAGTTCATGATGTTCACGCTGTGGGAATCGATGGAGGCGATCAAGAGCTTCGCCGGCGAGGAGCCCGAGGTCGCCGTGTTCTATCCCGAGGACGACCGCTTCCTCATCGAGCGCGACGAGTTCGTCTCGCATTACGTGGTCGACCGTCATGCCGAGCCCTGAGATGGACGCGCGACGCGTGGTGGCGATGGGCGGCGGCGGGTTCTCGATGGAGCCCGAGAACCCCCTGCTCGACGAGTACGTACTCTCGCTGGCCCGCTCCTCACCGCCCGCGGTGTGCTACCTGGGGACGGCCAGCGGCGACGCCGAGGGGTACACGGCGTGCTTCTACCGGGCCTTCTCGGCCCTCGATTGCCGACCGTCGGACCTCCGGCTGTTCGAACGGACCGTGGCCGACCTTGAAAAATTCGTGCTCGCCCAGGACGTGATCTATGTGGGCGGTGGCAACACGGCCAGTCTGCTCGCGGTCTGGCGCGCCCACGGCCTGGATCGGGTGCTGCGCAAGGCGTGGGAGCAGGGAGTCGTGATGTGCGGACTGAGCGCAGGGATGAACTGCTGGTTTCAGGGGTCTGTCACCGACTCGTTCAACCTCGCTCAGCTCGCGGCGCTTCACGATGGCCTGGGCCTGCTCCCCGGCAGCGCGTGCCCGCATTACGACGGGGAGGAGCAGCGCCGGCCGACCTTCACCCGGCTGGTGGCGGGCGGCGAGCTCCCCGACGGATGGGCCGCCGACGACGGCGCCGGGCTGGTGTTCGCCGGCACCGAGCTCGTCGAGGTGGTGACCTCCCGGCCGCAGGCGCGCGCCTTCCGGGTCGAGCGCACGCGGGACTCCGGGGTCACCGAGACACGGCTGCCGACGCGCCACCTCGCGTCCGTTTAGGGCGCCCGAGCCTTCCTGCTAGAACCTAGCTTCGATGCCGCGCGCGGTCCGCTTCGATCGATACGGAGACGTCGACGTCCTGAACGTGGTCGACGTCGAGCGGCCGGCGCCGCAAGCGGGACAGGTGCTGGTCAGGGTCAAGGCCGCCGGGATCAACCCGGGAGAAGCGTCGATCCGCAAGGGCCTGCTTGACGATCGCTGGCCCGCGACCTTTCCATCCGGGCAGGGCAGCGACCTGGCCGGCGTGGTCGAGGAGCTCGGACCGGGCGACGACGCGTTCGCGGTCGGGGATGAGGTCTTCGGTTGGACGGACGAGCGCGCCAGCCACGCCGAGCTCGTGCTCGTTGCATCCGACCAACTGGTCCTCAAGCCGGCCGGCGTCTCCTGGGAGGCGGCTGGGGCGTTGCACGTCGCCGGCGCCACCGCCTACGCGGCGGTCCGGGCGGTCGGCGTCTCGCCCGGCGACACCGTCGTGGTCTCCGGCGCCGCCGGTGGCGTGGGGTCGCTCGCCGTCCAACTCGCGGCGCGAGCCGGCGCGTCGAAGGTCATCGGTCTGGCCGGTGAGCGCCACCACGAGTGGCTACGCGACCACGGGGTGATCCCGGTCA
>DATJRS010000239.1:0-146809 GCA_035504535.1 Solirubrobacteraceae bacterium | reverse complement strand
CCGGCCAGTCGTGCGGTGCTCGCGCCGTATCTGCGGCCGGCGCGCACGTCGCAGGTAAACGCCTTGTCATCCTGGATCGAGACGTTCGGATCGCCGGACAGAGCGACGAGCTCGTTGGCCGTGTCACCGCGTGAGAGCCCGCTGTAGCCCCAGTGCCACGGCAACGCCACCTGGTGAATCACGCGACCGTCCACGCACAGCGGCCGGATGCGGTCAGTGACCTTCGCCCGCGCCTCGATCTCGGCCCGCTCGGTGACGATCGTCATCCAGCCACCGTCCTCGATCCCGCGTTCGGCAGCGAGCTGCGGGTCGATCTCGGCAAACATCTCGGGCTGCAACTCGACCAGCCACGGCAAGGTGCGGCTCATCCCACCCGCCGTGTGATGCTCGGTCAACCTGAACGTCGTCGCCACGAGGGGATAGCGCGGGTCGCCAGCCTCGTGGTACGGATTCTCGGGACGGCGCCAGCGGATCGCGGCCGGGCTACCGTCCAGCTTCGGATAGAGAAGGTTTCCGATCGGCGACTCCAGCGGCTCATAGAAGGTGGGGATCGGCCCGTCGAGCAGCCCGCTCGGCGAATACAGCCAGCCACGTCCGTCAGCCATCATGATGAATGGATCCGAGCCGGAGATCGCGTCCATCCCCGTGGTGTCCGCGGCCGCGTGGTAGTCGGGGCGCTTCGTCACCGGGAAGTCAGGCACGTCGTAGCCGGTCCATTTCTCCTCTTTCTCGTCCCACCACACATAGCGCTTGCGCTCCGACCAGGGCTTGCCCTCCAGGTCGGCGCTCGCGCGGTTGTAAAGGATCCGCCGGTTCGCCGGCCACGCCCACGCCCATTCCGGGGACACGATCCCGCCCGGCGCGCTGATGTCACCCGGGTTACGCCGGCGAGCCTGGTTGACGCCGTCCTTGTAGATGCCCGAGTAGATCCAGCAACCGCACGCGGTCGAGCCGTCGCCCCGCAACTCGTCGAACGAGCCGACGGGCCTGCCCGTGGCTACCTCGTAACCGTTGATCTCCTTCATCACGGCCTCCACGTCGGGCTCGCGGATCTCTCCGTGCTCGGGGTAATCCCACTTCAGGTTCACGATCGGCCAATCCTGCTTGCGCTCGGACCCGGCGTAGTGAGCCTTGACGCGCCTGGCCAGATGGTGCATGAACCACAGCTCCGAGCGCGCGTCGCCCGGCGGGTCAAGCGCCTTGTCGCGAAACTGCACCAGACGCTGGGTATTCGTGAACGTGCCCTCCTTCTCGACGTGCGCGGCGGCCGGCATCAGGAACACCTCCGTCTGGATCGCCTCCGGTGAAAGCTCGCCCGACTGCACCTCCGGGGAGTCGCGCCAGAACGTCGCCGTCTCGATCTCCGCGAGGTCACGCACGACCAGCCACTTCAGCTTGGCGAGCGCCCGGCGCTGAAGCCCGGCATGCTGAGAGCCGACCGCCGGGTTCTGGCCCATCACGAACAATCCCTCCACCCCCCCGTCCAGCGCCCGCAGCATGGTCGAGAAGTGCGAGTGGTTGCCGGTCAGCTTCGGCAACCAGCCGAAGCCGTAGTCGTTCGCGTCCGTCGCCGCCTCACCGAACCACGCCTTCAGCAGCGACACGATGTAGGCATCAAAGTGAGACCACCAGCCGCGATCCACCTTGCCAACCCCGATGTACTCCTTCAGCGTCAGGTGGCCCTCGCGCGTCCTCGGCATGTGCAGATAGCCCGGCAGCAGGTCATACAGGGTCGGGATGTCGGTCGACCCCTGGATCGAAGCGTGCCCGCGCATCGCCATGATCCCGCCCCCGGGCCGTCCGACGTTGCCCAGCAGCAACTGGAGGATCGCCGCGCTACGAATCATCTGCACAGCCCCCGAATGCTGCGTCCACCCGTTCGCGTAGCAGAACATCCCCGTGCGCTCTCGTCCCGAGTTCGCGATCAGCGCATCGGCCACCGCCATGAACTGCTCGCGGGAGATTCCGCAGATCCGCTCCACCATCCCCGGCGTGTAACGACTGAAATGACGGCGCAGCACCTGAAACACGCACCGCGGATCCTGAAGCGTGTCGTCATGCCGGACGCCCCCAAGATCCATCCCCGCGCCCGTGTGCTCGCTGAACGCCTGCGTGGCGTGCTCTTGCACCCCGGCCGAGAGACCGATCACGCAGTCCTCATAACCCCAGGAGGCCGGGTCATAGGACCCGGTTTCGGCATCGAAGCCCGAGAACAGCCCGTCCAGGTCTTCGGTGTCGCAGAACGCCTCACACACGATCGTCGCCGCGTTCGTGTAATTGACCACGTACTCGGAGAAGTAGGACTCAGTCTCGATCACATGGCGGATCAGTCCGCCGAGGAACGCCACATCGGTCCCAGCCCGAATCGGGACGTGCAGGTCAGCCAGCTGGCTCGTGCGGCCATAGCGCGGATCGACATGGATAACGCGCGCGCCCCGCTCCTTGGCCTTCATCACCCACCGGAACCCGACCGGATGCGCCTCGGCCAGGTTCCCGCCCTCGATCACGATGACGTCCGAGTTCTGCAGGTCCTGCTGAAAATTAGTCGCGCCGCCCCGACCGAACGAGGACCCCAGACCGGGGACCGTGGAGCTGTGTCATATCCGCGCCTGGTTCTCGATCTGGATCGCCCCCATCGCGCAGAACAGCTTCTTGATCAGATAGTTCTCCTCGTTATCCAGCGTCGCACCGCCCAGGTGCGCGAACCCCAACGTCCGGTCCACTCGCCAGCCGTGGCGGTCGCTGTCCTGCCAGCCGCTCCCCCGCGCCGAGATCACCCGCTCGGCGATCATGTCCATCGCCTGCCCGAGCTCCAGCTCCTCCCACTCGGTACCGCCCGGCCGACGGTATCGGACCTTCGTCAGCCGCCCCGGCTGCTGCACCAGCTGGCGCGACGACGCCCCCTTCGGACACAACGTGCCCTGATTGATCGGCGAGCGCGGGTTGCCCTCGATATCGACCAGCTCCCCGCCCCGCGTGTAAACCAGTTGCCCACACCCCACCGCGCAGAACGGGCACACCGACTCGGTCACCTTCAACCCGGCGATCCGCGCCTCCGCCCGTCGCGTCGGCGCCGAGGCCGCGCTGGGACCAAGACCCCAGTCCATCGCCCGGCCGACGACGGGCAGACGCCGCAAGGCCTCAAAGGAACCCGGGCGGGACCCCGACTCGCTCATGGCCTCCGTGTACCCGTCTCGATCCGGATCACGCTCTGGATCATTCGCTTTTGAGTGAGGGTCCCCATGGCGGTCCAAGTAGCGTACGCGTCGTGGCCGGTGAGGTGGGTAGAAGTCCGCCGACGGGTCGCCAAAGTGGGCTGGCGGATGGCTCCCCGGACAGGGGTGCGTTCAGCGTCGCGGCCCGGCGCGCAGCTGCTGCTGGCAGCCGGCGTATGGCCCGTTTCCACGGCGCCAGCGACTAGCCGGTGACCGGTGCCGTGCTGGTGAAAATGTCAGTGAGATGTGCGGTGACCGTGGTATTGGCGGGTACGGTCACCGTCCTGCTGCCGCTGGCGGCCACAGCAACGGTACTAGTGTGACCGTCCGTTGGCTCGGTGACGGTGCAGCGCGATCCGGCCGGAACGGTAAACGCCCGCGACACTGACCCCGCAGCAGTATGGGCCGGGATGCGGAAGGCAAAGTCGTACACCGGACCGCCACAGTCGATCAGGATGCCGATCGAACCGTGCTGACGGGCTGCCGGTCCTGCGATCGTCTTGGTTACTCTCAGATACCCGGACTCGTCTCCCGCGAAGCCGAAGTGTTCGTACACGTCGACCACGTCCACGGGTATCACCTCGCCCGCCGGGATGGTCACCGTCTGATCATCGTTGGCCACGGTCGCCGTGACGGTGGCGGTCGCGCCGTCCGCGGTCTCCGTGACGGTGCATACCGAACCAGCCGGAATGTTGTCGAAGCTCTGCGACACGCTCCCGGCCATGGTCGCGGCGGAGATCACAAAGTCCGGCGAGAGCGTGGTGCCGTTGCAGACCACGCGGATGGTGACCGGACCCTGGTGGCCGGCTGCCGGACCGGTGATCGTCTTGGTGACCAACAGCGAGCCCGGGGTGGCGCCGTAGGTGTCCGTGAATTCGGCAGCGCCAGAGCCGCCCGCGGGGATGCTGACCGTGGTCGGGCTCCCGATGACGGTCGCCGAGACACTGCTGGTCGACCCATCCGCGGTTTCGGTGACCACGCAGCTGGCCGGCGTGGGGATACCGGAGTAGATCTGTGACTGCTGCAGGCCTGTGGCCATGGCCGGGATGACGAAGTCTGGGGTGAGGGGCGTGCCGTTGCAGACCGTGTGGATCACGATCTGCCCCTGCTGCCCGGCCAGCGGACCGGTGATGTACTTCATCACTTCGAGCTGGCCGGGGGCGAGCCCGTAGGTGTCGCTGATGTCCGCTTCGACGATCTTGCCGGGCGGCACGTGCACTGTCTGCCCGCTCCCCTCGACGTCAACCGACACCGTGGCGGTGTGCCCGTCGGCGGTCTCGGTCACCGTGCATTTGGCCGGAACGATGAGGTGGTAGAGCTTGGTGTAGCCGCCACCCGCCGGCGCCCCTGGCGCGATGACAAGGTCCGGAGTCAAGGCCTTTCCGTTGCACACCGAGTGGATCGTAATCTGTCCCTGTTGGCCCGCGGCCGGGCCGCCGATTATCTTCCTCACCAGGAGCGCGCCGACGTGGTAATAGATGTCCCTGATCGTCACCGTCTCGGTTTCGTCGGAGCGGATGGTTGCCTCCTGACCGCCTCCGATCACGACCACCTTGGTGCCAACGACGCTGCCGTTCTTGGTCTCGGTGACGGTACAGTTCGTTCCCGCGGCGATGTTGCGGTAGGTGCGCGACTTGGTGCCCCGGGCGTGCGGGGGGATGACGAAGGGGAATCGGCGCACGCCGTCATCGCACTTGACGCGGATGACCACGAAACCCTGCGAGCCGGCCGCGGGACCGGCAATTGTCTTCCTCACGATCAGCGACCCGGTGGGCTTGAAATCAGCGGTGGCTGAAACCGTCGTCTTCAAGGTGGCCGTCGCGCCCAGGATCAGCTTCTGAGCGCTCGAGGGCCCGGCTAAGCCGTCGTAGAGGTAGACGTTTCCCCTGGGTACCGTCGCCGTGGCGGTGGCAGTTAGCACTGCGGTGGACGCGCCCTCCGTGGAGCGCACCCAGACCTGCTGCCCGGTCTTTACGTCGGCTGTGGTTCCATCACCGAGCAGCGTCGTGCCCGCCCGATTCGAGTACATGGTTGCGCCCGTGGCTGTGACGTGCGCGGTCGACTGGTCGGTGGTGAGGGTGAACGGCCCGAGCACCGTGCCGGCGCCGCCGCTCACGCTTGATGGGGTGATGGTGAGGCTGGGCGTTCCCGGCGCGGGCACTGCGCCCTTGGAGATGGCGTCGGCCACGATGTCCCCCACGACGGGGTACAGCACAGACGATCTGTTCAGCACGAACCCATCGCTGAAGTACCAGACCGCCGCCTGCGTGGCGGCGGCCTTCTGGGCGTCGGACCATCCGGCGGGGAAGATGGGGTTGTCGGGGTTGTGGGGGTAGAACTGGTCTAGGACCTGCGCCACATAGCCGACGTAGGGCACGTTGGCCTCGTCCCACTGACCCAGGCTGTACCCGTAACCGATCTGCGTGTCGGTGTGGATATCGATGCAGTACAGCTCGAGCGTCGCGCCGCCGCCGACCGGCGTGCCATAGATGACGCCGGCGAAGTACTCGGTCACGGGAATGAACCCGTCGCCGTTGCCGTTGTTGAAGCCGGCTGGCGGATAGCCCTTGGTCGGATCGAAGGGCGCGGGGGCGAAGAACCCGGGGACATTGTTCAGGCCGGGGCCGAGGCCGCTCAGTGTGATGTCGGTGTTGCCAGACCGCGGCGCTCGCACGGGTGCCCCGGGACGGAACGCCGCGCCGGCTGGGGCGGCCTGCAGCAGGAAGACCCCCAACGCGAGGCTCAAGCACACTGACAGCCACCCTCGCCGAACCATGGAGTGACGTTAGACCACCCGAGTACGTGGACGAAACCGTGCGCGCCCCACTTAGGCCCGGGTATATACACCCCGCGCACACCGTGCCAGGAGCGGAATAGGCACGTGGACCGATCGCGTCTGATGCTACCTAAACCTGATCAATTCGTTCCGGTCGGTGTCGAGGTTGGGTAACGTCCGCGTTCGTGATGTGGAGTACCCCACGGGCCTTAGTCTTGGCGTGGTTCGTACTGGCGTCCGCGGCCGTCCTACCGATGGGCAACGCCAGGGCCACAGGCGTCACGTGTGCGAACGGACTGCCTCGAGCGTCTGTCGCCGGGCCCACGCACACACTCTCGTGGCGCGCCAGGATCGAAACCCGCACGACGGTTTTTGACGGTCTGTCCGGCACGAGCCTCCGTTCCTCGCGATGGATGTCGCCAACGGACGCCCTGTGGTTGCTAGTTCTGTCGCGGCCGCGCGTCGCCGATGGCCGTTGCTGGTTGCAGGTCCGGCTCCCCTGGCGACCCAACAACGCCGCCGGCTGGGTAAACGCCAACAACGTCCTCGTGCAGCGAACTCCGTGGCGTATACGAGTCTCTACCGCCGAACGCAGGCTCACCCTGTTTCGCTCCGGAAAGGCAGTCCGCACCCTGAGCGTCGTCGTCGGGAAACCGAGCACGCCGACACCGCACGGGGTGTTCGCGATCGTGTGGGCGATACCTTGGAATCCGAACGCTTTCCTGGGCAGTTGGGTCCTCGAGTTGACGGCCCATAGCAACGTTTTGCGCCAGTTCGACGGCGGCGACGGAACCGTTGGGATCCACGGACGGGGAGGAGCCAGCCTGCAGGACCCGCTCGGGTCTGCCTTGAGTCATGGATGCGTCCGGCTCGAGAACACCGCGATCGATTGGCTGGTGGAAACCGTTGGCGAAGACCAGCTACCAGGCACACCGGTGCAGATCGACTGAGCAGCGCGACCCCATCTCGCCAGACGACACCGGAGCAATTCCATCAATCCCGTTTGATGTACTATTCCCGGGGTGGCGGTTGACAGATCGTCGGAGCCAGCGTCACCGCCGAAGCTCCTGCGCCTAGCGGGCCACCCGGTTCGGTGGCGGCTCCTGAGCGAGCTCTCCTACAGCGATCGGCGAGTTCGTGAGCTCTGCGCCCGCCTCGAGCTGCCGCAGAACCTCGTCTCCTACCACCTCGGACGGCTTCGCGCCGAGCGCTTGGTATCGCGACGGCAAAGCACGGCCGACGGGCGCGATTCCTACTACGCGCTCGAGCTCGGGCGTTGCGGCGAGTTGCTGGCGGCCGCCGGAAGCGCGCTGCATCCGGGGCTGCGGCTGGTGCCGACACGACCGGAGCGTCGAAGCGCACACGCTCGCGGACACAAGCAGCGGGTGTTGTTCCTGTGCACCGGAAACAGCGCCCGCTCGCAGATCGCGGAGGCGCTCACCGAGCGGCTGGGCGGCGGTGTGGTCAAGGCGCACAGCGCCGGCAGCCATCCCAAGTCGCTTCACCCGAACGCGGTCCGCGTGCTGAAGGCCCGCGGAATCGACATCAGTCGCGCACGCTCCAAGCACCTTGACGAGTTCGCGGATGAGAAGTTCGACTACGTGATCACCCTCTGCGACCGCGTCCGCGAGGTCTGCCCCGAGTTCCCCGATCACCCGGGGCTGATCCATTGGAGCATCCCCGACCCGGCCCGTGAGCCTGGCGAGCACCGGCAGACCTATCCGGCATTCGCGCGCATCGCCGATGAGCTCGCGACCCGGATCGGGTTCCTGCTCGAGCTGATCGAACACGCCGGGAGTTGAGTGTGAGCACGCCCGCTCCGGCGTCCCACTCGGCCTCGCTCGGGACCGTGGCTCGAGAGTGGACGCGGATCGGGATCACCGGGTTTGGAGGCCCGCCGGCACACATCGCCCTGCTGCGAGCGCTGGTGGTCGACCGGATGGGTTGGATGGACGCGCGCGAGTTCCAGGACGCCAACGCGGCCTGCGGGCTGCTTCCCGGCCCGGCCTCCACCCAGCTGTCGATCTTCTGCGCCTATCGGGTCGCGGGCCCGGCGGGCGCGATCGTCGGCGGGCTCGGGTTCATCGTCCCCGCGGTGATCCTGATCCTGGCTCTGTCGGTGCCGTTCCTGGCTGACAATCCGCCGCTGTGGGTTCGCGGTGCCGGGGCGGGCGCGGGGGCGGCCGTCGCCGCCGTGGCCGTGCACGCCGCCCGGGGTCTGATCGGACCGAGCTTCGAGCACGTCCGTGGACGCACCAAACGGATCGCTCGCTGGTTCGCCTATCTGGCCGTGGGCGCGGCCGCCGCGGCGCTGCTCGGCTCCTACCTGGTGTTGGCGCTGCTGGCGTGCGGTCTCGTCGAGTTCTCCGTGCAGCGACGCCCAAGCCAGTTGCGCTCGGTCGCGCTGCTGCTGCCGGGATCGGTCTCGGCAGGTGGGTTCGGCGCGCTGGCCTGGACCGCGTTCAAGGTGGGGGCGCTCTCGTTCGGCGGGGGCTTTGTGATCATCCCGTTGATGCAGGGAGACGCCGTCCACAACTACCACTGGATGACGAACGCGCAGTTCCTGAACGCGGTCGCGCTTGGTCAGATCACTCCCGGGCCGGTCGTAGCGACGGTTGCGGCGGTTGGCTACGCCGCGCACGGGCTCGCCGGCGGTCTGCTCGCCGCACTCGTCGCCTTCACCCCCTCGTTCTCGTTCATCCTGCTCGGCGGCGGCCGGTTCGAGCGGCTCCGCAACGATCAGCGTGCGCGCGCTTTCCTCGACGGAGCCGGACCGGCCGCCATCGGGGCGATCCTGGGCGCCGCGATCCTGCTCGCCGGCGCCCTCCAGGAGGTGTGGCAGTTCGCGATCCTCGGGGCCGCCGCAGTTGCCCTGCTGATCTTCAAGCGGGGCATCGTCAAGACCCTTCTCGCCGCCGCCGTGGTCGGTGTGGTGGCATCGCTTGCCGGCGCCCCCCTCCCCCACTGACGCCCGTCCACGCCGATCGAGGCGTAGACGTCGGCGGCACCGGACGCCCGACGGTCGACACTGCCGGGTAGCAGTGGAACAATTCTGCGGCTGTCATGTCTGCCCTGCGGCTGCTCGTGATCGTGGCCCCGCTGCGGCTGACGGTATGGATCTTGGCCGTGGCAGCGGCGGCGATCATCATCCTGATCGCGATCGGCGTATCGCGGCACCTCGAGTCGGTTCGAGCCGATCGCCGTCGCGAGCAGGTCCGTGCCGAATTCGGGCCACTGTTCTCGAGGTTCCTCCAAACCCGAGACCCGGTCCGCCTCGCCGACGAGCTCCGCCCGGCGTTCCGGCGCATGGATGCGGCCCATCGGCCGGTGGCCGCGGTGCTGATCACCGACATGATGAGCCAGGCGTCGCCCTCTCAGAAGAAGCAGATCAGAGACGCGCTCGAGGAGGCGGGGCTCGTGGACCTCGGGCACCGGGGCACGCGGCGGCGCTCGCCGTGGCGGCGGGCGCTCGCGTGCGAGATGCTCGGGAAGATCGGGGCGGCCCGGTCGGTTCCGGTCCTGCTCGACCGCCTCGGGGATCGCCGGCCCGAGGTGAGGATGGGGGCCGTCCAGGCGCTCGGCGACCTCGGATCCGAGGAGGCCGTCCCCGCCCTGTCGCATGCGTTCGTGGAGCGCCGCGTCGCCCCCACCGACGTCGTGAACGACGCGCTTCGCAGGATCGGTGGCGAGGCCGTGACCGCGTTCGAGCGCGGCGTGGTGTCGCCGGACCCGATCGTCCGCATCTCCTCGTGCTTCGGCCTGTCGGCGATAGCGGAGGCAGCAAGTGCGTGTGTGTCCCGCCTCGCCGTGGTCCTGGACACAGATTCCGATGACCGCGTGCGCACCGCTGCAGCGTCCGCCCTCGGGATCCTGGGCGGCGACGACGCGCCCGCGGCTCTGCGTCGCGCGAGCACCGATCCAGACGTGCACGTCCGCAGATCCAGCGTGAAAGCGCTCGGTTCCTTCGACGACCCGACCAACGGCCAGACGCTCGACCGGTGCACCGAGGATGACGATCGAGAGACCGCAATCCGCGCGGCCGAAGCGCTCCTCGCGCTCGCGCGCCGACCGCGTGCCGCGCCGGAGGCACGTGCGCTTCTGGAGTCCTCGTCTGCGTGGGCGGTCGAGTATGCGCAGACCGTTGCGGCGGTGAGCGCGTGATCCCCGTTCTCCAAACCATCTCGATCGGAATCTTCGTGTTCTTCGTGATCTACGCGGTGGCCACGCTCACGCTGCTGGCAATGTCCGTCCGCGAGATCTCGTGGTACTCGCGCGGGCAGGGACCCAATCGCCCACGACACGGACTGCTGGCGCGTCGACCGAGCGTCAGTCTTGTGACGCCGGCCTACAACGAGGAGACGCTGATCGTCCAGAGCGCGAAGGCGTTCCTGGCGAGCGACTATGACCGGCTCGAGGTGATCGTCGTCGACGACGGGTCGAAGGACGAGACGTTCGCAAAACTGGAGCAAGCCTTCGATCTGGTCTCGCTTCCACTGAGAGGCAGGACCGTGCTGCCGACCGCGCCGATCCGAAGCATCCATATCTCGAGAACCGAGCCGAGACTCCGTGTCGTCCGCAAGGACAACGGCGGGCGCTCCGACGCGATCAACGCCGGCATCTCGATCGCCCGCGGCGAACTCGTCGTGATCGTCGACGCGGACAGCCTGTTGGAGCCCGAGGCGATCACGCGCGCGGTCGTTCCGTTCGAGGTGCACCCCGATCAGTGCATGGCTGTGGGGGGCGGCATCCGTGTGGCGAACGGATCGAAAATCGTCGGCGGGCAGGTGGTGACCCCGGGGGTCGGGATGCGCGGCGTCGGGGCAACGCAAGTGCTCGAGTACCTACGCGGGTTCTACGCCACGCGGATCGCGTGGTCCGAGATGAACGGGCTGTTGATCATCAGCGGCGCCTTTGGGGTGTTCCGACGCGAACTGCTGGTCGCGCTGGGTGGCTTCTCCAAAGCCACACTCGGCGAGGACATGGAGATGACGATGCGCATCCATCACTTCATGAGGCCGCAGATGAAGGACGCTCACGTGGTGTTCGCTCCCGACGCGGTCTGCTGGACCGAGGCCCCAGGCACGATGGGCGGACTGCGCAACCAGCGCGTTCGCTGGCACACCGGGCTGCTCGACAACCTTCGGATGCACTGGCGGATGACCGGCCGCCCCCGCTTCGGCGCCGCCGGAACCTTCGCGATGCCCTACCTGGTCCTGTTCGAGGCGACCGAACCGCTCGTCGAGGTCCTTGGGTTCGCGATTGTGATCACCCTGGTGATCCTGAACGCCGTCAACTGGACCTACGTGCTGGCGTTCTTCCTGATCGCAGCAGTGACCGGCGAGGTCCTGAGCGCGACGGCGCTGCTGATCGAAGAGATCGGCTTTCGCCGGTACAAGGCCATGGACCTGGCTCGCCTGACGGCTTGGGGGATGCTCGAGTCGATCTGGTTCCGTCCCACGCTCGCGTGGTGGCGACTGAAGGCAACTGGGCTCACGCTCATGGGCCGTCGGCCTGGCTGGGGTGTGATCCCACGCGGCGAGGCGATCCTCGAGCAGCCGGCACAGGTCGTGCCTCCGTTGACCCGGTAGGCAACCACCGTATCCCGTGTACACGAGCAAGAGAGGGGTGCGCGCACCCGTCTCGGGAGCGGCTCGGTGAAGCGTGCTTAGAGTGGCCTGCTCGGCCAAAGAAGCTCGGTGAGCGACACATCCCCATGAGAAGAACCGGGCTCACCCTAACCAGCCGGCCTCGCCGCAAACGCCTGCCGGCGGTGCTTGCGGGCGTCCTCGCAGCGATCGTCTTGCTGCTGGCCGGCATCTGGCTGGGCGGCCACCCGAGCGACCTGCCCGCGCCGTTGCGCAGCGGGATATTCGGGACTCGACAGAGCCAAATCGTCACCCAGCAGGCGCTCGACATCCTGACCAGCCGCTACTACCGCCCGCTCAACCGCTCAAAGCTGGTCGACCTGTCGCTGTCGGGGATGGTCGCCGGTCTCGACGACCGCTACTCCCACTACATCGACCCGAGCGCCTACAAGGAGTCGATGAACGAATCCGACACGCACACGGTCGGCATCGGTATCAACTTCATGGACGAGCCGGAGGGGCTGCGGATCGTCAACGTGGTCGAAGACTCACCGGCGGCCCGTGCCGGCCTCCAGCGCGGCGATCTGATCGTCAGGGTGGGGTCGGTGTCGCTCCTGGACCGGGGCGATCAGTCGGTCTCGGAGCTGCTCACGGGCCCGGCCGGCACGACGGTGGTACTCACGGTTCGGCGTGGCCAGGCCGAGCACGTCGTCTCGGTGACGCGGGAGGAGTTTGCGGTGCCGGTCGCGACCTCGCGGATGCTCAGCTACAACGGCGTCCGCATCGGCTACCTGCGGCTGACCGCCTTCAGCGAAGACTCGGGCGATGAGTTGCGTGCCGAGGTCGAGGCTGTGCTCCATAAGCACGCCCAGGCGCTCATCCTCGATCTGCGAGGTAACGGCGGCGGCCTGATCGACCAGGCGATCAACGTGGCCAGCATCTTCCTCGCTCACGGGGAGATCATGTCCGCCGTGGAGCGAGGTCAGCCGACCAGGGTGTACGACGCCCGCGGGAACGCGATTGCTCCCCAGACCCCACTGGTGGTGCTCGTCGATCACGGTACGGCGTCGTCATCCGAGATCGTCACCGCCGCGCTCCAGGATCAACATCGCGCCGAAGTCGTTGGCACACCCACCTACGGCAAGGGGGTCTTCCAGAACACACTGCCGCTGATCAACGGCGGCGCCCTCGACATCACGATCGGCCAGTTCTTCACCCCGTCCGGGCGTAATCTCGGCGACGGCGTACATCCAGGGGCGGGGATCACTCCCAACGTCTACGCGCCGGACGCGTCGCGCTACCCAACCGACGAGCAGCTCGCCGCTGCCGAGCGCACGGTGGCCGCCGAGGTGCGGTAACTCACGCGGTGGGCGGGCGGGCGCCGAGTGTGATCGTTGCCGTGGCCTCCCTGCCGTCGCGCTCGTACTTCAACTCCACGGTGTCGCCGGGGCGTTTGGTCAGGGTGAGCGCCATCAGCTGATCGGTACTCGTCGCCGGGCTCCCGTCTATCTCCCGGATGATGTCGCCGGCCTGGAGTCCGGCGCTGGCGGCCGGACTGCCGGTGACCACGCCGGTGACGAACAGCCCGCCGCCCTCCCCGCCCTGCCCGGTGGCCGACGCCGCCAGCGGTTGGGCCTGGACGCCGATGAAGGAATGGGTGACGCTGCCCGTGGAGATGATCTCGTCGGCGACTGTCAGCGCCGAGTTGACCGGGATCGCGAAGCCGAGTCCGATGCTTCCGCCCGCCTGATCGGTTGTCGCCCCGGCCGTGGGAATTCCGACCAGGGCACCCGAGCAGTTCACCAGCGCCCCCCCGCTGTTGCCGGGGTTGATGGATGCGTCCGTCTGCACGGCGTCGACCAGCAGGGCTGACGACGCGCCTTCGCCGGGGACGTGGACCGTGCGCCCGAGTGCGCTGACGATCCCGCTGGTCACCGTGCTCGACAGCCCCAGCGGAGCACCCAGGGCCACCACGGGTTGACCGATCTGGAGGTCGGAGGAATTGCCGATCGAGATCGTCTGCAGGTTCGACTCGTCGACCTTGAGGACGGCCAGGTCAGTCAGCGGGTCACGTCCCACGAGCGTCGCCTGCTTGGAGTCGCCGTTATCGAACACGACCTCCAGCGACCCACCGGCGACTGCCGGAGCGATCACATGATTGTTGGTGAGGATGTATCCGTTCGAGCGGATCACCTCGCCCGACCCGACGCCTCCGCCGGCCGCGCCGGCAGCGTTGATCGTCACCACCGCCGGCAGCTGGTGCTCGGCCACCGAGGTGACGTTGCACGCCGCGGCGGTCGTCGCCTGGGCGGTGGTGGTGATGGTCGTCGACTTGTTGTTGACCACCGCGATCACCACCACCGCGGCAGCGAGCACGACAACCGCTGCGATCAACCATGGAATGAGGCGGCGTGAGCCGCGCGAGGCGGGAGAAAGCATGCCATCAACCCTTTCTGGTCACGTTCCGCCTCTGAACTGCGCTGCCGGATCTGGCGACGTTGGCAAAGTCGCCAAGCTACTGCCCCCGATCGCGGCTCGGCGGATATGGGTGCACACATCCCGGGGCAGGCTCGTGCACTCCGGCTATCCGGCCGCCTCGCCCGACCGCGTCAGCAACACGGGTAGGCGACCCGGGTCACGGCAGCGGGATGTGACCGGTCAGGGTGGTGCCGGCGCCGAGCGAAGACGTCACGCTTGCGTCGCCACCGAGCGCATTGAGGCGATCGCGCAGGTTGATCAAGCCGTAGCCTGCTCGCTCGACGCTCGGATCGAATCCGGCGCCGTCATCGTGCACCGAGAAGCT
This sequence comes from Solirubrobacteraceae bacterium, assembly GCA_035504535.1. Classification (GTDB taxonomy): domain Bacteria; phylum Actinomycetota; class Thermoleophilia; order Solirubrobacterales; family Solirubrobacteraceae; genus Palsa-465. Next base: position 132,430 of record DATJRS010000239.1, on the reverse strand, counting down.
CAAAACCCCGCCGTCCATGCGCAGCTCGATGGCGGCTCGGGCACCCGGGCCGGCGTGCTTGGCGGCATTCTGGAGCGCCTCCAGGCAGCAGAAGTACGCGGCGCTCTCGATCGAGCGGGGGGCGCGGGTCATCCCACTCGCCTCCACCGTCACGGGGATGGCCGACCGACGGGCCGTCGCAGACAGCGCCGCCGCTAACCCGTCGCTGGCAAGGAGCGGCGGGTAGAGCCCATGAGCCAGCTCGCGAAGCTCCTCGAGTGCTTCGTCGAGTTCGAGCCGCAGGCTTCTGAGCATCTCGGCGGCGCGATTCGGATCATCCCTGACCCGCTCCTGGAGGAGTCCCAGTTCCAGCCGGAGAGCCATCAGTCGCTGCTGCGCGCCATCGTGAAGATCGCGCTCGATACGACGCCGCTCGGAGTCGCCGGCCACCGCCACCCGACGTTGGGCCGCTCGGAGGTCGTTCAGGAGCGCGCGCAGCTCGCCCTCGTGACGCGCGCGCTCCTCGACGCGGCCGCGCGCTTCGGCCAGCACCCGGACCGTCGTGTCCTGGGTGACGAGGAGCACTCCGCCCACGCTGCCGTCATCGTCGAGAATCGGGCTGTAGGAATACGTGAAATAGGAGACTTCAGGCCCTCCGCGCCGGTCGAAGGTCAGCGGCTGGTCCTCCGCCCACGTCGACTCCCCGCGTTCCATGACGGCCTTGAGCTGGGGGCCGACAACCGGCCACGAATCCCTCAGCAGCTCGCGCGCCGGTTGCCCGAGCGCCCCCGGATGGAGTTTGCCCAGGATGTCCCGCTCGGCGTCATTGTAGATGCAGTTGAGCTCAGGCCCCCAGTAGATCGCCATCTGAAACCGCGAGCGGAGGCAGATCGCGACGGCTGCCTTCAGGCTCTGGGGCCAGCTGAAAAGAGGCCCGAGCGGCGTCGCGGACCAGTCAAACGCAGCCACCTGTCGGCCCATCTCGGACGAGCCAAGCCACACCCCGCGTGGCTTGAACATCGACGCACGTGCCAGATGACTGACCGACAAAACCCACCTCGTTGCCGCTCACCGGAGGCGCAGCAGCCGCGAGGCGGACGACCGCCGCAACGAAAAGGCTAACCGACCGCCTCCGGACGGTGGATGAAACGCTTTTCATTTGTACGGCTTTGCGGCCGGTTTCTGCGTCTGGCGCCCCTGGGCTCAGCTCGCCGCCGGCGCATGGTGAGCGCCCCGATCGGCCAGATACACCAGCGCCGCCTTCACCCGGGGACTCACGTGACCGGGGTCGCCCAACTCCAACTTGGCGAAGATCGCGTTCACGTGCTTCTCCACTGCACGTTTGGTGAGGACAAGCGCCTCGGCGATATCGGCGTTGCTGCGGCCCTCGGCCACCAGGGCAAGCGTTTCGAGCTCGCGGGGCGTCAGCTGGTCGAGCGGAGAGCGCCGCATCTCGATGCGTGATCTGACCAGCTCGTCGACGATCGTCGGATCGATGATCGATCCGCCGTTTGCGACCGTCACAACGGCCTCGAGAACCTGCTGGCGATCTCGGATCCGATCCTTTAGAAGGTATCCGCGGCTGTCGCATCCGCTCTCGAACAACTTCAGCGCGTAATCCACGTCCGCGTATGTGCTGAGCACGATCACCCCGAGCGCCGGATGGGTCTTCCTCAGGCGGGCCGCAAGCCTGATCCCCTCGTCCTGCCCGCTCGGCGGCATTCGGATATCGGTGATCAGGAGGTCCGCCCGCTGCTTGTCGATAGCCGAGACGACCGAGTTCGCATCGTCGCACTCGCTGACCACGAGCACCGACTCGACGCCCTCGAACAGGTGCCGGAGTGCGACTCGGGCGAGGTAGGCGTCGTCGGCCAACACGATCCGAATCGGGGGACGAGCCCGGAGCGGAGAGCGGGACGGAGGCGGGCTCCTTGCTTGCACCGAAGACTCCTCGGCTACTTCCATCCAATCCATCGCGCCACGAAACTTAGGTGATCTCCGACGGCCCGGAGCAGAATGGGTGCCCGCACCCCACGCCAAGGGGGTGGCGCGCGACGCGCAGGTGTGCGATGGGCCCAACCGATCACTTCGCTGCACAAGGGTGTTTCACCGTCACTGTCAGCGTAACTGCCGGGCTTGGAGGCCAGCGTAGACTCCAGCCCATGTGCCGGCTGTTCGCGCTGCACGCAGGCGAACGCGACGTTGCTGCCGAGTTCTGGCTGCTCGATGCGCCTACCTCGATCGCGCGTCAGAGCGAACGCAACGCCGACGGCTACGGGATGGCGGCGCTGACCGCGAGACGCGGGATGATCCTGATTCGGAATCCGGTACAGGCGTCCGAGGATCCCGCCTATCGACATGTCGCTCGGCGGTTGGACGCGAGCGAGATTCTGGTTCACCTGCGCTACGCCAGCACGGGCGAGGTGTCGCTTGTGAACACCCATCCGTTCAGCCAGGACGGCCGCCTGTTTGCCCACAACGGAGTCGTCGGGGATCTTGATCGGATCGAGGCGAGGCTCGGCACCAACCGCGCGATGGTGATGGGCGGCACCGACTCCGAGCGCTTCTTCGCGTTGATCACGCTGGCGATCCGCGAGAACGGAGGCGACGTCCGGGCCGGAATCACCGCAGCGGTGCATGAGATGGTGACCGACTACGAGCTCTACAGCCTCAACTTCGTCCTCGGCGACATCGGTCACATTTGGGCCTTCCGTTACCCCGAGCACAATCCGCTGCACTTGCACCGCCGCGCTCCCGGCGGGCCGAGCGGCGTGGCCGCGCTCGACGAAACGGACGCGGCCGGCACCTTGAGGATGTATTCCGGCGATGGGGCGACTGCGCCACTGGTCGTGATCGCCAGCGAACGGATCAGCGATGAGCCCGGCTGGGAAGAGATCGGACCGGGTGAGCTCGTCCACGTCGGCCCGGATCTTGAGGTGGACCGCGAGACAATCATCTCGCGGCCGCCGGCGCACCCCATGGTGCTGACCGCCCATGAGGCCGAGACCCAGTCCTACAACTGATCAGTGATCCTCCCGACCGACATACCCACGCGCGCCGAGATCGACCGGCTACTCGAGCACCGCGCTCCGTCGAGCGTGTCGATCTACCTCCCGAGCGACCCTGCATCCAACGGTGATCCTGAACGGATCGAATTCAAGACGCTGGCCGCCCAGGCCTCGTCCCAACTGGGCGAGGCGGGCGCCGGGGTGAGGGTCGTCCGCCAGTTCGAGGACGAGATCGGTTACCTGTACGACGACGAGGGGTTCTGGCGCCACCAGGCCAGGAGCCTGGCGGCGTTCGCGACGCGGCAGTGGCTGATCACGTTCAGGCTGCCCAACCGCCTGCTCAGTCAGGTCGAGGTGTCAGACCGCTTCCACGTGAGACCGCTCCTGCGGGCCCTGACATTTCCGCACGTCGCGTTCGTGCTGGCTTTGGCGCAGGGTTCGGTCCGTGTGGTCGAGGTGACGCCGGACCTCGATCCAGCACGAATCAACGTCGACGATCTTCCCTTGGACGTCGCCGGTGCCGTCGGCAAATCGTCGATCGCAGATCGCGCACCGATTCGCCGAGTTCAGGGCTCAGAAGGACAGAAAGTCCGCATGCGCCAGTACGCCAGAGGAGTCGACCGCGCGCTGCGGCCGCTCCTGAACGGCCTGGAGGTGCCGTTGATCCTGGCCGCGACCGAGCCGATCGAAAGCATCTACAGATCGGTCAACACCTATCCGCACCTCCTTTCCCGCGGCATCCCTGGCAACCCCGAAGCGGCCTCCGACGCCGAGCTTGCGGCCGACACCCGCACGATCCTCGACGATCTCTACGCGACGCAACTGCGGGAGATCCAGGAGCTCTACGCACAGCGCTCGGCCGATCGGCGCGCCCTCGCCGATGTCGCCGAGGTAGCACGGGCGGCGACGTTCGGTGCGGTCCAGACGCTGCTGGTCGACATCGACGCCGCGGTTCCGGGAACGGTTGACGAGCAGACCGGTGCAGTGACCTTCGCGCCCAGCCCGACGGGCGATGTCCACGACGTGACCGACGAGATCACCCGGCGCGCCTGGTTGACGGATGCGCGCGTGCTGGCTGTCCGCAACGACGATATTCCCGGCCACGGTCCGGTCGCGGCGATCCTGCGCTACCCGCTTTGATCACCGAGGCTGCGCCCGAGCTGCAGGCGCATGGTCACGCCGGCTCCGATCAGGAGCGCCAGCGCCGCCAGATAGCAGGTGATCAGCACCCCTGAGAGCATCAGGAAGAGCTCGACCGGCGTGTTGCCGGCGACGTAGCGCAGGTAGTAGCCGGCGGCGGTCGGAACCACCTGGAGGAGCACGCCGGCGACCAGACCGCCGAGCAGCGCCGAGCGCCACCGGACTCTCCCGCTGCTCAGCACCCAGTACACGCCACCGCAGATGAACGCGGTCAGCCCGATCGACGCGATCGGCACCACGAGACGTGTCAGCACCGAGTTCAGTCTGAGCTCCCTCACCAGCCCGGTGCCGGCCGAGGCGACCACGACCATGATCACGACGAGTACGGTCACCGCCGCGGCAACGCCGATGTCGCGGAGCTTCCCTACGACCATGCCCTGGCCCGACTCCCCGGCCAGCCGCGACAGGCTGCGTTTCAACACGCCGACCGCACCCGAGCTGATCCAGAGCATGGCGGCGATCGACCCGGCGATCAGTAGCGGTGAGTCGCTGTGCGTCCTCAGGATCAGCTGCACAATCTGCTGGTGGACGTTGTGGGGAAGACCCTCTGACAGCTTCTCGGCCACCTTCTGGGCCTTGGCGTAGTCGCCGAGCACGATGGCCGCCAGCGCCGTGATGCCGAGCGCCAGTGGGACCAGCGAGGAAAGTAGGAACCAGGCGAGCGCCGGGACCTCGTTCGAAAGACCCGAGCCCCAGTAGAAGCCAATCGCTTCCTGGACCGCGCCCCGGAGTTTGTCGCGCCCAGACACGCCCTGTAGCATCGCGCTGTCGAGTGGGTGGGTGGGGAACACCCTCTATGGGAGCTCGTGCCAGCGCATGCTTGCCAGCCCCAGGCTCACCACTCCCGCGTGGCCGGTTCTCACTGGCGGAGAGGCGGTGTGGCTAAGGCCCACCGTGGGTAACCAGAATCCGGGGTGACACGGTTGGCCAGCAGCCTGGAGAATGTGGAGAGCGCGGCCGACACTGCGCGGATATCCGGGTGGCAAGTACGGGAGCGCTCGCTCGGCGTGGCAGCGCTTTTGCGCCAGACGGCCCGGACTCTCGATCAAAGCGCCGACCTCGCCGAGGAGCATGCCCGGCGGCAGGAATGCCGCGGCCAGCAGGAGGCGGCCGAGCAGGAGTGGCGGGCCGCCGGCCGCGCACGGGCGGCAGCCGAGCGGGCTCGCACACACGCCGCGCAATGGCAATCGTCGCAGCGGTGAAGTGGCTGGCGGCCGCTGGCTTCAGGACGCGTCTAGCGCCGTCCGGCAGAAGCAAGACGACTCAATCGCGACGTCCGCTAGCGCCAGAGCGCGATCAAGCTGTGGCTTGATCCGGCGGGCCTCATCGCTCCGACCCAGCCGGATCAGGCACTCGTGATAGCCGTGCAGGCTCCATACGTTGTTCGGGTGCCGGCAGGCTCGCGGCAGCGTGTCGTCGAGCCCTAGATCGGCGGCGTACACCTCCCGGGCGGGCTCGATCTCGCCCTGCTCGAGCAGCAGCGCACCGTACGCGTGACGCGTCGGCTGCATCCACCCCCAGGGTTCGTCGTAGGGCAGCGTGTCGTCGAGCTCGATCGCCCGCCGCAGATGCGCCCACGCGGCGTCATGGTTACCCACCCGGTATTCGATCTCGCCGTCCAGCATCGCTCCCGCGATGGCCAGGATGTCAAGCGCGGTGTTGTTGAACAGGTAGCGCGTCTCGGGCACGCGCGCCACCGCCGCGGCGAACCGGTCGCGCTCGAGCTTGGCCTCAGCGACTCGCGACGAGGCCGCGAGCGCCACGCCCTTGGCGTAGTGCGTGAGCGCCGTGGTGACGCAGAAGAGCTCGGGATCCGCCGGCAGCGGCTCGTCGATGATGTCCTGCCACCGGCCGAAGCGAATCAGCACGTGCACGCGCATCGGCACGAAGCTCTCGAGCCAGTCCGCCATCGGGGGCGTGTCCACCCGCAAGAGCTCCTCGGGGAGCGATGCGGCCAGCGCGTCGGCCGCGGCCAGCGCGGTCGCCCGGCGGCCGGCGAACATCGCGCCGTAGATCCTGAAGTGGTGGTCGTGCGCGCGATAGAGGGCATAGAAGTTGACCCGGCCGGCGCGCACGACATACCGCTCGTCGGCGGTGATCGCTTGTTCGTTGCCGGCGATCACGCGCTCGTAATCACCGAGCAATACGTCGATGTGGGTGGGCATGTGGAGCAGGTGACCGCCATCGGGGATCAATCCACGCAGCGCGTCGGCAGCGTCGAGCGCCGCCTCCGGCGCAGGCGACATCTCCATCAGGTGAATGTAGAAATGGAGCAGCCCTGGGTGGGCCATTCCGCCGGGCCGCCCGAGCGCCGATTCGAGCACGCGCTTTACCTCCAGCGTGTGCGCCCCGTCGGCGGGCTCCCCCGTGACGAGGTCCCACAGCGACCACGGAGTCACGTTCAGGAGCGCATCGGCGTACAGCGCGGCCACGTCGAGGTCGTCGGGGTGGCTGGCGTAGACGGCCCGCATCGCCTCCGCGTAATCAGCCGTCCAGACGGCGAGATCGTCCACCGGCTTCGGGCTGGGATAGCGCTTTGCGACCGCGTTGATCAGGTCGCGCTCGACGCCGGGTGCCGCCTTCGAGCACTCCAGCGCCCGCTGCGTCGCCTCGTAGGCTCGCGCGATCGAGGTGCGCAGGTCGGCGTCGTCGAATGCGTCCCAGTCCTTGTTGTAGTTGGGGCCGGCCGCGTACGCGATGCCCCAATGCGCCAGCGCGAACCGCTCGTCGGCGGCGACGGCGGCCTCGAAGCAGCGGATCGCCTCCTCGTGGTTGAACGCGTAGCTCCAGACCAGACCCCGATCGAACCAGCGCCGAGCATCGACCGACGAGGTCGATGTGCGGCGGCCGAACGACCCGAGGTCGAACGGGTATGCGGCCGCCGATCCGTATGTATTCTCAAGCATGATGATCAAGTCGGTTAAGTTAGTTCATCGATGGCATTCGCCCGTTCGGCGCGCGTCTTTCGACGCGTGAAGCTGACGGCACGGTAGCGTCCGCCGTATGAGCGTGCAGGACTCGAGACCCATACAGCCCGACCTCCTTCCGGGGTGGCTGAAAAACTTCGGGGTGGCGGGTGTGACGACCGCCTGGGTGGACAACAACGGGATCCCCCGCTCGCGGACTGTCCCCATCGACCGCCTCGCGGAGGTGGTCCGGCGCGGCGTCGGCGTGACCACGCTGTTCGCCGTATTCGACACGCACGACGGGATCACGTTCGCTCACGATGGCCTCTCCACCCCATCGGGCGATGTCCGGTTGGTCCCGGTCCTCGATCGCCTGCGGCGGCTCGCGGGCCAGCGCGCGTTCGCCTGGGCACCCGGCCGCCTGCTCGAAGCTGACGGCTCGGTGTGGGCGTACGACCCCCGCGCCGCCTTGGAGGCTCAGGTGAAGCGTGCCGCTGATGTGGGGCTCGAGATCCTGGCCGGATACGAGATCGAGTTCTTTATCGGTCGCGAGGCGGAGGACGTTCAGCCGGCCCATCGCGGGCCCGCCTACAGCCCGCACGCACTTCTCGCCATCGATGAGTTCGTTGGACAGCTGCTGCGCGACCTCGCCGCCAACGGCCTCGAAATCGGTCAGCTGCATACCGAATACGGGCTGGCGCAGGTCGAGCTGAGCCTCGCCGCGACGGACCCGGTGGCCGCCGCCGACGACCAGTTACTCGCGCGCCAGACGATCCATGCGGCCGCCCGCGCGCACGGGCTGCGCGCGAGCTTCGCGCCGCTGGTCACCGCCGCGGGGGTCGGTAACGGCTGGCATATCCACTCGTCGGTGCGGCGCGGTGACGAGAACCTGCTCGCTTCGAGTGCGGACTCCACCCGCCCCGGTCCCGAGGGCGCGAGCTATGTCGCCGGGCTGCTGCGAGACCTGTCCGCGATCACGGCGATCACTGCGCCGAGCGTTCCCTCGCTGGCCCGCCTGCGCCCGGGCTACTTCGCCAGCGCCTACGCGTTCTGGGGAGTCGAGAATCGAGAAGCGGCACTCCGCTACGTGCCCTCCTCCCCGCTGCTCGGCGCCTCACACGCGAACATCGAGCTCAAGCCCTCCGATGCTTCGGCTAACCCGTATCTGGCCCTGGCCGCGATCATCGCGGCGGGCCTCGCGGGCATCGAGGACGGGCTCGCCCTGCCCGATGCGATCGCGCAGGATCCAGGAGGCTGGACCGCCGAGGAGCGCGGGAGCGCCGGAATCGTCGCCCTGCCGGCGACGCCCGAGGAACAGGAGCAAGCGTTGCTCGGCAGCGCACCAGTCAGGACAGCTCTGGGGGAGCCACTACTCGGCGCGTTCCTGGCGGTACGACGCGCGGACGCAGCGTGGGCGGCGGAGCGCACGCTGGACGAGATCATCGCGGCTCACCTCTGGCGCTACTGAGCGGTCCGCCGGCCGCCACCCCCTCCGCACGCCGTTGCCGCGGCCTAGGTGTAGGCCCGCGAACTGCGAAGCGATCGCGGCCGTACTACGGACCAGCAACAAGACGCGCTTGCAAACCGGAGGTCGCTGCCATGTCCACGAAGTCTCGGTCCGATTTGGGTTCTCTTGCCGTGGAGCCGGCGATCGAACCGGCTCCGCCCTCCACGCCTGCGGATGACCCGAACGCCGTCTATGCGCTGGGCAGCACCAGCGGCGAGAGCGCCCGCTTGCAGCGCCAAGCCGAGGAGCTTATGCCCGATAGCGCCGTGTTGATCGATCGGGTTGGTCTGCGGCCGGGTGGCAGCGCGATCGATATGGGCTGCGGACCGCGCGGGGTCATCGATCTGCTCGCCGAGCGGGTAGCCCCCGGCGGCCGGGTCGTCGGGCTTGATGCCGACCCGGCGCATGTGGCGATGGCGGCTGAGTTTGTCCGAGGCTGGGGGCTGAGCGAGATTGAGGTGGTACGCGGTGACGCGCGGGATACCGGTCTTGAGGCGAATTCGTTCGATCTGGTCCATGCCCGGACGCTGCTGGTCAACGTCCCGGCACCGGCGGAAGTGCTCGAGGAGATGGTCCGGCTGGCGCGGCCGGGCGGGTGGGTGGCCGGCCTTGAGCCCGACACCGAGGCCGCGATCTGCTACCCGCCTCACCCCGCGTTCGATCGGCTCTCCGAGATCTTCACCGCCGCGTTCTCCCGCAACGGCGCCCAGCCGCACTTCGGCCGCCGCATGGCGCTGCTCTACCGTCAGGCAGGTCTTCAGGACGTGAAGGTGGAGGTCCGGGCCGGGGTCTATCCCGCCGGGCACTCGCGCCGGACCATCCGGGCCGACCTCGTGCTCAGCATGCGCCGGCAGATCCTCGAGATGGGGCTCTCAGACCCCCAGGAGCTCAACGAGCTCGACACCGCGGCGCGGAGGCACCTCGAAGACCCGGACGTCCTGGTCATGCCTGGCTTGCACTTCCTCGCCTGGGGTCGCAAGCCAACGTCTCTCTGACCGCGATCGGCCGGGCCGCGTTAGCGGTCCGGCCGAGCGCGAGAACGGACACGAAGCGAGTGTCAGCGCGTCTTGGTGACGGTGAAGCTGAGCCCACTGCTGCGCTGGGTGAACGTCGCGCGGCCCGCGGCCGGCGAGGTCGTGTTCCACCCGGCGATCGGCTTGCCGGCGCCGGCCAGGAAGCTCGTGAAGTCCGCCGAGGCCGTTCCGCAGTCCATGTTGGAGCTGGAGACGGTGTAAGGGCCGGCCGGAAGGTACGCCGAGCCCGCGCGGTCGTTGTGCAGGACGGTGAAGCCGATGGCGGCGCAGCGGTTCAGCTTCGTCGACCCGCCGCTCGGTGAGTTGGCGGCGACGACCCGCAACGAGCGGATCGCGGCGACCTGCTTGTTGTTGAAGCGCAGATACACCCAATAGAGGCCGGGCTCGGTCGCCGGCGGCACCCGCACGGTCGTCTGGTAGATGCCCTCGACGAGCGCCGGCGTCTGCACGGCGGGAACGCCGGCGACGGTGCGGGAGGACATGATCGCGTTGGACATGATCGTGAGGTTCAGGCCGGCCCGGGCGTACGCAAGCCCGGAGATGGTGAGCTTCGCGCCCGGCTTCACGGTCGTCGCGCTGAGGCCGATCGTGAACGGCGCGCTCTTGGCGACGCTGGCCGAGGCGGGCGCCGCAGCGGCGCCCCCCGACGTCGCGGCGAGCGCGGCCGGAGCGCCCGCCAGGGCGGTTGCGGCGATCGCGCCCATAGTGGCGAGCCTGAAGGAAGAGACGCGTGAATGGAACATCGGGATCTCCGTTCGTTTCAGAAGTCTGCGCCTGCGAGGCAGACGCGTTTCGGTGATCCCACGGTCTCATCGCTTCGCTGTGTTGGCGTCCGTAGCCGGCTACTACATTGCCCGACCTCCACCACTGAGGCTACGCCCGATACGGAGAGGGACGGCGGGTCTACGAAGCGATCCGGCGTGAAGCGACCGCTCCACCGACCGCGCGAGCCAGCTCGTGGCGGTCGTTCACCCCGAGCTTGTGCATGGCGCGATAGAGGTAGGTCTCGACCGACCGGACAGAGAGCACGAGACGTTCGGCGATCTCGGCGTTGCTCAGGCCCTGTGCGGCCAGCTCGGCCAGCTCCGCCTCGCGTGCCGACAGCACGGCCGCCCCGCCGCCGAGGCCGTCGATACGTGGCGGACTGGCCCCTTCCCCGTCCGCGAAGAGGCGCCGGCTGTGAGCGGCAGCCCGGCGCGCGGAGCCCGTTTGGCCCTCGGCAAGGAAGGCGCCGGCGGCGTGGGCGGCCGCCTCGCACGCGTAACGCAAAGCCCCGATCGTCTCCAGCTGCTCGGCGGCATCGAGCAGCACCGTTCCATCGCCGCCCAGCAAACCGGCGGCGTGAGCGGCTGCGGCCGTAATCAACGGCGCGTCGCTACGCGCGTCCAGGTCGGCCAGCCGGGGAGCGACCGTCGCCGGAGGAGCGCCCGCCCGCAGCGCGTCGTAGACGAGGAACGCCGCGTCGTGTGGGGAGGAAGCGAGCTCCGCACAGTCCAGGAGAAGGCCCCATCCGCGCGCCGCGTCGCCGCCGGCAATCGCCGTCCATGCCTCCGCCCACCGAAGGTGCGGCAGCTGATTGGCCGGGGGCGGCTCCCCTCGCACCGCCGCACGGCAGCGCTGGAGCGCTTCGCGCGCGGCGGCGGGTTCATCGGTGCTAGCCGCGACCGCGCACTGGTAGGCATGGGTGATTACGAGCAGGCCAAACGGGTCATGAAGCTCGTAGTGCAGCTGAGCCTCGGCGAGCCACCGGCTCGCGTCCCGGAACCGTCCCTGCGCGTAGCGCAGGTTCGAGAGCCCCAGCCCCGCTATGCCCGCCGCGCTGTGGTCCCGACTGCGCACCGCTGCCTGCATCGTTTTCGCACACCAGCGCTCGAGCTCATCCCAGCCCTCGCCGGTGTTCACACAGACGCCGACCCAGAGCGCCGCAGCGCCTTCGTCGTAAACGTCCCGGAAGGGCACCGCCGGACGGAGGACGAGCGCCAAGCGGTACGCGTCTTGGCTGCGGCCGTCGTACGCGAGGCGCCGAAGCTGCGCGGTCTGGACCGCCCGCTGGCGATCAGGGTCCGAGCCCGTGACATCCGAGAGGATCGAGGCGCGCCGTCCACCGGCGTCCGGACGCTCCCACGGAAGGTGCGCGTCGATCAGATCGCGCAGCGGATCGAGTTGGCGCCGCCACGAGGCGTCGGGCCACCATGTGTCCGCGCGCTCGAGGAGGGCGCGCAACTCCGCGACTCGATTCAGTCCCCAGAACAGCACCTCTGTCTGCTGCCGGAGGTAGGCCATCACGGTGTCCGGTTCCGTCGCCATGCTCGGCGGGCCAATCATCTGCTCGGCCTCGGAGAGGGTGGCGGCCGCCTCCTCGAAGCGGTTCCGTGCCGCCAGCGAGCGGGCCAGCAGCAGCTGCGCCTCCAGTCCACCTCCACCCACGACGGCGCGTTCGGCGAGCAACCCCGCGAGCTCCGGATCGCCGGCGGCGATCGCCGCCCTCGCGGCGTCGCCGAGCAGCCGGTGCGGGACGGATTCGCCGGCCTCGATGAGCCACCGCGCTACGCGCAGCGATGCCTCCGGGGTCAGTGCCGGGTTCTGCTGGAGCGACTCGGCCAGGCGCAGCCGGAGCGCTCGCGCCCGTAAACCCGGGAGTGAGGCCCGGAGCGCCTCGCTGTAGAGCGGATGCGCCAGACGCAGGAGCGGATCGGTCGTGTTCTCATCTACGGTGATCAGACCCTCGGCCTCGGCGGATACCAGCGAGTCGAGGGGCTCGAGACGCGTGAGCTCAGACAGACGCAGCGGCTCCCCGAGGGCCAGCAGCTCGAGACTCCGCCGCACGCCGTCGCCGACACCCGAGACCCGTGCGGACACGAGCTCGGCCAGCGACATCGGCACATGCGGGCGTCCGGACATCCACCACAAGCCGTCTTGGAGGCTGAAGGCACCGCCGGCGAGCAAGCCGCGCAGCAGTTCGGTGACGTACAGCGCGTTGCCGCGGCTGAGCTCCCAGATCCACTGTCGCACCCCGGCCTCAACCGGGCCACCGACAATCGCCTCGAGCAACTCGTCGGTCTGCGACTCGTCGAGCGCTCCGAGCGCGAGCTGCTGTGCGCCGGCGTCCTTCCAGAGGGCCTGGATCGCGTCGGGGCACGGCTCGCCGCTCCGCAGGGTCACGACGATGAACGCCGCCGACGTCCTGGCCAGGTGCAGCACGAGCGCGGCCGAGGTCTCGTCGAGGTCCTGGGCGTCGTCGACGCCGAGCACGAGCTGCCGCCGCCCCGCAAGCTCGGTGAGGGCCTGCGCGCTCGTTCGCAGGACGGTCAGGAGGTCGTCGGAGCCGACGGTGCCCGGCAGCACTCCGGCCAAGGCACCGAGCGGGATCGTCGCCGCGCTGCGCGTCGCCTGCACCCATAGCGGCGCCGCGCCGTTCTGCGCGGCCTCGGCGAGCGCCTCCCGCGCGAGGCGCGTCTTGCCGACTCCGGACGGTCCGACGAGCACGCAGCCAACGCCGCCCGCCGCTCGGTCATCAGCGACTGTCCGCAGCTCCAGGGCGCGCCCGATGAGCGGCGGACCCAGCTCCCCAGTCACAGGTCCCGCCGATCACGCACATCCAGCTTGTGCATCGCGCGGTAGAGGTGCGTTTCGACCGTCCTGACTGAGACCGCCAGTCGGGACGCGACATCGGCGTTGGTGAGCCCCTGGCGGACGAGCTCGACGATCTGGCACTCGCGGGCAGTCAGCCCGACTCGATCCCCGTGCACCCCATCGATCGTCGGTGGATCGGTCCCCTGCCCGGGCACGTGGAGCTCTTGGGCGCGGGAGGCGGCGCGTCGTGCCGAATCGTGCCGTCCCTCAGTCACAAAGCTCAAGGCAGCATGGCCGGCCGCCCTCATTGCGAATCGAAGTGCACCGATCTCCTCGAACCGGTCGGCGACACTCATGAGCGCGTCGCCTTCGCGCGCCGCCAGCGCCGAGGCGTGAGCCGCGTACGCGTCGACGAGAGTCGCGTCGGCGCGCTCGGCGAGCGGCGTGAGTGCGGCGCTCACCTGGGTGGGCGGCGCGCCGGCGAGCAGTCCGTCGTACGCGAGCTTCGCTGCCAGGCCGGGCATGGTCGCCGCGAACAGGTCCGCGGCGACGAGGAACCCGTGCGCAGCGGCCTGCCCCTCCCGCGCGCACGCTGCCCAGACATGTGCGCGCGCGAGGTAAACCTGACGCGCGAGCGGCCGCATGCGGATGTGGTCTTCGATCATTCGCAGGTCGGCGAGCGTGGCCGCGGCGCGCTCTGGGTCGCCCGTCAAGTACGCGACTCCGATCCGGAGCACGAGCACCTCGGCCAGCGTCCCGAACGCGTCCTCCTGCTCGAAATGCAACTCGGCTTCGGCCAGCCAACGCTCTGCGTCGCGGAAGCGACCGCGCATGAAGGCCAGCTGTCCGAGCCCGAGCGCGCCCTGTGCCGCAGCCTCGTGATCGTGTCGCCGCACCCCCTCGACAAGGATCTGAGTCAGCTCCGGCTCGAGCCGGACCCAGTCGGCACCCGACTCGACTCCGGCGAGTCGGAACGCCCCGAGACCGACCAGGCCGGGGTAATCACGCACCGGAATCGACGGAAGACAGCTTCGGGCGACCGCCTGAGCCTCCTTCCACTCGCCACCATAAAACAGCGCCAAGGCAAATCGTGGCTCCAGGGCCCGGCGGGTGTCCTCGTCCATGGCAGGATCCTCCAGGGCGGCGCGCAGCGCTCCGATCGCCCCCGCGAGATCGTCGACGACCGCGCTCGGCATCGACACTCCGAGCAGCTGCCACCCCCACGCCGGCTCGCGCGACCACGATCGTGCGCGCTCGAGAAGCGCCCGGGCACCGCGAACGCGACCGAGGCCCCAGAACAACACTCGCGTGCGTTGGTCGAGGTAGTCCAGAGCGAGCTGATGGCCCGGAGCCTCCGCCTCGACGGCCGCCAGCGTCTCCTCAGCATCGAGAAATAGGCCCCGCGAGGCGAGGGCGCGCCCCAGCGCAACCGCGGCCGGCAAGCCTGCGCCATCGGCGACCGCGACCTCCGCAAGCTCGGTGGCGAGGACCGGATCGCCGGCAAAGTTGGCCGCCTCCGCCCCGCTGACACGCAGCCCCGACGGAACCGGCGCATGGGCGTCGAGGAGCATCCGCACGACGCGAACGGTGTCCTCGGGCGTCAGCCGCTCGCGTTGCTGGAGCGTCTGCGCGAGTCGCATGCGCAGCCCACGTGACCGCAGTGCGGGGAGGGAGGCACGTAGGGCCTCGCCGTACAGGGGATGCGCCAGGCGGACATCTTGCGACCCAGGCGCCACGACGATCAGCCCCGCGGCTTCGACCTCGGCCAGCGCGTCGTGCGATGTCAATGCGGCGAGCTCCTCGAGGCCCAGCGGCTCGGCCAGGGCGAGGAACTCGAGCGGCGCCTGATGCTCGGCCGGAAGCTCGGCCATGCGTTGTCCGACGAACTCGACCAGCGACTCCGCGATCGCAAGCGGGCCCGATAGCCGCCAGAGCCCGCCGGTCCATCTCAGGTTCCCGCCGTTCACCGCTCCGTTCACCAGCTCGCGTGCGTACATCGGGCTGCCGCCGCTGCGGTCGAGGATCCACCGCATGACTCGTTCTTCCACTGGGCCCTCGAGCACCGTTTCGATCAGCCCGCGGATCTCGTCGTCACCCAAGCCTTCGAGTTCGAACCGGCGTGCCCCTGCGTCCTTCCATAGCGAGATGACGGCGTCCGGGCACGGCTCACCAACGCGGACCGTCGCAATCACGAACGCGTCCCCCCCGCTCGCGAGTTGCAGCACGAGCGTCGCCGACACCGGATCGAGCCATTGCGCGTCATCGACGCCGACGACGATCGGTCGCCCGCTCGCGCGCTCGTGGAGCGCTTGAACGGTCGCCTGAAGCAGTCGAAACGCCTGGTCAGACGGAACCCCGTCGGGCAGCAGTCCCGCCCACGCTCCAAGCGGTATCACTCCGGCGCTCCGCGTCGCCTGCACCCACTCGGTCATCGCACCGCCTCGCTCGGCGCTCCCCAGCGCTTCACGCCCGAGCCGCGACTTGCCGATCCCCGCGTCGGCGCACAACACGACGCCGCAGCATCCGTCTGCGCGGGCGCCGGCGATGCTGGCGAGCTCCTCCTCCCGACCCACGAACGGCCACACCGAGCCGACGCGAGCGACTGCGACGGGATTTGTCTGCATCAAGGTCCCTGGGGCATCGTACCGGGGAGTGCCCCTGGCTCGGTGGATTCGTGGGCGATACGTACCGCTGCTCGCAGGTGTCGTAGGCCGATACGGACGCCCCCGCGTCGCGCCGGCGCGAGTCTCCTGACACCGAACGCAGCGCACCATCCGAACAGGAGCCTCCAATGAGCATCACGGCCACAGCACCACGGGGCGTCGTCGCGCCCAGGAAAGTCCTTGCCGATGCCGCGCCCGAAGGTGAGGGCCTTGACCGCGGCATCGGCTTTCTCGGCCTCTTATGGGCGTCGGTGGGGTCGATCATCGGGTCTGGATGGTTGTTCGGCGCGCTGATCGCGGCGACTGTGGCGGGCCCGTCGGCGCTGGTCGCGTGGGTGATCGCGTCGGCGATCGTGATCCTGCTGGCGCTGGTGCACGCCGAGCTCGGCGGCCTGTTCCCGGTCAGTGGCGGCACCAGCCGGTTTCCTCATTATGCGTTCGGGAGCCTCGCCGGAATGACCTTCGGGTGGGCGTCGTATCTGCAGGCGGCGACCACCGCGCCCATCGAGGTGCTGGCGGTGATCCAGTACCTGTCGACCGCGCAGTGGGCGCATGGCTTCTATCGCGCCAACGGCACCCTTAGCCCCGACGGGATCATCGCCGCCGTGATCTTGATGGCGTGCTTCGTGGTCCTGAATCTGATCGGGATCCGGTGGCTCACACGCGCCAACACCGCGATCACGACGTGGAAGGTCGCGATCCCGCTGCTGACTATCGCGGTGCTGCTGGCCACGCATTTCCACCCTGGCAACTTCACCGCCGGCGGCGGCTTCTTTGTCCACGGCGCCGCGGTCAAGAGCATCCTGATCTCGCTCCCCACCGGTGGGATCGTGTTCGCGCTGTTGGGGTTCGAACAGGCGGTCCAGTTGGGTGGCGAGGCGGCAAACCCCGAGCGGAACCTTCCCCGGGCGGTGATCCTGTCGATCCTGATCGGGGCGGGGATCTACATCCTGCTCCAGGTCGTATTCATCGGGTCGGTCAGTCCCAGCCTGCTTGCCTCCCAGCACACCTGGACCAACCTCGGACCCACGAACACAAACCCCGCGGTGACTGCGTTGAACGCGGGCCCGTTCTACACCGTGACCCGGATCGCCGGGCTCGCGTGGCTGGCGTTCATCCTTCGCCTCGACGCGGTCGTCTGTCCGTTCGGCACCGGCCTTTTGTACGCGACGACGTCGTCGCGCATCAGCCTCGCGCTGGCGAGAAACGGGTACGTGCCCGACCAGTTCGAGCGGACCAGCCGGCGCACGCACGTCCCCGTGTTCGGCGTGTTGTTCGCGACCGGGATCGGCCTGTTGTTTCTGTTGCCGTTCCCGAGCTGGAGCAAGCTGGTCGGGATCGCGACCAGCTCCTCGGTGCTCATGTATGCCGGGGCGCCCTTGGCGCTTGCGGCGTTGCGGAAGACCAAGCCCGATCTCCCGCGCGTCTACAGCCTTCCTGCCGCCCGGATTCTCGCGCCGCTGGCGTTCGTGTGCGCGAGTTGGATCATCTACTGGTCCGGGTGGCAGACGCTGACCACGCTCATGGTCGCGATGCTCATCGGCTACGCGCTCGTCGCCCTCTCCTACCTCTTGCGCCTGAACCCGCAGGCGCCCAAGATCGAGTGGCGGGCCGCCACATGGATCGCCCCGTACTTCATCGGGATGCTCGCGATCTCCTACTTCGGCGACTTCGGGTCTGGCGGGATCATCGGCGGCATCGGGATCTTCAAGCACGTGCTCGATCACGGCGGCAACGACGATCTCGGTCTGGTCGGCGGCCTGCTCGCCTCGTCGGCGTGGAGCCTCATCGTCTTTCGCCTGGCGGTCGCCTGCCGCCTCCCGGCGGCGGACGTCGACCGCTACGTGGCCGATGTGTACCCGCCGCCGGTCGACTAGCACGAGCGGATCAAGCCCAGGGCGAGTTGCGGCGCACTCACCCCTCTCCCCACGGTGAATGCCCGTTCACCCGGCTCTGGCACGGGTTTCGGCACGTCCGCGCGGATCTGCGGGACGAGTGTGACGTTTCTCGGCCTCGCTCGGGAATCCGGGCGTCCGGATCGGGTTGCGATCCCGGTACGTAGCCGCCCGCCGGCAGGTGTCGTAGTCGGCTACGAACGACCCGGCGCCCCGGCCGCGAAAGGCTGCATAAGCAGATCAACGGCGCGTCTAAGGAGCGCGCCCCCGAACAGGAGCCTCTCATGAGCAACACTGGAACTCATGCTGTAACCGGGCGGTCCGCCCACCGGCTCACCGGCCGGCCGGATCGTGCGGGCGAGCACCCCGGGCGCACACACGCTCGGACCGGCCATCCGTTGCCGCCTCGTTCCGAAGGGGCGGTGCTCGAGCTGACGCTGCTCGACGTCTTCGAGGCGACGGTCGCCACATGGGGCGAGCGAGCCGCGGTCGACGCGCCGCGCGGTGTCCTTACCTACAACGACCTCGCGGCGGAGGTGCATGAACTCGCCGACCGCCTGCGGGCCGATGGGGTCGGTCCCGGCGATCGCGTCGGGGTGCGGGTCCCGAGTGGTAAGGCCGACCTCTACGTGGCCATCCTCGGCGCCCTCGCCGCGGGCGCGGCCTACGTACCCGTGGACGCCGACGATCCCGATGCCCGCGCGGAGCAGGTCTTCACCGACGCCGGTGTATGCGCGGTGATCGGCAAGTCGCTCGAGGTGACCTGGCGCCGACCCGCCGGCGGCCGTCTTGGACGTCCGACCCCTGACGACGACGCCTGGATCATCTTCACCTCGGGCTCGACCGGCAAGCCGAAGGGCGTGGCGGTGCAGCACCGGGCCGCGGCGGCGTTCGTCCGGGCCGAGGACGAGCTGTGGCGGGTGCGGCCCGAAGACCGGGTCCTCGCGGGCCTGTCCGTCGCGTTCGACGCAAGCTGCGAGGAGATGTGGCTCGCGTGGGCGCACGGCGCCGCCCTCGTCCCGGCACCACGCGCGCTCGTGCGCTCCGGTGTCGAGCTCGGCCCGTGGCTTAAGGAACACGGCATCACAGTGATCTCGACCGTCCCCACGCTCGCGGGGATCTGGGACGACGACGCCCTTGCGAACGTCCGGCTGCTGATCCTGGGCGGTGAAGCGTGCCCCGAGCACCTCGTCGAGCGTCTGGCCCCGGGCCGCGAACTCTGGAACACGTATGGCCCGACCGAAGCAACCGTCGTGGCCACCGCGATCCGCCTGGAGCCCGGCGCGCCGGTGACGATCGGGAACCCGCTGCGGGGCTGGGAGCTCGCTGTCGCGGACCCGGAGGGGCAGCTCGTCCCCGAGGGCGAGCCCGGAGAGCTCGTGATCAGCGGCGTCGGACTCGGGCGATATCTGAAGCCCGAGCTCGACGCCGAGCGGTATCGGAGCCTGCCGGCCAAGGGCTGGAAGAGGGCCTACCGCACCGGCGACATCGTCCGCCAGGGGGAGCACGGCCTCGAGTTCGTCGGGCGCCGTGATCACCAGGTCAAGATCGGCGGTCGCCGGATCGAGCTCGGCGAGGTCGACGGCGTGCTGAGCTCGGTCCCCGGAGTGCACGGCGCGTGCACGCTGGTGCGCGAGTCGGCGGCCGGTAACAAGATCCTCGTGGGCTACGTGGCCGGCGACGTCGACGCCCAGGACGTGCGGGCCGTGGCCGCCGAGCGGATGCCGGCGAGCCTCGTGCCGCTGATCATCGTGCTCGACGAGCTGCCGATGGCCACGTCCGGGAAGGTCGATCGCAAGGCACTCCCGTGGCCTCCCCCGACAGGCTCAGACGGCCACGCGTCCGGCCATGCGAAGCTCACCGCCTCCGAGCGGAAGCTCGCCGAGCGCTGGCGCGAGCAGCTCGGGCCGGTGGCGATCGACGCCGACAGCGATTTCTTCGCTCTCGGCGGCACCTCGCTCGCGGTCGCGAAGCTGATCTCGGCCCTGCGCGCCGAGCATCCGGCGATCGCGGTGGCCGACGTCTACGAGCACCGCACTCTGCGCGAGCTGGACGCACGTCTTCAGAGCATCGGTGCCATCGCCACGGACGCCAAGCCCGAGTTCTCGCCCGGTCCGATGCGGCGCCTCGGGCTGATGCAGCTCGTGGGCGTGTTCGTCCTGTTCGCGATCCAGTCGGTTCCGTGGCTGCTGGCGGCGCTCGCCTACGGCGACATCGCGGACATCGGCACGCCGCACGTCGGCTGGCTCTGGCTCGGCGCCGCCTGGGTGCTGCTCGCCAGCCCGCCCGCGCACATCGCGCTCCAGTGCATCTGCACGCGCGTCCTCTTGGGCGACCTGAAGCCCGGCCGCTACTCGAGGTACTCGTCGCTCGCCGCGCGCTTGTGGTTCGTTGACCGACTCGCCGAGGTGACCCGCTTTAACCGTCTGGGCGGAACGCCCTGGGCCGATCGCTACGCCAGGCTCGTCGGCGCCGACGTCGGCGAGGGCGCGCGGCTGGCCACGGTGCCTCCCGCGGGCGCTCTGCTGCACATCGGCGCGGGTGCGACCGTCGAGTCGAACGTCGACCTGCGGGGCTGGTGGATCGACGGCCAGGACCTGGTCGTCGGCGAGATCCGGATCGGCGCGGGCGCGCGCGTCGGCTCGCGCTCCCTGCTGAATCCCGGCGCCGTGATCGGCGACGGCGCCGAGATCGAAGTCGGCACGGTCGTGTCCGGCGAGATCCCCGCCGGCGAGCGGTGGGGCGGCGCGCCTGCGCGCCAGACCGGCACCGCCGGAGACAACTGGCCCGCCGAGGCTCCGGCGAGGAGACGGGCGCGTGGATGGGCGTGGCTGTTCGGCGCGAGCCTCGTGCTCGAGCTCGCGATTGCACTCGTGGCGATCGTGCCCGCAGTCGGCGTGCTCGCTCTGCTGGGCAGCGAGCTGCCGACGCTCGACAGCTCGTTTGCCGGGATCCTTCTCGAGGCGGCGATCTTCACCGCCGTGTTCGTCCCGATGACCGCGATCCTCGTCGCGCTCACCCTCCGCCTGGTGTGGCGGTTAGTGAAGCCCGGGTGGTATGACGAGCACTCGCCGGTCGGCTGGGCGCTGTGGTTCGCGGAGGAGCTCAGGCAGAGCTCGAGCACACTGCTGTTCCCGCTGTACGCGTCGATGTACACCCGTCCGTGGTTTCGCATGATGGGCCTGGAGATCGGCAAGGGCACCGAGATCTCGGTGACCACCGGACTGAACCCGCTCGTGTCGTTCGGCGAGCTCAGCCAGTGCACTGATGACATCGGCTTTTGCGGCGTGCGGTCGCGGGACGGCTGGATGGCGATCGAGCCGATCGAGGTCGGCGATCACACCTTCCTGGGGCCGGGCTCGATCCTTCGGGGCGGTACCCAGCTCGGCGACGACAGCCTGCTCGGGGTGATGACACTGTCACCGCGGCGGCCGGAATCAGGGACGTCATGGCTCGGCGTTCCGGCGCTTGAGCTACCCCGGGTACCCGACGCGACCGATCCGTCCCGGACGGTCAATCCGCCCCGGCGGCTGAAGCTCGCCCGCGGCGTGATGGATCTGCTGCGACTGCTCGTGCCGAACACGATCGTGCTGGTGATCGAGGCGGTGGAGATCATGTCGCTGGCGGCAATCGGCGCCCACCTCGGGCTCGTCGCGGCCGTCGTGGCGGCGCCGTTCGTGCTGATCGCCGGCGCGCTCGTCGCCACCGCGGTGACGATCGCGATGAAGTGGATCCTGATCGGCCACTACCGCCGCAGCGAGCATCCGCTCTGGTGCAGCTTCGTCTGGCGCGACGAGATGATGAATGCCGCGCAGGAGCAACTGGCCGACGAGCGGCTGCTGCGGCTCGCGATGGGCACGCCGGTCATGTCGATGTACCTGAGGGCGATGGGCTCGAAGATCGGCCGCGGCGTGTGGTGCGAGACAACCGCCGTCACCGAGCACGACATGATCACGCTCGAGGACGGAACCGCCGTCAACCGCGGCGGGTGCTTGATGACGCATCTGTTCCACGACCGGCTGCTGCGGATCGGCCCGACACATCTCGATCCCGGCGCCACGCTCGGCCCGACCGCGGTGGTCCTTCCCGACACCCACGTCGGCGCCGGCACGCGGGTGTTCGGCCATTCGGTCGTGCTGCGCGGCGAGGAGCTCCCGGCCGGCACGCGCTGGCACGGCACGCCGGTGGTCGCGATCTAAGGCCATGGTGACGCTGCTCGACATCGACACGGTCGGCGCTCCGGTGGTAGCGCTGCTCGACATCGACGCAGCCAGCGCTCCGGTGGTGGCGCTCCTCGACGCCTCCGCCGATGGCCGCGACGAGGCGGCGCTGCGGGCGCGAGCCCGAGAGCTCGGAGCGGCAGTGGGGGCCGACAGGGTTTCGCGCTCCTACTGCCGCCCCTACGCCCTGGTCGGCTGGCACTCCGAGCCGATCGGCGTCGATGTCGAGCGCGTCGTCACCTGCCCCCCGGAGTTCGCACCGTCGATCTCCACGCCGGCCGAACTGGCCGCGGCACGATGGACCACCGACACTGAGATCGTCTCGCTGTGGTCGAGCAAGGAGGCACTGTCCAAGGCGCTCGGAGACGCGCTGGACTACGACCCCCGCCGGCTCGAGTCGCCGGCGGGGTGGCCCGGGGGCGTCTGCGGGCCGTGGCGCGCGGCCACCCTGCCGCTGCCCGACGGCTACTGCGGCTGGGTCTGTTGGCGATCCGCCGTGAGCGACTAACAAGTACGCGACGCCCCCGCGGGCGGGAGTGAGAGGGATGGTCGAGAAAGGAACCATCTCCATGCTCAGGTCGCCGAGGCGATCGAGTCGGGGCCGCTTTGGCACGAGACGGCGGTGCGGCGGGTGCTTATCTCACGAAGCCGGCCCTCCCGCGCCACCCTTCCGGGCCATAAGCGCCTCTCCGGGCGCTTATCCACCGGTGACGGGCCGAAACGGCCGGGTTTCGTGGGTTAAGCACCATCAGAGCGCGCACGTCGAGCCGGAATCGCGTGTCCCCACCGGAGTCAGGTGCACACCTCGCCCGCATGGAGTCCCAAGCGGACGCATCGGCGCCGTTAGTGGCGGGCCTAGGGCTCGGTGTGGACCACCACGTCCTGCACGTGCGACTGACCCTGGCGGATGTCGTCCTCCAGTCGGCTGGCCAGGTCGTGGGCCTCGGGAAGCGGAACGTCCGGCGGCACGGCCACGCTGACGAACACGACCAGGCCCCCCGCCGCGTGTAGCAGCCTGAGCTCCCGCGGCTCGTTCCCCGTCCGATCGAGGACGAGCTGGGAGATCCGGTCGCGCTCCGCCTGGTCGGGGTGCGCGCCGTCCTCATCGGGTCGAGCCGCGACGGGCTGTTCCAGCGGCTCCAGGTGGGTGTGCACATCCTCGACGCCGGGCTCACCGCGCACCGCCGACTCCACCCGCTCGGCGACTTCATGCGCCTGCTCGATCGGGATGTCGGGCGCCATCTTCAGATGCAACGAGACGCTCACCTGCCCGTCGTGCTCGTAGACGACGATGTCGTGCGCCTCCCTGACCAGCGGTTCCGCCAGGGCGGCGGCGAGCACGCGGTCGCGGAGGTCGAGTCCCCGGCGGCGCGGCTCGAGATGCACCACCACGTCGGTGTCCGGAAGCGCCTCCCGCACGGCTGCCTCTACCGCGTCGGCGGTACCGTGACTTTCGACGACCGCCTGGCCCGGCGGCACGCCCACGACGGCGTCCGCGAAGTAACGACCGCCGGACTCGCGCACTCGGAGCCGACGCAGTTCGACCGCATCACCCAGCCCGCTGATCGCAGCCTCCGCCCGGGCCTGCGCCTCTGCGGGTGTGGTGTCCATCAACACCCGGGCGTTCTCATACACCAGCCGCGTCGCCGCTACGAAGATGATGAGCGCCACGACCAGCGCAGCTATCGCGTCACCGTCGTGGAACCCCGCAGCGACGGCGATCATGCCGCCGAGCACGGCCACCGATCCGAGCATGTCTCCCGCGAAATGGAACGCGTTCGAACGCAATGCCGCGGACCGGTAGGAGCGAGCCGTTCGGATCGAAACGGCGACGCGAGACGCGTCGACCAGGAGCGCGACTCCGATCACCGCGAAGACGTACCAACGAGCGGCCAGATCCGAGCTGCCCGACGTCAGACGGACGATCGCTTCGATCACGATGAAGATGCCGCCGGCGTACAGAATCGCGGCCTCGCCGAGTGCGGCGAGATTCTCCGCGCGCCGGTGCCCGTACGGATGGTCGATATCGGCGGGCCGAACTCCCAGCCGGATGGCGAAGAACGTCAGGATCGCGGCAACGACGTCCCCCGAGGACTCGATGCCCGCCGACACCAGCCCGAGGCTCCCGGAAACGATGCCGGTGCCGAGCTTGAGAACGACCAGAAGAGACGCGGCGGCGATCGAGACCAGGGCGGTACGCCACTGGCCGCTCGCTTGCCGCGCGGCGCTGTCCCCCTCACCGCCCGACGTCGACGTCGTCCCCATGGACATGATCCCGACTAGGTTAGGCCCAGGTCGCCGTCACCGGCGACAGCCGGCGTGCGATTGACGCCCGGCCGAGGCGGCCCGGGCGTCCTCAGGGCTTGACGAACCGCTGCACGAACTCGAGGGAGGAGTTCGCCACTTCCCTCCACCCACCGTCGATCGTGAGCGAGTGGCCGCGGTTCGGAATCTTGACGATCTCGGTCACGCCCGGGTTGCGTTGCTGGCGCTTGAACGAGGCGTTGGCGATCGCCCACGGCACCGTGTTGTCCACCTCGCCGTCGATGATCAACAAGGGTCCGCGATCCGGGTTCTTGGTATCGACCTTCGCCTCGGTCCATGGGTTGAGGTTCGCGCTGGCCGCCTGAAACAGCGGCTTGCCCGACGCCGGCACGGCAAACGTGTCATACAGCTCCTTGGCCTCGTCCTCGCTCACCGCGTTCGCGAAGGCGAAGCGGAACTGCTCGTAGGTGAGCGGAACCGCGCGGTTGCGGTTGGCCGGCTTGCCGAGCACCGGCGAGGCCGACTTCAGCGAGGAGATCGGCAGCGGCAGGACGCCCCGGAACGGCGCGGGATCGATCGCGACCGACGCCGCCGCGAGTCCGCGCCCGGCGATGATCTGGGTGATCAGCCCGCCAAACGAGTGCCCGATCACCGCGGGCTTACGGTCGAGCTGGGCGATCAGGTCGGCAAAGTGGTCGGCGACCTCCTTGATCGTCTTGTGCGCGAACACCTCGGGGTGGGCCTTGGCGTCCTGGACGGTCTCGGGATCGTCGGGCCAACCGGGTGTGAGCGTCGTATAGCCGGCCTTCTTGAACACGGCCGCCCACCGATCCCAGCTGCTCGGCAGCAGCCACAGACCGTGAACGAACACGACCGGCTGACGTCCCGACGCGTTGGCCCGCTTGACCTGCCGCTCCTCGTGCTCCGTGATCGTCGCCATCATCCTCGCTTCGTTGACTTAAATACACGGCCGTCCCCACCCACGTCACCGGCCATCGCTGCCGTCCGCGCCCCCTTGATCTCTCCGATTGCGCAGCATCCCACATGTCACCGCGGTCGCCGTTGATCGCGTTCGTCGCCGGGCATCCGTCGGTCGACCGGCTGTACGAGGTCGAGCACGTCCGGCCTGGCGCGATCCACCGGCCTGGTCTCGTCCGCGTCGTCCCAGGTGGCAAGGGTCTGAACGCCGCGCGCGCAGCTCGCTGCCTGGGTGCCAAGCCGCATGTGCTGGCGATCCTGGCCGGCCACGCCGGCCACTGGATCGCCGACGCGCTTCACGCGGAGGGCGTCGAGGGTACGTTTGTGTGGACTGAGGGAGAGACCCGCACGTCGGTGAGTGTCGCTTCCTCGGACGAGCCGGACGGTTCGATCACCGGCTTCTACGAGCCATCGGAGCCGATCCCAGTGGGCTCGTGGATGGAGCTGGAAGCCGTCGCGAGCGAGGTGATTGCCAGGGCGGACCTGGTCTGCCTGTCCGGAGGCGTGATCGCGGGTGCGCCGGTAGACGGCTACCGGCGGATCGTGGAGGCGGCCCAAGCCGCCGGAGTGCCCGTCGCGATCGATTCACACGGGCCCCACCTGCTCTCGGCGTTCGAAGCGGGCCCTGAACTCGTGAAGCTCAACGCCGAGGAAGCGGCCGAGGCGCTGAGTATGGCCGTGCCGGATCACGACCAGCTGTGCTGGGCCGCTGGAGCGGCGGGCGAGATCAAACGACGCGTCACCGGGAACCAGATCACCGTGGTCACGTGCGGGACGAGCGGAATGGCACTCGTGGACGACTCGGGTGAGACGCTTGGCGGACGCATCGAGGAGATCGGCGCCTACCCGGTCGGCAGCGGCGATGCCGCACTGGCCAGCCTGGCTCTGGGCGTCTGCCGCTCGCTGTCGCCGCGAGAGCTGCTCGCTCAAGCGCTCGCGGCCGGAGCCGCCAACGCCGAGGTGCCCGGGCCCGGTGTGCTGGATCCGGCCAGGGTCCCGGAGCTCGCGGCGCAAGCGTCCATCGCAGCCGTCCGCGGGTAACGCCAACCGGGCCGAATCGAGAACTTTGGCGCTGGACCTGACACATACGAGGGTGGATCGCCAAAGTTCCCGTCCCGCGAGCAAACGTTCGCGGGGGCCGGATCAGCCGTATTCGTGCACGTGCTCGGGATCGACGCGGAAGCTGACCCGCGGCTGCCCGGCAAAGCCGGCCGGATCCTCGCCGTAGCGCTCGGCCTGTGTCATCGCCTCGGCGAGCGCGTCCTCGCTTTGATCGACGAGCGTGACCCGGCCACGGATCGAGACGTAATGCAGGTAGTTGCGGTCGTCGTGGACGATCAGAGCGACCCGAGGATCCCGGCGGACGTTTGCCACCCAACGACGATCGCGGTGCCCGTTCAGCCGGATGTGGTCCTCGCCGAGCATGTAGTGAATGACAACCTGGCGGGGCGCGCCGTCGGGCCCGAGCGTCGACAGCACCGCGCACCGGGGCGCGGACAGGAATTCGCGCACCGGGTCGATAAGACGCCTGCCGTCGCTCACTACCCAGTCACTCTTTGCCGGAGGATCGCTCGAGCAGCACCAGCGATCGTCCGGCCACCGCGACGTCCTCGGCCGCGTCGAGATCGCGAACTCCCGCGTCGCCGCGCGAGGTGTCGAGGACGGCGCGAAGCGACCCGGCACGGATGTCAGCAGGCAGGTGAAACGAGAGCGGCTCCCACCAAGCGTTGATGAGCAATGCGTACCGGGCACCGGGTGACGTAACCGCCACTGCATGGGCGACGGTGTCGTTCCAGTCATCCGGGGCCATGGGCTCGCCATCGGGCCGGAGCCACAGGATCTCCCCTTCGGCGAAGAAACGCCGGCGGTGAAACGCCGGGGTACTGAGTCGCAGGCGGCACAGGGAGGCAGCGAAGTCGGTTAGATCGTCATCCCCCGTCAGCAGCGACCAGTCCACCCAGCCGATCTCGTTGTCCTGGCAGTACGCGTTGTTGTTACCGCGCTGGGTGCGGCCGAACTCATCTCCGGCGAGGAGCAGCGGCACGCCTTCGGACAGCAGCAGGGTCGCGAGGAAGTTACGACGTTGCTGGCGTCGTAGTGCGAGCACCGCCTGATCGTGGGTAGGTCCCTCCGCCCCGCAGTTCCAGCTGCGATTGTCGTTGGTGCCGTCGCGGTTGTCCTCGCCGTTGGCTTCGTTGTGCTTGACGTCGTAGCTCACGAGATCGGCGAGCGTGAATCCGTCGTGAACGGTTACCAGGTTGATTGATGCGGTCGGACGTCGGCCGACTCCATAGAGGTCGGAGGAGCCCGTAAGCCTGGTCGCGAAGTCGGGCAGCGTGCCGTCGGTGCTGCGCCAGAAGTCCCTGACGGTGTCGCGATAGCGGCCGTTCCACTCGCTCCAGCCCGGGGGGAAGTCACCGAGCTCGTAGCCGCCGTTTCCGATGTCCCACGGCTCGGCGATCAGCTTGACCGCGCCTAGTTCCGGATCCTGGCCGATGGCGTCCAGGAACACGCCGTGGGGGTCGAAATCCGACGTGCCGCGCCCGAGGGTGGCTGCGAGGTCGAAGCGGAAACCGTCGACGTGCATCTCCTCCACCCAATAGCGCAGTGAGTCCATGATCAGCCGCAGCGCCTGCGGCTGGTGGGAGTCGAACGTGTTTCCCGTGCCCGTGTCGTCCACATAATGACTTCGATCGTCGGCCAGCCGGTAGTAGGCGGCGTTGTCAAGGCCGCGGAAGCACAGGGTCGGTCCGCGTTCGTTGCCCTCGGCGGTGTGGTTGAAGACCACGTCGAGGATCACCTCGAGACCTGCGGCATGCAACCCTCGGACCATCGCCTTGAAGTCGTCCACCTGGCCGCCGCGGTCGCCGGAAGCCGAGTACTCGTTGTGGGGCGCGAAGTAGCCGATTGACTGATAGCCCCAGAAGTTGCGCAGCCCGAGTGCGACCAGCCTACCGTCGTGCACGAACTGATGGACGGGCAGAAGTTCGACCGCGGTCACGCCAAGCCGCGTGAGGTGATCGATCACCGCCGGGTACGCGAGTCCTCGGTAAGTCCCCCGCAGGTCGTCGGGGACGTCGGGATGCAATCTGGTGAACCCCTTCACGTGCAACTCGTAGATGATCGAATCCTGGAATGTCGTCTCGGGCCGACGATCCCCGCTCCAATCGAACTCACTTGCGGACACCACGGAGCGCGGCACGAACGGCGCTGAGTCGGCGGGATCTTCGCCCTGAACGGCGACGTCCCATCGCACCTCACCGGCGATTGCCCGCGCGTAGGGATCGAGCAGGAGCTTGGCCGGGTTGCAACGCAGACCGGACTGCGGATCCCAGGGGCCGTGAACGCGAAAGCCGTAGCGGGTCCCATCCCCGATGCCCTGGACGTGCCCGCGCCAGATGTAGCCCTCGTCGGGATCGAGTGCTCGCCGCGTCTCCTGACCGCGCTCGTCGAACAGGCACACCTCGACAGCGTCGGCCACGCTGCTGAACACCGCGAAGCTGACTCCATCGTTCTCGACGTGCGCCCCGAGAGCCGGCATGCCACGAATACTCGCATCCGCCCGGCACCGAGATGATGTCCCTGTTGTAGACGTGGTGGCGGCAGTCGCAGTCACCACGGGGAGCATTCATGCACAGATGAGCATGCAATAATACGTGCATATGACTCATGGGGCCGAACCGGACCTCGCCTTCCTCTCGACCGGCACCGCACGATCGGTCGCGGAGACGATGCAGGCGCTCGCCGCGCCCAGCCGCGTGCGGATCCTCAGCCGTCTCGGCGTGGGCCCGTGTTCGGTCGGCGAACTGGCTCGCGAGTTGGAGATGTCGCAGCCCGCTGTCTCCCAGCAGTTGCGGGTGCTGCGACACCTCGGCCTCGTCGTCGGGGAGCGCGATGGCCGGCAGACGATCTACGGGCTGCACAACGATCACGTCCGCTCACTGTTGACCGAAGCGATTTCCCACACCGAGCATCTGCGCCTCGGCCTCGCGGCCCATCCGAGTGAGCAGGTTCAACGGACGTGACGAGCACCGGGCCTGCGCTCCTCGCCGCGGCAGCCGGAGTCGGGTTCGGGCATGCCATCCTTCCCGATCACTGGGTTCCGCTCGCCGTACTCGGCCGCACACGACGCTACCCACTCTCGAGGATCGCCCGCCTCTCCAGCCTTGCCGGAGTCGCGCACGTGCTGGTCTCGATCGTGCTCGGCGCGGTGATCATCGCGATTGGCCTGCAGTTTCGCTCGACGATCCAGCACGCGCAGGACGCGATCATCGGCTGCATCCTGATCGCAACCGGGATCGGATTCCTCGCGCTCGAGCTAACCGGTCACGGCCACCACCACGACCACGACCATCGCCACGACCACGACCACGACCACCACGACCACCACGACCACCAGGACCACCACCAGGAGCACGACCATCACGCCAAGCACCACACGAGCGCACCTGCGGCCGGGCGGCTGAGCGGGCTTGCCGCGGTGATGGTCCCGTTCGGCGCCGCGGCATCACCGGACCTGACCATCCTGCCGGTCTTCCTGGCCGCGACCACCGCCGGACTCGCGACCGCAGTCGGATCGATCGTCGTGTTCGCCGCGGTCACGATCGGCACCATCGTGGGGCTCACCCTCAGCGCCGCCCGCGGGGGCTACCAGGTCCAGGGCGAGTGGCTCGAGCGCTGGGGCAACGTGTTCACCGCCGCCGTGCTCTCGGTCATCGGTCTGCTGGTGCTGCTCGGCGTCATCTGACGCCGAGCGCGCCCGTCAGAGCAGTTCGATGAGTGCCTTTGCCACGAGCAATACGCCGATCACCGCCAGCCCCCGCGCGCCGTAAACCCGACCGTGCGCCCGGGCCCAGTCCTTGGCGTCCTCGATCGCCGCGGGGGTCCGGGTCGGCGCGATCGTGAAGGCGAGAATCGGCACCTCGAGCAAGAGCAGCATCACGAGGTTGAAGGCGATCACCACGAGAACGGTGACCGGAGTCGAGTAGTTCTCCTTGCTGATCCGGCTGAGACCCGCGAGGTAAGAGGCGCCCGGGAGGGTCAGCACAGCCCCGAGAAAGAACGTCGTCTTGGCGGTTCCCTTTTGTAACTCGCGCTGCCACCTGGGCGGCTTCTTGTCCTTCTTCCGGGCCGCTCGGGCCGCTCGTCGCTCCTGCAGTGGCTCATCCTTACCGGAGGCGAGCACCCAAGCGAGGACAAGCGCGAGTCCGCCGAGCGCCAGGTCGGCGGCCGGACTCAAAGTGTGCTTGGTCGTGCCGAGAACACTCGAATCCTCGAGGCTGGAAACGATCACCAGACCGAGGGTGATGCTCGTCACCATCGCGCCCACCCAGTAACCGAGCATCAGCCGCTTCGGACTCGGCAGCAGCATCATCATCGTGCTCACCGCGAGCAGCGTCGGATTCAAAGCTGCCGTCAAGGAAAGGACAAAGACTTCACCCATTGGCGTGGCGGCTGCGCGGGAACGTGGGCATCAGTTCAAGCTCCGCAGACGCACGACGGCGCGGATTCCGTCCCGACTGGCCGCGCGGATCACCCGGGCCACTTTCGACGCGCCGCCCGGTGTCCACATCATCCCTTCGGGGTGATCCCTCACGGGCACCGTTCTTCACCCGATCGAGATGACGTGCCGTCCGTAGCACGTCCTACGCTCAGCTCGCGATGGCCGATCCTCCGGCTCAGGACAGCGACGTCACCCGCCGGACGTGGCTCGCCGCCGAGCGGACCTGGCTCGCCTGGTGGCGAAGCGGTGTCGCCGTCGGCGCTGTTGCGCTCGCGCTGGGGCGGTTCCTGCCCGAGCTCACCCACCGTCACACATGGCCCTACCGGGCCCTCGGCGTCGGCTATGGCGTGCTCTCGGTGGCGGTCCTGATCGTGGGCGCCGTTCGTCAGCAGCGCGGGGCCGAGGCGCTTCGCAAGAAGAACTTTTCCGAGCTGTCATCTCCGGCGGTCAACTGGTTGACCGGCGCCGCGATCCTGCTCTCTCTGTTCTCGACGATCCTCGTTCTGACGACCTTCTGAGCGCCGGGCGGGCCCGCGAGCCCCTCTAGCGAGGCAGTGAGTCGGCGAACAGCCGGTCTCGAATGTCGCCGCCGCGGTGAGGCGTATCCCCTCGGCCGTTGGCAGGACATGGAGCGACGGCGTGAACCTCGACATCTGCCCAGCATGTACCGCCGGGCGGGCGGCCTGAAACTACGTGTTCGCGAACACGTTGGCCCAGTCGCGCTTGATGCTGACGACGGTCCAGCCCTCGGCGCTCGCGGCCTCGAGCGACTTCTCAGCTCCCGCGGTGTAGTCGAATTCGCGCTCAGAGTCGTCATGGAGCACGAGCAGGCGGAGCGCGGGGCGCGCGGGGCCGCCGGCGTAGCGCAGCATCGGGATGTCTCCGTTGGAGTTGCCGCCAGCCAGGATCGGGCGGCGGCCGACGCGGCTCCAGATCCTGACCGGCTTGATCGGCCCGTCGTCGAATACGTCCGGCTGCGCGAGGTAAACCAACCTGCCGCCGTGCTCGTCCTCCTGGTAGCTGAGCGCGTTGGAGCTGCCGATCACGCGCTCGGCCGGGATCCCGTAGATCTCCTCGGTGACCGGACGCATGAAGTCGCGGTCGCCGCCGGAGGCGATGAACGTTGTGAAGCCTTTGGCTTCGAGGAAACGCAGGAGCTCGATCATCGGCAGGTAGGCGCAGTCGCGGTAGCCGCGATCGAGAGCGGAGTGGCGCCCGCGTAGGAACTCGTCGGCCGCCGCGGCGTACTCCTCGACGGACATACCGGCGAACGCGCGCACGATGCCGGCCATCAGCACCTTCACGTCGGTCTCGTCTCCGTGGTAGTGCTTGGTGATCGCGCCCGCCAGCCAGGCATAGTCGCGGTCGTGGGCCGCCTTCCACGGCTGCTGGTCGCGCAGCGAGCCGTCGAGCTCGGCCATCTCGGCCAACCGCTTCAGGATGAACCCGACCTCGATCTGAATCGGCTTCTCGCACCACAGAGTGCCGTCGTTATCGAACACCGCGACGCGCTCGAGGGGCGGCACGTAGTCCGCGCCGCCCTCCTCTGTCACACGTTCGACGAACTCGACGATCGCCTGGGTCGCCGGCGTGTCGTTCCATGACGCCAAGGTCGTGTCCGCGGCTTTGGCCATCGGCACCGGCGATCAGTCCCGCGCGAAGGCCATGCGAGCCTCTTGGGCGAGGTCCACGAAGGGCTTGCCGCTGACGTCGATCATCGCCTTGTGGATCGTGCCGCCGACGAACGCCCATGGCCGCTCGCCCGGATAGTCGTCGGTCACGGGCTCGGCTCCCTCCTTGCCGATGTTGAGGCCCTCGCCGGCGAGTGAGAACTTGCCGGGCTGGGTCTTGATCCGTCCCTCCCCAACCGTCTCCTCCCGCATGTGCAAGGTGAGCGTTCCCTCGGTCGGCATCGACTCGCCTTCCCGTTCGAACGAGGCCGACAGCACCACGTGACCCGTGGGGACGGGTTGGGTCGCTTCGACTATCTGGTCCTCGAGGCCAACCCAGTTGTAGACGTACTTGAGCTTGCCGTCCTTGATGTACAGCGCGTGGCCGCCGAACCGCGATCCCTGCGCGAACAGGACCCCTTCGGCCTCCTCGGTGTCGATCGTGACCTCGACCGCGATCGAGTACGAGCGGTTGCGGATGTTCGGTGCGACCGACTCCGGTATCTCGGCACCCCCGGGGTAGTACACGTAGCGGCTGCGTGGCTTCGAGAGCTGTGGACGCTCGGTAGTCAGGATCTCGATCGCATTGCGATTCTCGAGCGGCAGCGCCTGATAGCGGCCCGCCTCCTCCCACCACAGGCCGATGAGCTCCTGGAGCTTCTCGGGGTGCTCGGCCGCCAGGTCGTGACACTCGCACGGGTCCGCGTCGGTGTTGAACAGCTCCCACCGCTGGCTGGCGTAGTGCGCCCACATGTCGGGCGCTGACGGGGACACGGCCGCGGCCTTCCAGCCCTGGTGCCAGATCGCCCGCGTGCCGCCCATCGCGTAGAACTGGGTTTGCTTACCGGTCTCGGCGTCAGGGTCGTCGAATGTGGCCGCGAAGCTGACCCCCTCCATGGGATGCTGGGTGTAGCCCTTCACGACGTCCGGCGGATCGATCCCGAGGGCCTCGTAGATGGTGGGCACGATGTCGACGGCGTGGGTGTACTGCCGGCAGACGCCGGTCTTCTGGATCCGCTTGGGCCAGGCGACGATCATTGGGTCGGCCGTCCCGCCCTCCCAGTTCGAGTAGCGCTTCCACAGCTTGAACGGGGTGTTGAACGCGCACGCCCACCCGGTCGGATAGTGGTTGTAGGTCTTCGGGCTGCCCAGGTCGTCGAGGAACGGGAGCGCCTGCTCGATCGTGTCGGGCAGACCGTTGAAGAACTTGTTCTCGTTGACCGAGCCGTTCGGGCCGCCTTCGCCGGAGGCACCGTTGTCGGACACGAGCACGATCAGCGTGTTGTCGAGCTGACCCGACTCCTCCAGGTAATCGAGCAGGCGTCCGATCTGGTGATCGGCGTGGCTGAGGAAGCCCGCGTAGACCTCGGCCATACGCGCGAACAGTCGCTTCTCGTCCTCGTGGAGCGAGTCCCACGGACGCATCGTGTCGGCCTCGGGCCAGGGCTTGCCGTCGAGGGTCTCGTCGATGTAGGGGTTGATCGGCGAGAGCACGGCGTCCTTGGTCACGATCCCGGCCTTCTTCTGGCGCTCGAACACGAGCTCGCGATACGCCTCATAGCCCATATCGAACTTGCCCTTGTACCTGTCCGCCCACTCCTTGGGTGCGTGATGCGGGGCATGACAGGCGCCGGGGCAGTAGTAGAGGAAGAACGGCTTGTCCGGCGCAATCGCCTTGGAGTCCTGGATGAACGACAGCGCCCGATCGGTCAGGTCAACCGTCAGGTGGTAGCCCTGTTCCGGCGCGTACGGCTGCTCCTCGGGGTGGTTGTCGTAGACCAGGTCGGGATACCACTGGTTGGTCTCGGCCCCGAGGAACCCGTAGAAGCGCTCGAACCCGCGGCCGACCGGCCACTGGTCCTTGATCGACGCGAGATTCATCTCATCCTCGGGGGTGAGGTGCCACTTGCCGGTCATGTAGGTGTTCCAGCCGCGTTCGCCGAGGACCTCGGCGATCGTCCCGCACTCGAACGGGATGTGCCCATTGGAGCTGGGAAAACCGGATGCCGCCTCGGTGATCGTCGCCATCCCATTGGTGGTGTGGTTGCGGCCGGTCATCAGGCACGACCGCGTCGGCGAGCACAGCGCAGTCGTGTGGAAGTTCGTGTAGAGCAGACCCCGCTCGGCGATCCGGTTGATGTTGGGGGTCTCGATCAGGCCACCGAAGGGCTCCATCGCGGAATAGCCGACGTCGTCGAGCACGATGTAGAGAACGCTGGGTGTTCCCTCGGGCGCGATCGGCTGGGTGTACGGCCCCCAGTCGGGGACCGACTCGGTCACGTCGACGTTGATGATCCCCTTGAACGGCTTTGCCATCAGGTCCCCTTCCATTTCGTGCTCGCTGGATCCGTGGCCATGATCAGCCCGACGCGAGGCCGCCTTCATCATCCGAAGAAGGTGATGTGCCCCACCGCCCCCCAGACGGAACCTTCGACTCATGGCTGCTGACGGCATGGTCGAGATCCCAGCCGGGCAGTTCCGGATGGGCTCGGACGATTTCTATCCCGAGGAAGGCCCGACGCGCGAGATCGAGATCGACCGCTTCGCGATCGACCCCGGGCCAGTCACCGTCGCCGAGTTCGCTCGCTTTGTCGCTGACAGCGGCTACACGACGCTTGCCGAGCGGGAACCCGACGCGGCCGACTACCCCGACGCCGACCCCTCGCTGCTCGTCGCCGGGTCGGCCGTGTTCCACCCCACCCCCCACCCCGTCCCGCTGGGCGATCCGAGCCAGTGGTGGTCCTACGTTCCGGGCGCGAGCTGGCGCCACCCATGGGGTCCGCGGAGCGACAACGCCGAGCGGCAGGACCACCCCGTGACGCACATCGCCTACGAGGACGCTGAGGCGTTCGCGCGGTGGGCGGGCAAGGAGCTCCCGACCGAGGCCGAGTGGGAATACGCAGCCCGCGGCGGGCTCGACGGCGCGGTGTTTGCCTGGGGCGAGGAGATGCATCCGAGGGGAGAGCTGATGGCCAACTTCTGGCAAGGCGAGTTCCCCTGGCGCAACACCGGAGCCAAGGGCTGGCGCGGCACCACCCCGATCGGTCTGTTCCCGGCCAACGGCTACGGGCTCTCCGACATGACCGGAAATGTCTGGGAGTGGACCAGCGACTACTACTCGGCGCGGGGCGCCGGCACCGACACGCCGGCAAGTCCCTGTTGCAAGCCGCCCCCGAACCCCCGCGTCGAGACTCCGGAAGCCAGCTACGACGTCGGCCGCCCGGGCGCGCACATCCCACGCCGCGTCATCAAGGGAGGCTCACACCTGTGCGCGCCCAGCTACTGCCTGCGCTACCGGCCCGCCGCCCGCCAACCCGAGGCCATCGACACCTCCACCAGCCACATCGGGTTCCGCTGCATCCGGCGCTAGTCGCGGAGCATCGGGTCGAGCGAGTTCGCCGGCGGCGGCGCCTCGGCCCACGCCGACGACCAAAACACGACAATTCATCGCGCCCGCGCGAGCCGTGACGTGTTGTGCATGCCATACGTGCATAACACGACAGGGCTTCGAGCCGACGGGCGAAATGTCGTGTTATGCATGCGGAGGTTTCGATGATGGCCCAGACCCAGCCAGCTAACAGGTCGGGGATCCGACGGGGAGCGGTCATCGTGCTCCCAGGCGGCACGCCTCACTTCCACTGGGCGCGGTCGGGTGAATACGTCACCCGGGTCTCGGCGATCGGGCCGCTCGGCCTCGAATATCTCGACCCGAGCGATGACCCGCGAAACGCCTGAGCCGCCAATGCTCATCACCGCGATCGAGACCTTCCCGCTCCGGATCCCGTTCAAGCCCGGTCAGGCGTCCGCGGCGTCCGGCTGGGGTCCGGGGGAGCGCCCGGCGGTGGACTCACTGCTCGTCAAGGTCACAACCGACCAGGGATTGGAAGGCTGGGGTGAGGCGCTCGGGTTCGGCGCGGCCGCGGTTACCCAACGGGCGATCGACGACTTGATCGCGCCGCTATGCGTCGGACGGAACGCGTCACGGATCGCTTCACTCATGCTCGACGTGCAGAAGGAATTGCAGGTCTTCGGGCGGGGCGGCCTCGTTACCCACGCGCTCTCGGCCGTGGACATCGCCTTGTGGGACATCGCGGGCAAGGCCGCCGGCGCCCCGCTCCACTGCCTTCTCGGTGGAGGCGCCACCCATCTGGCGTCGTACGCGAGCCTCGAGGCGTACGACGACCCGACGGTCGTCCGCGACCGAGTCCGGCGGGTGCTCGAGGACGGGTTCAACAGCCTCAAGCTGCACGAAAGACAGCCTGTGGCGATCCGGGCCGCCCGTGAAGCGGCAGGCCCCGGGGTGGACATCATGGTCGACGTGAACTGCGCCTGGACCGTGAGCCAGGTTCGTGGGCTGGCGCCGGAGCTCAGGGACTTTCGCCTGAAGTGGCTCGAGGAGCCGGTCTGGCCACCCGAGAACTACGAGGGCCTGGCCGAGCTTCGCGCCACGGAGGAGATCCCAATCGCCGCCGGCGAGAACGTGTCGACCCTTATGGACTTCGACCGTCTCCTGAGCGCGGGCTCCGTGGACTTCGTCCAGCCGAGCCCGGCCAAGATGGGAGGGGTGACCGAGCTCTGCAAGGTGTTCCCGGTCGCGGCGCTGCACAACGTCACCGTGATGCCGCATAGCTTCTACGACGGTCCCGGTTTGCTCGCGGCCATACAGGTGATGGCGGCGCTGGGCGACGTGGACGGGATGATCGAATGGCGCTACTTCGATCTCGAGGCCCGGATCTATGGGGATGCGCTCAGCCCTGAGGGGGGCCGGATCGAGGTCCCCCAGGGACCTGGCCTCGGAATCGACCCCGACCCCGAAGTAATCCGGGCATACCTCAGAGCCTGACGGCTAATCGACGAACTGCTCGCCGCCGTCGATGTCGAAGGTTGCACCCGTAACCGCGGTGTTGATCATCAGGTGAACAGCGAGCGCGGCGACGTCGGCCGGTTCGACGACCCGTCCGATCGGCAGCGTCGCGCGTAACTGCTCGCGCCGCTCCTCCAGCGCATCGCCGAGGATTGACGCCGACAGCGGCGAGTCGACGAACCCGGCGGCTATCAGGTTCACGCGCACCGGTGCGACCTCAAGCGCCAGCGCGGCCACGAAGGGCGGGAGCACGGCGGTGACGGCGGGGGCGATCCCGAGGTCGCGCCTGATCGTGCGGCCGCCGGTCATGCCCATCAACAACAAGGTGCCGCCGGCTCTCATCTTGCCCACGGCGTGACGCGCGACGTCGAGTCCCAGCACCACACGCTCGCTGAGCGCCGCGCGCACCGCGTCCGAGTCCATGTCCAGCAGCGACTCATAGTGCGGCCCGCCGGCCGTGACCAGCACGTGGTCGATCGGGTCGGGCACGCTCTCGAAGAATCGGGCCAGCGCCCCAGAATCGTTCGCATCGAACGCCGCGACGCTCCGGGCTCCGACCTCAGCGGATGCGTCTTGCAGCCGGTTGGCGTTCCGCCCGGTCAGGATCACCTCGGCGCCTTCAGCGCGCGCTCGCCGCGCGGTCTCCAGTCCGATCCCGCTGCTGCCCCCGATCAATACCACCGTCTGCCCGGTCAGCGCCGGCTCCCGGTTGCTTCCTTTGGTGCTGCCCGCGCTGCTCACGGTTGCTGCGGCGAGAGCAGGCGCAGGGCTGTGGCCGTGGCGAGTCCGTAGACGAGGTGGGCGCTCAGATCCTTGGCCAGCGTCCCGGTGTCGTACTCCCAGATCGGCTTGTAGAGCTTCGCCGCGGGCAGGATCACGTAACCGGTGGCCCAGACCGAGGCGCCAAACGGCAACCCGTAGCTGACTCGCTGCTTGGCCAGCGACCCGGCGATGAGGCCGTACTGCGCACCGCCCATTATTCCGAACGCCCAGTGCGTCACGTTGTTCACCAGCGGCACGCGGGACGCCGGAATCTCCACCTGGAACAGGCCTTCGACGAGCCGCTTGCCGACCGTGGCCGGCGCCGGGGCTTCATCCCAACTCGACAGTCCCTCGGAGAACTCCCACGCCTTGACGGCCTCCTTGCCGCCGCCGCGCCGGTAGCGCTTGAACAGCAAGGCGTCCATCGCCGCCGTTCCCACCGCGCCCGCGATGAGACCGCGAACGACAGCCCCGATGGGGGTCAAGGTCGCGGTCCGCGCACCCTCGGACGCGTTTGCTTGGGCGCTCATAAAGTGATCAGTACACGGCCGGTAGCTCTGCGCCTTTCGTGCCCTGTTTGTTCCAGCCGTGGAAGGGGGACATGTCCCCGGCCTCCCACTTCTCGCGCAGCCCGGGGGTGGCGAGATCCCAGTCGGGGCGAATCTCGCGCGTGACCGCCCGCAGGTCGTGCCAGAGGTCGACGAACGAGGGCCTGCCCCAGAACCAGTAGCCGTTGTAGATGCTGTGGACGACGAGCCCAGGCTTGAGCACGAGCGTGTGCGGGATCATCGGGTTGTGCTCGGGATCGGTGTACTCCTGGATGTCGAGGTCCTTCTGCACGATCCGCTCCGGATCTGAGAGGAACGGCCACTGGGCGCCGATCGAGTTGCGGAAGTCGAGGCTGTCGTGATGGGTGTCGGTGGAGATGGTCACGACCTTCGTGTAGGACACGTTGATCTTGGGGTAGTTGGCCGCGAGGTCGAGGTGCTGCTGGTGTTCCTTAGGGCAGTAGTGCCCGCGCGCGAGCGTGAGGATCATCGGATCCTCGCCCTGGAGCTCGCTCAGCTTGCGGGGGTTGCTCTCGTGATCGGGCAACTCGTAATCCGGGAAGTTGCCGCCCGGGGTGATGTCGGGGCGCATGGTCTGCTCCTGTCGAGGGGTGAAGAGCTCTAGTCAAGACATGGCGCTGCGGGAGTCCGATCGTTAGTCTGTCCCATGACTGGGCGCATGCGTGAATAACTTCAAGCTTCCCGACCCGAGGCTCACCCCGTTGTACCGTCTGGAGGCCGCGCTCGGGCAACCTCTTGATCTCGGCGACACCGCGAAGGGTCGCCGTCGGATCGTGCCGCTGACCAGCGGAACCTTCACCGGTCCGGCACTCAGCGGCGTACTCGTGCCGGGCGCCAGCGCGGACTGGCAGATCGTGCTGGCGGACGGGACCGCCTTCGGGGACATCCGTTACACACTGCAGACCGACGACGGCGACGTTCTCTACGTGCAATCTCGCAGCGTTCGCTACGGCAGCGAAGAGGTGCTCGCCCGGCTCGGACGCGGGGAAGACGTCGACCCGAGCGAGTACACGTTCCGCACTGCGACCCAAATCGAGACCGCGGCCCCCGCTCTCGACTGGCTGAACAAAGGCGTCTTCATCGGCGTCGCCGCCCGCCAGGCGGCCGGGGTGATCTACGAGATCTACCTCGTCAGCTGAGACCACGAACGGAGCACCGATGCGTACGCCGGTTTGTGAACTGCTTGGGATAGAACACCCGATCGTCGAGGCGCCGTTGGCTGTGGATCCACGCCTGCCGGCCGCGGTCTCAAATGCCGGCGGCCTCGGAACCGTGGGGCTGGGATGGGCCGACGATGCCGGCGAGGTGGTTCGCCAGGTGGCGGAGCTCACCGACCGGCCGTTCGCCGGCAACTTCGTCCTCGCCTTCGATCAGCACCAGCGAATCGACCAGGCCCTTTCGGCCGGCCTGCGGATCGTCTCGCTCTTCTGGGGCGATCCTCAGGACTACGTCGAGTTGGTGCATGACGGCGGAGGCCTCGTCATGCACACGGTCGGCAGCGTCGAGCAAGCGCGGCACGCGGTCGGGTGCGGAGTTGACATCGTCGTCGCCCAGGGCTGGGAGGCCGGCGGGCACGTATGGAGCGGCGTGGCAACGCTCCCGCTGGTGCCGGCGGTAGTCGACGCGGTGGACCCGGTACCGGTCATCGCGGCTGGAGGGATCGGCGATGCTCGCGGCGTCGCCGCGGTGATCGCCCTCGGCGCCCAGGCCGCCTTGCTCGGCACTCGCTTCCTGCTCGCCGAGGAGATGCCGATCCACGACGAGTACCGGCGCCGGGTGATCGCCGCAGCCGAGACGGAGGCTGAGTGGTACCCCAATCTCTACGAGGTGGGATGGCCGGACGCATCTCACCGCGCCCTCCACAACTCGACGGCCGAGATGTGGGAGGCCGCGGGCCGGCCCGCACCGGGCAGCCGTCCACACGAGGGCGAGGTGATCGCGCACTTCGCCTCCGGAGAAGCGATCGTTCGGTACGAACCCGCGCCCCCGATGGTCGGCACGACCGGCGAGATCGAACCCCTATCGATGTGGGCCGGACAGAGTGTCGCGCTCGCCAGTCGGACACAGCCGGCGGCGGAGATCGTCGCCGAGCTCGTCTCCCGGCTGTAGCCCCCGCCCGTACCTGTCCGGTTAAAGCGCCACTCGCGCACGCGGCCAACCGGCACCCCGTTTGGCGGTTGCTCGGGCGTCTGTTATCACGCGCAAGCGCAAGCCCTACGAGAGGAGGTAAGCGATGAACGCCATCGGTGCCGCAAACGCTGCCCAGTTCGATGAGCAGGCCCTCCGGCGCGAAGCGGCCAGTGTCCGGCACCCGCTCACGCGGGCGCTACTCACGCTCACGTTCACGACCGGACTGGTCGACGCGGTCGCCTACCTCGGACTCGGCCACGTCTTCACCGCCAACATGACCGGCAACGTCGTCCTGCTCGGCTTCGGCGTCGCCGGCAGCGGCGGCCTGCCCGTGGTCGCACCGATCGTCTCGCTGTTCTCGTTCCTCATCGGAGCCGGAGCCGGAGGCGTCCTGTCCAAGCGCCTGGCCGACCGTCACAGCGGACTCGTCGCGCGCGCGCTCGGCATCGAAACCGTGCTGCTCGCCGCCGCGGCCATCCTGGCGGCGGTGGCAACGGTCCATCCCGGCGACGCTGCCGCATACGCTC
This sequence comes from Solirubrobacteraceae bacterium, assembly GCA_035504535.1. Lineage (GTDB taxonomy): Bacteria > Actinomycetota > Thermoleophilia > Solirubrobacterales > Solirubrobacteraceae > Palsa-465. Next base: position 91,177 of record DATJRS010000239.1, on the reverse strand, counting down.
TGATCGTCCTGATGGCCCTGGCGATGGGGGTGCGCAATGCGGTTGTCCGTCGCATCGGCGTGCCGGACCTGACGACCACCGTCCTCACCCTGACCCTGACCGGCCTGGCGGCCGATTCCCGAATCGCCGGCGGCACCGGCAACGGCTCGACCAGACGGATCGCCGCGGTGCTGGCGATGCTCGCCGGCGCCGTCGTCGGCGCGCTTCTGCTCAAGACCGCCCTCTTCCTGCCCATAGCGCTCGCCGCTGCCGCAGCGCTCGCGACGGGCCTCGCCTACGTGCCCGGCGCGGCGAAGCTCGGCAGATAGCGCCGCATCGAAGCGTTCCGCGGACAGCCACGATGCCCGTGGACTCTCGCGTGTGGGAAGGCGGCCATCCGGTAGCGCTTCCCGGCCCAGTGCGCGTCGATCAATCGGCCCGGCGCGCTACGCGAGCAATCGCATGCCCGCGGTGGTGGCAATCGCCAGGAGAAAGACGACGATGAGCGAGGAGCCAAACCGGAGCGCGACGGCGCCGACCCCGACGCCGGCGAGCGTGTGCCAGTCAGCGCTGTAGCGCCCGTTGGCCTCGAACAGGTCGGTGACGACCAGTGCGCTGAGCATCGCGACCGGCAGCAGGCGAGCCGTCCGCTGCACGCGCGGGTGGCCGAGCACCGACGCCGGGAGAGAGACGCCGGCGAGCTTCAGTGCGTAGCAGCCGACCGAGCCCGCCAGGATCGTGGCCCAAAACGTGCTCATCCGTCGCCCCGTTTCTGGCCCGGGCGGGCCGGCAGCAGCCCGGCGGCGATCGCTACCGCCGCCGTGGCGATGATGGGTACGCCGGCGGGGGCGATCGAACCGAGTCCGAGCGCCACGACGATCGCGCCGAGCGCCACTGCCGGAGCCCGATCGCGCGAGAGCTGCGGCCACAGGAGAGCGAGGAAGATCGCCGGAGCGGCCGCGTCGAGCCCCAGCGCCGAGGTATCGATCCCGCTGCCGATCAGCGCGCCGCACAGCGTGCCGAGGTTCCAGAGCGCGAACAGCGTGACGCCAGTCGCCCAGAACGCGTAGCGACCGGCGCGCCGTGTCGACTGAGCGACGGCCATCGCCGTCGTCTCGTCGATCACGAAATGAGCCGTCGAGAGCCGGCGCAAGCCGCGAGGCCCGAGGATGTCGGTGACGGGCACCCCGTAGAACGCGTTACGCAGGCCGAGCAGGAGCGCGGCGGACAGCCCGGCGAGCGGCGCTCCGCCGACCGCCAGGATCCCGACGAGAGCGAACTGGGATGCGCCCGTGAACATGACCGCGCTCATCGTCACCGCCTGAATCACGCTGAGGCCCGCGGTCGCCGACACGGCGCCGAACGTAACCCCGAACGCGCCTGCGTACACGCCGATCCCAGCCGCGGCGCGGATGATCTCTGCCCGCTGGGGAGGCGGCTCGGACGGGACCATCGCGGCGGTGCCGCCGGGCGGCGATGACACCGTGGCGCTCATACGCATCACCTTATGGGGAAGTCCCCGCTATGCGATAGCGAATATGGCCCCTTTGCTCCCGTTTTGCGCAATCATCCAGCGATATGGATTCTCTCGACCGCCGGATCATTGCCGAGCTCCAGCGCGACGGCCGCCTGACCAACGTCGAGCTCGCCGATCGGGTCGGCCTCACGCCCGCGCCCTGCCTGCGACGCGTCAAGCGCATGGAGAGCGACGGCGTGATCGTCGGCTACACCGCACGGATCGACCCCCAGGCGATCGGCCGGGGATTCGAGGTGCTCGTGTTCGTCGACCTCAGGCGCAAGGACCGTGCGACCTTCGAAGCGTTCGAAGCCGCCGTCGCCGCGCTCGATGAGGTCACCGAGGTTCGCCGGATGTTCGGTCTGCCCGACTACCTGATCCGCGTCGCCACCGCGAGCCTCGAGGGCTTCGAAGCCTTCATTTCAACCCGGCTCGGAGAGTTGCCGGGAGTCGACAAGTTCGACTCGCACATCACGATGAAGCTGATCAAATCGCCCGAGAGTCAGATCGCGCCGGTGAACTCCCGCCGCGGTTCCGTCCGGGACGGCACGTAGCTTGGTAGGCGCTCCGGAATACCGGGGTGCGTGATCGTCAGCGAAGTCCGGTCTGATTCCGGCGCTGTCCCGCAACGGTAAGGCCCTGCACCGCGGTGGAGGGACGAGCCCGGCCGCCTGATCGTCGCGCCGCTGTCAAAGCCCTCGGAGTAAGGGCAAGAAGCGTCCGTGCGTGCCTGCGACCGGCTGCTGCCCTCTCCGACCGACCGGAGAACGCCATGCAGAGCAGCACAGCCTTTGATCGCACGGATCCCGACCTCGACGTGCGCGGTCCCACCGAGCAAACGCGCACATACACCTTCGGCGGACGGAGCTTCGTGCTCGATCGGGCGCGGGCCGAGGCGGCGCTGGCCGCCAAGCGCGTCATCGGCGGCCGGGAGACGATGACGTTCAACCTGCTGCCGCTGCGCTACGGGTGGGCCTACGAGCTGTACCGCACGATGAAGGCCAACCACTGGGAGCCCGAGGACATCCAGATGGCACGCGACATCGAGCAGTGGCGCAACTCGCAAGCGCTCTCGGACATCGACCGGTGGATCGTGCACATGGGCATCGGCTACTTCTCCGCCGCCGAGGGGATCGTCGGCGACAACATCATCCACGTCGTCCGTGAGCTCGTGACCGCGTCGGAGCTCAAGCTCGTGCTCGGACGCCACGCACACGAGGAGAACATCCACGCCGACTCGCTGCTGTACATGATCGCCTCGCTGCAGATCGACCCCCACGAATGCGAGGCGATGTTCAGCGACATCCCGACGATCGCAGCCAAGAACCGGTTTGTCACCGAGGTCTCCCGCGAGCTGCGGCGCGACCTCGACATGACCGACCGGGAGGCCCGGCAGCTCCTGGCCAAGAACATCTTCGTGTTCGGCCAGTGCATGGAAGGCACCCAGTTCTACGGGCTGTTCGGGATGCTCCTGTCGCTGTATCGCCAGGGCAAGCTGACCGGCATCGGCACGATGTTCCGGTACACGCTGCGCGACGAGTCCAACCACATCGAGCTCTTCCGCCGCTTGCTCCGCGAACTCGTGGCCGAGAACCCCGAGATCTGGACCGACGCGTTCCGGGCGGAGCTGCGCGAGCTGATGCGTGAGGCGGTCGCCCTCGAGCAGCGCTTCATCGCCGATTGCCTTCCGGTCGAGGGCGTTGGGCTCTCGCAGGGGGACTTCGCGCAGTACGTCGACTACATCGCCGACCGCCGGCTCGTCGGGTGCGGCCTCGAGCCGCTGTCGGCCCAGTCGATCGAGAACCCGCTCCCCTGGCTGGCGGAGCTGATGGATCTCCGCAAAGAGCAGAACTTCTTCGAGGGCCGCGTCACCGAGTACCAGCGCGCCTCAGCGCTGGCGCTCGTCTCCGACGACGAGCTGTGATCACCGACGACGACACCGAATGGGAGCACCGATGCTGATCGACTTCGACGAGATCCTCCACGACCTGGAACTGAAGCGCGCCGCGGCCGCGACCATCGACGAGAACTTCACGGTCGATGTCCCGGCCGCGCTCGCCGGGCATGACGGGTTGGCAGTCGAACTGGCGCTGGAGGAGGAGGACGGCGGCGAGCGGCCATTGGCGTTTGAGCACATCGCTGCGCCCGTCGCCGACGCGCTCGCGACGCTGGCGCTCGCCTCCGGCGAGTCGGGCGTCGACACGGCGGCCGGACGCGCGATCATCCGGGCAGTCACCGCCGATGTCGCCGGGCGGCTGCAATCGGCGGCCGCGGACGGTGCCCAGCGCATCACCGCGTATGACCTGTCCGCCCTGGTCGAGGCGTCGCTGATCGCCACCGGCTATTTCGAGATTGCCAAGGCGCTTGTGCTTCGCCGCGCCGTGAGCGCTCCGGCGGACGGCGACGAATCGCGCCCGACCGGGACATTGCGGCTCATCCGCCGCTCGGGCGAGGTGGCGGGGTGGGAGCCCGCCAAGATCGAGATCGCCATCCGCAAGGCGTTCCTCTCGCTGTCGCTCAGCTCCGAACCCGCCGTCGCCGTCGCCGCACGGGTCGACGAGCGCGCCCACGGCCTCCACACGTCATACGTGCCGATCGAAACCGTGCAGGACATCGTTCAGGAGGAGCTCGTCCTGAGCGGCCATATGCGCGTGGCCGAGCGCTACATCGTCTACCGCGCCGAACGAGCGCTGTTGCGCGCCCAGCACTCCGCCGGCGCACACCCCCCGGCGCCGGCCCCGCTGCCGGTGCTTGAGACCGACGGCAGCGAGTCGACGTGGACGGGCGAGGACCTGCGGGCGCGGATCACGTTCGCGCGGATCGGACTCGATCTCGCGCTGGGCGACGACGCGCTCGAGCGCGAGCTGCGGCGCGCGATCCGTCCCGGCGTCACCCGCGCCGACCTGCGGCGACTGGTGGTGCTGAACGCCAAGGCGTTGGTCGAGCGTGACAGCGACTTCTCCCCGTTCGCGGGTCGGATCCTGCTCAGCTACATCTACGAGGAGACGCTGGGCTGGGACATCGTGCGCGACGGCGTCGGCGCGCTCAAGGACTTCCACGTGCGGGCCCTGCGCTCGGTCCTCGCCCGCGGCACCGCCATCAAGCGGGTCGACCCGAGGCTCCTTGACTTTGATCTCGAGCTGCTCGGCGCGGCGCTCGATCCAACCGCCGATCTCGACTTCGACTTCCTCGGCCTGCAGACCCTGTACGACCGCTACCTGATCGTCGACAAGACCGGCGCCCGGCCGCGCCGCCTGGAGGCGCCTCAGCTGTTCTGGCTGCGAGTTGCGATGGGCGTCTGCCTCGGCGAGTGCGACGAGGACCCGGTCGCCCGCGAGCAGCGCGTGATCGATCTCTACACCGTGTACAAGCAGCGGCGGTTCTGCTCGTCCACCCCCACGCTGTTCAACTCGGGCACCCCCCACTCCCAGCTCTCCTCGTGCTACCTGTACAAGATCGAGGACACGCTGTCCTCGATCGTCGGCCGCGGGATCGCCGAGAACGCGATGTGCTCGAAGTGGGCCGGCGGGCTCGGCGGATCGTGGACGGCGGTTCGCGGCACCGGATCGCACATCGAATCCACGAACGGCGAGAGCCAGGGCGTCGTGCCGTTCCTGAAGATGCACAACGACCAGCTCGTGGCGGTGAACCAGGGCGGCAAGCGGGCCGGCTCCGGCTGTGCCTACCTGGAGGTGTGGCACAACGACATCCGCGAATTCCTGGAGCTGCGCCGGAACACCGGCGACGATCGGCGCCGTACCCATGACATGAACACCGCCTGCTGGATCCCTGACCTGTTCATGCAGCGGATGGAGGCGCGCGAGGACTGGACGCTGTTTCGCTCAAGCGACGTCCCCGACCTGCACGAGTGCTACGGCGCCGAATTCGCGCGGCGCTACGTCGAGTACGAGCGGCGCGCGGCGGCCGGCGAGATCTTCGGCGAGTCGATCCCCGCGATCGAGCTGTGGAAGCAGATGCTCAAGATGCTGTTCGAGACGGGCCATCCCTGGATGACGTTCAAGGATCCCTGCAACATCCGCTCCCCCCAGGACCACGCCGGCGTCATCCACTCTTCGAATCTCTGCACCGAGATCACGCTCAACACCGGTCCCGATGAGACCGCGGTGTGCAACCTAGGCTCGATCGTGCTCGATCAGCACCTGACGCGGGACGGCGGGCTCGATCACACCAAGCTCCGCGAGACGATTCGTATCGCCATCCGCGCGCTGGACAACGTCATCGACGTCAACTTCTATCCCACCGAGCCGGCCCGCACGGCCAACGCGCGCCACCGGCCGGTCGGCCTCGGCGTGATGGGACTCCAGTACGCGCTCTATCGCAAGGGCTTGGCGTTCGACTCCGCAGAGGCGGTCGCGTTCTCCGACGAGGCGCTCGAGGCGGTCGCCTACTACGCCTACGAGGCCTCGAGCGACCTCGCCGCCGAGCGCGGTACCTACCCCTCCTACCTGGGCTCGAAGTGGGACCGAGGACTCCTGCCCCAAGACACCATCGAGCTGCTCGAAGCCGAACGGGGGGAGCCGGTCGAGATCCCGGCCGAAGGCCGGATGGACTGGGCGCCGCTGCGCGAGAAGGTCGCCGCACAGGGCATGCGCAACTCCAATGTCCTGGCGATCGCGCCCACGGCGACGATTGCCAACATCACGGGCACCTCACCGTGCATCGAGCCGATGTACAAGAACCTGTTCGCCAAGTCCAACCTCTCCGGGGACTTCGTGATCGTCAACCCGTTCCTCGTCCGCGAGCTCAAGGCCGCCGGCCTGTGGAGCGACGCCATCGCCGAGCGACTCAAGGCCCGAGACGGCGATCTCGCCGACATCCCGGAGATCCCCGCGGATGTCAAGTCCCGTTACCGCACGGCTTTCCAGATCCCACCCGATGCGCTGATCGACGCCGCCGCCCGCCGGCAGAAGTGGATCGACCAATCCCAATCGCTCAACCTGTTCCTGGCTGAGCCCGACATGCGGACGATGAGCCACATGTACCGCCGCGCCTGGCGCGCCGGCTTGAAGACCACGTACTACCTGCGCACGCTCGGAGCCTCGTCGATCGAGAAGGCGACCGTGTCCGCGGTGGAAGCCCGCGAGGCGCTGGCGTGCTCGATCGAAGCCGCCCGCAGCGGAGAAGAGTGCGAGGTGTGCCAGTGAGCGGCGCTTCACCGCGGCGCGAATTCAGCTCGGGGTGGGTCCGCGGGCGACGTGCATCGCCGCCCAACATTGCCGCCCGCCATGACAGTGCTCGAGCCGGGCGAGCTCCCGGTGAAGCAGGGCCAGCTGGGAGGTGCCGAGGTCCGTGGCGAGATTGTGCAGCTCGAACGGATCGGTCCGGAGCTCGTAGAACTCGCGCTCGCCGTCGGCGTACTCGACGTACAGAAATGATGGGGTGCGCATCGCCTCGTAGGTCGTGGGGCTGCCACTCGGCGACTGCTGGTAGTCCGGGTCGAGCACGGACATGGGTCCGCCATGGTGCTCGACCAGGATCGCGTTGCGCCAGCCGGGCGCAGTCTTACCGTGCATCAGCCCGAGGAGGCTGTGACCGTCGGAGCGGATGGTGGTAGCGCCGATCGCGGTGAACGTCTTGGCCAGGTCGATGTTCTCAGCCATCCGCGGGGTCGTGCGTCCGGCCGGGACACCGGGGCCGACGACCACGAGCGGGACATGGATGTCGGTGTCAAAGGCGGTCAGCTTGCCGGGCATCAGCCGGTACTCGCCGGTGTGGAGTCCGTTGTCGGAGCTGAAGATCAGGTATGTGTCGCGCGCGACCCCATCCGCCGCCAGCGTCTGCTCGATCTCGCCGATCATCCGGTCGACGGCCTGTACCGACTGGGCTCGGCGACGGAAGGCCGCGTCGATCCTCGAGATCTGGGTCCGGGTCAGCCTGCGATGACCGGCCAGCCACCTCGGCGGGTCGGTCGGCAGCATGTCGAAGCTTGGCGGCCGTGGGGCCTTGAGGCCAGGGAAGTCGTTCGCGTCTTGCGGGGCGGGGACGTACGGCGAGTGAGGGGCAAACGTCGCCAGCTCGAGGAAGAACGGCTTGCCACTCCGCGTTGCGCGGTCGATGAAGCTCACGCCGTCGCGCGCGATCACGTCGGTCAGATAATCCGATGGTCGGTGCCCGTAGTGCCGCAGCCCTCCGTTCTGGTTCAGCGTGTAGTCGAACTCCGGATACCCCCAGCCGGCCACGTCCCAATCCGAGAAACCCGGCGGGATATAGGTGGCCGGCACCGAGGTGATCTGCCCATCAGCGGAGTGACCGCGGGACTCCAGGTAACCGTTGAGGTACTTGCCCATCATCGCGGTCACGTAACCCGCCCGCTGAAGCGCGATCGGAAACGTATGCCGCTCATCGCCGTGCTTATAGAAGGCGTTGAAGCCGCCCCCCGGGCCGAAGTTGCTGAACACGCCGGTGTCGTGGGGGAAGTCGCCGGTGAAGATCGACGCGCGAGACGGGCAGCACAGCGAGTCCGACACGTAGTAGTTCTCAAACGACAGCCCCTCTCGCTCCATCGACAGCACGTGCGGCATGAACCGCAGCAGGTTCATCGAGAGATCGTCCGTGAGCACGAACACAATGTCCGGCCGGGCGGGGAGCGTCGCCACCGGCCTCGAGACGCGATGCCGCGGCGCGCCCGGCCGGGTCACCGCGAAGATCACGCCGGCGAGCACCACCACCGCCACGAGCGCCACGGCCGCTTGCTGACGGCGACCTCTAAGGGTCACGCCGTCGTAGCGCGCTGCTGTGGCTTGGGGCCGGGAGCCTCACCGCCAATGCAGTCTTGCATGCACCGTCGCTCGCCGACGTCCAGGCCTCGACCCGTGACTTTGTCGTGAACAGCCTGTGACCCAGTTGTAAGTCGCGTGGACGCCCCGGGGCGAGGCGACCTAGGATGCCCAGCGGTCGCTGACCGGGGGTCGGAGTCGTCTACGTGGGTGAAAGCAGGGCAGCGTCTCGGTCGTTGCCCGTGGAATCAAGGCGGGTGAGCTGATGCGAGTCGTCAATCGGCGCAGGTTCCTTCAGTTGGCCGGAGGTAGCGTGGCGGCGACGATGCTGTCGGACAGCATCGCGCGCGCGCTGGCGATCCCGGCGAACCACGCGACTCGCTCGCTGAGGGATGTCGAGCACATCGTGGTGCTCATGCAGGAGAACCGATCGTTCGACCACTACTTCGGCGTGATGCGGGGAGTCCGCGGTTTCGGCGATCCACACTCGGTGACGTTGCCGAGCGGCAAACCGGCCTGGTACCAGGCCGACGACTCCACGGTCACGCTCCCGTTCCGTCCTGAGGTGCCCGGCGACGATCTGGCGCTCACGTTCATCGAGGATCTTGCCCACGACTGGGACACGACCCACCAGGCGTTCAACGCAGGCAACTGGGACCAGTGGATCCCGGCCAAGACGACCACCACCATGGCGCACATGGAGCGCAAGGACCTTCCGTTCCACTACCTGCTCGCCGACTCCTTCACGGTCTGCGACGGCTACCACTGCTCGATGCTCGGCCCGACCGACCCCAACCGCTATTACATGTGGACCGGCTGGGACGGCAACGACGGGCAGGGCGGCGGCCCGGTGATCGCCAACGACGAGCTCGGGTATGGATGGCAGACCTATCCGGAGCGACTCCTGAACGCCGGAGTCAGCTGGAAGATCTACCAGGACATAGGGCTCGGCCTCACCGCCGCCCAGTACTGGGGGTGGACATCGGACGCGTACATCGGCAACTACGGCGACAACTCGCTGCTGTACTTCTTCGACTACCAGAACTCGACGCCGGGGAGCCCCCTGTACCAGGCCGCGCTCACCGGGACCGACGTCAATGTCAGCGGGACGTTCTTCGACATCCTCAAGGCCGACGTCCAGAACGGCCGTTTGCCGAGCGTGTCCTGGATCGTCGCGCCCGAGGCGTACACCGAGCATCCAGCCTGGCCGGCGGGCTACGGCGCCTGGTACACGGCCGGCGTGCTCAACGCACTTACCAGCGACCCCGAGGTGTGGTCAAAGACGGCTCTGCTCATCACCTTCGACGAGAACGACGGCTTCTTCGATCACGTCGTCGGGGCCTACCCCAACGTCGCCGGGCTGGGCGGAGAATCAACCGTGCCGCTCGACAACGAGCTGTTCAACGGCACCGCCGGGACGAAAGGCGGGTCGAACGGGGTAGTCGGTCCGTATGGCCTGGGTGTGCGCGTACCCCTGCTGGTCGTCTCGCCCTGGAGCACCGGCGGCTGGGTCTGCTCGGAGACCTTCGACCACACCTCACTGATCCGCCTAATGGAGGCTCGGTTCGGCGTCGAGGAGCCCAACCTCACGCCGTGGCGGCGGGCCGTCTGCGGCGACCTGACCTCGGCGTTCGATTTCGAGAGCTCCTCGGAATACATCCCCCGGGTGCCACCCGTCGTCGACACCTACAACACGAAGGCGGCCTACTCGAGCTACCACCCGGTGCCGCCGACGACGGGGTCGGTCCCGACCCAGGAGCCGGGAGTCCGTCCGTCTCGTCGGCTCGGATATCGCTTCGGCGTCGGGTTCGATCCAAGCCCGCAGACCCTCAATCTGGCGTTCCAGAATCCCGGCCAGCTGGGCGTCGGGATCCAGGCCCGCTCGCTGACGGTCGCCGGCGCGCCCTACACATACACGATCGGCGCGGGCCACGAGCTCATGGCTCAGCTCCCCAACCCGGGGACCTACGACCTCAGCATTCACGGGCCGAACGGCTTCTTCCGCCACTACGCCGGCTCGCCGGCGACCGTGCTGCGGGCAGACGAGCACGCCGACCATGACACGGGCCGGCTCACCCTCCGGCTGAGCGACGGCGCCGATCGCGGCGATCACGGCCGGAACCGCGCGCCGGTCATCGTCGAGACCGCCGACGCCTACGGCTCGGATCGCCAGATCGAGTTGGCCGGCATGAGTGAGATCACCGTCGACACGAGGCACTCTGGCGGTTGGTACGACATCGCACTGACGACACCGAGTGATGCCAGCTTCACCTATCAGCTCGCGGGCCGCCTGGAGTCGAGGGCGCCGCTGACCAGCGATCCGCAGCTCGGACGGTCGTAGTCTCCAGCGAGAGCCTCGCACTCATTCCAGCCACTCGGTTTCGAGAGTGTCTTAGGCGGCGAGGGGCTCGCGGGGGGTCTCGCCGTCGGGCTTGGCCGCGGGCTGGGGCGAGCCCTGCTCGCGCCCGCGCAGCGGCCGCTCGCGCAGGAACAGCGTGATCAGGCATCCCGCAAGTGCAATCGGCGCGGCGACGAGGAACACGTCGTGCAGCGAGTTGCCTACCGCGCTCGCGATCCCGTGCTGGATCGCCGGCCCAAGCTGGTGTATCCGCCCCGGCGTGCTCTGGATCCCAGAGGCGGTGATGCCACGCGGCGCGCGGCCATGCAGCTCGAGGGGCAGCCAGTAGCGCAGGCCGGCGGCGAACACCGCGCCGTAGATCGCGACGCCGACGGATCCGCCGAGCGCACGAAACAGGTTGGCGGCCGCGGTCGCGGTGCCGATCTCACGCGGCGAGACCGCGTTCTGGATCGCAACCATCAGGATCTGCGTGACCATCCCGAAGCCGGCCCCGAACACGACCATGAACACCTCCGCGCGCGGTCGCGACCCGGTGGCGCCGAGCGTCGAGAACAGGAACAGGCCCGCGCTCATCGCGGCGAGTCCGATCACCGGGAAGATCTTGTAGCGCCCGGTACGCGCCATGATCTGGCCGGCGACGATTGTGCTGAGCGCGCTCGCCGCCAGCAGCGGCAGCGTCAACAAGCCTGAGCCGGTGGCGCTCGCGCCGGTCACCAGCTGCAGGAACACCGGGAGGAACACGATCGCGGCGAACAGCGAAAGCGTCGCCACGAACGCCGCCGTCGCGACCACCGTGAACACCGGGTCACCGAACAAGCGCAACGGCAGGACCGGCTCCGCGGTGTTCCGCTCGCGGACCACGAACGCGACGAACAAAGCGAGCGCGCCTGCGATCAGCGCGAGGATCTCCGGTGAGCCCCAGCCGTACTGACTCCCGCCCCAGCTGACGATCAGCATGATCGCGACCACCAGGCCGGCGAGCAACGCCGCGCCTGCGTAGTCAATCCGGCTCGCGCGACGCGGCGCGCCGGCGGGCAGGTAAGCCGACAGGACGGTCACGGCGACCAGGCCGATCGGCACGTTGACGTAGAACGCCCACCGCCATGAGAGCTGGTCGACGAACAGGCCTCCCAGCAGCGGCCCGGCCAGGCTCGCCAGCAGGAACGTGAGCTGGATGTACCCCTGGTAGCGGCCGCGCTCGCGGGGCGGCACCAGATCGGCGACGCTGGCCGTCGCCAGCGTCATCACCCCGGCGGCGCCGATTCCCTGGAGCGCCCGGAAAGCGATCAGCTCGCCGATGCTCTGTGCGGTTCCCGAGAGCGCCGAGAAGGCGACGAACACGGCGATCGCCCCAGCGATCAGTCGCTTGCGCCCGTACAGGTCCGACGCCTTGCCCCACAGCGGCGTCGACGCGGCGGCGGCCAGCACATACGCCGTGACCACCCACGAGAGGTCGGTTAGACCACCCAGCTGACCGGCGATCGTCGGTAGCGCCGTGGCCATGATCGTCTGGTCAAGCGCCCCGATGAACATCGCCACCAGCAGCCCGCCGAACGCGAGCCTCAGGCGACGGTCGCCCAGGCCCTTGGCAGGTAGATCGATCTCTGCGGTTGCGCTCATGGAGTCCTCCCGTCGGGTAGAGGTTGTGGCGGCATGAAATTTAGGGTAGCCCTAATATTTGGGCGTGTCAAGTATTTTCGCTATGCTCGCGACATGGCCACTGAGCTCGGTCTCAGGGAGCGCAAGAAGCAGCGCACGCGCCAGGCGATCGCCGAGGCGGCGCGTCGGCTGTTCGCCGAGCGTGGCTTCGAGGCGGTGCCCGTCTCAGAGATCGCGCGCGAGGCGGAGGTCTCCGAGGCGACCGTGTTCAACTACTTCCCGACCAAGGAAGACCTCTTCTACCACCGGCTCGAGGCGTTCGAGGAGGAGCTGCTGGCGAGCATCCGCGATCGCGCTGCAGGGGAATCCGTACTCGCCGCCTTCGGCCGGTTCGTCACGATTCCGCGCGGCTTGCTCGCGGCTGACGAGCCTGAACGAGTCGAGCACCTGGCCGCGATCACTCGCGTTATCACCGAGAGCCCGTCGCTGCTCGCCCGCGAGGACCAGATCTACGCCAAATACACCGGCGGCCTGGCCGAGCTGCTCGCCGCAGAGACGGGAGCAAGCCCTGGCGACCTTGAACCGTGGGTCGTGGCCCGCACTCTCATCGGCCTGCACCAGGCGCTCGTCGACTACTCCCGTCGTGAGATCCTCGCCGGCACCCGCAACCCCACCCTCGCCCGCCGCGTCCGCCGCCAGGCGCAAAGGGCGCTCGAGCTGCTCTCGAATGGCCTCGGCGACTACGGAACGCGTCCCGGCTGGTAGTGATCCGTTTTTGAGCGACCGTTACGCTAGCCTCGGGGACATGGCAAGACCGCGGCAATTTGACCCTGAGCAGGTGCTCGATCGCTCGATGCGCGAGTTCTGGGAGCGTGGATACCGCGTCACGTCGGTCGATGATCTCGTCGAGGCAACGGGCGTCAGGCCGGGCAGCCTCTACCACGCGTTTCCCGGAGGAAAGCGCGGTCTGTTCTTGCGCGCGCTCGATCGCTACTCGAAGCTGGTCGTGCCCGAGAAGCTGGGAGCACTCCAGAGCCCGGGAGCCGGCTTGCCCGAACTGCGCGCCTACTTCGACGGGCTGGTGGATGACCTGACCATCCGCGAAGGCCGCATCGGGTGCCTGATGGTCAACTCGGCGATGGAGCTCGCCGCCGAGGACTCAGAAGTCGGGGCCGTCGTCCGCGACCACATGCAGCGGCTCGAGCGGAACGCCGTCCGCGCGCTGCGCAACGCCAAGCGGCGCGGGGAGATCCCGGACCACATCAACCCGCGCGCCAAGGCGACCCAGCTGATGGCCACGGGGATGGGCCTGATGGTCCTCGGCAAGACGGACCCGGGCCGCAAGGTCCTCGCGACGATCGTCGACTCCGCGTTCGCCGACCTTCAGTGAGCGCGCGGTAGCTCCTACTGCCCGGGGGCGCGCCACAGCACGCCCCGCCGTCGGCCGGTGCGCTCGCGCGGCCTACGAGACCTCGACCACAAGCTTGCCGCCCGCCTTGCCGGAGTCCAGCAGCCGGTGCGCCTGGACGATCTCCTCGAAGCGGAACACCCGCGCCGGCTTGGCCGCGAACACACCACGCGCGGCCTTCTCGATGATCTCCTGGAGTGGGACATCGGCGGTCGGGAAGTACGTGTCGCCGAGCACGAACGCGCTCGCGAAGGTCGTCAGCTGGACGCCGCTCGGCAGGTCCATCAACGGATCGAAGCCCTCGATCGGGGCCAGCCCCCCGAGAAACCCGATGAAGCAGACGCGGCCCTTGGGCCGGACGGCCTTCAGCGTGTCGCGCAGGACGCTGTTGCCGACCAGTTCCAGCGCGGCGTCGACGCCGTCTGGGTGGACGTCACGCACCCTCTCGGCCAGCGCACCATCGTCGATCAGCACCTCGTCCGCCCCAAGCTCGCGCAGCAGCTGCTCGCGCTCTGAGGTGCGGGTCGTGGCGATCACCCGAGCGCCGGCGTCGGCAGCGAGATTCACGGCTGCCTGCCCGACCGTCGAGGTCGCACCGCGGACCAGGACGGTCTCCCCCGCCTTCAACGCGACGTTGCCGAACAGCGCGGTCCAGGCGGTGGCGTACGCCTCCGGAATCGCCGCCAGCTCCGGCCAGTCGAGGCTGGACTGCACCGGCACGAGATTGCTCGCACGGACCGAGACGAGCTCCGCGTAGCTCCCGTTGCGGTCGCGGGCCATGCCGCCGACGATCGCGACCACCGCAGCCCCAGGCTCGAGTCGACCGCTCGGGTCGTGCTCGACGGTCCCCGCCGCCTCGATCCCGAGGACAGGGATGCCGAACGGCCACGCGCCGCTTCGCATGTAGGTGTCAGCGTGATTGAGCCCAAACGCGCGCACCCTGACAAGCACGTCACCGTCCTGGGCAACCGGGGCCGGGAGCTCCCGGATCTCGAGTACCTCAGGCCCGCCATGCTCACGCACCACTATCGCTCTCATCGAGTCTCGCCTTTCTGCCGTATTTGAGTGATCGTTAAACAGCGGATCGGACGATAATAGAACGCACGTTCAAAAACATTACGGATCTGTGAACCACAAGCTCCGTGAGCACTACTCGGCTATCCCTGCGGTCCCGCCACGGCGCCGCCGATCACTCCGGCCACCAGCTTCTCGACGGCGGGCGGCTCGGGTGAAGCGTTCTGCTGGCCGGCGAACAACAGATGCCCGGTCCCGATCAGCATCGGCGCGAGCGCCTCGACGTCGGCCTCGGCGGCGACGCGGCCAAGCTCGACCTCGAGCCTCAAATAGGAGGCGACCATCGCCGTGGCCTCGACAAGGACGGGGATGCCAGTCGGGGTGGTCGATCGGAGCCGCTCAAGCAGTTCGTGCCGGGAGGTGACGAGGCCAAGGATCTCCCGGGCAACCGACTCAAACAGGCCCGTCAGCGCGACGCTCAGGTTGCCGGCGACGGTGCCGGTGCCGGCGGCCAGGCGAAGGACGGCAGCCTGCTCGTCGAGCCGGGCGATCCGGTCGAGCACGAACTCGGCCAGGAATGTGTCGAAGTCGGCGAAGTGGCGGTGCAGGACCCCCTTGGCGCAGCTCGCTTCGGCCGTCACCGCACGGCTCGTCAGCGCGCTCGGCCCATCGCGGAGCAACACCCTCTCGGCGGCGTCGAATAGCTGCGCGCGCGCGTCAAGGATGGCGACTCCGGTTGGCACTGTGGATCTCTCGTCTCGCCTGATGGGTGGGCGGGTTTGCCGAGTGGGCAGTTGCCCATTAGAGTGGGCAGATGCCCACTCTACCGCCCCGGGCAGCAGGTCAGATCGAATCCGAGATCCACCGCCACCGTCAGCTGGCGGAGTCGTTCGGGCTGGACCCTGAGCGTTATGACCGCGCCCGGCCTCGCTATCCCGGCGCCATGATCGAGGCGATCGTCGCCGCCAGCCCCGGGCCGGACGTGCTCGACGTCGGGTGCGGCACCGGCATCGCCGCGCGCCAGTTCCAGGCCGCCGGATGCCGTGTGCTCGGCGTCGACATCGACGAGCGAATGGGCGCCTTTGCGCGCCGCCGCGGGCTCGCGGTCGAGGTGGCGAAGTTCGAGGCCTGGGATTCCGCCGGGCGCGAATTCGACGCTGTGATCGCCGGGCAGACCTGGCATTGGGTGGAGCCCGTGGCGGGGGCGAGGAGGGCGGCCCAGGTGCTCCGGCCCGGGGGTCGGCTCGCTCTGTTCTGGAACATGTTCCAGCCTGCGCCCGAGGTGGCGGAGGGCCTGGCGGCGGTCTACCGCCGGGTCATGCCCGACTTGCCGTTTCGCCCTTGGGCGTCCCCCACACCCGACGCCGCCTCGGCGTTCTTCACACGGCCCGCCGACGGCATACGGTCCGCCGGCGCGTTCAGCGCCCCGAACCAGTGGCGGTTTGAGTGGGAGCGCCGCTACACGCGGGCCGAGTGGCTCGACCAGCTCCCCACGGCCGGCGGGCACGGCCGGCTCCCGCCGGCGCAGCTGGACGCCCTGCTGGCCGGAACCGGCGCCGCGATCGACGCCCTGGGCGGGAGCTTCACGATGCGTTATGACACCGTCGTGATAACCGCTGCGCTGGCGGCGCGCTAGACCCTGACGACGCGCTTCAATTTGCGTCGTGATCGTGAGTGGAGCGAGAAGCGCCGGATGACCGCGGCCGCGCGTACCGCCGAGCGCTGGCGGCCGCCCCCGTTCGGCGTGCTGGGCGACGAGCGCCTGGCCCAACGGGCGGGGGCGGGCGATGAGCGGGCGTTCGCGATCGTTTACCAGCGCTACCACCACATCCTCTACCGCTACTGCCGATCGATCCTGAACAACGACGCGGATGCCCAGGACGCGCTTCAGTCGACGTTCGGGGCGGCCTTCGCCGCCCTGCAGGCCGGTCAGCGCGACGCCCCAATGCGGCCGTGGCTGTTCCGAATCGCCCACAACGAATCGGTTTCGATACTGCGCCGCCGCCGGCCCGCCTTGGAACTGTCGCAAGCGTCCGAGCAGGCCACGAGCTCCATCGAGGACGAGGTCGCCGAGCGCGCGGCGCTCTCGGTCCTGATGACGGACCTTCACGAATTGACCGACCGGCAGCGCTCGGCGCTCGTGCTACGAGAGCTCAGTGGCCTCTCGCATCAGGAGATCGCGATCGCGCTTGGGAGCACCGTGGGCGCCGCCAAGCAGACGATCTTCGAGGCGCGTCAGTCGCTCTTCGAGTTCGCGGAGGGGCGGGCCATGGCCTGCGATGAGATCCGCAAGACGATCTCCGACGCGGATGGACGCTCGCTCCGCAGCCGGCGGGTGCGGGCCCACCTGCGCGAATGCGGGGGATGCGCGGCGTTCGCCGCGGCCATCCCGGCGCGCACCGGTGAACTGCGCGCGCTCGCGCCGGCGTTCCCGGGAATCGCGGCCGTGGGCCTGCTCGGGCGGGTCGCCGCCTCGGCCGCGGGCCGAGGCGGGAACGCCGGGCTCGCGAGGCTGGCCGCGGGCGCCGCGGCAAAGACCGCCTCGGCGAGCGCGGGCTTTGGCGCGAACGCGCTGGCCGGGGTCGCGGTCGTGGCCACCGCCACCGTGGGGGTGACCGTCGGTGTGGGCCGGATCGTGCAGGCGATGCATCATCCCGAGACCCTCCGCGGCGCCGTCCACGCACCCGCAAGCCCGACCGCGAACGCGGCAGATGCAGGCGGATCACTGCTCGGCTCGGCGACAGGCCCGCGGGCGCGGGCCGGCGTCACACCGTACGGAACCGCTGCCGGCGCCCGGAGGGCCGCGTCCCACCACACCGTCATCGGCGGGCGGTGGGCCCGCGGCGTCACCGGATCGCGCACCGTGCTCATCGACAGATCGATCGTTGGCAAGGGGCCTCTGAGCGGCGCCACCGCTGGGCAGGCGGGCCCGGCACATTCCGGTGCTGCTGAAGAGAGCTGGCGGGGCGCACCGGCACCGGGGCGATCGGATCAGTCCTCCGCGCCGGGCGCCTCGGCGTCGGCGGCGGGTGGCAACCCGGAATCGACTCATGGCAACTCGGCGGGTTCCTCAGCAGCGGCCGCCCACGGCGGATCTGGAAATGCGAATCAGGGAGGATCCGGGAGCGCCACCCACGGCTCGGGAAAGCCCGCGTGGGCGGGATCGGGGAAGCCGTCCTGGGCGAATTCCGGGCAGTCCGCGCCCGGGAATGCCTCCTCGCACGGACCCGACGGATCCGCTGGAACGAGCCCGGTCGGCGTGGCGGTGAACGCGCCCCCGTCAGTTGCCGCGAGCGTGAATGCCACAGCCGGCAGCGCGACTGCGGCCGTCGGGACCGCGACGAGCGCGGTCAGCAGCGTGACGAGCACGGCTGTCGGCAGCGTGACGAGCGCGGCTGCCGGCACCGTGACGAGCACGGTGGCCGACCTGCTTTCAGGCAAATACCGTCACGAGTTAGCCCCTGACTTTCGGCCGGCCCGCGCGTAGTCGGTTCGACTAGGACTCGCCACCGCGGTAGGGCCTCGGGCGACGCCGAGGGACCGGACGCTGAGGCCTCGCGCGGTGGCGCAACCGATCGCAGGAGGGAACGATGACGGAGTTACTCGCGACCGGACCCGGCACGGAGAGCCGGAGGTAACGTGACCGCGGAGACCGCTGCGGCCCTACTCGGGACGAGTCCGACGATCCTCGCGCTCTGGGAGAAGCGCTTCGGCTATCCCGTCCCCGAGCCGAACGACGACGGAGAACGGCTCTATGCCGATGAAGCGATGATCGCGCTCCGGGATGCGCTCAACTGCCAGCTGTCGATCTCGGCGGCGATCAGCCACGCCCGGAGGATTCCGCAGAGATCGGGGGCGTAGCGACCTCATTTCAGGACGATGCGGCAAGCGTCAGCGCTCCCTTGATTGCCGACAGCATCGCTGGCGCCGCCTCGGCTTCGTCGATGGCCGAGTTCGGGTCCTCGGCGAGCACGGCCGCGAAGTAGCTCGTCTCGCTGCGCGTCTTCGCCAGGTAGGTCATGGTCAGCACGCCCGGTTCGCTACCGCCCTTGAACCACGTCCTCTGCCAGCGCGCCGGGTCGAGATCTAGCCCACCGTCGTTGATGTCGAGCGTGCGGCCGATCGGGGCAGCGCCCGGTCGGCGGGCAAGCCCGCGCAGCGACATGTAGACGCGGCACAGGTCTTCGGCCGAGGCGAACCACTCAATCCCACCGATGTCGCGGGGCGTGGTCCAGGCAGCCGCATCGGCGAGCGCGGGTAGCGACATCCGATCGATGCGGGCCAGGAGCGCGCGCCGGCCAGCCTCGTTCGCCTCCAGGTAGTCGCGCGCCAGCGTCGGCCACTGCTCGAGCTTGAGAATGAAGAACTCGCGCGTGGTGAGGAACGGACGATCCAGGGTTGGATCCGACATGCCGGTGGCCGTCAGGGCGGCCTCGACCGCCGGCCGGCCAACCCGCCCGATGAGCATGTCGGTGGCCGTGTTGTCGCTGATCGAGATCATCTTCGCCGCCGCGTCCTCGACCGAGACCTGTGTGCCGTCCGGGACCGACTGCAGCTCTCCCGACGGAAGGCTCTTGACCGCCGAGGTGGCCGTCAGCGTCTCGTTCCAGGCGACGCTCCCCGAGGCCGCGGCCTGACCGACTGCATCGAGGACGTACAGCTTGAACACCGACCCGATAGGAGCCGGCGTGGTGGGATCGATCGCATGAACCGTGCGACAGGTACCGCTGGTTACGTCCGCCACGAGCATCCGAACCTCCGGCGCCGCGGAGCGCACCATCGCATCGACCCCCGACCAGCTGGTGGGCGGCGGCGGCGCCAGGGGTTGGAGGAGCAAACCGCTGATCAGCCCCTCGCCGTCGACGCCGAGTGAGACCTTCACGCGCGGGGGGTTCGGAGCCCGCGCCACCGTGAGCATGAGCTGGCGAGGCTGGTCGACCTCCACCGAGGTGAACTCGACGGCGCCGCTGCCGCCGAGCAGCCGGCCAGCGCCGGCCAGCGCGGAGTTCACCTGCTCGGGGCTCACGTGGTGCAGAAAACCCGCCGCGAAGTGCGCTTGCAGCTCACCGATCGGTATCGGCAGACGGGCGGATGCGGCGAGCAGCCAGCGCGCCTGGATTCCGGCCGGTGTGTTGGGCGGAGCGATGACCTGCGACACCGTCGGGGCAACCGTAAGCGATGCGGATGCCCCCGGCGAACGTCGACATCGGCACCGAGCCCCTGCTCGTCAACGACGCCGATCTGTAGAACTTCCGTTATGGCGACCCTCCCGGAAACCATCGTCGACGCCGGCGGCCGCGATCTCCGGGTGTCCAACCCGGATCGGGTGATCTTCCCCCAAACCGATCGGACGGCACCGGTCACCAAGCTCGACATCGTCAACTACTACCTGGCCGTCGATGACGGGATCATGCGCGCGCTTGCGAACCGTCCGACCACGCTGGAGCGCTGGCCGAAGGGCGTCTTTCCGGGCATGACGCTGTCCACGCGCGAGGGCCGGGTCGGCGACGCCTTCTACCAGAAGCGGATCCCCAAGGGCGCCCCCGATTACGTTGAGACGGCTCAGATCACGTTTCCCTCCGGGCGCCACGCCGACGAGGTGTGCCCGACCGAGGTCGCAGTGGTGGCGTGGGCAGCCCAGATGGGCACGATCACCTTCCATCCGTGGCCGGTCCGCCGTACCGACCTCGACCACCCGGACGAGCTCCGCCTCGACCTCGATCCCCAGCCCGGCACCGACTTCGAGGACGCCGCGCGAGTGGCCGCTGATGCGCGGGCGCTGCTCGAGGAGCTCGGCTACCGAGGCTTTCCCAAGACTTCGGGCGGCCGCGGCATCCACATCTACATCCGGATCGAACCCCGCTGGACCTTCACCGACGTGCGCCACGGGGCGATCGCTTTCGGGCGCGAGCTCGAGCGGCACGTCCCGGATCAGGTCACGACCAGCTGGTGGAAGGAGGAGCGCGGCGAGCGCATCTTCGTCGACTTCAACCAGAATGCCCGTGACCGCACGATCGCGTCCGCGTACAGCATCAGGGCCAAACCGGGGGCGCCGGTCTCGGCCCCACTCGACTGGGACGAGGTGCCCGACGTCCGGCCCGAGGACTTCACGGTGGCGACGATGCCGACCCGGTTCGCGCAGCTCGGCGACCGCCACGCCGCGATCGACGAGCGGTCGCACTCACTGCAGCCGCTACTGGACCTGTACGAGCGCGACCTTGCCAACGGGCTCGGCGACATGCCCTATCCGCCCGACTACCCGAAGATGCCGGGCGAACCGAAACGCGTCCAGCCGTCCCGCGACCGCGACCGTCCGCGGCCTTGACCGCCCCTAAGGAGTCGCCTGGGGCAGCTTCTTCGTCCCCCGCTTGGTCACCGGGTTGGACGGCGGCGGGACGACGGGGCCGATGTCCCCGTCGGGCGCCTCATCGAGGTCGATCATCACCGGCGCGTGGTCACTCGGGCCGCTTCCCTTGCGCGCCTGACGGTCGACCCACGCCGCTTTCACCCGCTCGGCCACGGGCCCGCTGGCCAGCATCAGGTCGATCCGCATGCCCAGGTCCTGATGGAACATCCCGGCCCGGTAGTCCCAGTAGGTGAACACCCGCTCGTTCGGCCACCGGTCACGCACCACATCGTGCAGGCCGAGCGCCTCCACCTCGGCCAGCGCCGCGCGCTCAGGCTCGGTGACGTGGGTGTGGCCGAAGTACGCCTCGGGATCGAACACGTCCTCGTCGGCCGGCGCGATATTCATGTCCCCGCACACGATCTGCGCTTTCGGTCCAGCGGCGACGGCGTCACGAAGCGAGTGCAACCAGTTCAGCTTGTACTCGTAGTGCTCCGAGCCGGGGGCGCGACCGTTCGGGACGTACACCGAGGTAATTCGGATGCCGCCGCACGTCGCTGCCACCGCCCGCGCCTCGGGATGCGGGAATCCTGGTGCGCCGTCAAGCCCGCGCACCACGTCGTCGAGTCCCGCGCGCGAGAGGATCGCCACGCCATTCCACGCCGTCTCGCCGTAGGCGGCCGCCTCGTAGCCGCGCTTTGACAGCTCGTCGGCCAGCAGCTCGTCAAACGCATCGTCGGCGAGCTTGGTCTCTTGCAGACACACGACGTCAGGCCCGCGCTGATCCAGCCAGGGCAGTAGCCGCGGCAGGCGCTGCTTGAGCGAGTTGACGTTCCAGGTCGCGATCCGCATCCGAAGGGCTACGGTAGCGCCGCCACCGCCCGGAACTCCGGATCGTCTCGAAGGCTCTCGAAGTCCTCGTCGTCGCGGGCCCAATCCGCGGCCTCGGGCTTCAGCTCGACCGCCCGGCGCAGTGCCGCCAGCGCGGCCTCGCGATTGCCCTGCAACGCTTCCAGACAGGCCACGTGGTAGTGCATCGACGCGGACTCCGGGTGCGCCTCGACGCCCTCGGCCAGGATCTGCCGGGCCCGCGCCGGGTCAGACCGCATCAGCGGCGCTGCCCGAAACGTCGCCTCCCATCCGGACGGCTCGAACGTCGGCGGCCCCCCGAAGCTGAGCACTGTGGTGCCTGCCTGCACCGCAACCGCATGCCGGTGCGAGGCCGGATCCGGGATGAACACGTACGTGCCCGCCGGCGCGTCGTAGGACTCCTCGTCGATCGTGAAGCGCGCCCGGCCGCTGGCCACGAAGTAGAGCTCCTGATGGGCGAGCTCCGGGTCCTCGGTATGCGGCTCGACCACGTCCTGACCTGCTTCCCCGGCCGTGTACGCGTTGCAGCCGAACGCCCGCACGTCGAGCGTCAGCCTGACCGGATGCCAGATCAGGGTTCCCGGGCCCGGAATCGACTCGATGTGGTCGAGGTGGACGATCTTCGGCGGGTCCGGCATCGAGAGCGAAGACTAATCCGCCTCACGACCGATGAGTACGAGCCCGGGGTGCCGTCTTAACCGGCGAGATCACACCAGGAGGCACGAACCATGCTGACCACGCCCACATTGGCAATCCGGGAACTCGACCGCCGGCACAGCGACGGCATCGAAGTGAGGCTGCTCTGGAACTCGCACACCGACGAGGTGTCCGTGGCCGTCGAAGATGAGCGTTCGGGAGAGGCGTTCGTGCTCGACGTGCCCGGCTGCGATGCGCTCGAGGCCTTCACCCACCCCTACGCTTACGCACAGCGGGGGCGCTTCGAGGGCCTGCTCGCTGCGTGAGCGAGACGCACGAGACCGGTACGCGGATCATCTTTCGGCTGGCGATCAGCGCCGATGGCAACGCAACGCCGCCCGGCGCATGAGCAACCCCCGGCGATGGTGCCTGTACGAGCCCCCGCCGCGGTGCATTTCCCACGAAAGCGCCCTCGCGCTGGATGACCGAGCGCCGTGCCGGCGCCAGCACGGCGGCGCCACCAGGGCCGCGCTGACGCGGGCATAATCGCCCGCGTGCAAGACGAGGACACCCCGCTTCGGGTTCAGGACGTCGATCCCGACCCCGTTCGCCAGTTCGAGCGCTGGTTCGACGAGGCCACGCAAGCCGAGATCTCCCAGCCCGAGGCCGTGGCGCTCGCCACCGCGACCTCCGACGGCGCGCCATCGGTCCGGATGGTCCTGCTCAAGCACGCCGACCACGCCGGGTTCGTCTTCTACTCGAACTACGAGAGCCGCAAGGGCGGGGAACTGGCCGCC
This sequence comes from Solirubrobacteraceae bacterium, assembly GCA_035504535.1. Lineage (GTDB taxonomy): Bacteria > Actinomycetota > Thermoleophilia > Solirubrobacterales > Solirubrobacteraceae > Palsa-465. The sequence continues at coordinate 67,916 of DATJRS010000239.1, read as the reverse complement.
AACCCCCGCGCCGCGTTGCTCTTCCACTGGGAACCGCTCGGCCGCCAGGTCCGGATCGAGGGCCCGGTACAGCGCACCACGCGCGAGGAGTCCGAGGCCTACGCGCACAGCCGCTCGCGCGGCAGCCAGCTGAGCGCACTGGCATCTCCACAGAGTCAGCCGATTCCCAGCCGCGAATGGCTCGAGCAGCGGGCCGGCGAGCTCGCCGAACGCTACCGCCCCGGGCAGGAGCCTCTCGGCGAGAACTGGGGCGGGTACCGACTGACGCCCGACCGATTCGAGTTCTGGCAGCACCGGACCAGCCGGATGCACGACCGGCTCCTCTACACCCCCGACTCGGACGGCGGCTGGAGGATCGAGCGGCTTGCCCCCTGAGCCTGACATGCCCAGGCAGGCGCTGGGCGGATCGGAGCTCGAGGCATCCCGCCTCTCGCTCGGCTCCTGGCGCACGTTCGAGCGAATTCCTCGCGAGGACGGCCTCGCGGTGATGCTTGCCGCGCGCGAGCACGGCATCAATTTCCTCGACGACGCCCGCTACAACGACGAGACCGGCACCGCACCGATCCCAACCGGCTACTCCGAGCTGCTGTTCGGCGAGCTATTCCGGGCGGCGGGGTGGGACCGGGCGGACACCGTCGTCTCGAACAAGCTGTGGTGGGAGTTCTGGCCCGAGCAGAGCGCCGCCGCGGAGCTCGATGGGTCGCTGGCTCGGATGGGCTTTGAATATGTGGATCTGATTTACGCCAACCCCGCGCCCGACGGCATGACGGTGCCCGATCTCGTCTCCGCCATGGGCGAGCTCGTGCGCTCGGGCAAGGCCCGGGCCTGGGGGATCGTCAACTGGGAGGCCGAACCGTTCGCGCAGGCCGTCCGCGCCGCTCACGCGCAGGGCGTCCCGATGCCGTGTGCTGCCCAGCTCCCTTACAGCCTGGTGCGGCGCGACTGGGTGGAGGGCCCCGAGATGACGGCCGCACTCCAGGCCTCCGGCGCCGGGGTCGTCGCCTCGTTCGTGCTGGCCGGCGGCGTGCTCACCGGCAAGTACGACGTCGGCGGGACCGGCCGCGCCACCGCTGACGTCGAGACTCCACGGTTCGCCGCCGCGCGGGCGCGCGGGCGCGGGCTGCACGCACTCGCGCACGAGCTCGGCCTCAGCCCGGCGGCACTGGCGATCGCGTTCGCGCTGGCCAATCCTGCCGTCGCCAGCGTGCTGTTCGGCGCCACCGCACCGGCGCAGATCGCCGAGAACGTCACCGCGCTCGAGGTCGATTCCGGCACGATGCGTCGCCTCGCCGACCTCTAGACGCGCCGTGCGTGTCGACCTGGTTGAGGGTCCCGCCGGCGCCGATCCCAGCCCGCTGCTGGACGTGGCGATGGCGCACGCGTTCCTTGACCTGGTCGCCGCGGGTCAGCGGCCGCCGGTCGTTCGCTGGTACCGACCCCACGCCACGGTCGCGTTCGGTCGCCGGGATCGCTTCCTGGACGGCTTCCCGGATGCCGTCGCCGCGGCGCAGCGGCACGGCTTCGTGCCGGTGATCCGGGGCGCGGGCGGCCGTGCCGCGGCCTATCACGAGGGCTGCCTGATCTTCGATGAGGTCATGCCGGCCGGTGCATCGATCGCCGGCATCCGAGAGCGGTTCGCCGACGACGCCCGCCGGCAGGCCTCCGCGCTGCGTGGCCTGGGGGTCGACGCCCGTGTCGGCGAGGTGCCCGGCGAATACTGCCCGGGCGAGTTCAGCGTCAACGCGCGCGGGCGCGTCAAGCTGATCGGCGCCGCCGAGCGGATCGTCCGCGGGTCGTGGCTGCACTCGAGCGTCGTCGTGGTCCAGTCCGCCACGCCGATCCGGCGGGTGCTGACCGATGTCTACGCCGCGCTCGGACTGGACTGGGACCCGGAGACGACGGGCGCGGTGGCGGACGAGGTGCCCGGCGTCGGCATCGACACGGTCCGTCGGGTCCTGCTCGCCGATTACGCGGCGCGCTACGAGCTGGCGCCGGCGTCGCTCGGAGACCTCGAGCTCGCCCGCGCCCGCGAGCTCCTCGATCGCCACCGCCCCGACGCGCTCGATCCCCACCGCCCCGACGCGCTCGATCCCCACCGCCCCGACTCCTGAACCCTCCGCGCTCGCACGTGCGGTACTGGTACGTACCAGTACGAAACTGGTACGTCTCCGTCCCCAGGCGGCCGGAAGTCGTGACTCGTCGCCGCACCACCGCCGGTTAGCAAGGAACCCGCAATCGCGGCGCGGTCAGAACGCGGACGAAAGAAACGCCGCCAGATTTGTCGCCATCGCCCCGATTCTCTACTCTTGAACGTATATGTCCAACCGCCCCGCCAAGGGCCCGGACCAATGGAAGGAGGTGATTGGATTGCCAAAGACACGCGGCCGGCTCACAGAGCCGATGGTGCGCGAGAACGGGACGCTTCGCCCGGCGAGCTGGGACGAGGCACTCGACGTGGCGGCAGCCGGGCTCGCCCGCGCCAAGGCCACGGACACGACGCGCTCGTTCGGCATGTTCAGCTGCTCGAAGGCCTCGAACGAGGTCAACTTCCTGGCGCAGAAGTTCGTGCGTTCCGTGATGGGGTCGAACAACATCGACTCATGCAACCGCACTTGACACGCTCCCAGTGTCGTCGGTCTGGCGACTGCGTTCGGTGCGGGCGGCGGGACGTCGTCCTATAAAGAGGTCGAGGAAACGGATCTGCTGATCCTGTGGGGATCGAACGCCCGTGAAACGCATCCGATCTTCTTCCATCACGTCCTCAAGGCAGTCAACCGCGGGGCGAAGCTCTACGGCGTCGATCCACGCCGCTCGAGCAGCGCGCAGTGGGCCGATACGTGGCTCGGGCTCGACGTCGGCACCGACATCGCCCTGGCCAACACGGTCGCGCGCGAGATCATCCATGCTGGGCTGACCAACGACGTGTTCATCGAGCACGCCACGACCGGCTACGAGGAGTACAAGGCATCGGTGGAGCCATGGACGCTCGAGGAGGGCGAGCGCGTGACCGGCGTGCCGGCCGAGACGATCCGCGAGCTGGCCCATGCCTACGCGCGCGCCGACCGGGCGATCCTGTGCTGGACGCTCGGAATCACCGAGCACGTCACCGCCGTCGACAACGTCCTCTCGCTGATCAACCTGGCGCTGCTGACCGGGCACGTCGGACGCTACGGCTCGGGGCTGAACCCCCTGCGCGGCCAGAACAACGTCCAAGGCGGCGGCGACATGGGCGCGATCCCCAACAAGCTTCCCGGCTTCCAGGACATCGAGAAGGACGAGGCGGCGCGGGCGAAATTCCAAGCCGCATGGGGCACGCCGATCGTCCCGAAGTACGGCTGGCACCTGACGCAGATGTTCGAGGGCATGGAGCGCGGCGAGCTCAAGACCCTTTACGTGTTCGGCGAGAACCCGGCGCAGTCGGAGGCGGACTCGAAGAAGACGCACGAGCTGCTCGAGGGGCTCGACTTCCTCATAGTCCAGGACATCCTGATGACCAAGACAGCTGAGATGGCCGACGTGGTCCTTCCCGCCACCGCCTCGTGGTGTGAGGTAGACGGCGGGACGGTGACCAACAGCGAGCGACGGGTTCAGCGGATGCGCAAGGCGCTCGATCCGCCCGGCCAGGCCCGCGACGATCACTGGATCATCTCTGAACTGGCCCGGCGCCTCGGACACGACTGGGGCGAGCCAACGCTCGAGCAGGCGTGGGACGAGTGCCGGTCGCTCAGCCCAATGCACACGGGGATGAGCTACGACCGCCTCGAGGAGCTGGGCGGCATCCAGTGGCCATGCCCGAGCGAGGACCATCCCGGTTCGCTGTTCCTCCACAACCGCTTATGGCTGGACCCGCCGGAGCAAGGGACTAAGGCGCCATTCTCGGTCACCACCTGGGTGCCGCCGATCGACGAGCTGAGCGACGAGTTCCCGATCCGGCTGACCACGGGCCGGCGCCTGGACTCCTACAACACGGGAGTTCAGTCCAACCTCTACAGCTCGCCGCTGCGCCGCGGTGAGACGCTCGACCTCCACCCGGAGGACGCGAGGAAGCTGGACGTCGAGCCGGGCGAGTTGGTGAAGATCAGCTCCCGGCGCGGCTCGGTAGACGCGCCCGTGCGTCTGGACACGAACCTGCGCCCCGGCCTGGCCTTCATGACCTTCCACTTCCCCGACCAGGTCGACGTCAACCTGCTGACGATTGACGCCACCGATCCGCGGTCGGGGACCGCGGAGTTCAAAGCCACGGCCGTGCGGGTGGAGAAGCTGAACGGCGACGCCAAGGAAGCGGCGGGAGTGGCCAGCCGCGAGGCCGGCGAGTAACTAACCAGCGTGGATCTCCGCCTCCTCGACGCCGAACCGACCACCGACGAACGCGCGGCGATCGACGCGTTCCTCGGCCCGCCGGTGTCGGCCTGGGCCGGCGCGGACCGCGTCGAAAACGGCCACTCGGCGCACGGCGGGCATGCCGCTCGCGCCCAGCGCCACGACCTCCTCCCCACCCTTCACGCCCTTCACGACCGCGCCGGCTGGATCAGCCCGGGCGCACTGAACTACATTGCGCAGCGCCTGACCATCCCGCCGGCCGACGTCTTCGGCGTGGCCACCTTCTACGCCCTGTTCTCGGTCGAGCCGCGCCCGCCGCGCGTCGTGCACGTGTGTAACGACCTGGCCTGCCGGTGCGCCGGCTCGGACAAGCTGATCGAGGTCCTCACCGAGCGCTTCGGCCCTCACGGTGAGGACCACGACGGCGCCACCTGGGAGCCCTCCCCGTGCCTCGGCCAGTGCGACCGGGCGCCGGCTGCGTTGCTCGTGCAATCAGGCGAGAATGCCGTTGAGCGCGAGCTGACGGGAGTCGACGCGGAGGGACTGATCGAGATCCTCCAAGGCGCCACGCCGGCGCCACCCGCCTCACCCGAGTCTCCCCAGGCCGGCCAGCCGGGTCTTCGTCTGCTGCGGCGAGTCGGCGTGGCCGATCCCGAGAGCCTCGACGACTACCGCGCCCATGGCGGCTATGACGCGCTTCGACGGGCCATCGACATCGGCCCCGAGGGCGTGTTGCGCGAGGTGCTCGACTCCAAGCTCATGGGCCGCGGCGGCGCGGCGTTCCCCACCGGACGCAAGTGGGACGCGGTAGCGCGCCAGCCCCGCCGACCCCATTATTTGATCTGCAACGCCGACGAATCCGAACCGGGGACGTTCAAGGACCGAGTGATCATGGAGAGCGATCCGTTCTCGCTGATCGAGGCGATGACGATTGCGGCGTACGCCACCGGCTGCGAGTACGGCTACCTCTACCTTCGCGGCGAGTATCCCCTCGCTCAACGCCGTCTCGAGAGCGCCGTCGAGCAGGCGCGAGACCGGGGCCTCCTCGGCGAGGACATCCTCGGGCACGGCTTCAAGTTCGACATCGAGCTGCGCAAGGGCGCCGGCGCGTACATCTGCGGCGAGGAGACCGCGATCTTCGGGTCGATCGAGGGCTACCGCGGCGAGCCGCGCAACAAGCCCCCATTCCCTGTCGAGCGTGGGCTGTTCGGCCAGCCCACGGTGGTCAACAACGTCGAGACGCTGGTCAACATCCTGCCGATAGTGCTCGAGGGCGGCCCGGCCTTCGCCAGCATCGGCACCGAGCGCTCGACCGGCCCGAAGCTGTTCTGCGTCTCGGGCGCGGTCGTGCGGCCCGGCACGTACGAGGTCCCCTTCGGGACCACGCTGCGCGAGCTCCTCGACCTCGCGGGTGGCGTGCCCTCGGGCACCAGCCTCGGCGCCGTCCTCCTGGGGGGCGCGGCAGGCAGCTTCGTGACCGGCGACTACCTCGATCTCAAGCTCACATTCGAGGGCGCCCGTGAGGTTCACACAACGCTGGGCTCAGGCGTGGTGCTCGTACTCGACGAAAGTGCCGACATCCCCGAGCTGCTGATGACGATCGCGGCGTTTATGCGCGACGAGAGCTGCGGACAGTGCGTCCCTTGCCGCGTCGGCACCGTACGCCAGGAGGAGGCGCTCGCCCGGCTGATCTCTGGGCGCACCCGCGGCAGCGTTCAGGACGAGCTGCACCTGATCGCCGAGATCGGCCAGGCGATGCGCGACGCCTCGATCTGCGGCCTCGGACAGACGGCCTCGTCCGCGGTCGAGTCGGCGATTGCGCGACTGGGTGTATTTGCGAGCAACGGCAACGGAGGAGCGAGCGCGTGAACCCGATCCAGCTGCCCATGGCCCCGCCGCAACCGGCGGCACGACACATCACAGTCACGATCGATGAGCAGCCCGTCGAGGTGCCGGAGGGCTCGACGATTCTCGACGCCTGCCGCATGATCGGGATCGACACGCCGACGCTCTGCTACGGCGAGACGCTGGTGCCGGCCAACGCATGCCGGATCTGCGTGGTCGAGGTCGAGGGTGCCCGGACCCTGGTGCCCGCGTGCTCGCGCAAGGTCGAGCCCGACATGGTCATTCGGACCAACTCCGACCGTGTGCGCCACAGCCGCAAGATGGTGATCGAGTTCCTCGCGTCGAGCGTCGACCTGTCGATCACCCCCGCAGCCGAGGACTACCTGGCGCGCTACCACGGCAGCCCCGAGCGCTACGGACCACCGGCGCCGCCGGATTCGCACCGCGATCATAAACGCACCGGACACCACGAGCGGCCCGACGGCCAGACCGCCGCCACCGTGGCCGCGCCGACGAAGGTCGACAACGACCTGTACGTGCGCGACTACTCCAAGTGCATCCTCTGTTACAAGTGCGTCGACGCCTGCGGCGAGCAGTACCAGAACACGTTCGCGATCACGGTCGCCGGACGCGGCTTCGACGCCCGCATCTCGACCGAGTATGCGAACCCGCTGCCCGAGTCGGCCTGCGTCTACTGCGGCAACTGCATCGCGGTGTGTCCCACCGGCGCGCTCATGTTCAAGTCAGAGCACGACCTGCGGGACGCGGCGACGTGGGACGAATCCAGCCAGACCCAGACCGAGACGATCTGCCCGTACTGCGGCGTCGGCTGCAACCTGACGCTGCACGTGCAGGACAACCAGATCGTCAAGGTGACCTCCCCCGCCGACCACGACATCACGCGCGGCAACCTGTGTATCAAGGGCCGCTTCGGGTTCCAGCACGTGAACCCGAAGGTCTGAGCCGCGGCTCAGGCTCTGCGCTTCGCGGTCACCTCGATCTCGATCTTCATCCGCGGGTCGGCCAAGCCGACGACCAGCATCGTGCTGGCGGGCCGGATCTCGCCGAAGTACTCGCGCAACACCGGCCAACAAGCGGGGAAGTCCTCGGCGCTCGGCAGGAGATAGTTCGCCCGCACGACATCCGCCAGCGAGAAATCTGCCTCGGCCAGCGCGGATCTGATGTTCTCGAGCGCCTGACGGGTCTGCTCGGCAACGTCGTCTGAGATCGACATCGCGGCGTAGTCGAATCCCGTCGTCCCCGCGACGAATGCCCACTCGCCGTCGACGACGGCCCGCGAATAGCCGACGTCACGCTCGAACTGGGAACCGCTCGAAATCAGCTGACGGGTCATCGCCCGAGCGTAGCTAGACGCCGGGCCGCCTCGGCGATCACCTCGGCGCGCTTGCAGAACGCGAAGCGAACCAGCCTCGAAGCCGCGGCCTTATCGTCGTAGAAGACGCCCGTCGGGATCGCGACGACTCCGCACCGGCCCGGCAGCTCGCGGCAGAACTCGACCGCGTCTACCCGGACGTCCGCGTTGACAAAGTAGGTGCCCGCCGGAACGTACGGGCGCAGTCCCGCCGCCTCGAGCCCCGCGCAAAGCTGGTCGCGCCTGGCGCGCAGATCGTCAGCAAGCGCGGTGATCTCGTCGGCCGGCAGCCGGAGCGCGGCGGCGGCCGCGTGTTGCAGAGGTGTCCCGCCGGCGAACGTCAGGTACTGCTTGACCATGCGCGTGGCCGAGACGAGCGGAGCCGGCCCCGAACACCAGCCGATCTTCCAGCCGGTGACCGAGAACGACTTCCCGACGCTCGAGATCGTCAGCGTCCGCTCGCTCATCCCCGGAAGGGTGGCCATCGGGATGTGCTTGCCGTCATAGACCAGGTGCTCGTACACCTCGTCGGTGACGCAGACCAGGTCGTGCTCGAGGCAGGCCGCGGCGATCAGGTCGAGCTCGTCGCGCGTGAGCACACGTCCGGTCGGGTTGTGGGGCGAGTTGAGCAGCAGCAGCCGGGCACGCGGTCCGATCGCGTCGTGCAGCGCCTCGGCGCTCACCGCGAAGTGGGGAGGCCGGAGCGTCACCGGTCGTCGCGTGGCGCCGGCGAACGAGATGCAGGCGGCGTAGGAGTCGTAGTAGGGCTCGAGCACGACCACCTCGTCGCCCGGGTCGCACAGTCCGAGCAGCGCAGACGCGATCGCCTCGGTAGCGCCGAAGGTGACCAGCACGTCCTCGGGCTCGAGGCCGTACCAGTCACGCTGATGCTCGCGCACCGCCTCGCGCAGCGCCGGAACGCCGGGGAGCGGCGCGTACTGGTTCTCGCCGCCACGCAGCGCGGCCACGGCCGCCTCGATCACGGCCGCCGGACCGTCCGTGTCCGGAAAGCCCTGGCCCAGGTTGATCGCCCCGGTGCGCACCGCGAGCGCCGTCATCTCGGTAAAGACGGTGGTGCCGAGCCCACCGACACGAGTGGCCGCCGCCCTCATGCCGGATCCGCCGCGGGTGGGCGGGCCCCAAATAATCCCGGACCCCGACGGTGCTCGTAGATCAACGAGGTCTCGGCATGGGCCACCGACGGATGCGTGGCGAGATGGTCGACGACAAACTCCCGCAGGCCCTGGGCGTCCGCCGCCGCCACCCATACCAGGTAGTCGGTCACCCCGGTCAGGTGGAACACCATCAGCACCCCCGGCAGCGTGCGGACCGCGTTGGTGAAGTCGTCGATCTGATTTCGCTCGTGCACGGTGAGACGCACGGCGATCAGCGCCTGAAGCGGGCGACCGAGAGCAGCCAGGTCGACCTCGGCGTGGAACCCGGTGATCACGCCTCGCTCGCGCAGCGAGCGCAGCCGGGCGAGGGCCGTGGAAGGGGCGACACCGACGCGGTCGGCCAACGCCTGGTTGGTGATCCGGGCGTCCTGGGCAAGGAGCTCAAGCATCGCCCTGTCTATCTCATCCACCACCGGCTGACGATCATTCGGCATGCGCGGGCCTCGTTCCCTCAAATGCGAAGAATCTGCAATTTCATACGGGATTGTCGCAGTATCTGCGGCCGCTTGTCAGCACGTCGCATAATCATCAGACTGTGGATATGACCTCCATCGCCACCGCACCGATTTTGAAGGACTCGATCCTCGACACGATCGGCGACACGCCCCTCGTGCGACTCTCCCGAATCGGCGCCGGGCTGCGTCCCCGCCTCGCCGCCAAGCTCGAGGTGTTCAATCCCGGCGGCTCGATCAAGGACCGGGTCGCGGTGGCGCTGATCGAGGCCGCCGAGCGCGATGGCGTGCTCAAGCCCGGCGGCACGATCGTCGAGCCGACCTCCGGCAACACGGGCACCGGGCTCGCTATCGCGGCCCGGCTCAAGGGATACCGGGTCATCGCGGTGATGCCGGACAAGATGTCGCGGGAGAAAATCGATCTCCTGCGAGCCTACGGGGCGGACGTCGTGCTGGCCCCCACCGACGTCCCCCCCGAATCGCCGCAGTCCTATTACCGGGTCGCGGACCGGCTCACCGACGAGATCCCGGGGGCGTTCCAGCCCAACCAGTACTTCAACCAGGCCAACCCGCAGGCCCATTACGAGTCCACCGGACCCGAGCTCTGGGAGCAGACCGCCGGGCAGATCACCCACCTGGTCGCCGGCGTGGGAACCGGCGGCACGGTCACGGGCACGGCGAGGTACCTGCGCGAGCGCAATCCCGACCTGATCGTGATCGGCGCCGACCCCGAGGGCTCGATCTACTCGGGCGGCCCCGAGAGCGTTCGGCCCTACCTCGTCGAAGGCGTCGGCGAGGACTTCTGGCCCGAAACGTTCGACCCCGCCGTGATCGACCGGTGGATCACCGTGTCCGACAAGGACGCGTTCCTGACCACGCGCCGGCTGGCTCAGCTCGAGGGCATCCTGGCCGGCGGATCCGGCGGCCTTGCGCTTCATGCCGCGCTGCACGCCGCCGCCGAGATCGACGATCCCGACGCGCTGGTCGTGGTCATCCTCCCGGACGGCGGCCGCTCCTACCTGTCGAAGATCTACTCCGACGCCTGGATGCGACAGTACGGCTTCCTCGACCGCGACACCAAGCTCGTAGTCGGCGACGTGCTCGCGCGCAAGCGCGAGGTGGGCGAGATCCCGCCGCTGGTCACCGTCCAGACCCACTTCAAGGTGCGCGACGCGGTGGCGCTCCTGCACGAGCACCGGGTCTCACAGCTTCCCGTGGTCAGCGCCCATGATCCGGCCACCGTGGTCGGCGCAATCGGCGAGCGCGGCCTGCTCAAGCGGGCTGCCGACGACCCCAGGGTGCTCGACGCCGAGATCGTCGAGGTGATGGAGCCGCCGTTCCCGGCGGTGTCGATCGACGATCCGGTACGCGAGGCGGTCGAATTGCTGGTCGGCGATCAGCAGGCGCTGCTCGTCACGCGGGACGGCCGGGCCGAGGGTCTCGTCACGCGGACGGACTTGCTGGAAGCATTGGCTTCGTGACCACCTCCCGAGACGGCGACGGGCGCGACGACGCGTTCGCGACCCGCGCCGTGCACGCCGGGCTCACGCCCGACCCGTCGTTCCGGTCGGTCATCCCCGCGATCCATCAGACCTCGACCTATGCCCAGCCCCGACCCGGCGAGTTCGTCGCCGACTACGACTACGCACGCTCGGCCAACCCGACACGGGCCGCGCTCGAGCAGGCGCTCGGCGAGCTCGAGGGTGGCCTGGCTGTGACCTTTGCCTCCGGGCTCGCCGCCGAGCACGCGCTGATCACCGCCGCCTGCCAGGCGGGCTCACACGTGGTGCTCCCCGGCGACCTCTACGGCGGCACCTACCGTCTGGTCGACAAGGTCATGGCCCGGTGGGGGCTCGAGTACGACCTGGTCGACCAGACCGACCTCGACGCGCTCGAACGCGCCGTCCGCGATGACACGCGACTGATCTGGGTCGAGAGTCCGACCAATCCCAAGCTCGACGTGATCGACATCCCCGGCGTTCTGGCCCGGCGGCGGGGCGCCCTGGTCGCCGTCGATAACACGTTCGCCACGCCGGCCAACCAGCGCCCGCTCGAGCTGGGGGCGGACTTCGTCGTGCACTCGACCACCAAGTACCTGGGCGGCCACTCCGACGTGGTCGGCGGGGTTGTGGTCAGCCGCTCGGGGGAGTGGTATGAGCGAATCCGCTTCGTCCAGAACGCGGTCGGGGCCGTGCCCGGCCCGTTCGACTGCTTCCTCGTCCACCGTGGCCTGCGGACCCTGCACCTCCGCATGGAGGCGCACGCACGCAGCGCGGCCGCGATCGTCGAGCTGTTGCGGGCCAGGCCCGACGTGCGCGACGTGCGCTGGCCCGGCGTCAGCGGCATGGTCAGCTTCCGTCACCCGCGCGCGACCGAGCTCGCGACGAGGACCCGTCTGTTCACGCTGGCCGAGTCGCTCGGCGGCGTGGAATCGCTCATCGAGGTGCCCCAGGCGATGACCCACCAGACGGTCGAAGGCTCGGCAGCGGCCGTCCCGCCCGACCTGGTCAGGCTCAGCTGCGGCGTCGAGGATCCCGGTGACCTGGTCGCCGACCTGCGCCAGGCGCTCGCCGCGTCCTGATCCGACCTGCATAAGCGCTCAGGCCGGTGACCGGGCCGCGGCCGCGCGCGGTTCTGCATCCGTGGCGTGAAGAAACGCGCACAGTCCCGCCGAGCGGCACCGTATGCGCGGTTGTGCATGTAGCCGCCGCTAGACGGCTGCTGCTTGCCGCTCCGGCTGGTCCCCAACGACGGGAACGGCGACCCCGCGCGTGATCACCACGGCGGCGAGGTCATCGCCGCACTCATCAGCATCCGACTGGATCCGCTCGACGAGCTGCTGGGCGCTCAGACCGTCCTCAACGAGCGATTTGAGATGGCCGCGTCCGAGCTGCGCGCCGTGCCGGCGGGCCTCGATCAGACCGTCCGTGAACAGGCACACCCTGTCGCCGGGGGCCAGGAAGCGCGAGAACTGCGGCCACGTATCGCCCATTCCGAATCCGAGCGGCGTCGCCGCTTCCTCCTCGCGATCGGGTTGGTCCGCCATGATCGGCGGCTCGTGTCCAGCCTTCGCCCACGAGAACTCGCCGGTCGCGTGCTCGTAGCAGCCGATGATGACGGTCGCGTATCCGTCGCCGAGCTCGCCCGTGAGATACCGATCCGCGCGGGCCAGCACCTCGGGCAGCGAATGCCCCTCCCCCATCAGCGTCCGCAGCGTGTACCGGACGAGCGCAGCATGGATGAGCGACTCGCGTCCGTGCCCTGACACGTCGCCGATGATGATCCCCGTCCGTTCGGGCGACACTGTGAACACGTCAAAGAAATCTCCTCCGGCCGCCAGTCCCTGGGCCGGCCGGTAGGCCACCGAGACCTCGAGCTCGCCGAGAGCCGCCGGAACCGCGGGGAGGAGCGCGGCCTGGAGCACGCCGACGTCGGACAGGAGCGCAGCGCGCTGACCGGCCAGCGACTTCGCGCGCCGTCGCTGCAGGTAGGCGTTGAGCGCCATCACCGCCGCGACGACGGCGAACGCGAGGAGCGCGATCAGCGCGGCGGTGGGCAGCACCTTGACCAGGCGGGCGATCGGACCGTTGGACTTGGTCGGCGTGGGAGCAACGCTCGACGCCGGGCGCCCGGTCTGGGTCGACGCCGGCCCGGTGCCCGTCGTCTGGCTCGCGGCTGAAGCGGTGCCGGCAGTGGCGCTCGTCCGGGTCCGAGCGGCCTTGTTCCCAGCGCTCGCAGCACCCGCCCGAGCGCTCGACCCGCTGCCACTCGCGCCGCGGCGAGTGGTCCCCTGGCCCGCGCGCGAGCTCGACGTCGGACCGCCCGTCACCGGCTCGGCCGCGGGCGTGGAAGCCGCGCTGGGCGATGCGGTCGACGACGAGTCTCCGCTTGCCGGCGACTGAGTGGAGTGCGTCAGCGTCGTCGAGACCGGAAGCGTCGGGGTTGGAAGCGACGGGGTGCTGACCGAGGGCGTGCTCACGGTCGGGGTCGTGATGGTCGGTGTCGTGAGGGTCGGAGTGGTGAGCTTCGGCGTGGTGAGGCTCGGCGTGCTCACGGACGGGGTCGTGAGCGGGCCGGTGCTCACCGTCGGAACGGTCACCGACGGCACCGTCAGCGACGGCGGGCTCACCGTCGGGACGGACACGGATGGCAAGGTGATCGACGCGGCGCTTCCGAGCCCGGGGGCGGCCGCCACGACGGCGCCGACCAGCAAGCCGAGACACCCAGCCAAAGCGGGCCGCCTAAAGCGCTTCATCGAACACCCCTGTCTGGCACACCCATGATCACCGGTCCGCCATCCCAATAAGAAATCTTAGCCGCAGTTGAGCCCCCCGGGCGCGCCGTGCCGCCCACCCCGCCGATTAACCGACGAAAGGTGTGAACTGTCCATGAAGGCCCGGACCGCCGCCGGCGACCGGATTGGGTTCTTCGTAAGTAGCTTCCATGTAAGCTATCTGGTAGTGTGCGCTGGGTCGCATCGAACCGACGCGGTACAGAGGAGGATTCGCGGTGAGGCAAGCCCGCCGGTGGGTAGCAAGAGATTTCGGCGGCCCCGAGGTGCTGGAGGAGATCGTCGTCGAGCTGCCCGACCCCGAGCCGGGAAAGGCGACGGTACAGGTCCGGGCGGCCGGCATGAACCCGGCCGACTACAAGCATTTCGGGCCTGGGCAGGATCGACGGCTGCTTCCCCTGACCATCGGATACGAAGTCGGGGGCGTGATCGCTGCCCTCGGCCCGGAGACCGAGATCGCGTCCGGCGGCGGGTCGGTCGGCGACGAGGTCGTCGTCTTCCAGGTCTCCGACGGTTACTCCTCCGCGCTCAACGCGCCGGCCGCCGACGTATTCGCCAAGCCGCCGACGCTGACCTTTCCGCAGGCAGCCAACCTGCTGTTGGTCGGGACGACGGCAGCCGAGACGCTACACGTCGTCGGCATCTCAGCCGGCGAGACCGTGCTCGTGCACGGTGCCGCCGGCGCGGTCGGGACGAGCGTGGTCCAGCAGGCTGCACTCCTCGGCGCGACCGTGATCGGAACCGCCGGCGAGGCCGACCTCGACGCGGTTGGTGGGTTCGGAGCCACGCCCGTGACGTACGGGCCCGGGCTCGAGCAGCGTGTCCGCGGCGCGACTCCGGGACGGGTCGACGCCGTTATCGACACGGTCGGCGTTGACGAGGCGATCGACGTCTCACTCGCGCTCGTCGCCGACCGAAGTCGGATCGTTTCCACGGCCGCATTCGGGCGGGCCCAGCGAGACGGTTTTCAAACCGTGGGCGCAGCGAATCCGAGGAGCGGACCGTTTCGCGCCGCCGCGCGTCAGTCGATCCTCGATCTGGCGGCACGGGGCAAGCTGACCGTGCCGATCGGGGACACGTTTGCGCTGAGCGAGGCGCCCCGAGCCCTCGAGGCGCTCCGAGGCAGGCATCCCTACGGCAAGCTCGCGCTCGTGCCTTAGCGACTACGAGCGAACCGTCAACCGAGCGAACCGTCAACCGACCGAACCGAGAGGACGACCGAAAATGACCACCATCGGAGTGCTGGGCGCCGGACACATCGGCCGCAACTTCTCGATTGCCGCTATCAGGTGCGGCTACGGCATCGTGATCAGCAACGCCTCCGGCCCTGAGACTCTCGGCGATCTGGTCGACGAACTCGGCGGCAATGCCAGGGCCGCGACCGCTGCCGATGCCGCCTCGGCGGGCGACTTCGCGCTCCTCGCGATCCCCCTGTCCGGTGCCGACGCCCTGCCCGTCGAACCGCTGGCCGGCAAGGTCGTGCTCACAACCTGCAACTACTTCCCCGAGCGGGATGGGCACTTTGCCGACATCGACTCAGGGAAGCTGACCGTTCCCGGGTATCTGCAGGCGCGGCTCCCGGACAGCACGGTGGTCAGGGTGTTCAACCACATCGACGCGGCCAACATCGTCAAGGACGGCGCGCCGGAAGGGACCGCGAATCGACGCGCGCTCGGGTATGCCGGCGACGACCCAGAGGGCAAGCGACTCGCCGCGCGCCTGTATGAGGAGTTCGGGTTCGATGCGGTCGACGTGGGCGGCCTCGACGACGCATGGCGGCTCGACGTCGATCAACCGACGTTCGTCGTGCGTATGAACAAGCAGGAGCTGATCGACAACCTCGCAAAGGCGCAGCGACACACGACGGCGTCGTAGCCGCGCCGGCGCTAGACGGTCACCACGAGCTTGCCGGCGGCCGTGCCTGCCTCCATGGCGGTGTGTGCCGCGACGATCTCGTCGAAGCGGTAGACGTGGCCGATCGGGACGCGCGCAGTTCCGGCCCGCACGTCATCGAGGAACTGCTGGAGCACGTCCGCCGGGAGGTCCCTCGCCTCGCCGCCATAGGCGGCCAGCCGCACCCCCCGCGGCAGGTAGTCGATTGGGTAGAAGTCGCGGACGGTCCACTGGTTGGACAGCATCCCGGTGAAGCACACGACGCCGTGCACTCGGGTCGCACGCAGCGTGTCGGGCAGTGTCGGCGTGCCAATCAGCTCGAGCGCCTTGTCCACCCCGTCCGGGACGATCTCCCGCGCCGCCGCCGCGATCTCGCCTTCGTCGATCACCACATGGTCGACCCCCACTCCCTGCAGCGCGTCCGCCTTACCGGGATTGCGCGTGGTCGAAAGCACCGTCATGCCGCGGCGCTTGGCGAGCACCGCGGTGGCCATCCCGACCGACGAAGTCCCGCCACGGATTAGGATCGACTCTCCGGGCTGGGCGTCGAGCCCCACGGTCAGGGAACCATAGGAGGTCTGGAGCATCTCGGGCACGGCACCGAGAGTCGCCCAGTCGAGCGCGCTCCCGAACGGCAGCACCTGACCGACCGGAACGCACGTGTACTCGGCGTAGCCGCCGTCGAATACCCGCCCCATTCCGCCCATCATCGTCGCGACCTGCTGGCCCGCGGTGAATTCGCCGCCAGGACACTCCGCGACGATTCCGGTCGCCTCGATCCCGAGCACCCGCGGGAACGTCACCCCCTCGGCGAGCCCGAGACGGGTATGCAACTCCGACCGGTTCAGACCGAAGGCCTTGACCTCGATCAGCACCCATCCGGGTTCGGGCCGTGGAACCGGGAGTTCCCGGATGGACAGCGCCTCGGGTGGTCCGGGCGCGTCGAGCACGATCGCGCGCATGGTCCTGTCACGTTCGCGCGTCAAGCTCCTCCTCAGCGTCCGCGCGCATCCATGCGCCGCGCTGGTACTCGGTGAGTGCGAACAGCAGCGCCACCGCCACCACCGCGCCGGCGGCGAGCGCGGGAGCCAACGAGTGGTCGAACAGAACCGCGCAGAGCAGACCCACAAAGCCGCCCAGCAGCATCGCAGTGACCACCGCCACCATCCCAGCCGCGGTCAGGAAACCTTGGCCGCGGCCGTGCGAAAGGCCACGAAACGAGAGTCTCTCCTGCGCTGGAACCGCCGGCATGTAGTCCACGAGCTGAGGAACCTCCTCGAAGTAGAACGTTCGCAGCCGCGAGATTCGCCGGGCGTATCCGTGGTCTTCGATTCCCGACTGCAGGACACGTTGGAAGGTCATAAGCCCGATCAGAGCCAGCGTCGGCAGCAACGCGAGCCCGAACGCATAGAAAGCAGACCCGACGCGGCTTGCCGTCGCGATCAGACCAAGCGCCACCAGTCCACCCGACACGGCGCTGAGGAACATGCCGGCCCGCCCGGTCGTCTCCGAAATAGTGGCCGACCTCGCGCCCTGCAACGCAAAGTGCTCGGTCGTGATGATCGACAACGCCACCGGGGGCAGCTGACGCGCGGACCCTGTGACACCCGCGTCCGTCGACCGAGAAGTGGCTTCCATGGAAGGTAAAGTACCGCACCCCGCAACCGTCGGAGCCGACCACTAGGATCGAGCCGCGCGCATGGAGGATTTGAAACAGCTCTTCAGCGACCTCATTCGATACGAGACGGAGCTCTGGAACGCGGTCGACGAGCGACTGCGGTCCGAGCACGACCTGCCGTTGCACCGCTTCGAGCCGATGCAGGTCATCGCGCGGACTCCCGATTGCCGGGTCTACGACATCGCCGACGCGTTGTCGCTGACCACCGGCGGAGTGAGCAAGCTGGTCGATTCGATCGAGTCCGCCGGCTATGTCAAACGGCGCCCTAACCCGGAGGACCGTCGCTCCTCGATCATCGAGCTCACGCCGGCGGGCCGAAAAGCCCTGACCCGGGCGACCACGACGTTCGAGGCGGAACTGGAGCTGCGCGTCGGTGCAGGCCTGTCCGATCGAGCCCTGAGGCAATTCACCGCGACCTTGGCCGCATTGCGGGCGGCGAATGCCGGGGCCGGCGCCGCGCGCGCGGCGTGACCCCGGCTCGGTGAGGTGACGCGGATCTGGGCGGCTCAGTCCGCCGCGACGGGCTGGGGCTCGATCACGTCCAGATCGAGATGCGGAACGTGGTGATGGTGACGCTGGACGGACGTTGTCTGACCGCCGCGCTCCCGGCGAGCCACATAGGCCACCAGCGCGACGAAGATCACAAGCGCGATCGCGCTGACCGTCCCGTCGCCCATGTTCAGACCACCGCCAACCGGCTTGCTGAACCCGTCCGCGAACGAGGCACCCAGCGGGCGGGTGACGATGTAGGCGAACCAGAAGGCGACGATCGGGTTCATAAGGTGACGCCACCAGGCGATCGCGGGGATCGAGATGATCGCCCCGAACAGCAGGACCGAGGGCCAGAGGCCGAGGTTGAGCTGGTACGCGGTCAGGTCGCCGGCGGCGGTGCCGAGCGCGAACGTGCCCAGGACCGCGGCCCAGTAGAAGTACTCGCGCCGGCGCGTGTCGATGCTGTGGATCGACAGGGTGCCCTCGGTGCGGTACCAGAGGACGAAGATGGCGGCCACGATGATCCCGAAGGCGGGGGTGGTCACGCTGTAGCCAAGTCCGGTGCCGTCGTGGATGGCATCGGCGGCCATCGTCCCGAACACCGCGACCATCATCACCGCGAACCAGTAGTAGGCAGCGCGGTACCGCGGCTGGCGCAGTTGTAGCCGCAGGGCGAGAACCAGGCCAAAGAATCCGACCACGGCGGCCAGCGGGACACTCTCCTGACCCAGGAAGTCAGACATCGCCTCACCCATCCCGGTGGTCAGCAGCTTGAGCACCCAGAAGATCAGCGTGATCTCGGGCACCTTGACGAGGACCGGCTGCAAGCGCGCGCGGCGCGACGGAGTTTCAGTCATGGCTTCGCTCATCAGTTCCTGGAAGTTGGCGTGTACGCCGGCCACGGTCCGTCGACGCGTGGAACGGAGCCGGCCTGTCTGACTCCCGCAAACAAACGGTGCGCCCCGTACGAACTGTCTGCGCCCAGGGTGAGATCTGTTTAAGCATCACATGAGATCTCTCTAACGAAGGCCGCGAAGCCGCGCGGGCGCCGCCGACCCTTCCCAATCGTCGCTCTACGCGAACGCCCCGATGCCGGTGATGTCCCGGCCAACGATCAGGGACTGCATCGTCTCGGTGCCCTCATAGGTGTGGATCGCCTCGATGTCGGTCATGTGACGGATCACGTGGTTGTCGAGCAGGATCCCGTTGCCGCCCAGCATGTCGCGCGCCTCGGCGCACACCTGGCGCGCCTTGCGCGTGTTGTTGAGCTTGGCGAGCCCCGCGATCGTGTCGCTCAGCTGCCCGCGCTCGGCCAGGCGCCCGATCTGAAGGCAGTAGAGCTGCATCGCGGTGACCTCAGCCAGCATGTTGACCAGCCGCTGCTGGATGATCTGGAAGCTCGCCAGCGGACGCCCGAACTGCTCGCGACGCTTGGCGTAGGAGAGCGCGGTGTCGTAAGCCGCCACGGCGTGCCCGAGCGCGGCCCAGGCGCACGTGCTCCGCGTCCCCGCGAGCACCCGAGCGGTGTCCTTGAAGCTGTTCGCGCCGGTTAGGCGGTTCGCCGCCGGTACGAACACGTCGTTCAACACGATTTGCGCCTGCCAGATCGCCCGCAGCGATCCCTTGCCGTCGATCACCTCGGCGTCGTAGCCGGGCGAGCCCTTCTCGACCAGGAACCCGTTGACCCGGCCGTCCTCGTTTCGCGCCCACACGACCACGACGTCGGCCAGACTGCCGTTCCCGATCCAGCGCTTCGCGCCGTTCAGGCGGTAGCCGCCATCGACCGCTTGCGCGCTCGTGGCCAGCGACACCGAGTCCGAGCCGTGATCGGGTTCGGTCAGAGCAAACGCTCCGAGCAGCTCGAGCCGCGCCATCGCGGGTAGCCAGCGCTCCTTCTGCTCCTCCGATCCGAGCATGGCGATCGACTGCATGGCCAGCCCGGCCTGCACGCCGAGGAACGTGCCGAGGCTGCCGTCGCCTCGGTTGAGCTCCATGTGAATCAGCCCCGACGCGATCGGATCCAGGCCCGGGCAGTCGTAGCCGTGGATGTCCTCGCCGACGATCCCAAGCTCGCCGAGGCGGTGGATCAGCGGCCACGGCATCTCGGCCCGCTCCCAGTAACCGCCGATCACCGGCAATACCTCGTCATCGACGAACATGCGCACGCGACGCAGGACGTCCAGCTGCGCTTCTGTCAGCTGCTCGCGCAGGAAGAAGTAGTCGGTGGCCAGTGAGTGGCCGAGGTCTTCGAACAGATCAGGGACGGTCAGCATCGGGTCCTCCACTTCATAGCTCTGGTTCGGCGAGCGCGTCCGCGATCGCCCGGTAGGTCTTGCGGTTGAAGATCAGACCAACGTGGCTCCCGGCCACCTCGACGTTCTCGGCGTACGGGACGAGTGCGGCCTGCCAGCGCACGACGCCGTCGCCCTTCGAGTAGATGCTGGTCATGCGAACTCGGTCGCTGGGAAACGCGCCGGCGAAGTCGCGAGCAAACGCGCAGTCACAGCCCTCGGTGAGACAGCGGGGGGACCGGGCCCGGCCGCTGTGCACCGTCACGCGCCGTGCCGCGCCCACGGCGCCCTGGGTCACATAGCTGGCCGCGAGCATCTGTCGCAGTCCGGCCCCAGCGGAAATCGCATGCGAGACGAGCTCGGGGCGGCGGTGAGCGAGCGCCCTGGCGTAGTGGCCGCCGCGGCTATGCCCGATCACCGCCACCCTCCGCCCGTGCCTGTCATAAGCCCGCTCGACGCGGCGCTCGACCCGCTCGAGCGCCCGGTCAGAGCAGCCGGTGTTGGCCACGAAGCCGCAGGTGTAGGGCCGGTACCCGATCCGCGCCAGCCACGCCGCGAGCACGATCAGGGTTTGGTCGCCCGCGCCGAAGCCGGGCAGCAGGACCACCGCCCGCCCGTCGCCGCGCGGGACTCCCCGGCCCAGAAGCACCGGGTCGACCAGCAACCGGCAGAGCTCGAGCTGCCAGCGCGTCTCGCGAAGGTGTGCGCCGGCCCAGCGGTCGGCGGGCACAGGCGGAAGATCAGTTCGCAAGAACATAGGTCCCCGGCGCCTTGGCCTGAGCCTTGTAGGTACGGTTGCCGAGCGTCTTGGGAGCGGGCTTCAGCTCTCCCGAGCGTGTCGCCAGCCAGGCGTCCCAGTCCGGCCACCAGCTACCGGGCAGGTGTGCCGCGCCGGCCACGAACTCCTCCGGCGTCTCCGGAAGCTCCTCCGTGACCCGGAAGCTCGACCGGCTGTCCGGACTCGGGGGATTCACCAGCGCCTGGATGTGACCGCTGCGCGACAGGACGAACCGCCGCGAGCCGCCGAACAGCTGCGCGCCCTTGTAGGCGCTCTCCCACGGGACGATGTGATCGCTCGCGCCGGCGATGAAATAGGTGTCGAGGTCAACCGCGCCGAGGTCGACCGGCTCTCCCAGGACGTGCAGAGCGCCGGGGTGGGCGAACGAGTTCTCGAGCCCGAGGTAGATGAAGTCACGGTGAAGGCCTGCCGCCAGCCGGACCGTGTCCTGGTTCCAGTACAGGACGTCGAACGCCGGCGGCGCCTTGCCGAGCAGGTAGTTGTTGACCACGTAGTTCCAGACCAGGTCGTTCGGGCGCAGCCACGTGAACACGCCGGCGAGCGCCTGCCCGTCCAGGTAGCCCTTGCGGG
Source organism: Solirubrobacteraceae bacterium (assembly GCA_035504535.1). GTDB lineage: Bacteria > Actinomycetota > Thermoleophilia > Solirubrobacterales > Solirubrobacteraceae > Palsa-465. The sequence continues at coordinate 46,738 of DATJRS010000239.1, read as the reverse complement.
CGGACTCGGCGACGGCGGCCGCGGCGACGTCGCGACTGGCCAGCGCCGACATCGTCCCTTCGGTGTCGTTGTCGAGCGCGCACACCATCAGCGTCAGGCTGGCCACGCGGCCCAGTTCGCCGGTTGCTGCGAGCTGACCGAGGAGCCCAGCGGTGATGATCCCGCCCGAACAGGCGGCCGCGAGGTGAACCGCGGGCTGGTTCGTGATCGCAGCGACCGCATCGCGGGCCTCGGCGACCGCGGTGGCGTACGCGTCGAGGTCGAAGTGCCCCTGCCCCTGCTCCGGATTGCGCCAGGAGATCGCGAAGACCTGCTGTCCCTGGGCGACGTAGTGCTCGATCATGCTTCTGCCCGGCGAGAGGTCGAGCACGTAGAACTTATTGATCGTTGGCGGGATGAACAGGAGCGGCGTCTCGCGCACCTCGTCGGTGGTCGGCTTGTAATGGATGAGCTCGAACACCTCCGTCCGGAGCACCACCGAGCCCGGCGACGCGGCCAGGTTCCCGCCCACCTCGAACTTGCTCGTGTCGACCGTGGAGGGAAGGTGCGGAGGGGTGTTGATGTCGTGGACGAACTGTCTCGCGCCCTTGACCAGGTTGCCGCCGCCCGTATCGACGATTTCCTTGAGCACGGCCGGATTCGACCAGACGAAGTTGCTCGGGGCGAGCGCGTCGAGCACGTTGCCCGCGACGAGCCGAGCGCGACGCTCGGCGCGCCAGTCGACATCGGCGTCGGTGATCAGACCGTCCACGGTCTCCCCGACCGCCAGGTAGGCCTGCAGGACGCGACGCAGCAGCCAGTTGCCCTCCCACCCCCGGTCGGCAAAGCGCCGGTCGCCCCGGGCGGGCGCAAGACCTGAGCGGCCGACCGCCGTGCGAGCGAGCGAAGCCGTGAGCCCCCCGGCCCGCGCGGCAACCCGGCCGGGTCGCCGGGCCAGGCCAAATCCCACCTTCACCCCCGATCCCGGAGCAATGAACCGCGAAGGCCCACCCGTCCGGCCACCCGCCGCCGCCTCGCTCAGCATCACATCGAGGCCTGCGTGAGCCGCTCGGCCGCCGCGCGTGGCTGGACCCGAGTCCGGCGTCATTTCGGTTGTCGCGTTCTCGTTCATGCTTCTCCCTCAAATCTTTGTGCGTGTGGCATAAGACTCCCTCAGCACGAATCGCTTGACTAGGGTCCGGGACCCGAACTTCGTCGAGACCACTTGTGTGCTGCCTACAATCCGTCCCGAGGAGAGGAGCGATGGGGCGCAATCCAGATCCGGCGATCGCCGCCCTCAAGGACGTGCTTGCGGCGCGGCTCGACGAACTGTCCGACGAAGCCACCGCGCGGATCGTCTCGGAGATCCCGGCTTACCGCGACATCGACGAGACGCTGCGCCGCGACGTCCGCGCCCACGTGTTCGCCCATCTCCGCGCGAGCCTGGAGAGCGTCGCCTCCGGTCGCGACGTGACCCGCGAGGACCTGCTGTTCGTCCGCCCCCACGCCGCCCGCCGGGCCAGGCGGGTGTCGGTGACCGACTTCATCCGCGGTTTCTACGTGGGCGAGCGGGTGCTGTGGGACGCCGCGCTCGACCTAGCTTCCAACGACGAGCAGTCGCAGCGGGCGGCGCTCGCCTTCGCCTCTCACTTGCCCCGCTACTTCGAGATGGCGACGACCCACGCGGCCGAGGTCTATCTCGAGACACAGGAAGAACTCGCGGCCACCGGCGAGGCGGTCCGGCGCGACCTGCTCGAGGACCTGCTCGCGGGGCGGACTCCCGAGCCCGGACCGCGTCTGGACGCGGCTCGTGTCGCGGGGCTAGAGGGCAGCTCGTCGTTTGCCGTGATCTCCGCCGCCGCCGAGTCGCGACCTGGCGACGAGGAGCTGCTGCGCGGCGGCGCCGCCGCGCTTGCCCGTGCCGCAGGTGGTCGGGCGCTTCCGCTTGCAGTCGTCCGCCACGAGGAGATCGTGGTCGTGGTGGCTGCCGCCCCCGGCGGCACTCCGGGGTCTGCCCCGCATCTGGGGGACGTGCAGCGGCGGCTCGCCGACGGCGGACTTCCGCTGTCGGTGGCGATCAGCACAGCGGTGCCGAGCCTGGCCCTTGTTGGCGACGCCTATCGTGAGGCGAGGATGCTGCGGATCGCTCGAGGGTGGAGGCCCGGCGTCGTGGCGCTGAGCGACCTGAGCGCCTTCGAATATCTCACGCTCCGCCCGGACCCGACCGCGACCCGACTCATCGCGCCCGCCATCCATGAGTTCGTGGCCCAAGACGCCGCCGAAGGCGGACCCTTGGTCACCACGCTGCGCGAGTATGTCGCCTGCGATCTGAACGCCCGGCGAGCCGCTGACAGTCTCCACATTCACGTGAACACCGCCCATTACCGCCTGGCCAGGATCGCCGAGCGGACCGGGCGTGATCTGCGCAAGGTGAGCGATCTGCTCGACATCCTGATCGCCGCCCGGCTCGCGGACGCCGAGGCGAACGCGCAGCCGACGCGTTAGCGGGCCGCGAGGCCGAAGGCCTCGTCGGTGCTGCGCGCGGTCCAATCAGCCACCACCCGTCGCATTTGGTCGCAGCCCACAATCGGCGGGGCTCGAATTAGGCGCCGGCTCCCATGGTCGCGCCGCTCTTGCTGCGGGACGCTTTCCTCACGCACCAACGAGCGAAGGAGAGCCAATGAACGAGAACCTCGCATACAACCTGATCAACACCACCGAGCAGCATGGAGAGCGGACGGCCCTGCGCCTCGATCGGCAAGTGTCCACCTACGCCGAGCTCGACGACGCCAGCGCTCGGGTCGCGGGATTCCTGCACGAGCGCGGCGTCCAGGCCGGCGATCGAGTGGGCATCATGCTGCCCAACGTTCCCGAGTTCGCGATCGCCTATTACGGCGTGCTCCGTGCCGGCGGCGTCGTGGTGCCGATGAACGTACTTCTGAAGCAGCGCGAGGTCGCGTTCTACCTCGGAGACCCCGGGGCGAAGCTTGTGTTCGCCTGGCACCAGTTCGCCGACGCCGCCCAGCAGGGCGCGGCCGAGGTCGGGGCGGAATGTGTCGTGGTGGAGCCCGAGGCGTTCGCTCGGCTGCTTAAGTCGGCCAGTCCGGTCGCCGATGTGACCCAGCGGACCGCCCAGGACACTGCGGTGATCCTCTACACCTCCGGCACGACGGGCAAGCCGAAGGGCGCCGAGTTGACGCACTCGAACCTCGCGATCAACGTCGACGTGATGAAGCAGGTGTTCTCGATCGGCCCCGACGACGTCATCCTCGGCGCGCTCCCGCTGTTCCACGCGTTCGGGCAGACCTGTGCGTTGAACACGGCGGTGAGCGCCGGAGCCGAACTCGTGATGCTCGCGCGCTTCGACGCCGGCCGCGCCCTCGAGACTATGGAGCGCTACGGCGTGACCGTGTTCGAGGGAGTGCCGACGATGTACTCGGCGCTGCTTCACCACCCCGAGCGCGAGCGCTTCGATGTACGCGCCTTACGGCTGTGCGTGTCGGGGGGAGCCGCGCTCCCCGTCGAGGTCCTGCGCTCATTCGAGGACGCGTTCGGCTGCGTGATCCTCGAGGGCTACGGCCTGTCCGAAACCTCGCCGGTGGCTTCGTTCAATCACCCCGGCCGCGACCGCAAGCCGGGCTCGATCGGCACGCCGATCGAAGGCGTGCAGATGAAGCTCGTCGATCTTCACCGGCACGACAGCCGCCCGGGCGAGCCGGGTGAGATCGCGATCCGCGGCCACAACGTGATGAAGGGCTACTGGAACCGTCCCGAGGCGACTGCTGAGGCGATCGACGCCGACGGGTGGTTCTACTCGGGTGACATCGCGCGCGTCGACGAAGAGGGTTTCTTCTTCATCGTCGATCGCAAGAAGGAGCTCATCATCCGCGGCGGCTACAACGTCTACCCGCGCGAGATCGAAGAGGTTCTCTACGAGCACCCCGCGGTGCGCGAGGCGGCAGTGGTCGGCATCCCCCATGCCGACCTCGGCGAGGAAGTCGGTGCCGCGGTTGCCCTCAAGCCCGGTCAGCAGGTGACCGAGGCCGAGCTGCGGGACTACGTCAAGAGCAACGTCGCCGCCTACAAGTACCCACGGCACATCTGGTTCGTCGACGAGCTTCCGAAGGGACCCACGGGGAAGATCCTCAAGCGCGAGATCAAGCCTCCCACGGGCGTAGTGGCGTAGCGCAGCACACCCGTCAGCGGCCGGCCACAGCCCCTTAGGTAACCGGCCGCCGTCGGTCTCCGGGACCGGTCGCTCAAGACCGCCCCAATTACCTCTGCCCGCGAACCAACCTCGCGGACAAACAAACCAAACCAAACCCTAGGAAGGAGTAACTGTCATGTCAAATCGAGTCAAGATGGTGGCGCCCCTGGCCGTCAGCATCGGCGTGCTCGCGTTCCTGTGGTCGGAGTTCACCCTGAACTTCAACCTCCACTGGTTCACCGTCGCCGATGGGGTGTTCGGTAAGTTCGGGCTCCCGGAGAAGTTCCAGCTCGTGCTCCCAGCGACTTTCGTGACTTGGGGCGTCTACTTCATGCTCGGCGCCGACCGCGCCGCGCTGCGAAAGACGCTGCTGGCGTCCACGACGGGAACCGTCGGCGCGATCGTGATCATGACCCTCGGGCCGGCACTCGCCGGGCTTCCGAGCCTGTGGGGCATCGCGCTCGCGATCGCGATCGTCGGCGGTGGTCTGGTGCTCCTCTCGGCCGTGTCCGAGCATGACGCGCTCCCTGCCGCGCCCGCGTTCGCGTGCGCCGCGGCGGTGCTGTTCTGGTGGTTTGCCACCGGTCTTGACAACTATGTTCCGGGCGCCGCCGGGCCGCATACGGTCACGGCACTCGGCCTGGCTCTGACCAAGCATCCACTGGCCGCCGGGACCGGCGCGCTGGGCGGACTGCTCTCGACCCCCTGGCCGTGGGTTGCGCTGAGCAGCTGGGTGTCGCTGCTGTGTGGCCCGCTGCTGGGCGCGCTGTCGCGCGTGCTGGCCGCGGCTCCGGGACGGATCGCCCCGTCCGCAGCCGGCGAGGTGACCCCGCGGGTCACCGCCTGAGTCCAGGCCCGCTGCGGCGGGCGCGATGGTGTCGGCGCGTCGCGGGCAATGCTCGCGGCGCGCCGCGCCGACCGCAGGAAGGATTTGCCCCCGGTTGGGGTCTTCACAAATAGCCCGCCACATCGGCGGGGCTTGAGAAACTTCAACCGTGGGAGCAAGAATGACCACTCTGAGAACAGCGCGGTTGCGCGCGGCGGGGATCGTCGCGACGGCGGCTTGTGCGGTGGCGATCGCGGCATGCGGCAGCTCCAGCAGCTCGAGCTCGGCCACGAGCTCGGCGGCGGCGCCCACTCCGGCCGCAGCCGCCACAACGTCCTCGACCGCCTCGACCGCCGCGGCGGGGAGCGGCGCCGTGATCGGCACCGCCAAGGCACACGGGCACACCTACCTGACAGGAAAGTCCGGCCACGCGATTTACCTGTGGGTGGCTGACAAGGGCAGCACGTCCAGCTGCTCCGGGGCCTGCGCCCAGGCGTGGCCTCCTGTCACCACGACGGGCACCCCGACTGCGGGCTCGGGTGTCACCGCGTCGATGCTCGGCATGACGAAGCGCTCGGACGGAACCGAACAGGTCACCTACGACGGCCACCCGCTGTACTACTTCGTCGGCGACACCTCGGCCTCAAGTACCGCGGGCCAGGGGAGCGACGGGTTCGGCGCCAAGTGGTGGCTGGTCGCGCCGTCCGGCAGCGCCATCACCGCGAGCGGCGGATCCTCCGGCGGCAGCTCGTCGGGCGGCTCCTCCTCCGGCAGCGGCTGGGGCTAACCGAGCCAGGGCCCCGGGCCCATGGAACAGATCACGGCGGGTGCCCGCAAACGGGCGGGCACCCCGGGCTTGGCAGCCGGCGCGTGCGAGCGTGCCGGCCGCCGCGCGTCGCCGCCGCTGCCGGCATGGGCGTTCACGGCGTTCGCGGTCGCGTCCTTCGGCGGCCCGCTGGCCCTGGCCGCCTCGGGTGCGCCAAGCGTGGTCGGCGATGCGGCCGGCTCGAGCGGGTTCGCGATGCTCGCGGGAGCGGTCGTGTTTCTCGTGCCGCTCGCGATCTGGCTGCGCTATTCGCGCGAGATCATCAGCTCGGGCGGCCTCTTCGCGTTCGTGGAGGCGGCCGCCGGCCGGCGCGTGGCGCTGGCCCAGGGGGCCATCTGGATCTTCAGCTACCTGCTGTACGTCGTCTACACGACAGTGCAGATCGTCTACGACCTCCTCCCCAGCGTCCTGCCGGGCGAGGGGCGCTACCAGACCGTGCTCGCGCTCGCCATCCCGGCCGCGCTGGTGGCGGTGATGCTTGCCGGACGGGCCGCGACATTCCTCGTGTTCGGGGTAATCGCGGCCGGGCAGCTCGCGCTGGCCGGAATCCTCGACGCGGTGACGCTGGCCCACCTCTCGACGCCGCTCTCGAGCTTCGGCACCGGCGCGGGCACGCAGGCGGTCGCCAAGGCCAGCGCCCAGACCTCGCTGCTCTACGTCTGCGGCAGCCTGCCGCTGTTCCTCGGCGGTGAGCTGTCCGCGCCGGCGCAGCGCACGATCCGCCGGGGCCTGATTTTGGCCTTCGTGGCGACCGCGGTCGTGATCGTGCTCGCGGTCGCGCCGCTGGCCTCGATGCCGGGGCTGCTGAGCACCGCAGTGCCCGGGGTGAGCGTCGCCCAGCAGTTCGCGAGCCCGGCCGTGGCCAAGGCGATCGGCATCGGCGTGGCCGTGAGCACGGCGGGCGTGATCCTGGCCGAGTACGTGGCGCTTACCCGGCTCATCCACCACATCGGACACTGGCGGATCCGGCCGATCGCGGCGGCGATCGGCGCGGTGGCGATCCTGGCGGCGCCGATCAGCCTGATCGACCCGGACGGCTTCTACAACACGCTGCTCAAGCCATCCGAGGTCGCGCTGTGGGTCAGCCAGCTGATCGTGTTCGCCGCCTTCCCGCTGTTCGCGTTCAAGCGCGGTCTGCGGATGTGGCCGGCGCTGGCGCTGGCCGCGGGCGCGAGCGCGTTCGCCGTATACGGCATCGTGACGGCGCTCCAGGCCGCCTCCAGCTGACCGGCCGCTTGGGATAAAACTCGCGCTATACGCCGGTTATCCCCCAAGCCGCGTCGAGTAGGCTGCGAAGCGTTATGAGCGAACCGAACGCCCAGTGGCGCCTGGCGGCCCGACCGGTGGGCTTGCCGAAGCGGTCTGACTGGGACTACGTACACGAGCCGGCACCCGAGCCGGCCGACGGGCAGATCTTGGTCGAGCTCGAATACCTGTCGCTCGATCCGGCCATGCGCGGCTGGATGAACGAGGCCCGCTCCTACGTCCCACCGGTAGGTATCGGCGAGGTCATGCGCGCCGGCGGGATCGGTCGCGTCACCGAGTCGCGCCACCCGAACTTCACCGCCGGCGAGCTCGTCTCGGGGATGTTCGGGGTCCAGCGCTACGCCCTGTCTGACGGCCAGGGCGTGAGAACCGTCGACACCTCGCTGGCGCCGGTGCCGGTCCACCTCGGCGTGCTGGGGATGACCGGGCTGACGGCGTACTTCGGCCTGCTCGACGTCGGGCGGCCCGAGCCCGGCCAGACCGTCGTCGTATCGGGCGCCGCCGGCGCGGTGGGCAACGTCGCGGGCCAAATCGCCCGGATCAAGGGCTGCCGGACCATTGGCATCGCCGGCGGTCCGGAGAAGTGCGAGTGGCTGACAGAGGAGCTCGGCTTCGACGCCGCGATCGACTACAAGGCCGGCGAGGTCCGGGCGGACCTGCGCCAGTACGCCCCGAACGGCGTCGATGTGTACTTCGACAACGTCGGCGGCGAGCTTCTGGACGAGGTGCTGCGCCGCCTGGCGCGGAACGCACGGGTCGTGATCTGCGGCGCGATTTCTCAGTACAACGCCGAGCAGCCGCCGCGCGGCCCGGCCAACTACATGCAGCTGCTGGTCGAGCGCGCGTCAATGGCCGGGTTCCTCGTGTTCGACTACGCCAAGCGCTACCCCGAGGCGGTCGCTCAGCTCGCGGAGTGGCTCCAGGACGGCAAGCTGATCTCGCGGGAGGACGTGGTCCGCGCCGACCTTGAGCAGTTCCCTGAGGTGTTTCTCCGTCTGTTCCGTGGCGAGAACGTCGGCAAGCTGATCCTCGAACTGGGCCGGCACGGGAGATGAGCCCGCCGCCTCTGCAAGGAGAGCTGCGCTTCTGGCCAGAACTCGCCGGGCTTCTCAGCGATCCTCGATTTTGGTGGCCGAGGCGGCACACGCGGCAGTCGGTCCTCCTGATCCCCGGCTTTCTCGCCGGCGACGCCTCGCTCACGGTCATGGCCGGTTGGCTGCGCCGGCGTGGCCACCGCGTGCGCACCAGCGGGATCCGCCTCAACGTCGGCTGCTCGGGGCGCGAGCTCGATCAGCTCGGCGCGCTCCTCGCCGCGTTCGAGGAGCCCGTCGTGGTCATCGGCCAGAGTCGTGGCGGAACGCTCGCCCGGGCCCTGGCGGCACGCCATCCCGACAAGGTCGCGGCGCTGATCACGCTCGGCTCCCCGGTGCTCGATCCGCTCGCGGTCTCGCCCTCGGTGCTCCGGACCATCCGCTCGGTCGCGCTACTGGGCGACCTCGGGGTGCCTGGTCTGTTCTCGACCGAGTGCCGCGACGGCGAGTGCTGCGCGGAGTTTCGCTCGCTCCTCGCCCAGCCGCTGGCCGCAGGCGCCACCGCGCTGTCCCTGTACTCACGGAGCGACGCCATCGTCGACTGGCGCGCGTGCCTGGATCCGCACGCCGAGTGCGTGGAGATCGAGGGCAGTCACTGCGGCATGGCGGTGAACGCACAGGTCTACCGCGAGCTCGAGCGGCTGCTCGAGGCGCCGCCGTCGGGCGCCGACCATTCGAAGTGACCGCGCTCGCGTCCTCGCCGCGTTCGGACCTCGCCCAATGGGCCCGCTGGGCCATCCCACGCTGGTCGGTTCCGGCCGCGATGCGCGCCATCCGCGCCGTCGTGGTCGTGTGCGGCCTGTTTGCGCTCGCGCACAACGTAATCGGAAACGCCCAGATCGCGACGTTCTGCGCATTCGGCGGCTTCGCGACGCTCGTGCTGGCGTCGTTCGCCGGCACCTGGCGCGAAAAGCTCCTGGCCCACCTGGCGCTGGCGCTCACCGGAAGCGTGCTGATCACGATCGCGACGATCGTCAGCTCGTCAACCGTGGTGGCCGCGATCGTCACCGTGCCGGTGACGTTCGCGGTGTTCTTCGCCGGCATCACCGGTCCCAACGCCGCCTCGGGCGCCACCGGGGCGCTGCTCGCGTATGTCCTCCCCGCGGCGTCCGCCGGCACGGTCGGGATGATCCCCGACCGGTTGCTCGGTTGGTGGATGGCATCGATCGCCGGCACCGCCGCCGTGCTGCTGTTCTCACCGCGACCGACCGGCGCCAACCAGCTGCGTGCCGCCGCCTCGAAGCTCGCGGTGACGCTCGCTGACGAACTCGACGGCGTGTTGCGCGGCGACGCCCCCGACGACTACCTCGCCGCCGCGCTCGAAGCCAAGCGCGACGTGCTGGCGAACTTCACGGCGACCCCGTTTCGCCCGACGGGTCTGGCCGTCACCGACCAGGCCCTGGCGAACTGCATCGAGCTGCTCGAGTGGTGCACGGCGCTGATCGCCGACGCGGTCAGCGAGCGGCACGACCTCGCCCATGCGGCGAAATGCGACCTCGAGCTGATCGCGAGCTCGAGCTCGGTGCTGCGAGACACCGCCACGCTCCTCGCCGGCGGGGACGCGCACCCGGACGTCGATGGGCTAGAGCGCCGCCAGGAGGCGGTCGTGGCCCGGATCGAGGACATGGCGTCCCGCCCACCCACCCCCGAACCACCTTCCCGCCAGCCCACCCTCCCGACACCCACGCCCGCCTCGACCGACCCGGAGCACTTCCGCCAAGCTGCCCAGATCGCATTCCACGCCCACGGGATCGCGGTGGCCGTGCTCGCCGCGACCTACGAGACGCTGATCTCGTGCGGGCTCGCCAACCCGGACTGGGTCGAGGCCAGGCGGCGACGCTGGTACCCGGGATCGGCCGCCGCCGCGCGCACGGTGAGGCGAGTGTCGAGCGTCGCCTCCACGGCGTACGCCCACGCCAGCGTGCGCTCCGTCTGGTTCGTCAACAGCATCCGCGGAGCGGTCGCGATCGCCGTCGCGGTGACGATCGCCGACATCACGACGGTCCAGCACGGCTTCTGGGTGGTGCTCGGCACGCTGTCGGTGCTTCGCACCAACGCCGCGGCGACCGGCGCCACCGCGCTCCGGGCCCTCGCCGGCACCGCGCTCGGGTTCGTCATCGGTGGGGCGCTTGTGCTGGCAATCGGAAGTGACCAGACCGCGCTGTGGATCGCGTTCCCTATGGCCGTGCTCGTAGCCGCTTATTCGCCCGGCACCACGCCGTTCGCGATCGGCCAGGCGGCGTTCACGGTGATGATCGCGGTCCTGTTCAACCTGATCGTCCCGGTCGGGTGGAAGATCGGTGAGGTGCGGATCGAGGACGTCGCGCTCGGCTGCGCCGTCAGCGTCGTGATCGGCACCCTGTTCTGGCCGCGCGGCGTGGCCGCGGTCGTCGGCGACGACCTCGCCGACGCGTTCCGTACCGGCGCCTCCTACCTGACCCAGGCCATGCAATGGGCGACCGGAGCGCGCGCCGACCAGCCCGAGAACGCGGCCGCGGCCGGGAACGCTGGGCTCCGCCTCGATGAGGGGCTGCGCGGTTTCCTCGCCGAGCAGGGGACCAAGCACATCTCCAAGCCGGACCTGTGGCGCCTCGTCGGCGGCTCGCTTCGACTCCGTCTCACCGCCCACGCCGTCGCCGAGATGCCCGGGGACGCGACCGGGGTGGACGAGGCACGCGCCGTCCTTCAGCGCCGCACCGCGACCCTCACCTCGTGGTATGAGCAGCTCGCCGAGCAGGTCGGCAAGCCGAATGACCGGGCCGTAGCCGAACTCGAGCCGCCGTCGCTGGCCGCGGCGGGGATCGTCAACAGCTCGACCGGCTCCTACTACGGCGTCTGGCTGTGCGAGCACCTCGATCACCTGAGCGACCACCTCGGCGAGCTCGTCCGGCCGGCGGCCGAGGTCGCCAAGATCCGCAGCCGCCCCTGGTGGCGCTAACCAGCCCGCCGCCCGACCCCCACCGCGTCACCGGCCACCCGCCCCCCGAACCCGAAATTTCGACTTCGGTTCGGCGACGACCCAGGCGGGCGGGGCTACTCGAGGATCGACGCGCTCCAGCGTTCTTCGATGCGTCCGTAGCGCCATACGGTCAGCGCGACCGCCCAGGTGATCACGAACATGCCGACGATCACGAACCCGAGCATGTTGATGTTGATGTTCTCAAACGAGTTCCAGAACGATCCGGACAGGTTCAGCTCCGAGGCGATCAGCCCGCCGAGCTCGATCGTGCCGATCACCATCGCGACCGCGACCGACAGACCCGTGATCGTGATGTTGTAGAAGACCTTGCGCACGGGCTTTGAGAACGCCCAGCCGTAGGCGAAGTTCATGAACGACCCGTCGATCGAGTCCATCAGCGACATCCCGGCGGCGAACAGGATCGGCAGGCACAGGATCGCGTACCAGGGCAGGCCGGCACCGGCTGCGCCACCCGCCAACACCAGCAGCGCCACCTCGGTCGCGGTGTCGAACCCCAGGCCGAACAGCACCCCGATCGGATACATCTGCGCCGGCTTGGTCACCGTCTTGGTCATGTGGCCGAGGAAGCGGTTCATAAACCCGCGTTTGTTCAACTGCTCCTCGAGTTGCTGCTCGTTGTAGCGGCCGGTTCGCATCTCCCGAAACACCTTGACGATCCCTAACAGGATCACGACGTTTATCGCCGCGATCGCATACAGAAACGTGCCCGAGACGAGCGTCCCGATCCAGTTGGTCACCTGATGCAAGTTCGAGTCATCGTTCTTGACTGGACCATCCAGCGCCCTGACCCCGACCGAAATCAGGAACGCCAGCGCGAACACGATCGTCGAGTGACCGAGCGAGAACCAGAACCCCACGCTCAACGGGCGCTTGCCCTCGCTCATCAGCTTGCGCGTCGTGTTGTCGATCGCCGAGATGTGATCGGCGTCGAACGCGTGCCGCAGTCCGAGCGTGTACGCGGTCACCCCGATCCCGATCGTGAACGCCCCCGCCGACCCGAGCTCGTAGTGCCGGGGCGCGACCAACGAGATCAACGTCACGAACCCGAGCACGTGCAGACCGCCGACGACCGCGATCATCATCACCAGCGTCCGCTTCTGAGAACCGCTCAGCGAAGCCCAGAACCCGGCCAACCGACGCCGAGACCGAGGCCGAGAACCAGCCGTCGTCGCCTCCATCGTTTCCTCCTGTATCGATCCCCGCTCGAACACGAGCGCTGACCGGATATACGGGAAGCGACCCGGCTTGGATCAGCCGAAAATCGCTCGCTGGAACGTACTGCGGCCAGCGCCGTTAATGCAAGCCGCTGGTAATTACGATCACCCCTCGACTCCGCGGCGCGTGCAGCCCTCGCACACGCCGACGATCGGGAAGTGGCCGAAGCGAGCCGTGTACCCGAACTGCTCCCTGATGCGTTTGCGGACCGAATCGAGCCGCGCCGGCGGGACGGCCGTCACCTTCGCGCACCGTTCGCAGTAGAGGTACTCGACCTCTTCTCTGCCCACCCGCACGTACAGCCCCGCCGAGTGACCGAGGTGAACGTGGCGGATCAGTCCCTGGTGCTCGAGCACTTCGAGGTTGCGGTAGACCGAGGATTCATCAAGCGAGAGCTGCCGCGCGAGATCACCCGCCGCGACCGGGCCGTCGGCCGCGAACAGCGCCTCGAGCACCAGACGCCGCGGCGTCGAGAGTCGAAGTCCCGCCCGACGCAACGCCTGCTCGGCCTCGCGCAGACTGTCGACCGCAACCGGTGGAACATTGGGCGAGAGCGTCATCCGCCCGGAGCTCCGAATGTCGAGCGCAACGAGCGCACCAGCGCGCGGGCCCGGTCGGTGCCGCGCCGGCCCGCCCAGGGGTGAGGTCCGGTCGCCCATGGGTGCCAGCCGAGGGTGCCGTAGTGCTCCCGCACGACTGCCTTGAGCTCGCCGCGGTGGGCCCCGCAGGCGTACCTCTGCGGCCCGTACATCCCGCGTCCATGCCAGGTCAGCCAACGACCGGGTTCGGCGTCGACGTACTCGCCGTGCCGGAGGTCGAGGAGCTGTCGCTCGAGCGCCAGCTGGGTCTCGGCGTCGGGACGCGCACCGCAGATCTCGCACCTGAAGACAACGTTCACCGGCATACCGGACCCCTCACCAGCGTGGCTCGTACCCGGTGTGAAGCTCACTCGACGGTCCACGCCAGGGCGGCTCGCGATCGTAGTGAAGGGCGATCGCTCGGTGGCGCAACCGGCGCAGGACGGGGCCGTAGCTGAACCGCGTGAACCTCGCGTTCAGCAGCCCCAGCGGGCTGGGCTCCATGAACGGCATGAACTTGTCGGGAAAGCCGGGCATGGTGCAGGCGATGCAGATGCCGCCCACGTTAGGGCAACCGCCGACGCCGCCGATCCAGCTCCGGATCGGCACGTTGCAGGTGGTGACGGGTCCCTTGCAGCCGAGCTTCACCAGGCACCCGCGATGATCGGCGGGCGTCGCGGCAAACTCCCCTTGCTCGGCGAAGCCGGCGCGTCCGCACCCCTGCTGCACCGTTCGCGCGAACAGCCAGCGCGGGCGGCCTTGATCGTCGAGATCCAGTGGTGGAGCCACGCGTGCCACCCGGAGCGCGAGCGCGAGCAGCGTCTCGGTGATGTTGTCGGGCTGCACCGGGCAGCCGGGCAGGTTGACGATCGGAATGTCCAGGCGGGAGCGCCAGCGCCCCCCGAGGTAGTCGCCGAGCCCCATCGCCCCGGTCGGGTTGCCCCGCATCGCCGGTATCCCGCCAAATGCGGCACATGTTCCGAGCGCCAGCACCGCGGCGGCCCGCGGCGCCAGACGATCGATCCACGCGCACGTCGAGACCGGCTCGCCGTTCGAGGGGTCCACGCCGAGCGTCGCCCAGTACCCGTCACCGCTGATCTCTTCGTTCGGGACCGATCCCTCGAGCACCAGGATGAACGGATCCAGCCTGCCCACGGCGGCGTCCCAGAACGCGCGCATGAAGTCCTCTCCGGTCTCGTAGGCGAACACCGGGTTGTAAATGATCACGGGAGGAGCGCCCGGGAGACAGCCGCGCATCAGGTCTTCGAAGCTTGGGTTTCGCGCCGCCGTCATCGCGATCGAATCGCCGTCGCAGCCCAGCCCCGTGGTGAGCCACAGCACGCTGACGGGGTCCCCAGCCGGCCCGCCCATCCCTTACACGATCTGTCTCCGAGGGTGCCTGGAATGCGACACGGCCCGCTCGCGCAGCATCGGGGTGCGCTCGGCCAATTCCTGGAGACCGTACTCCAGGGTGTCGTGCAGATGGAGGTCGTCGGCCGTGCCGGTCACCAGCCCCGCCTGCGCCAGCCGCTTCATCGCGTGTGAGACGGACGGTCGCTCGGCGGCCACGAGCTGGCCGAGGAGGCGATGGGTCAGGGGCAGCGACAGGCGCACACCGCCCGGCTCGACCCGCCCCCAGCGCGTGGCCAGATGCCAGAGGAGCAGCACGAGCCGGACCTCGAGCCTGGGCTGCGACGTGATCGCCCGCAGTACGTCGAGCTCAACCGGCCGCCGGCAGGCACGCCTCAGCAGGGCGCGGGTGATCTGCGGGAACGGCCGTACCCGGTCGGCGAACTCGCCGTCGAGCAGCGCCAGCCGCGCCGGGCTGAGCACCCGCCAGCCACACGTCCGCGCCAGCAGCTGGTCCGCAGCCGGTCCGGACGGCTGGAGAAGGTCGCCCGGGCCGACCAGCTCGGCCGCCGTGCGATCCCCCACCCGGGTCTCGAGCGCGAGCAGCCCTTCGAGGATCAAAAGCCCGAGGCCCTGCCCAGCCGCCTCGAACCACGGCCCCAGGTCGCAATCGCCGGCGCCCACTTGGAGCACGCGGGCGGTTGCCAGCTGACGCGCGGCGATCCGGGCCCGGACGTCGAACTCGTCGGCGAGCTCTCCATCGGAGTCGAGCAGGTACGTGTAGAGGACGATCGACTCCGCTTTTGCCCCGGCAACATCCGGGTGGCGGGGCCACCGCAAGGGTCCTGGACGGCTCACCCTTCGGTCTTCCACTGGCACTCTCGCCTCTCCAACGACAGACGCCGAGAGCCCCAGTCTATGCCCGACTGGCCCCAGGCGCACCCGCTTACGACCCCCGTGGTAACCCTGGTTACCCAGGTGGTCAAAGGCGCTTCGTGACGCCGAAATCCAGTGGTAGAAGTGCCTGCGTGTGCCTGGCGATTCCCGGACAGGTCATTGAGATCGTCGATGACCTGAATCGATTGGCCAAGGTCGATGTCGCAGGGGTGCGTCGCAATGTCAACGTCGGCCTGCTCGACGCCGAGGACGGCGGCGTGGGCCCCGGCGACTGGGTCCTCATCCACGTGGGGTTCGCGATCTCGAAGGTCGACGAGGAGGAGGCTCGGGCCACCCGAGACCTGCTCGTCCGCATGGGCGCCGACTACGAGCAGGAGCTCGAGGAGCTCAAGGCCAGCGTGATCGAGTGAGCGAGACGCGATCGTGTCGGGTCGGCGACCGCGAGTTCGACGCCACTCGAACTCGAAGCGACGACGAAGTCGTCGCCGGCCATTGCATCACGTGTGGCGATGACGGCGTGCCGATGACTGTGGTCGCGGTCGATCTCGATCGCGGGCTGGCGCTGTGCGCCGGCGGGGACGGAGCGAGATCCACGGTCGAGACGGCGCTCGTGGAACCGGTTCAGCCGGGTGAAGTGCTGCTGGTCCACGCCGGCACCGCGCTGGCCCGCCTTCTCTATCCCACCGAGGTTCCCGCGGCGTGAAGTTCGTCGACGAGTTCCGTGACGCCGAGCTCGGCCGCGCGGTGGCCGGCGAGATCCTTTCCCTGGTCGAGCCCGGGCGCCACTACAAGCTGATGGAGGTCTGCGGCGGCCACACCCACTCGATCTACAAGTACGGCATCGACGACCTGCTCCCGGCCAACGTCGAACTCGTGCACGGTCCCGGCTGCCCGGTGTGCGTGATCCCGATGGGGCGGGTCGACGACGGGATCGCGGTCGCGCACCAGGAAGGCGTGATCTTCACCTGCTTCGGCGACATGATGCGCGTCCCCGGATCCAACGGCAGCCTGCTCGACGCCAAGGCCGCCGGCGCCGACATCCGGATGGTCTACTCGCCGCTCGACGCGCTGCGAATCGCCAAGCAGAACCCCGACCGCGAGGTGGTCTTCTTCGCGATCGGGTTCGAGACGACGGCGCCGTCCACAGCCCTGACCCTGAAGCGTGCGCGCGCAGAGCACCAAACCAACTTCAGCGTCATGTGCAGCCACGTGACGATCGTCCCGCCGGTGCGCGCGCTGCTCGAGTCCCCGGACCTGCGCCTCGACGGGTTCATCGGCCCCGGCCACGTGTCGACGGTGGTCGGCGGGAGGCCGTTTGAGTTCATCCCGGCCGATTACGGCAGGCCGGTGGTGATTGCCGGCTTCGAGCCGCTCGACATCCTCCAGGCGATCGCGATGATCCTGCGCCAACTGGCCGAGGACCGCTGCGAGGTCGAGAACCAGTACAAGCGCGTGGTCCCGTACGAGGGCAACCTGCGGGCGCTCGAGGTGATGGCCGAGGTGTTCGAGCTGCGTCCCCACTTCGAGTGGCGCGGCCTGGGCTTCATCTCCCACAGCGGCCTCAAGCTCTCCGACGCCTATGCCGACCTCGATGCCGAGGTTCGCTTCAGCGTCCCGGGCGTCCGCGTTGCGGATCCCAAGGCTTGTCAGTGCGGCGAGGTCCTCAAGGGGGTCATCAAGCCGTGGGAGTGCAAGGTGTTCGGCACCGCCTGCACTCCCGAGCGGCCGATCGGCACGTGCATGGTGTCCTCCGAAGGGGCGTGCGCCGCCTACTACAACTTTGGCCGGTTCGCGCGCGAGCGCCAGGTGGTCTGATGGCCGAGCCGGCTCTCCTCTCCGAGCGCGAGCAGAAGATCCTGGGGATCATTGAGACCGCGCGCGGCAAGCGCGCCAAGTTCCGCGACGAGCGGATCAACATGGCCCACGGCGCCGGCGGCAAGGCGACCCAGAGCCTGATCGAGGGACTGCTCGCGCCGGCCTTTCAGTCCGAAACGCTGAACGAGCTGGCCGACGCGTCGACGATCGCGATCAATGACGCCGAGCTCGCGTTCACGACCGATTCCTACGTGGTCAGGCCGCTGCGCTTCCCGGGCGGGTCGATCGGCGAGCTCGCCGTCAACGGCACCATCAACGATCTAGCCGTCTCGGGCGCAAGACCCCTCGCGCTGAGCCTGTCGCTCATTCTTGAGGAGGGGCTGCCGGCGGAAGAACTCCGGGCCGAGGTCGCGGCCATTGCAGGGGCGGCCCGGGCCGCCGGAGTCGAGATCGTCACCGGCGACACCAAGGTGGTCGAGCGCGGGCACGCCGACGGCATGTACGTATGCACCGCGGGCATCGGCCTGCGCGATCCCCGTGCCCGTCTATCGCCGAGCGGACTGACCCCGGGGGATCGGATCCTGCTCTCGGGAAGCATCGGCGAGCACGGGACAGCGATCATGCTCGCGCGCGACGAGTTCGAGCTCGATGCCGAGATCGAGTCCGACACGCGTTCGCTGTGGCCCGTGGTCGACGCGCTGCTCGATGCGTCGGGCCCCGAGCTGCGCTGCCTGCGCGATGCCACCCGCGGCGGCGTGGCCTCGGTGCTCAACGAGCTGGCCCGCGCATCGTCGGTGGCGATGATCGTGCGCGAGGGCGCCGTCCCGGTGCGGCCGGCGGTGGCCGGCGCGGCCGAGATCCTCGGGATCGATCCGATGTATGTCGCTAACGAGGGCAAGCTGGTCGCGTTTGTCGCGGCGGACGCTGCGGACCGCGCGCTGAACGCGATACGGGACGTGCCGGGCTGCGAGCTCGCCGCCGAGATCGGAGAGGTGCGCACCGACCCGCCCGGGATGGTGCTGGTGGAGACGAGCTTTGGCGGCAAGCGGGTGATGGACCAGCTGGTCGGAGACCCCTTGCCGCGGATCTGTTGAGAACAGCGAGAGGAGACGGTATGTCGGCGTTGTCGAATCCGTATGCGAAGCAGAAGGAGACCGAGGCCGTCACCGCGCACGTGTTGTGGATGACCACCGGGCTGAGCTGCGAGGGCGATTCGGTCGCGATGACCTCGGCGACGAACCCAAGCCTCGAGGACATCATCCTCCAGGCCATTCCGGGCATGCCCAAGGTCGTCGTCCACAACCAGGTGGTCGATTACGCGGTCGGGCAGGAGTACGCCCAGGCCTGGTTCGACGCCGAGAAGGGCGAGCTCGATCCGTTCGTGCTGGTGATCGAGGGCTCGCTTGGCAACGAGGAGATCAACGGCGAGGGCCACTGGACCGGGTTCGCTGTCAACCCGGAGAACGGCCAGCCGATCACGATGAACGAGTGGATGGACCGGCTGGCGCCCAAGGCGGCCGCGGTCGTCGCGGTCGGGACTTGCGCCACCTACGGCGGCATCCCGGCGATGAAGAACAATCCGACCGGCGCGATGGGGGTGCCCGACTACCTCGGGTGGAGCTGGCGCTCGAAGGCCGGCCTGCCGATCGTGTGCATCCCGGGTTGCCCGGCGCAGCCGGACAACATGACCGAGACGCTCCTCTATCTCGCCCTGCACCTGGCGGGCCTGGCGCCGGCCCCAGAGCTAGACGAGGCGCTCCGTCCCAAGTGGCTGTTCGGGCGCACCGTGCGCGAGAGCTGCAACCGCGCCGGCTTCTCCGAGCAGGGCGAGTTCGCCACCGAGTACGGCTCCGACCACCGCTGCCTGGTCAAGCTCGGCTGCAAGGGCCCGGTGGTCAAGTGCAATGTTCCCGTTCGCGGATGGGTCAACGGCGTGGGCGGCTGCCCGAACGTCGGCGGGATCTGCATGGCGTGCACGATGCCGGGTTTCCCCGACAAGTACATGCCGTTCATGGACGAGGATCCGTGGGGCTCCGCAGCGCAGCGAATCATTCAGTACAGCTACGGGCCGATCGTGAAGTTCATGCGCCACCGCCACATCAAGACCAAGTACGACGTGGAGCCGGAGTGGCGCAAGCGCGGCAAGACGCTCACCACCGGCTACGTCAAGCGCTGGTGAGCATTCTCACCACACCTAGAGCGTTCGAGCCCGACACTTTCTGAGGAGACAGCGATGGCAGTTGAGACGGGACAAAGAGTGCTAGTGAAGGAGATGTCCTGGGATCCCATCACCAGGATCGTGGGGAGCCTCGGCATCCACACCGAAATCGACTTCACCAATCAGCAGGTGCTCAAGTGCTACAGCACCTCGATGATCTTCCGCGGCTTCGACATCTTCATGAAGGGCATCGATCCGCGCGACGCACACTTCATCACCAGCCGCATCTGCGGCATCTGCGGGGACAACCACTGCACCTGCTCGTGCCTGAACCAGAACATGGCCTACGGGGTGAAACCTCCGGCACTCGGTGACCTGGCGTTCAACCTGGCCGAGACGGCGGACTACATCTTCGACCATGCGATCTTCAACGACTGCATGGCGAACGTCGACTTCTGCGAGCAGATGGTCAAGGAGACCAACCCGACGTTGCTGGCCAAGGCCGAGAACACCCCCGCCCCGGGACAGGACATCCACGGCTACAAGACGATCGCCGACATCATGCGGGCGCTCAACCCGTTCACCGGAGAGTTCTACCTGGAGACGCTGCACGTGGCGCGCTACACGCGGGAGATGTACTGCCTGTTCGGTGGCCGGCACACCCACCCATCGACGATCATGCCGGGCGGCTGCAGCGCCGACATCACCCATCAGACGTGCACCGACTACTACGTGCGGCTGATGCGCTACTTCGACTACGTCAAGCGCAGCGTGCCGATGCACGACGACCTGTACGACTTCTTCCTCCGGGAGCTGCCCGGATACGACCAGGTCGGCTTCCGCGAGACAAACCTCGTCAACTGGGGCTCGTTCGACGACCCCGACTACGTTGACTACGACTACCGCAACATGACCAACTGGGGCCGCAAGCGCTACATCACGCCGGGCGTGGCGATCGGCGGCGAGCTGATCTCGACCGACCTGGTCGAGATCAACCTGATGATCCGGATCCTGCTCGGCTCCTCCTACTTCGACTCGTGGGAGAACGAGCCGACGTTCGTCACCCACGATCCACTCGGCAACCCCGTCGACAAGAATCACCCCTGGAACAAGGTCACGCTACCGCGCCCGCAGAAGCGCGACTTCACCGACAAGTACACCTGGGTGGTGTCGCCTCGTATCTATGACAAGCGAACCGACACCCACGTGTGCTGTGACACCGGCGGTGGCCCGTTCGCCCGACAGTGGTGCACGGCCAAGGCCGGGCTGGTCGACTTCGGCTACGCCAAGGCGACGGGGCACTCGATCCAGATGGTCCTCCCCCGCTCCCCCAACATGCCCGAGATGGAGCTCGAGTGGAACGTGCCGGAGAAATCCAACGCCGTCGAACGCGATCGCGCCCGCACGTATCACCAGGCCTACAGCGCGCTGATCGCGCTGCACAACCTCGAGCGCGCGCTGAAGGAGGTCCGCGCCGGGCGCACCAAGAGCTGGAACAGTTTCAAGGTCCCCGAGACTGCCGTCAGCTGCGGCTTCCACGAGGCGGCCCGCGGGGTGCTCTCGCACCACATGGTGATCCAGGAAGGGAAGATCGCCAACTACCAGCCGTACCCGCCGACGCCGTGGAACGCGAGCCCGCGCGACGTGTTCGGCACGCCCGGTCCCTACGAGGACGCGGTCCAGAACACGCCGATCTTCGAGGAGAACGGCCCCGAGAACTTCAAGGGCGTCGACATCATGCGGGCGGTGCGGTCGTTCGATCCGTGCCTGCCGTGCGGCGTGCACATGTACACCGGCGCGGGGAAGGTGCGCAAGGTGATGCACACCCCGACGGCCCTGGCCTAGGCAATGGACATCCAGCAGCTGGTCGAGCGCGTCCAGGATCTCCAGGCGCAGCTCGACTCCACCCCCGACTCGGCCACGCGCGAGGTGGCCGAGGAGCTCGTCTCCGCGGTCGTGCAGATGTACGGCGCCGGCCTCGAGCGGATCGTTGAATCGCTGCAGCAAGGCGGCAGCGCCGGCGGCCAGATCGCAGCATCGCTCGCCGAAGACCCGTTGGTGGCGACGCTGCTCCTGATCCACGACCTGCACCCGGTCCCGCTCGAGCAGCGGGTGCAGGGCGCGCTCGATTCCGTCCGCCCGTATATGGAGTCGCACGGTGGCAACGTCGAGCTGCTCTCACTCCAGGATGGCATCGCCCGGATCCATCTGCGGGGGAGCTGCTCGGACTGCTCGGCGTCGTCGGTCACGCTCGAGCTGGCGATCAAACAGGCGCTCGAGGAGGCCGCACCCGATCTCGAAGGCCTCGAGGTCGAGGGGGTGAACGCCGGAACCGCCGAGGGTTCCGAACAATCGGTGTGGATCGACATCGAGGCCGTCTCGGACCTGGCCGACGGATCGCTGGCGGCGGTCGACGTCGCCGGTCGCGAGTTGCTCGTCGCCAACGTCGACGGCGCCCTACTCGCCTACCGCGACCGCTGTGCCAGCTGCGGCGCGCCGTTGCACGGCGGGCTGCTGTTGGCGGGCGCTCTGTCGTGCCCGGAGTGCGCGCGGTCGTTCTTCCTACCCCGCGCCGGCCGCTCTATGGACGACGAACGGATGCAGCTGGAGCCCGTGCCGCTGCTGCGCGAGGACGGGCGGGTCAAGGTGGCGCTGGCGCAATGACCGACACCCGCCGCCTGCTCGACGAGGCCATCGCGGCACGCCGTCGCGCCGGGGTCGTGTCCGGGCTGCGCGGCCTGGCCCGCCAGGACCCTCGACCGCTCGGAGCCCAGACACCGACCGCCGCCACCGACGAGGCGTGTGAGCTGTGCGGCATCGGCATCCCCGAGGACCACCGGCATCTGCTCGCGCTCGCCGAGCGTCGCATCGTGTGCGCGTGCGAGGCCTGCTGGGCGATGCGCTCGGGCGAGGGCGACTATCGCCCGACGGGCAACCGAACGCTGTGGCTACCCGGGCTCGAGGTGCCCGACGATCTGTGGGCGAGCTTCCAGATCCCGATCGGGCTGGCGTTCTTCATGGAGTCGACGGTCACGGCCTGTGTGGTCGCGATGTACCCGAGCCCCGGCGGCGCGACCGAGTCCGAGCTCCACTTCGAATCGTGGACGCGGATGCGCTCGCTCAACCCAGTGCTCGACAACCTCGAGCCGGACATCGAGGGCCTGATCGCCAACCGCCTGGCCGACCCGCCGATGTACGTGATCGCGCCGATCGATCGCTGCTACGCGCTCACCGGCACGATCAAGGCCCACTGGGAGGGAATCTCCGGTGGCCCGGGTGTCCACGATGCGGTGGCGCGGTTCTTCGAAGCCCTCCGCGCGGAGGCCACCGCCCGTTGAGCGCCCTCGTCGATGTCGACCTCGATTTCGAGGTGCTCGGCGCCCGCCCGGTCAGGTACGCCGCCGCCCCGATGCTGAACCTCGACCTTCAGATCTCAGAGACCGGCGGCCGCGAGGTGTACATGGTCGCGCTGAGCATCCAGTTGATGATCGAACCGGCCCGCCGAAGCTACGACGACGCGACACGCGAGCGCCTGGTCGAGCTCTTCGGCGCGCCCGAGCGATGGGCGGTCACGACCCGCAGCCTGGTGTGGTCAAAGCTCGACGTACTCGTGCCCGCGTTCACCGGGACGACCACGGTCACGGTCCCGATCACCTGCCACTACGACCTTGAGCTGGCCGCGGCCAAGTATCTGCACTCGCTTTCTGCCGGTGAGGCGCCGCTCGCCCTGCACTTCAACGGGATGATCTATTACCCCGCGGAGGACGGCGGCCTGCAGATGGTGCTGATCCCATGGTCGAAGTCGATCGACTTCCGCATGCCGGTGTCGGTGTGGCGGGATACGATCGAGCACTACTACCCCGGCACCGCGTGGGTTGCCGTGCGCGCGGACACCTTCGAGGCGCTCCAACGCGAGAAGCTCGCGCGCGGCCTGGCCACCCTCGATGCGTGTGTCACCGCACTACTGAACCGTGACTGACCACCTGGAGGAGCTCGTCACATCGCTGTTGTGGGAGGGCCACGCGCTGTACCCGTACACCCCGGGCGCGATCAAGAACACCACCCCTACGCCATTCGGGATCGTCTATCCGGCGGCATACGCCGCCGAGTGCTCCGGGGCGTTCGATCACGCACGTCTGGAGTGCGTCGCCGATCCGATGCCGAACGGGACGTTGACGGCAACGCTTCGCTACCTCGCCTCCGATGAGGAGCGTCGCGTCGAACTCGGGCCCGTGCCGGTCGGTGGACGCGTGACCACGGAATTCGACGGCGGACGGTTCACGCTCCGCTCGGAGCAGCGCGCCGACGGATCGGCACTCGTGCGTTGCTGTGTGCACAACACGCGCGCGGCGCCGGCTGGACTCGACCGCGCCGGCGCCCTGGCCCGGTCGCTCATCTCGACCCAACTGCTCGTGCGCATCTCGGACGGGCGCTTCCTCTCGCCGCTCGACGGCGCCCCCACGAGTGTCAACACCTACCCGGTGCTCGCCACCGACACCGACGATGCCGTGCTGGGCACGTCGTACGTGCTTCCCGACCACCCGCAGATCGCGCCCGAGAGCCGAGGCGGGCTGTTCGACTCGACCGAGATCGAGGAGGCGCTGCTGCTCCACGTCCAGGTGCTCTCAGACGCCGAGCGAGCCGAGATCGAACGCGCCGACCCGGCCGTGCGCGAGATGATCGAGCGTGCCGCCGCCGCGACCCCGGAGGACATCATCGCGCTGCACGGGCGAGTCGAGCTCCGCGACCGCGAGACGCTCGAGCCACCCACCGAGCCGCCCAACCTGCCCGACCCCGCCGCCGGCCAGCCTTACGCAATCGTCGACGGCGTGCGCTTCGCCCGGGGGGACCGGGTGGTGATCCACCCCGGCCCCGAGGCCGACTTCCACGCCCGGATGCTCGACGGCCGCACCGCGACGATCGAGCGGATCCTCACCGACTACGACGGCAAGACCCATCTGGGCGTGACCATCGACGACGACCCGGGGCAGGACCTGATGCGCGAGACCGGACGCTTTCTGTACTTCTTCGTCCCGGAGGTGGAGGTGATCGACACATGAGCGAAGAGCGACTGCGGAGCATCCTGGTCGCCGGCGTCGGCAACGCGTGGCTGCGCGACGACGGATTCGGCGGCGAGGTCGCCAGGCGCCTGAGCGAGCGTGAGCTGCCCCCCGGCGTCGAGGTGATGGACGCCGGAACCGGCGGGCTTGACTTGGCCTACGAGGTCATGCGCGGCTTCGACGCGCTGGTGATCCTCGACGTCTCCAAGCAGGGCGGCGAGCCGGGGACGCTCTACGTGATGGAGCCCGACGAGGAGTCGGTGCCGGGCGCGATCGAGGACGGCGAGACGATCAACCCGCACGCGATGGACCCGCAGACCGTGCTGCGGTTCGTGAAGTCGGTCGGAGCGTGGCCGGGCCGGGTCGTCGTGATCGCCTGCGAGCCCGCTGATATTGAGGAAATGGGTTGGGGTTTGTCGGAGCCCGTCCGGGACGCCATCGAGCGGGCTGTGGATCTGGTCGTCGAGACGGTCGCGGAGTTGCGCGCCGGTGCACGAGCTCTCTCTTAGCAGCGCGATCGTCAACACGGTCGTGAAGCACGCTCGCGACCGGCGCGTCACGGTGGTCAGCCTGCGCGTGGGGGCGCTGCGGCAGGTCGTTCCCGACACGCTCGAGTTCTACTTCGAGTTCGTCGCGCGCGGATCCGTGTGCGAGGGAGCGGTGCTAGAGCAGGAGCTGGTCGCCGCCGTCCTGCGCTGCCAGGGGTGCGAGCACGAGTGGGCGATCGAGATCCCCGCCTTCCGCTGCCCCGAGTGCGGCGGCAGCGACGTCGCGATTGCCGCCGGCAACGAGTTCGAGGTCGAGTCAATCGAGGTTGAGGAGGCAGAGTGCATCGGACAAAGGTGAGGATCGTCGAGGACGCGCTCGACGCCAACAACACAATCGCGGGCGCCAACCGGGTCGACTTCGACCGCGCCGGCGTCACCGTGATCAACTTCATGAGCGCCCCGGGCGCGGGCAAGACGACCCTCCTCGAGCGCGTCGTCACCGATCTTCCGGGCGTGCGGGTGGGCGTGCTCGAAGGCGACGTCGAGGGCTCGATGGACGCCGACCGCCTCGCGGCCCTGCATATCCCGGTCACCCAGCTCAACACCAACGCGGGGTTCGGTGGCGAGTGTCACCTCGACGCCAATATGGTCCGCTCGGCGATCCCGTCACTCGCGCTTGACGAAATCGATCTCCTCCTGGTCGAGAACGTCGGCAACCTGGTATGCCCGGCCGAGTTCCGGATCGGCGAGGACGCCCGCGTGATGGTCACCGCGATCACCGAGGGTGAGGACAAGCCGCTCAAATACCCGTTGATGTTCCGCGCCTGCGAGCTGGTGATCGTGAACAAGATCGACCTTCTCCCCCACCTCGACTTCGACCTCGAGAAGCTGCTCTACAACATCGACGCGGTTCACCCCGACGTCGAGACGATCGTGTTGAGCGCGCGCACCGGCCAGGGCCTCGAGCCCTGGCGCGAGTGGCTAATGGGGACCGCCGCCCGCACCAACCAGGAGGCGATTGCTTGACCGTCGCCGCGCTGCTATCCGAGCGGACGGAGTCGAGCGCGCGGTTCTTCGAGACGTCGGCCGACGGGCTGGCGCGGGTGTGTCACCGGATGGCCGAGCGGTTCGCCCGCGGTGGTCGTCTGATCGCATTCGGCCGGACCCCGGCCGCGCGTTCGGACGCACGCCACGTCGCCGTCGAGTTCGTACATCCGGTGATCGTCGGCAAGCGGGCGCTGCCGGCGATCGCGCTCGTCGACCAGATCGGTTTGCTCGCGGCTCCAGACGACATCGCAATGGGCTTCGGCGCTGACTGTGACGACGCGATCGCGATGGCCCATGAGCGCGGCTGCCTGACGATCGCGTTCGCCCCGGTGGGCGCCGAATGGGAGTTCGAACCGCCGACGTCTGACCCGTACGTCCGTCAAGAGTTGGTCGAGACGCTCTACCACGTGCTGTGGGAGCTGGTCCACGTGTTCTTCGAGCATCGCGGGCTGCTCGAGGGCCGCACCGAGCGCCGGGTCCACGACGCCGGCGCGTCGAGCTTCCTGTACCCGTTTCTGGACGAGCGCGAAGACGATCTCGAAGCCGTGTTGCAAGACGTCCGACGCTCGATACTGATGAAGGCGGCCGAGGTTGCGGCGCTCCGCGAGCAGACCCTGACCGACAATGCGGATGTGCTGGTGGGGGCCGCCGACGCGCTGCGGAGAAGCTTCGCGGAAGGGGGCAAGCTGCTCGCGCTAGGCAACGGCGGATCGGCGACCGACGCGATGGACGTCGTGGCCGACTTCCACGCGGCCGGGCGGCCGGCGATCGACCTGACCGAGGACCCGGGGATCCTGACTGCGATCGCCAACGACATCGGCGTCGAGGCGATCTTCTCCCGGCAGGTGATCGCCTACGGGGCCGCCGGGGACGTGGTGCTTGCGCTGTCTACCTCGGGCAATTCGGGCAATGTGATCCACGCGCTGGCCGAGGCCCGGCGGCGCGGTCTGGAGTCGATCGCGATGGTCGGCTACGACGGCGGCCGGGTCGCCGGCGAGGCACTGGCCGACCACGTCGTGATCACGCGCTCGGAGCACATCCCGCGCATCCAGGAGGCCCAGGCGAGCGCCTACCACGCGCTCGTGGAGCTGGTGGGATGAATGTCGTGGCCCGGCGCGCCCGGGTGCGCGTGACCGGCACCGTGCAGGGCGTCGGCTTCCGCCCTTACGTCTACCGGCTGGCCGGCGAGCTTTCGCTCGGCGGGTACGTGCTCAACGACGCACATGGTGTGCTGCTCGAGGTCGAGGGGGTGTCCGCCGCGGTCGACGAGTTCCTGGCGCGGCTCGGCCCCGATGCGCCCCCGCTGGCCGTGCTCGAGCGGGTGGTGGCGGAGGAGCTCGAACCCGGTGGCCAGCGCACCTTTACCATCCGGGAGAGCCCGCGGGGCGAGATCCCCGACGCCCCCGTCGCGCCCGACACTGCGACCTGCCCGGACTGTCTGCGCGAGCTGTTCGATCCCGTCGACCGCCGCTTCCGCTACCCGTTCATCAACTGCACGAACTGCGGCCCGCGCTTCACGATCGTGCGCGGGGTTCCCTACGACCGCCCGTCGACCACGATGGCCGGGTTCACGATGTGCGCGGCATGCCGGGCCGAGTACGAGGATCCGTCGGACCGGCGCTTCCACGCGCAGCCGAACGCGTGCCCCGTCTGCGGGCCCTCGCTCCCGTTGCTCGACGCCGCCGTAACCGCACTTCGCCACGGCGCAATCGTGGCGGTCAAGGGAATCGGCGGGTACCACCTCGCCTGCCGTGCCGACGACGAACGCGCGGTGTCGTCGCTGCGGGCGCGCAAGCACCGTGAGGACAAACCATTCGCGCTGATGGCTCCCTCCATGGCCGTGGCCGAATCGCTGGTCGTCCTCGATGACCGCGGACGCGAACTGATCAGCAGCCCGGCCCGGCCGATCCTGCTCGCTCCGCGCCGTCCCGGCGCCCCGGTCGCCGGGTCGGTCGCGCCGGGCGCGCCCGAGCTCGGCGTGATGCTTCCCTACTCGCCGCTTCACCACCTGCTGCTCGCGGACGTCGGCGAGACGCTCGTGATGACCAGCGCCAACGTGTCCGACGAGCCGATCGCCTACCGCGACGACGAGGCCCTGGAGCGCCTGAAGGACATCGCCGACCTGTTCCTCGTCCACGACCGGCCGATCGAGACGCGTACCGACGACTCTGTCGTACGCGCCGCTCGACGCCCGATGGTGCTCCGACGCTCGCGCGGATACGTCCCCGCCTCCGTGCCACTGCCGGGCGGAACGCCGTTGCCGTTACTCGCCTGCGGCGCCGAGCTCAAGAACACGTTCTGCCTGGCTCGCGGCACCCGCGCGTGGGTGAGTCACCACATCGGCGATCTACAGAACTACGAGACGCTGCGGTCCTTCACCGAGGGAATCGAGCACTTCGCCCGGCTGTTCGCGGTCGAGCCCGAGGTCGTCGCCCACGATCTGCACCCGGAGTATCTGTCGACCAAGTACGCGTCCGACCTCGACGGGATCGAGCTCGTCGGCGTCCAGCACCACCATGCCCACCTCGCGGCGTGCCTCGCCGAGCACGGCGAGGCCGGCCCTGCGCTTGGCGCGATCTTCGACGGGACGGGCTACGGCGTCGACGGGACGGTGTGGGGCGGCGAGCTCCTGGTGGGCACGCTCCGAGACTTCACCCGGGTCGGGCATCTGCTGCCCGTCCGGCTACCCGGGGGAGACCGGGCCGTGCGCGAACCCTGGCGGATGGCGTGCTCCTGGCTGGTGGCCAGTGGAATCGAGCCGCCGGCGGCCTGGCGGCAGATCGCCGAGCTGGCCCGCTCCGGCCTCTCCTCGCCACGGACGACGAGCATGGGGCGCCTGTTCGACGCCGTCTCGGCGCTGGCCGGCATCCGTACCGAGGTCAACTATGAGGGGCAGGCGGCGATCGAGCTCGAGGCCGCCTGCGATCCGAGCGAGCGCGGCTCGTATCCGATCGAGCTGACCGGCGCCCCCCTCGTGATCGATCCGCGTGAGACGATCCGCGCGGTGGCCGCGGACGTCCGGGCCGGCCGGACTCCGGGCGTGATCGCGCGCCGCTTTCACCGGACGATCGCGCGCGCAACCGTCGAGGCCTGCGTGCGGCTCGCCGACACCCATGACATCGGCCTCGTGGTTCTGTCCGGCGGCGTGTTCCAGAGCCGCCTGCTGCTCGACTCCGTCTGGAGCGGGCTGGCCGGCGCCGGCCTGCGCGTGCTCGTGCCCGAGCGGCTGCCGGTCAACGACGGCGGGATCAGCTACGGCCAGGCGGCGATTGCGGCGGCGACGCTGTGACCGAGGCCGGGGGGGCGGGTTCGGACGTCAAGCGCGTGCTCGACCAGGAGGTGTTCATCCGAGGTGCGAACCGCCCGTTCGGCGAGCTCACTCGCGACGACGCGGCGTCGCGAGCCGACGAGCTGCGCGCGGCGGTCGGCTGGGGCCCGACGGCGCGTGTCGCGCCCGTGGCGCAGGCCTGGCGCGAGCTCACAATGGCGCTGGATCGTACGGGCGCGGCGACCGTGGGCGGCCTCGACCCGGAGACGCTGCTCACGCTCGCTCCGCGGCTGTGGGTGACCCTGCCGGGCTGAGAGGCACGCGCGTGCGATACGCCAGCGGAGATCGGAACGGTCGGCACGGTCGGCACGGTCGCCACCACCGGCGCCGCCGAGAGCAGGATCGCACTCGAGATCTTGGCCGCCAGCGCACCACTTCCGGCGAGGGTCAGCGTCCGGGCTGAGCCCGTGCCCGCAGCGACCTCGGTCCAGCGCAGCACGAGCTCGACCGGGATCAGCGCGCCCAGCCGCTCACGGATCGACGTCCGGGCCCGGTTCAGCAGCTGGCGCACCGCTCCGTTGCTCGTCTCTAGCCGCGCCGCGATCTCCTCGTAGCTGCGACCCTCGAGCTCGCGCATGACGATCGCCTGGCGCTGGCGCTCGGGCAGCGAGGCAAGCGCTGCCACGAGTCCGTCCAGCCGTTCCCGGTGCTCGTCGGGTGCGGGGACCGCGACCGTGCAACCCGGTTCGGCGTCCTCCCGATACTCGACCGCTGGGCGATGGTGGCGCAGCAGCTCGAGCGACGAGTTGCGTGCGATCGCGTGCAGCCACGCGCCCAGGCTCTGCACCGAGACGCCCCGGGACAGCGCGCGGTGCGCCCTCAGGAGCGCGATCTGAACCGCCTCGTCCGCGTCCGCCTCGCCCACCAACCGGGCGCAATGGCGCACGAGCCCGGCCCGATAGCGGTGGACGATCGCCTCGAACGCCGCCTCGGAACCCCACCCCACGAGCTCGGCCAACCGCTCGTCGGGCTGCACACGCAACGAGACCCGGGCCAGCCGGGAGGGCAAAACGAGACGAGGGTTCACCGCTGTCGCCGCACGATCCGCCCTTCGCGTGAGACGGGCGTCGGGAGTTTGTAAGACGAACGGAGGAGGGGCCCCTCGGGTGAGAGGCCCCTCCCCGCTCCATCACGCGCGGCTGGAATGGCGGTCTCGCCGCGAGTGGTGACGGGACGCACGGCGCAACGCCGCGGTCGACGCGCTCGTGGTCGTACCGGTGCTCGCTGCCGTCGTGGTTCCCGTCGTTCCGGTGGTGCCTGTGGTGCTGGTTGTCCCGGTCGTGCCGTTCCAGCCGGGATCGCCGGGACCCGTGCAGGCCCACGCCACTCCGCCGCCGCCGGCCAGGCATACGACGCTCGTGGCGATCGCCACCGCATTGCGCTGCTTCCTCGTCATCGAGGCCTCCTTTGGTCTGGTGCCGTGTAGATCGGGCGCCAGGACCAGGCCTCACGCTCAGTGGCCTAAGAAATTCGTAAGCGAGCCGTGGCGTAGCGCCGCACACGAGCCACAACCGGCTCGCGTGTCTCGCCGTCCCGACGCGCCGGCGCGGTGCTCATCGCGATTCCCACCAGCACCGCGAGCGCTCCGGCGATCTGCGCAGCGGTCGCGGCCTCGCCGAGCGCGAGCCAGCCCGTCGCGGCTCCGACGACCGGCTCGAGGTTCAGGAAGGCACCGGCCAGCTCGGCCGAAACCCGCGCCTGGCCGAAAGCAAATAGCCAGAACGGCAGCGGAGTCCCGGCCAGCGCGAGCGCAGCGAGCGCCACGACCGAGGTCGGAGCTGCCGGTCCGTGCGGCAGGCCCTCGGTCAGCAGTGCCATCGGCACCGCGACCAGCGCGCCGCCGGCGAACTGGACCGCGGTGACCGCTGCGGCATCGCGGCCCGCGAGCAGACGGGGCTGGACAACGATGAACCCTGCCGACAGAGCCGCGGAGCCCAGGACGATCAGATCGCCATGAGTGCTCGCTCCACCGCCGGCCGATCCGGCGACCAGCGCGATGCCGACAAGCGCGACCGCGTATCCGGCCCAGGTGAGCGGGCGAGTGGCGGTCTGCCCCAGGCCCGCCCCGATCAGGGCCACCAGGACCGGAATCGCGCCGATGACGACCGCGGCATGGCTGACGCTCGTGTGCTCGATTCCGACGTTCTGGAGGAGGATCACCGCTCCGAACCCGATCGCGCCCGAGGCCACGATTGGCCCGGTCAGCGCCTCGCGCAGGCCGCGCCGGCCGACCAGGGCCAGCACGGGCGCGGCCACGGCGAAGCGGGCCACCGTCACCCAGCCGGGTCCAAGCCACGCGAGCGCGAGCTTGGTCAGTGGCACGTTCAACCCCCACAGGATGGCTGCGGCGGCGAGGCAGATGATCGCGGTGCGGTTCTGAGACTTCACGTAAATGAGCATCGTCAAAACGGCCCGGAACTCCAGTTAGATTTGACATTTCGCCGTAAACACGATGGAATATTTTGTGAGATGGCCGTTTCGCTTGATTTGATTGACCTGAGCCTGCTCGAGGAGCTCCAGACCGACGCGGACCGCCCGAACGTCGAGCTGGCCCGCCTCGTCGGCCTTTCCCCGGCCGCCACGCTGCACCGGGTTCGCCGTCTGAAGGAGTCCGGCATCGTGCGTGGCGTGGTCGCCCGGCTCGACCCCACCGCCGCCGGATTCCCGCTCCAGGTCTACGTCGCGGTGACCCTTCAACACCACGGCGAGGCCGCCCATCGGCGCTTCCGGCAGGCACTGCACGAGATCCCCGAGGTGATCTCAGCCGACTGGGTCACCGGCGAGACCGACGCGATGCTTCTCATCGTCGCCCGCGAGGTCGCCCAGCTCCAGCGCGTGCTCGTGCGCCTGTCCACCCGGGGCGGCGCGGCCCGGGTGATGACCCTGCTCCGCCTGGAGGAGCTCAAGCCCGCCTCGCCGCTGCCGCTCGAGCCGGCCCAGGCCACGACCACGGCCGATCGCTGAGGAACCGGCCGCGGGCCAAGGCGCCGCCGTCAGGCGCCGCCGACCATCCCCAGCTACCGTAGGCCGCATGTCGCGCGCCTCGACGCTGATGGAGAGCCTGACCGACGAGCCGGTGAGCACCTCGGATCTCTACGACCGGGTCGGCTACCCGACTCTCGCCCACCTGGGGCTCATCCCGTACCACGCGTTCCGGGCCGAGTTAGCGGCGCTCGCCGCGCTCGGGGCGCTCGAGAGCGACACGGCGGCCAACGGATCCACCACATGGCGCCGCACGCGTGACTGAGGCGCTGCGCTGGTGGCGTAGCGCGATCGTCTACCAGATCTACATCCGCAGCTTCGCGGACGGCAACGGCGATGGCATCGGGGACATCGCCGGTCTGCGCAATCGCCTTCCGTATCTGCGGCGCCTCGGCGTCGATGCGCTGTGGATCAACCCGTGGTACCGCTCGCCGATGCGCGACGGCGGCTACGACGTCGCGGACTTTCGCGCGATCGATCCCAGCTTCGGCACGCTGTCCGAGGCCGAGGCCTTGATCCGGGAGTCCCACGAGTTGGGCCTGCGGGTCCTTCTGGACCTCGTCCCCAACCATCTTTCCGACCAGCACGCGAGGTTTCTGCAAGCGCTGTCCGCCGGGCCCGGCTCACCCGCGCGAGCTTGGTTCATCTTCCGCGACGGACGCGGTCAGGCGGGCGCCGAGCCCCCGAATGACTGGCGCAGCAATTTCGGCGGACCCGCGTGGACCCGCGTGACCGAGCGCGATGGCCGTCCCGGCCAGTGGTATCTGCATCTGTTCGCACCCGAACAGCCCGATCTGGACTGGACGAACCCGCGCGTCCGGAACGAGTTCTCGGAGACCATGCGGTTCTGGTTCGAGCTCGGGGTCGACGGCTTCCGAATCGACGTTGCCCACGGCCTGGCTAAGGCGGAGGGCCTGCCCGACGTGGGCGGGATCGTGTGGCCGCCGGTCGCCGGCGCGTGGGTCGAGCATCCGCACTGGGACCGCGACGAGGTCCACGAGATCTACCGGGAGTGGCGCGCCCTGGCCGACGAGTACGAGGATCCGCGCGTGTTCGTCGCCGAGGCCTGGGTGCACGATTCCGAGCGGCTGGCCCGCTACGTCCGGGCCGACGAGCTCCACGCCGCGTTCAACTTCGACTTCCTGCTCGCGCCCTGGGAGGCGGAGGCGATGCGCCGGTCGATCGAGGCCACGCTGCGGAGCCACGCTGCCGTCGACGCGGTTCCCACGTGGGTGCTGTCGAACCACGACACGGTCCGGGAAGTCTCGCGCTACGCCCGGGAACCTGACCCCGCCCACCCCGGGCCGCTGCTCAAACTCGACGACGTCCTCGCCCTTCCGGCCGATCCCGCGCTCGGGCTCCGGCGGGCCCGCGCGGCGGCGCTGCTGATGCTCGCGCTTCCGGGTGGCGCCTACATCTACCAGGGCGAGGAGCTCGGACTGCCCGAGGTGGAGGACCTGCCCGATGAGGCGCTCCAGGATCCGGGCTGGGAACTGTCAGGCCACTCCGAGCGCGGCCGCGACGGCTGCCGAGTTCCGATCCCGTGGTCGGGAACGGCGGCGCCGTTCGGCTTCAGCCCGCGCGATACGAACGCCGAACCATGGTTGCCGCAGCCGGCGGCGTGGCGCGAGTTGACCGTCGCGGCGCAGGACGCCGAGGAAGGCTCGACGCTCGAGCTCTATCGCCGGGCGCTGGCGATCCGCCGCGAGCACCCCGCGCTCGGCGACGGCGAGCTCACCTGGCTGCCGGCGCCAGCGGGAGCGCTGGCCTTCACCCGCGAACCCGGCTTCGCCTGCATCGTGAACATGTCCGCTGATGACCCGGTCCCGATCCCGCGGGGCGCGGTGCCACTGATCGCCAGCGACCCGCTGACCCACGACCACCGGGTACCCCCCGACACGGCCGTCTGGGTCACGACCGCTCGGGAAGAAAGTCGGAAATAGTCCGACTTTCTTCCCACGCCCTGCCGCGCGGGGCGAGGTGAGCCTTAGTAGCCCTGCTGACCCGGGCCGTAGCCCTGGCTGCTCGTGCTCGTGGTCC
Organism: Solirubrobacteraceae bacterium; assembly: GCA_035504535.1. GTDB lineage: Bacteria > Actinomycetota > Thermoleophilia > Solirubrobacterales > Solirubrobacteraceae > Palsa-465. The sequence goes on along the minus strand of DATJRS010000239.1, from coordinate 12,605 downwards.
CGCCGCCGCCGCTGCTGCTCCCACCGCTCGGGCTCGGGGCCACGACGACTGGGGCCGGAGCGCTCGTCGTCGTCACCGGCGGCGTGGAATGAGTGGTCACCGGCGGTGCCTGCGTCGTGGTCGCGGTGCTCGTCACCGGCTTCGGCTTTTGCGCCGCCTTGTGGTGCGCCGTCTTCTTGGGCTTGGTGGCAGAATCAGTGGTCGTGGTCTGAGACGTCGTTGCGGTGGTCGCCGGCGTCGACGCGGCCGGCGTCGACGTGGTCTTGGGAGTCGCCCCGCCGCCGCAGCCGGCCACTGCCAGCGCGAGGGCAATCGTGCTCAGAACCATTCGTTTCATAACCGCTCCGATACTCGCTTCCAAAAGCGTGGGTCTTCAGGGTACAAGACACCCCCGGCGTATGTTTGTTCCGGTAGGTGACCCACCGAACTGACACTCGCTTTATTCGGCGCGAACGCATTTTTCCCCGCAGTAACCGGGGATTCTGGAACCGCCTACCCCTTTGACGGCCATCCGACAACCTCCCCGCTAAGGTATCCCTCGTTCATGGAGGGATCGGGAATCCCGTCTGTCCCACGGGACGATGACAACACTGACAGGGATGGCCCGCCCACCCACGGCGCGCCCACCCACACCATCACGGCTGCCGCCGGCACGGCGGCTCCGGCCGCGCTGACCGCCGAGCCGCCGCCCGTCGAGGACGCTCCGGAATCGACCCGGCGCAGCGCGCGCGGCTTCCGCTTCCCGGCCAGCTCCCGGTCGGGCTTGATCCTGACCGTCTGCTGCGTGGCGCAGTTCATGGTGATTCTCGATCTGAGCATCGTCAACGTCGCCCTGCCCTCGATCCAGTCGAGCCTCAGTTTCACCTCGGCCGACCTGCAATGGGTCGTGGACGCGTACGCCATCGCGTTCGCCGGCTTCCTCATGCTGGGCGGCCGCGCCGCCGATCAGCTCGGGCAACGCCGGGTGTTCGTCGCCGCACTGATCCTGTTCTCGATCACCTCACTGGTCGGCGGCGCGGCGGTCAACCGCCAGATGCTGATCGTGGCCCGCGGCGTCCAGGGCTTCAGCTGCGCGTTCATGGCCGCTTCCTCGCTGGCCATCATCACCTCCTCCTTCCCCCCTGGCCCGCAGCTCCACCGCGCGATCGGGCTGTGGGCGGCGATGAACGGCGCCGGCGGCGCCGCCGGGACGCTGTTCGGGGGGATCATCACCCAGGAGCTCAGCTGGCGCTGGGTCCTGCTGATCAATCCGCCGATCGGGATCGCCACCGCGGTCATCGCCTGGGCCGTGGTCGCGGACCGCCGCCGCGGGGACGGACACCAGAGCTTCGACGTCGCGGGCGCGGTGACCCTGACCCTGGGTCAGATGGTGCTCGTCTACGGCGTCGTCGAGGCCGGGCTTCGCGGCCCCGGCGCCGGGCTTGCGCTCGGCCCGATCCTCGCCGGGCTCGTGCTGCTCGCCGGGTTCTGCGTGATCGAGATCCGGTTCGCCTCGCGACCGCTGATCCCGTTCAAGGACCTGACCAAGTCGCTCCAGGTCGCCAACATGATCGTGCTGCTGTTCAGCGCGGCGCTGTTCCCGATGTGGTACCTGAGCTCGCTCTACCTGCAGCAGGTGCTCGGGCTCTCCCCCCTGCACGCCGGCCTGTGCTTCCTCCCGATGGCGCTGACGATCATGGTCGTCGCGCGCAGCGCCGGGAAGCTCGTCAGCCGCTTCGGCGTGCGCGCGGTGCTGAGCGGCGGCCTGCTGATGATGACTGCGGGCATGCTCCTGTTCACCAAGATCGCCGCCAGCGGCAGCGCGATCGTGTACGTGGTCGTCCCGGGGATATTGGTGGCGGCCGGGATCGGAATGTCGATCGTGCCCTCGACGATCGCGGCCACCCAGGGCGCCAAGCAGGGGCAGGCGGGCCTGGCCTCCGGGCTGGTCAACACCTCGCGCCAGGTCGGCGGCGGGCTCGGCATCGCGGTGCTGATCACGCTCGCCACCTCCCTCTCGAGCCACCTCATCGGCGCCGGCCACGGCGAGCTCCAGTCGCTCACCGACGGCTTCCGGCTCGGCTACTTCATCGGCGCCGGCCTGTGTGCGGCGGCCGCCGTGCTCACGCTGACGCTCGTGCCCCGCGCGGCCCCGGCTCACGCCGGGCACGCCCCGGCTGCACCGGGGCCGCCGGCGCCGGTTCACTTGAGCCGCCGGGCCCCGATCGCCGTCGCCGTGGCGCTGGTGATCGTGGCGTTCATCGCGCTCGACTTCGCGGTCGGTGGATCCCACGGGGCGCCGATCGGCTCCTACGTCACCAACAACACCTACAGCTACGTCTCGGCCCCGAACCTCCGGCCGCCCGTGATCCGCACCGACACGCCGACCGACACGAGCAAGCTCGCCCCCGGCTACATCTTCATGACGAACTTCTACGACCTGAACTATCCGCCGATGGAGGGCCAGAGCGGGCCGCTGATCCTTGACAACCAACTTCAGCCGGTGTGGTTCAAGCCGGTGCCGACCAACGTCGTGGCCGGCAACCTCAGCCTCCAGGTCTACAACGGCAAGCCCGTCCTCGCCTGGTGGCAGGGCACCATCACCAGCACGGGCTCGACCGAGAGCGGCGAGGACGTGATCGTCGACCAGCACTACCGCACGATCGCCACGCTAAAGGCGACCGACGGATGGGTCCTCACCCTGCACGAGATCGTGATCCGAGGCCACGACGCGTGGGTTACCGCGAACAAGGACATCCCCATGAACCTGTCCCGCTACGGCGGCGCCTACAACGGCGCGCTGACCGACTCCGCGGTCCAGGAGTACGACCTGAACACCGGCAAGCTCGTCTACAGCTGGGACGCGCTCGACCACATCCCGCTGAGTGACTCCCGCGCCTCATTGCCCACCAACGGTTTCCCCTGGGACGCCTACCACGTCAACTCGATCAATCTCCCCGGCGACGGGACCTTCGTGGTGTCGATGCGCAACGTCTGGGCCATCTACAAGGTGAACATGGCCACCGGGGCGATCGAGTGGACCCTCGGCGGTCCGCACTCGAGCTTCAAACTGGGCTCGGGGGCGAACTTTGAGTGGCAGCACGACGTGGTCACGTATCCGGGCGCGTCGGGTGGGCTCCTGATGACCATGTTCGACGACCACTGCTGCCAGATCACGGGCGGCGGCACCTACGTCTCGCCCACCGCCCCCTCCCGGGCGCTCGTCCTCAAGCTCAACCTCAGCAACCACACCGCCACGTTCGCCGGCGATTACAGCCACGGCAACAACTTCGACGCCGACTACATGGGTAGCGTCGAGCCGCTGGCGAACGGCAACGAGTTCGTCGGCTGGGGATCCGCGCCCTGGTTCACCGAATACAGCTCATCCGGCCAGATGCTCCTCGACGCCCGCCTTCCTGGTTCCGACATCACCTACCGCGCGACCGTCGAGCCGTGGGTCGGGCTGCCGCTCTACCCGCCCGCCGGCGCGGCGCGCACGAACAACGGGCGGACGACCGTCTACGCCAGCTGGAACGGCGCCACGGAGCTCGCGAGCTGGCGGGTGCTCGGGGTCAGCAGCTCCGGCACGACCAGCACGCTGGCCTCAGCTCCGAAGTCGGGATTCGAGACCGCGATCCCGGCCGCGCGCGGCTACACGCGATTCGAGGTGCAGGCGGTCAACTCCGCTGGCCGGGTGATCGGCACCTCGCAACAATTCAGCGCCACCGGCTAAGGCGCAGCCGCCGCCGACCATCCCGTAAGGCACGCCCGGCGCGGGCTAAGGTGCTCGCCCCGTCAGCTCGCACCTTTCGCCCGATGACAGAGCCGTGGCTTAGCCGCAAAATCGAGACAGTCGAACCTGAGAGGACCGTCTCGATGACACCGCAACAGAAACCAGTTCTCGCCCTACGCGTCGCACACGACGACGAGGATGACGTCGTTCGCCGGATCGCCGATCTGGACAATGCGAGGACGCTGAACGGCGAGGTTCTCCTCGCGCTCGTCGACGGGGAGCCGGTGGCAGCCCGGTCGCTGCGTGACGGGCGCGTGGTGGCCAACCCGTTCGTCCGCACCGCCGACGCGGTTGCACTGCTTGACTTCCGCGCCGCGCAGCTCACGGCCACGAGCCGCCGGCGGCGGCTTGGGCGCGTCGCGCGCCGCGCCGCCGCGTGAGCCCGGGTCGGCGATCGTTCAGGCCACTTCGGACAGTGCCGCCAGGTGCAGCTCGTCGACCGTCGCGGTGGCCTCGCTGACGCAGTCGCGAATGATCACGTAGGCGAGTTCGCCGCGCATGAGCCCGAAGTTCTGCACCGTGCGCCGAGCAACGATTTCGTAGAGATGAGTACCGTCGGTGAGGTATCGCATTGGAGGGGTTGGCTCCGGTCCCGTGGATAGCGAAGCTACACCGGCGTAGCTTCTGGACCGTGGATAGGTACCCGCTGCGTCGGCCCTTTAGACCATCAGCGGTTGGAAAACAACCCCCGCTGGACGAAAAGCCGACCTACGCCTCTACGGGAGGGGGCGTCTCGACCCCTCGGGCGATGGCCAGCCGGCGCCGAGAAAGCACCACGCTCTCCTCGCGGATCTCCGGCGACACCACGTCTCCCCACAGTGCCGCCGCATCCGCGGCACGTTCGACCACCTCGGTGAGGATGTCCGGACGCTGGCCCACGGTCAGGCAGCGCAGGCCGAAGCCGACGTGCCAGCGCTCATCGCGTTCGACGCGCCCCACGCCCTCGAGGATCCCCGGCAACGCGCCGTCAGCCAGTTCCTCGAGCAGCGCACGCTGGCCGGCGCCGAAGACCACCCCCTCGAGCACCATGTGGTAGAGGCCGACCCCGTCTAGAACCTCCGCCCGGCCGGCCGACAGCTCGGCCGCGAGCGCGGGGAGCCGGACCTCGAACAACTCGAGAAACCCTTCGGGCACGAGCGCTCGCGCCGCCTCGCGCCGCTCCGCGGGCGTGTCTCCCGGCAGGCGCAGCACCTCGGCCGCGATCCGGTCGAACAGCTGCGCGTGGCGGTCCTCGTCACGGCGCTGCAAGAAGAACAGCCACATCACCATCGTGTCCTCGTGCTCAGCCCGGTCGGCGAATGGTGTGAGGTGCTGGGCGACCGCGTCCTCGGCCACGCGAAAGCCGGCGAGCAGTGTGGTCAGCCGGCGGCGGCGCTCGTCCGGGAGCTCGGGCCACGCACGGGCATCGGGCGCGAGGTCGATGGCCATCGCGTCCCATTGGAGCTTCGCGACGATCTGCGAGTACGAAGCGAGCCTCGGGAACATCATGAGCTCGGCGCGGTCGGCGAGGGGGACGCTGAGACCGCCTGCACCGGCGGGGATGTACGGGTCTTGCACCATCAGAACTAGTGTGGCAGTCGTGCCTTCGCCGGCCGCTTCATCGTGCGATAGACGAACGTCTCCGTTTGCGCCGACTCGCGCGCGGCGAGGAGCGCCCGGTGGCTCGGCGAGAACTGACACACCGGATCGGCGGCGGTCGCATCCCCGGTGAGCCGAAGCGCCTGGCAGCGACACCCGCCCCAATCCTCCTCCTGGCGGCCGAGCGGACATGAGCGGCACGGTTCCTGCATCCACTCCGTGCCACGGAAGCGCGTGAACGCGTCCGACTCGTCCCAGATCCAGTCGAGCGCGTGGTCGCGCACATTGGCGAACTCGAGCCCCGGGATCGTCGACGCGGCCTGGCAGGGCAACACGTCACCGTTCGGAGCGACCACCAGCGCCGTCCGGCCCCAGCCTCCCATGCACGACTTGGGCAGATCCTCGTAGTAATCGGGGAGCACCCACAGGACATCGACGGCCGGGCCGACACGGTCACGGAAGCGCTTGACGGCCTCCTCCCCGCGCTGAAGCTGGTCCCATGTCGGCATGAGCGCCTGCTGGTTGAGCACGGCCCAGCCGTAGTACTGCGTGTTGGCCAGCTCGAGTCGCTGAGCCCCGAGCTCGAGCGTCAGCTCGAGCAACTCCTCGATGTGGTCGAGGTTCTGCCGGTGCAGTACGCAGTTGATGGTCAGCGGAAAGTCGAACTCCCGGGCCAGGTGAGCGGCGGCGATCTTCTTCTCGAACGACCGGTTGCCGGCGATGCGATCGTTCTCCTCCTGGATCGGACTCTGGATCGAGACCTGCACGTGGTCGAGCCCCGCCGCCTTCAGAGCCTGGGCGCGCTCGCGCGTGAAGAGCGTCGCGGCGGTGATCAGCGACGAGTACAGGCCAGCCTCGCGCGCGCCCGCGCACAGCTGCACCAGATCGCGGCGGAGCATCGGCTCCCCGCCGGTGAGCGCCAGCTGGATGACGCCGAGCTCGCGCGCCTGCCGGAAGGTGCGCAGCCAATCCTCGGTCTCGAGCTCGCGCCGGTACTTCGCGTCGTCAATGTCCACCGGGTTGGAGCAGTACGGGCAGTGCAGCGGGCACTGGTAGGAGAGCTCGGCGATCAGGGTGAACGGTCTAGGCGCCGGCATCGACCAGCAGCCCTCTCTCGGCCATCCCATCGACCAGTTCGCGGACGTCATCGCCGATATCCGCCCCCTCGTATCGCGCGCTCAAGACGCCGACGATGTCGTCGATCGACCGCTCCCCGTCGCACAGCTCGAGCACCTCGGCCGCGGTCGGATTGAGCCGCACGGCACCCTCGGGCACGAGCAGCAGGTGCTCCTCGCGGACCTCGTCGTAGCGCAGTCGCGCGCCGGTGACAAGCCGCGGGCGGGTCATGACTCCGATCCCGCCCGCCCCTGCGTGTCGCCCCGCTCGATGGCGTCCAGCTGGGCCCAGAGCACCTCCGTCTTAAATCTCAAAGCCGACACCGCCGCGTCCTGCTGCTCGGGTGTTCGGCAGCGCGCCACCACGAGCTCGAGCGCGTAGTCCGCGTCGCGCGGCGCCTTGACCAGCCGGGTCCGGAAGTACTCGAGCCCCGCCGGATCGATCCACGCATAGTGACGCTCGAGTGCCTCGAGCCGCACCCGGATCGCGGCTGGCCCGAACAGCTCGGTCAGTGACGAGGCGACGGCCTCGATCCACGGCCGTTGGCGCGCGAAGTTGACGTAGGCGTCGACGGCGTAACGGACCCCCGGGATGACGCCGCGCTCAGATTGCAGTTCCGCCCGGGACACCCCGAGCGCCTCGCCCAGTCGCAGCCACGACTCGATCCCGCCCCCTCCCTCGACCGTGCCGTCGTGATCGATGATCCGCTGGATCCAGTTGCGGCGCACCTCCACCTCCGGGCAGTTGGACATGATCGCCGCGTCCTTGAGCGGAATGCACTTCTGGTAATAGAACCGGTTCGCGACCCAGCGGCGCAGCTCGTCGCGAGTCAGCTCGCCCGCGTCCATCCTCACGTGGAAGGGGTGCAGGTTGTGGTAACGCGTGCCCTGGGCGCGCAGCTCGCTGATGAACTCGTCACTCACAGTTCGACCTCGAGTCCATCGTATGCCACCTCAACACCCGCTCGGGTGACCTGTTCACGCTCAGGTGAGTCCTCGAGCAGGATCGGGTTGGTGTTGTTGATGTGCACCAGCGCCTTGCGCGGTCGCTCGAGTCGCGCCAGCGCCTCGAGCGTCCCTCCGGGCCCCGACAGCGGCAGGTGACCCATGTCGCGCGCGCTGCGGTCCGAGATACCGAGCTGGGCGAGCTCGTCGTCGCTCCAGAAGGTGCCATCCACCAGCACCAGATCGCTGGCGGCAAACCGAGCCAGCACCTCTTCGTCCAGGCGCGCCAGACCCGGGGCATAGGTGACTACACCGCCGCTCGCGGGGTCGCTGAAGACAAAGCCGCTCGCGGTCAACTCGACCCCCGATCCATCGAGGTAGCGCGGCGCGTCACCACCCACGTCGAACGGCTCCACGCTGAGACTCGATCCTTCCAGCGTAGTCGCCCGCCCCACCTCGAGCGCTCGCCACTGCGCACCGGAGTAACGCTCGAGAATCGGCAGCACGGGGTAACCCTGCGTGAGCGCGCGCTGCACCCCGGCGTCGCCGTAGACGCGTACCGGTGTCGCCGACTCGCGCAGGAGCAGCAGCCCGGCCGTGTGATCGATCTCGGCGTCGGTGAGCAGGACGCCCGCGATCGGCGCAGCCCGCAGACCTTCGGCCCGCCCAAGCTCTATCCCCTCGATCTGCTGGCGCAGGTCGGGCGACGCGTTGACCAGAAACCACGGCCCCTCGCCACCGCGAATCGCCAGCGAGGACTGCGTCCGCGGGCGCGCCCGCCTGCCCCCGCGGGCTGCCTCACACGTCGGGCAACGACAGTTCCATTGCGGAAACCCGCCGCCGGCGGCCGAGCCGAGAATTCGAACGCGCACGCGGCGGAGGAAGCCTTGCGTAGCCCCGCATCCCGTGCGAGGCCACGCCAGCTTCCGGTCCTACCTGTGGTAGAGGTAGGAAGTGACCTCCGAGCACATCTCGATGAACTCAAACTTCGGCTTGCTCCAAGTCATGGGCTCTCCCTCTTTAGAGTTCAACGTCCGGGGCCATCTTAGCGGAAGAGTGCAAGTGCCAGAAATCGCTGTCAGACGATGAACATCGAGGTAACCCCGGCCGATTGTGACTCGGTCAGCGCCGATCTCGTCGCCGTCGCCGTGGGCTGGCAAGCGTCCGAACTCGGCGCGCCGGCGGGCGCGCAAGCCCACGCCGACCCGGTCGCGATCGTCTACCGCGACCCGGGTGCGGCACTCGCGGTGATCGCGCTCGACCCCAGCGTGGAGGGACTGCGCACGGCGGCTGCACGGGCCGTACGCGCCTGCCGCGAGGGCGGAATTGTCGCGTGGTCGCTGGATCCAACGCTGCCGGTGGCGGTCGAGGAGCAGGTGCGCGCGCTGAGTGAGGGAGCCGTCATCGGCGGCTACGACGGCCGCCGCTGGCAAAGCTCGCCGCCCACTCCAGGCGTCGAGCGCTTCGTGATCTGCGGCGCCGGCGAGGGCCTTGCGTCCGTGGCCAACCGCGCGGCTGTGATCGCCCACTGGACGAACGCGGCGCGGGAACTCGTCGACGCGCCCCCTAACTTGATGTCACCGTCTGAACTATCCGATCGGGCAGTAAAGATTGCCCACCTGGGTAGTGAGATTATCTACCCGGGAGGCGAGCTTGGACTGGGTGCACTCGCCGCTGTGGGTGGCAGCAGCCCAATCCCGCCGCGGCTCATCGTCCTTCGTCACACCCCGGGACATGCGCCGGACACGCCGCGACTAGCGCTCGTCGGCAAGGCCGTTACCTTCGATACCGGCGGTTACTTCCTCAAGCCCCAACCCGACATCGTCCGCCAGAAGGCGGACATGGCCGGCGGCGCCGCGGTCATCGCGGCGCTCGGTGCGATCGCTGAACTCGAGCTCCCGCTGTCTGTCACCGGCGTAGTGCCCGCGTGCGAGAACATGCTGAGCGGCTCGGCGATCCGCCCCACCGACGTCATCACGACGGCCGCCGGCCTCACGGTCGAGGTGAACAACCCCGACGCCGAGGGGCGCCTGATCCTGGCCGACGCGCTCTGGTACGCCCGCCGCGACGGGGCGACGCACATCGTCGACCTGGCCACGCTCACCGGTGCGATGCGCGCCGGCATGGGCGACGTGTACGCCGGCGTCTTCGGAGGCGACGAGGCGTGGCGCGACGCCGTCGTGGAGGCCGGCAACGCGAGCGGCGACCTTGCCTGGCCGTGGCCGCTGCACGACCGGTATCGGCCGCTGATCGACTCGACCGTCGCGGACCTGCGCAACACCGCGGGGAAGAGCTTCGGCTTCCCGATCGTCGCCGCGACCTTCCTCGCCCAGTTCGCTGGCGAGGGGCCGTGGGCGCATGTCGACATGCTCGGCCCGGCGCTGCTCGACGAGGATCGCGGCGACGCGTTCGGCCCCGGCGCCTCCGGATACGGCGTGCGGATGCTCGTCGAGCTTGCGCACCGTCTGAGCGTTACGCTGGAATCATGAACGTCGTCCGCCGCGACCTCCAGGGCGCGCTTCCTGACACCCCGGCGCGGGTCGTCGACTCCTCCAAGCTCGACGTCCCCGCCGCGGAAAAAGCCGCGCTCGACCTGCTCCGCGCGCTCGGAGCGGATCTCGACTACCCGGGCCTGCTCGAGACGCCGCGCCGTGTCGCCGCCTCGTTCGCCGAGCTGCTGACGCCGGCCGAGTTCGACGCGACCCTGTTCCGCAACGAGGGCTACGACGAGCTGGTGCTCGTCCGCGACATCCCGTTTCAGTCGCTGTGCATGCATCACCTGCTGCCCTTCCACGGCGTGGCGCACGTCGCGTACCTGCCGGACGAGTGCATCATCGGCATCTCGAAGCTCGCCCGCGTGGTCGAGGCGTTCTCCCGGGACCTCCAGCTTCAGGAGCGCATGACCGTGCAGATCGCCGACTGGCTCGAACAAGAGCTCTCTCCGCGCGGCGTGGGCGTGGTGCTGTGCGCCGAGCACATGTGCATGACGATCCGGGGCGTCCGCAAGCCGGGCGCGAAGACCGTCACGTCGGCGGTGCGGGGCCTGCTCCGAGTCGACGCGCGCACGCGCCAGGAGTTCTTCAGCCTTGTCGACGAGCACCAGTGAGCGGACGCCGCTGATCGAGACCGTCGTGACCACCACCGGGAGTGACGGGGTGGTCAACTGCGCGGCCATGGGGGTCCGGTGGGGCGAGGAGGAGCTCGTCTTCTGGCCGTTCGATGGCACGCGGACCCTGAAGAACCTGCGCTTTCGCGGCGAGGCGGTCGTGCATCTAACCGACGACGTGCTCCTGTTCGTCCAGGCCGCGCTGGGCCATCCCCAGCCGCCGATGTGCCCGGCGAGCGTGATCGCCGGCTCGGTGATCGAGGAGGCGTATTCCTGGCGCGAGGTGGTCGTGACCGAGATCGCGCCGGACTCCGTAGAGCGCTCTCGGGTACGCGCCCGGGTCGTCGCCACCGGTACCGGCACTCGACAGCCGCTCGGCCTGTGCCGCGCCCGTCACGCGGCCGTCGAGGCGTCGATCCTCGCCTCGCGCCTGCGGTGGCTGGGGGCCGAGCATGTCCTGGCCGAGCTGGCGCGGCTTCAGGAGCTGGTGGACAAGACCGCCGGACCATGCGAGCGTGCCGCGATGGATTACGTGCGGGGCTACGTCGCCGAGCGAACGTGACCGAGGTTGTCGTCACCGCACCGGCCCGGCTTCACTTCGGCATGCTCGACCCGGCCGGGATCGGCGCGCGCCGATACGGCGGGTTTGGCGTGGGGATCGAATATCCCCGGGTGGTCGTCGGGCTCCGGCTGCGCTCGGACGGGGAGGTGGTCGGTTCGGGGCCACAGGCGCAGCGCGCGGCGGAGTTCGCGCGGCGGGCCCGGGCGGCGTTCGCTTTTGACGCCGGCGTCGAGGTGAACGTCTACGAGGCGATCCCGACCCACGCCGGCCTCGGGTCGGGGACCAAGCTCGGGCTCGCCGTCGGCCGCGGGGTGGCCGAGCTGGCCGGGATCTCGGCCGGGCCTGAGCGCCTGGCTGCGGCGGTTGGCCGCGGGTCGCGCTCGAGCGTCGGCTCCTGGACGTTCGCCGCCCCCGGCCTGGTGGTCGAGGCGGGCGTGCGTGAGGGTGACACGATCAGCCCGCTCGTGGCGCGCCACCCCATGCCGACTTCGTGGCGCTGCGTGCTCGCGCTGCCGCTGGGGGCCGAGGGCCTCTCGGGTACGGCTGAGGAGAGATTTTTCGCTGGCCTTGAGCACGACCGGTCCGCCATCGAGCCAGGCGTGTCGCGGCTGCTCCTGACGGATCTCCTCCCGGGGCTGCTCGCAAGCGACCTCGACGAGTTCGGTGTCGCGCTCCACCAGATCCAGTGCGAGATCGGGGCGATGTTCGCGCCCCAGCAGGGCGGAACGTTCCATCCTCGGGCGGCTCCGTTGGTCGAGTCGCTGCTGTCGTTGGGGCTCGGTGCGGTGGGCCAGAGTTCGTGGGGTCCCACCGTGTACGGGATCGTCGAGTCGCCCGAGCGCGCCGCCGAGGTAGCCGACCGCCTGGGCACCGCGACGGGCGACGGCACCGACGTCCGGGTGGTCGATTTCGACCGGCGCGGTGCGTTCGTTGCGCGGGACGGCTCGTCGGGAGCGGCCGCGGCATGACCCAGCTGCTGGTCAGCGTCGTCTCCGCCGAGGAAGCGCGGGCCGCGTTGGCGGGTGGCGCGGACATCATCGACGTCAAGGATCCGCGCGAAGGCGCGCTCGGCGCGCCGTCGCCCCGCGTCCTGTCAGAGGTGGTCGAGGCCGTGGGCGACGCCGCCGCGGTGAGCGTGGCGCTCGGCGATGACCCGGGCCGGCCGCATACCGCGGCACTGGCGGCGCGCGGGGCCTCACTGTCCGGGGCGTCTTTCGTCAAGGTCGGGCTCCTGGGCGTCCGCGAGCTCGACGCCGCGGTGGCGCTGATGATCGCGGTGGCAGAGGCCGTGGCACCTGGCGTGTCGGTGATCGCCTGCGCCTACGCCGACGCCGGCGCACTCGATCCGCCGGCCCTCCCTCCCGCCCTGCTGCCCGCCGTGGTCGGGCGGACCGGGATCGCCGGCGCGCTCGTCGACACGTTCGTCAAGGACGGCCGCGGGGTTTATGGGTCGCTGTCCGAGGCCGAGCTGTCTTCGCTGATCGCTCGCGTCCGGGAGGCCGGCGGCACCTTCGCTGTTGCGGGCCA
>DATJRS010000238.1:0-3751 GCA_035504535.1 Solirubrobacteraceae bacterium | reverse complement strand
ATCGATCACGACGAGGTCGGCGCGGATCAGCTTGCCGATTGCCTTGTTGATGCTGTCGTCGGCGCGGTGACGGCGGAGGAGCTGCGCGAGCGTTTCGAGGGTGTGCCAGGCGACGGTCTTGCCGTTGTCGATCGCGAGGTGCCCGAGCGCTTCGACGAAGTGGCTCTTGCCGGTCCCGCTTGGGCCACATACGCAAAGCACTTCTGCCCGGTCGATCCATTCCAGGGTTCGGAGCGCGCGCTGGGCCTTGGCCGGGATTGCTGAGCGGTCGGGTTCCCAGGCGTCGAAGGTCTTGCCGGCAGGCAGCCCGGAGGCGCGGCGGCGCATCCGGATCGTCGCCTGATCGCGACCGGCGGCCTCCTCGGCAAGCAACACTCTGAGGACTTCGGCGTGTTCCCAGCGTTGCGCGGTCGCGTTGGCGATGACCTCCGGTGCCGCGTGGCGGACGTATGGGAGTCTGAGTCGCCGCAGCAGCCGGTCGAGCTCGTCGGGCAGGGGCGGTGGGGCGGGTGGCTTGACGGTCATGGATGTGTCCTTGCCCGGTCGGCCTGCTTGGCGAGCTCGAGCAGACAGAACGCGAGCTCGCGCGCTTGGCAGGCCAAAAGCGTGATCCCGACCGGCTTGAGCCTGCCGCCGGGCTGATCAACGAGGATCAGCGACACGTCCTGGAGCCGCCCGCCATCCTTGAGGGGGTCGGACATCTCGGGGTCGATCAGCGCCCCGATCTGGTGGTAGTAGATCGTCATCGTCCGAATCCCTCCCAGCTGCGGGTCGAGGCCTGCAGCGAGCGTTCCTCGGAGGCCCGTCTGGGCATCGGGATCACGGTCGCGGCCTGCTGCTGGTGAGCCAGGACGCTGGCCAGGTCCCCGTCGGCAAACCGGCCGTAGCTGGCGCACCGCTCCAGCGCCTCATTGACGGGCCCGGCACCGTGGAGCTTGGCCAAATCGACCGCTTCTGCCATCTTGCGCCGGATCCGCTGGGTGCCCTCCGCGGCGGCCCGCTTCAGCCACCGCTGAGCGCCCTGGCCGATCTGGAGGAACTCCCGCTCCTGGTCTGAGCGGGCGCGTGGCTTTTTCTCGAGCGGCCCCGCCGGCCGGGGCGGGTAGTGCTCGTCGTTGATGCTCGGGCGTCCCGGCGTCGTCAGCGCATGCCGGGCAACCTCCCGCGGCCCTTGCACCTCGTCGACGTGCACGACCATGAGCTCCTCGCCCTCCGCGCGAACCCACACCCGCTCGCCGATCAACTGGTGCGGCACCGAGTAGATCGCATCACCGACCGATACCGTCGCCTGGCGGTCGACCTTGCGGGTCTGCCCAAAACACAGCGTGTGCGGCAGCTTCGGCACGCGATGAAGATGCTCGTGCTCCTCGGCCAGCAGCACCACCGGCGGCTGGCGAGTGGCCCGGTGCGGGCGCGTATTGACATCGGCCATGAACTCCAGGCACGCTGCCTCCAGCGCCTGCCAGTCCACGTACTGATCGCGCAAGTTGTGATCGGTCGGCACCAGATCCGCCTTCGCGAGCTTGACCGTCGCCTCGCTGCCACCCTTCGATTGGGGGTCCGCCGGCTCGCACGTCGCGACCGTCAGCCCGTAATGGCGCGAGACCTCAACCATCGTCGGGTTGCGCACCGCGATCCCGCACACGTGCTCGACCGTCACCGTCTTCTCGTTATCAGTGAGCGCGTAGGTAGGACACCCATCCAGCAACCGCAGCGTGCGGTCAAGCCCGATCACCACCGACGCCATCGTCTTATCGCGCAACGGCACCACCACCCGAAACCGCGACCACGCCAGCCACGCGCAAAACAACACCGCCCGCACGCCCTGAACCTCGGGCCCGTCCCCATAGTCCCACTGCAACCACTTCCCCGGCTGCGGGATCCACGGCCGCGTCCGCCGCCCGTGCTTCTGCCGCCACCGCCGCTTGGCCTCCGCGACCGCCCGCCGCGTCGTGCGATACGACCCGTCATACCCCATCGCGACCAGCACCCCGTGGGCCTTATCGGCCCGGATGTGCGCGTGAGAGTGCTCAACCAGCTCCGCCACCTTGCCCGCGAACGGCTCGACCATCACCAACGCGGGCCGCGCCACCCGCCCCGGCAGCCCACCACCAGCCGCCTCCCGCGCCGCGACCAGCCGCGCCACCGTCTTGTGATCACAACCCGCCAGCGCCGCCGCACCCCGCAGCGACCCCGTCAAGTCATACGCCTCAAGGATCTCCATCGCTTCCTCCGGTTTCTTCACCGACGCCCTCCTCAGGCAACGCGCTAAACAGAACGCGCGCCCAAGTACCGACGCCAAAGGACAGAACCGCGGGGAGAACAAGTGGCCACTCATGGGGAGAAACCGTGGCCACCAGCGGGGAGATTCAGTGGCCGCCTACGGGGAGGTTTTCATGGCCACCGTCACATGTCGGGACTGCGCTGTTGGGGCAGGTTGCCGACAAGGTCGGGCTCACGCGTGCGCTCTCGGGTCGGCTGGCGGGACTTAAGCAGCGGCGGCGTGGCCATGACCCAGGTCGGGTGATTCGTGATCTCGCGGTGATGCTCGCCGACGGCGGCGAGTGCGTCTCTGACCTGGCGGTGGTCCGCGAACAACAGGCGCTGTTCGGGTCGGTCGCCTCAGATGCGACGGCGTTCCGGATGATCGAGAAGATCGCGGCGGTGCCGAGCATGTTGGACGCGGTCCGTGGCGCGCACGCGATCGCGCGTGAGCGGTTCTGGGAGGTGCATGGCGCGCCGCAGCGGTTGACGATCGATCTCGACGCGACGTTGATCACCAGCCACTCCGACAAGGAGAACGCAGCGGGAACCTATAAGCGCGGGTACGGGTTCCACCCGCTCGCCGCGTACACCGACCAGACGCGCGAAGCGTTGGCGATCCTGTTGCGGCCGGGGAACGCCGGGTCCAACACCGCCGCTGATCACGTCACGGTGATCGACCGGTCCCTCGCGCAGATCCCCGAGGCGCAGCTCGAGGGCTTGGAGATCCTGATCCGCGCCGATCGGGCCGGCGCGACGCACGGGACTGCCGATCACTGCCGTCGTGCCGGGCTGCGGTTCTCGTTTGGCTACGAACTCTCAGAAGCGGTCCGCGCTGCGATCCTTCAGACCCCGGAGGATGCGTGGACAGCGGCGTTGGATCAGGACGACAGCGAACGACCCAACGGGCAGGTCGTGGAGATCACCGACCGGATCGACCTCTCGAGCTGGCCGGCGGGGTCACGGGTGATCGTGCGCCGCGAGCGCCCGCACCCGGGCGCGCAGTTCTCCTTCACCGATCACGACGGCTACCGCTTCCAAGCGATCCTGACCGACCAAACCGACCCTGACATCGCCATCCTGGAACGCCGTCACCGCCAGCGCGCCCGCGTCGAGGACCGCATCCGAGACGACAAAGACACCGGCCTGTCCAAACTCCCGTTCAAGGCGTTCGCGATGAACGAGGTGTGGATCGAGATCGTGATGCTCGCGCACGACCTGATCGTCTGGACGCAGACGCTGCTGCTCGACGGTGAGCTCGCCAAGGCCGAGCCCAAGAGACTTCGCTATCGACTGATGCATGTCGCCGCCCGGCTCGCGTTCCACGGCCGCCGCGGACAGCTGCGACTGCAGCACGACTGGCCATGGGCGCCCGAGCTTGCCGCTGCCTTCCACAAACTCAAAACGCTCCCAGCCGCCACCGGGTGACACCAGCCGCCGGCCGACGACCCCCAGCCGACCCAACCGGCGATCGCCACGATCGCCGCCG
>DATJRS010000237.1:0-90627 GCA_035504535.1 Solirubrobacteraceae bacterium | reverse complement strand
TGGGTCGCCGCGGTCTGCTTCGTGGTCGCGGGGGTGTTGCTGCTGGTCTTCGGTCACTGGTGGGGGCTGGTTTTCTTCGTGGCGGCCGGGGTGAACGGCTCGCTCGCCTACCTGGTCCCGCGCTGGAACCTGCTGCGGGATCCCCCGAAGACGGCCAAGCTCTCGGCGTAGGTGTGGATATGACCGACGCGGGTCCATCGGCTGCCAGGGGTACCTTCACGGCGTTCGGGGCGCGTCATGTGAAGGGCGTGGCGGTCAGCCGATGGGTCGCCGCGGTGTGTTTCGTAATAGCGGCGGTGTTGCTCCTGGCGTTCGGTCACTGGTGGGGGGCGCTTTTCTTCGTGGCGGCTGCTCTGAACGGCTCGCTCGCCTACCTGGTCCCGCGCTGGAACCTGTTGCGGGATGCCCCGAAGAACGTCGAGCGCGTCCGCGAGCTGCAGCGATCCAGGGCTCTCGTGGTGGACGACGCGGCAGCCCGGTTGCGCCGCATCGAGCAGGATCTGCACGACGGGGCCCAGGCCCAGATGGTCGCTGTCGTGATGAAGCTGGGGCTCGCCCGTGAGTGTCTGAGCGGCTCGGCTGCCACGCTCGAGGGCGCCGAGCTCGACCGGGCCCTGGAGCTGGTCGACGCCGCCCACCGCGGCGCGATGGAGGCGATCACCGAACTGCGTGACCTGGCCCGGGGGATCCATCCACCGGCCCTGGGCGAAGGCCTCGATGCCGCCCTCGAAGGCCTCGCGGCACGCAGTGACCTGCCGGTCGAACTGGTCGTCGACCTGCCCGAGCGCCCATCCCAGGCCATCGAGACGATCGCCTACTTCTGCGCCGCGGAGCTGCTCACGAACGCGGCGAAGCACAGCGGTGCCCAGCGCGCCAAGTTGGAGGTGCTCCACCAACCCGGTCTCGTGACGATGCGAGTCAGCGACGACGGCACGGGCGGCGCCCGGCTCGAGCCGGGCGGAGGCCTGGCCGGCCTTGCGGAGCGCGTCAAGACCGTTGATGGCACGCTGCACGTCAAGAGTCCGGCCGGTGGCCCGACGGTGGTCACCGTCGAACTGCCATCTCACGTCTGACGCGATAGGAGGAGCCTCGAATGCGCATCGTCATCGCCGAAGACTCCGCCGTCATCCGGGCGGGGCTGGTCGAGATATTGGCCGACCGGGGACACGAGACGGTGGCCGCCGTGGGCGATGCCGAGGCTCTACGAGCGGCCGTGGACGAGCACGAGCCGGATGCTGCCGTCGTGGACGTGCGAATGCCGCCCGACTACACCGACGAGGGTATCCGGGCGGCAATCGCCATCCGCCGCGAGCACCCCGGCACCGGAGTGCTGGTCTTCTCCCAGTACATCGAGACCCGCCATGCCGCCGAGCTCCTTGGAGCGGCATCCAGCCGCGGTGCCGCCGGCATCGGATACCTGCTCAAGGACCGCGTCGGCGATGTCGGCGAGTTCGCCGACGCGCTGAGCCGGGTGGCAGCCGGCGGCACCGCCCTCGACCCCGAGGTCGTCACGCAAGTCCTAAGGGCCACCCGGCGCACCGACGACCTCGACACGCTCACCCCCAGAGAGCACGACGTCCTCGCTCTGATGGCCGAAGGCAGGACAAACGGCGCCATCGCCAGCACGCTCGTGATCTCGGAGCGGGCGGTCGAAAAGAACATCGCCAACATCTTCAGCAAGCTCGGTTTGCCCCCATCAGACACAAACCACCGACGGGTGCTCGCCGTCCTTCGCTATCTGGAGTCCTGAACCCCGGGTGTCCGCCAGAACGCGGAGCCATCCACGCCGAGACGACGAGGAGTGAAGATGATCAAGGCAACCGACCTCGCCCCGAGAGCAGGCGCCACCATGGCACCTCCACTCCGGCCGCCGTCACGGGGGTCGCCACCGTCGGCCTACCACCGGCCCACACTCCCGGCGCGCCCGCCCTCATCGTCCTGGCCGGCCTTGCGGTCGCGATCACTGGGGCGCTCGGACCCGCCACTGGCGGCCGTAACCAAGACCACCACTTCGCGAGTCGTTCGAGCAGCTCGCGGTCGTGCTCGATAATGCGCGTCAGTCGCTTACGAAGCTGAGGATCCTGCCGGCGGCGTTCGACGGCTTCGATGAGTGCCTGCTCGACGGTCTCGTTCAGGCTCTTGCCCTTGGCACGGGCGACGGCTTCGGCTTAACGAAACGCCTGCTAAGCGCGGCCTTTGGTTGTTTCACCGTCACGTTTCCGCGGGAGCGTGCCGCAATGTGGACGTATGAGGTGGACACGTCTCCGCCACCGCGGCAGGGCGGTGTCCACACTTCGCTACATGAGTAGCGAAGCGATCCGAATTGAGTCCGAGACGCTGAACGCGCTGCGCGAGCGCAGTGCTCAGAGTGGCGAGCCGATCGTGCGTCTCGCTCAGCGCTACATCGGCGAAGGTATGAGGCTGGACCGCCATCCCGGGATCATCTTTCGAGATGGGCCGGCGGGACGCCGCCCGGTCGTGATCGGGGGACCGGACGTGTGGGAGGTGATCGCGCGGCGCGGAGCGCGCCGGAGCGTGGCGAGGAGCTGGTTCGGGCGCTGGCCGAGCGGATCGGCGTGCCGGTCGAGAAGATTCGGATCGCCGTGAGCTACTACGGCGAGTACCCGGACGAGGTCGACCGGTTCATAGCCGCCAACGAGCAGGAGGCCGAGCAGCTCGAGCGCGCGCTCGAGAATGAGCGGCGCCTGCTCGGATGAGGCTGCTGCTCGATGAGATGTACGCACCGACGATCGCCGAACAGCTGCGCGCGCGAGGCCGCGATGTGGCTTCTGTGCACGATCCGGAGTACCGGAGGCTTGGAAGGGAGCCGGACGAGGAGGTGTGGGCGTGGGCCCTTGCCGCCGACCGGGTGCTCGTGAAAGAGAACGTTCAGGACTTCCGGCGCATCGAGACGGACGCGCTCGCCCGTGCGCTACCCGCTGCCCGTCTCATCTTTACGACCGACCGTCAATTCCCGCGCGGCGATCCCGCGACAATCGGCCGCCTCGTCACTGCGCTGAATGCGCTGCTCGTCGCGGAGCCCGAGGTGGTCACCAGCTTGTTCCTCAAACCCACGACCTCTCCCTGACCGGACAGCTCTGGCGCCCCGTCCTGCGCGCGCGGCAACCGCAGGCGTGTCGGATCGCAGCGGTCGACATCGAGCGCATGGGGAGACATCAATAAAGCACCGTTTTATGGGCTGCCGCGGCTTTCACATTCCTTTCACATGAGCGGCGTTTCTAGGGTAGGCTCCGGGCAAGACCGTCCCGCCTGACCGAAAGGAAGTGCGCCGGTGAGCAGGGTGAACACGTCTGCGCTCGGGAGAATGCGAGGACGGCGGGACGACCCACCAGGCGCGGCGAGGTCCCGTCGGCTACGCCGTACGGTGGCGATCGGCGCGATCAGCGCTGCATGTTTGTCGGGCGTGCTGGCGATGGCGATGACCGCGAGCGCCTCCGGTTCACGCCATCACGGGCAGACCGGCCATCGCGCGCCGGCGGCTAACGACGGGCTCGGGATTCAGCCGGGAAAGATCAAGCACGTTTGGCTGATCATCCTGGAGAACAAGTCCTACGACGCGACGTTCACCGGACTGAATAACAACACGTACCTGTGGCGGACGTTGCCGTCACAGGGGGTGCTGCTGAAGAACTACTACGGCACGGGGCACTTCAGCCAGGACAACTACATCTCGTTGGTCAGCGGCCAGGCCACACTCTCTGACATCCAGAGCGACTGCCCGTACTACGCGAAGATCGCGGGCCGCGTCGAGACCTCCGGATCGTTGCGAACGAACCCCAATTACGGTCAGCTGCGGTCGGCCGCGGGTCCAAACGCGCCGGCGGGCAAGAACGGCTGCGTGTACCCGTCGAGCGTGAAGACGCTGTTCAACCAGCTCGATGCCGCGAAGGTGAGCTGGAAGGGTTATGCCCAGGATCTGAACAACACCTACAACGGCGACCCGAACGGCGTTCCCGGCCTGAACTCCAACAGCGCGGGCGTGCGCTACTGCGGCGCCCCGTACCCGAAAGCGGGCGCGATCGGCACCCAGCCCAGTCCGGGGAGTGCCGTGGGCAACGACCAGTACGTGCCAAAGCACTTCCCGCCCGCGTGGTTCGAGTCGGTTCTGAAATCGGGTGACTGCGACTCGAGGCATATCGCCGATCTGTTCGACCCCAAGAACGGGCTCTATCACGACCTGCAGCACGAGCGCACGACCCCGGCGTTCAGCTGGATCACGCCGGACAATTGCTCAGACGCGCATGACGCGGTGTGCCACGGCAACAACCTCTCGGGCGGGTTCTCAGGCCCGAATACGCCGAAGCCGCCGGTCAACTACACCGGCGGGCTGTACGCGGCTGACCTGTTCCTGGAACACATCGTTCCCGAGATCGAGGCCTCGCCGGCGTTCCGCGACGGGGGCCTGATCGACATCACCTTCGATGAGGCGTTCCCGCCGTTCACCTACACCGGCGACAGCTTCGCCAACTCGACGATTGTCCAGCCGAACGCCGCGACCTCGATCGCCGATGACACCGCGGGCGAAACGCTGTTCGGCCGTACCGTGCACTCGGAGCCTCAGGGTCCGAACACACCCCTGGCGACCGATGCCAGCGGAAACCAGCTGTACCCCGGCGACGGCTACAACGCCTTCATCGATCGCAACACGGCGATCCCGGGGCTGATCCTCGGAGGAGGCGACCCAATCGGCGGCAGCGCGACCGGCGGCGCCCGCACGGACACCGCTTCCGGGGCCCCCGGCTCGGCCACGATCAAGGACATCGCGATCACGCTGCGCGACGTCGGACGAAGCGTCACCGACACCACAGATCCCGGCAGCCCAATCCCCGCGGACTGCGTCGTCGCCGACGTGGTCGACACGCCGGTAACCGCTACGACCTCGTCCGAATCGGGCGGGTTCGTCGACACCGGTTCCTTCACGCTCACCTGCGACGGCGTGGCGACGGCACCGACCGGAACCGTGACCAAGATCAACCTCGGACCGCAGACAGCCGCCACGGATCCGCTGTTCGATGCGACCCACGCGACGAACGGCGGCGGCGACACCGGCAGCGTCCTGATCAGCCCGTACATCAAGCCGGGGTCGGTCAGCACCCGGTTCTACAACCACTACAGCTGGTTGCGCACGATGGAGGATCTGTTCGACGTCAGCCGTGCGTCGCGCGGCCTCGACGGTCTCGGCCACCTCGGCTACGCCGCCCAGCCCGGTCTGGCGCCGTTCGGGCGCGACGTGTTCAACAACCCACGCGGCGAGCCGCGGGACGCCCCGGGCTACCGACTGAACCCCTGAGGGGCCGGACCGGTTGGCGACCAAGCAGGCCGATTGGCCAATGTCCGCGGCACCTGGCCAAGAGCGCCAGGCCACCAGGCCCGGCTCTCGCGCAATCCGAGCCGGGCTCGCCGCCACGCTGGCGGCCTTGGCCCTGGCAGTCATCGCCATTGCCGTACTCGGCGGAGCCTCCAACGGTCCTCCGCGCCGCACTGGGACGGTAGCGCGGCCAGACACCGCAGCCCGACTTTCGACCCACGAAACCCAACCGACGGGCCACAATCCGCTCCCGGTCAAGACATCGGGTAACACCTACGGGTACGTCCCGGCCTGGCTCGGAAGGCCCAAAGTCCCCGTCGGCCGCGTGGTTACGGCCACGCTAACCCGACCGTGGCTCGCAATACAAGGAGACACCGTCCGCGTCCAACTCCCCAACGCGCGGGTCCTGGCCACCGTCGTGGGACCTGCCGTCCCTGAGGAAGGCAACGTTCCGGTCCCGGCCAGCAGTCCATGCACCTTCACCGTCACGCTGACATCCGCCTCGGCGCCGATCCCGATCCGGCCAAGGCAGTTCACGGCGATCGACGAGCGGGGCGCCGTGCACACCCTGAGGGTCCGCAGCCGCGACGGGGGGCCGCCCCCGGCTCAAGTCACCCCTGGCACGACCGTCGATCTGACGATGTCCGCCGTACTCCCGACGGGCGAGGGCAGACTCGCGTGGGCGCCTCTGCCGGGTCGCCGAACGCCCGTGCAGTGGGATTTCGATGTAGAGATCGACTAGAAGGCGTTCCCGGCGACGGGCTGTTCGACGCCCTGGTCAGCAATTACGGCCTCGGCGCGATTCGGTCCCAGAATCCACAGTTGTGCTGTGCGGAGACCTCTGCCACGGAGACGACCTCGGTATCGCCCGCTGGCTGGAGGGACAACTCCTCTGGGTTACTGGAGTTGAACCGTGGCCAGGCGAGTGCTCCGGTTGGGGCCGGGACGCCGGTACGGGCGAAGGTGGTCACGTACTCGATCTCCTGCTTCTGAAGCATCTGCTGGTCGGCGTCGAGGGCGGGGGTGACCGGATTGAGGAACCAGCCCCCGACGTGGGAGGCGCCAGCGGCGACGATTCCCGGGCGGGCGCGCGCATACGGGGGGATGTCGTCGTCATCGATCTCGTACGCGTAGACCGGTATCCTGCGGGCCAGGTCCTGGTCGGTGACCAGGGAGGGGCAGATCGTGTCGGAGTCGGCCGCGACCGTCCGCCACGCTAGGCCGGGCGAGGCGAAGTTAGTCACTGGGTACTCGCTCAGCACCTTGGGGGCGAACGAGCCGTACTGGGTGTCGACCAATCTCGTGTACGCGGCGGCAGTGGTAACGGGGAACCGGGCCCTGTTTGCATAAGCGACGAGATCCTCGTCTCGGTCGGTCCCGGCGATCACCCGCACTCGGTTCACGTGCCCGGTCGCCAGTGCCTGACGCAGGCTCATCGTCAGCGTTGTGCCATTGATCGTCGGGCCGACTGTGCCCCGACCACCGTTCTGGTATCCACCTGGGTGCGCCGTGCCGCCGGCAAGCGATTCGACGGTCGATGCCGGCAAGGCCCGTAGGCATGCCGCGACGGCGGTGGCGCTGCCTGCTCCGCATCCGGCCGCGGCGGCGAAGTGCTCGCCGGCTGCGTTGGCCTCGCGCTTCGTCGGCGGGAACGACTTGCAATCCTGGGGCTCGAGGGAGGTCGGGTACCCCAGCAGCGTGTTGTATTCGCCGCTTACGCTGATTGCCTGGTCGAACAACCCGGCCGCCGTGGGCGAGGCGATCAAATCGCACTGGCTCGAGCCCCCGGCGGACTCGCCAAAGGTCGTCACCTTTCTGGGGTCGCCACCGAACGCCGCGATGTTGCTCTTGACCCAGCGAAGCGCCGCCTGCTGGTCCTGGAGTCCGTAGTCTCCGGAGTTGGTCCCGAGTGCCTTGTCATCGACGAGGAACCCGAAAATATTCAGCCGGTAGTTCATCGAAACGATGACCTCATTGCCGATGCTCGCGAGCAACGAATTGTCCGCATCCCCGTCGCCACTAGTAAACCCACCACCGTGAATGTGAACCAACACCGGCAGGTTACTTGTCGGGGTCGCCGTCGCGGGCGCCCACACATTGACGAACAGGCAGTCTTCGCTGCCGGCTCCCGAGGTTTGCGTGCACTCGCTGCCAAAGGCTGTCGCCCGCAACGTGTCCGTCCATCGTGCCGGCGCCTGCGGCGGCTTCCATCGCAGTTTCCCGAGCGGCGGCGCCGCATACGGGATCCCAAGCCACTCATCGACCCCGCGGACGGTCCTGCTGGTGATACCGCAAACTTGCCCATAGGTCGTGTGCACCGTGGTGCCTGGTGCGCACGTCACCGTTTGCGCGCGGGCGGATTTAGCGGACGGACCAGCCGTTGTGATTGCGACGATGCCAACGCTCACCGCGGCGACCAGAAGTACGGCGCCAAACGTCCGGAACCGCGGTCTGATCAGTCGCATATCGCTCGCCTCTCAAATGCTCTGGCCGCCTTGGGGGCGAACCCGACTCTAGCTCCCCGCAGCTTGGGAGATCCAGAGCCAGCTCCTCGTCTGTAGATCCTCTCATTCGGCGGCGGCCTCCTCGCCACCGAAGCGAAGCTCGTTCAACCGCTTTTTGGAGAGAGAAGACGAGCGAAGCTAGCGATCTGGCGTGCTGGCGGCGGGCGAGACGATCCGGCGGATCGCGTTGCCGAGCACTGGGGCGAGATACCTCGACCACTCGGTCGTCATGTGTGCCTTGTCGTGGTACACGAGAATGTTGCCCACGATCACCGGGCAGATCTTCGGCGCGCAGAACCATGACGTGGGGTCGATGCTGTTGATCTGCTCTTTCTTGGCGATCCGAAGTTCTGCCGCCTTGATCGCGGGAAGGATCGTCGCGGCGCTCCGCTTGATCGTGCACGGACGCACATCGGACAGATGGGCGGCCACGCAATCGGGCGCCGAGCGGGGGAGATAGGGCGTGTCTGACATGAAGATCACGTGCTTCGCCGAGCGGCGCAGGAACTGAAAGATCGCTGCCACTCCGTCCTGCCATGCGCCGCCATACCCGGTTGGCACCCCCGCCTTCTGGCTCGCCAACGGCTGCATCCATCGTGCCCAGGAGACGATAACTAGCGCTGGGTGGAGGCTGGCGATGCGGGCATTGGCTTTCTCCCTCCAGTCGGCGCACAGGCTGGCGGCGTCGTCCCGGAAGGTTACTTCAGCAGGAGTGCACCCCTCCTTGGTGATGACTACCAGACGCCAATGGCGTTGCTTGCTGATCAAATTGACCGCATCAAACCAATGCCCGGCATGCGAGTCACCGTATAGCACGACGGTGGTGTGCGAGCTACGGTCTCCATAGATGCAGGGGTTGATTTGGTCCCGACCGTAGGCCAACTCACAGCCGTCGGCGATGGTGCGAGGAAGTGCCGATCCCATCGCGTCGAGCGCCGGGCTGAGATTCGACGGCACCTTGATCGTCCGTGTGCCGGCGATCAGGTCCGTGCGCAACGCTGCCGACGTGTGCGCCGCGGCCAATCGTGCTGGGGTGGCGCCTGTGGAAGTCAGCGGCCCGATCAGCGATGCGGACAGGGCCACGACCCCGATCGCGATCACAGCCAGGGCGCCGCCCGCACCAAGGCCTAAGGCCGGCCGGCGAACGACGATCTGGATGCGACGGAGCGGTCGCTCCAGGAGCACAAACGACATCACGGCGATCACCAGGGATCCGGCGGCCACGGAGAGCGCCTGCAACTCAGACAGAGCGTGCCCGAGCACGGCTGCGGCGAGGACGAGCGCGGGCCAATGCCACAGATACCAGGAATACGACCACGCTCCGAGACGCTGAAACGGCGGTGTGCCGAGCAAGGCCTCGGCACCCAGGCGGCGACTTGCCCGCGCGCTGCCGCCAGCAATGACGGCCGCGCTACCGAGGACGGGAAGCAACGCGAAATCACCCGGGTACGGCGTGGTGGCAGAGAACAACCCGGCTGCCAGCGCGATACAGCTCAGCCCCACCCAGCTCAGCGGGATCGCCAGCCGCCGATCGAGGCGACCCACGTGCGGCAACGCCAACGCGAGCATGGCTCCCACCGCGAGCTCCCACGCCCGGGTGGCGATCGAGAAATACGCCCAAGAGGGAGAAGTTGCCGTCTCCGTGATCGAGGCCATCAGGGAAATCGCAGCGAGGACGGCCAGGACGAGAACCACCGCGCCGATGACGGGTCGGTGAACTCGCTCGCGCCTGCCTCGGCGTGAGACCCGAAGCCAAGCCATGGACGAGACAACCAAGAGCAGCGGCCAGAGGACGTAGAACTGCTCCTCGACCGACAGGGACCAGAAATGCTGCACCGGCGAGGGAGAGAGCCCTGCGTTGAAATAGTCGGCGCCCTGGGCGGCAAAGTGGAAGTTCGCCCCGAAGTAGACGGCGGACAGCGCGTCATCCAGGGCGCGCTTGGCGGCCAGCGGATTGAGCAGCAACGCCGAGGCCACCGCCGTCACAACCACCACCAACATTGCCGCCGGAAGAATCCGCCTGGCCCTGCGCGCATAGAAAGCCAGGAACGAGATCCGACCATCGGTTTGGAGTTCGCGCACGAGTTGCCCGGTGATCAGGAAGCCCGAGATCACGAAGAACACATCGACGCCGACGTAGCCGCCAGGGGCCAGACTCGCGTGCGCGTGATAGAGCACGACGAGCAAGATCGCGACCGCGCGTAGCCCCTCGACATCCGGCCGAAATCGGCGATGCTCGCCATCTGAGTTACCGCGACCACGACCCGGCGCCGGTGCACTCGGTCGCGCCAACCTGCTGCGGCGGATCGCCAAGCCGCCAAGCTTGCGCGTTTGAAGGGACGTGCTCAGAGGAGGTTCCGCTGACGTTCGGTGGATTCGCCCATCGATGAGGCTGTGGCGGTCGCGAAGCCGATCGCGCTCCCACCACATGTGCGAACGAAACCTGGAACGCTTGTTAGGCTACCAAGCTACCAAGCCGGCCGTAAGCTCCCCATCAACTCCGGGGCGGCGATGCCCCGACGCGAAAGCGCGCTGCGAAGCCTCACCCCATCACAATGCCGGGGCGGGAACGGGAACCGCGTTCAGGTTTGCCTCGGCGCGGCGGATCGCTTGGTCCTGGTGTGGCTGGAGGTCCATGTAGGCCATCGCCCGGAAGACTTCCGTGAACGGATCCTGTATCCGCTCCTCCACGCCGAGAAGCTCCTCGATCACCGCGACGCCACAGAACGGCACGTGCGCGGAGGAGTAGCCGCCCTCGTGGATCAGCACCAGACGGCCGTTGCATACTTCCTCGGCGACGTCGAGCACGATCCGTGTCATGCGAGCGAAGCCCGGACTGGTCACGGCCATGACGGCGAACGGATCACACATGCTCGCGTCGAACCCCGACGCCACGAGCACGATGTCGGGCCGGAAACGCCGGATCGCTGGTGCGACGACGCGCTCGAGCGCCGCCTCGTAGGCACCGTTGCCTGAGCCGGGTGGCAGGGGAACATTCAGCGTCGCGCCCGAGCCCTCACCGGCGCCCGTGTCGGCCACGCCGCCGGAGTCGACTGGGTAAAGGTTGTCCTGGTGGAGCGAGATCGCCAGTACGTTCGGGTCCTCGTAGAACGCGTGCTCGGTGCCGTTGCCGTGGTGTACGTCCCAGTCGACGATCGCGACCCTCGAAGCTCCCAGCGCCTCGCGGGCGTGCAACGCCGCCAGAGCCGTGTTCCCGAAGATGCAGAACCCCCGGCCAAGATCGCGCTCCGCGTGATGTCCGGGGGGTCTGACCAGCGCATACGCGTTGTCGACCTCGCCGCCTATCACGGCTTCGGTCGCCGTGATGGCGCCGCCCGCCGCGAGCGCCGCGACCTCAAAGCCGTTGGCGCCGAACGGAGCGAGCTCGCCGCCGTCGCCGCCTCCAGCGGCACTCAACTCCTTGATCCGCGTCACGTAGTCGGGGGTGTGCAACCGGAGAATCTCGGCATCGGTCGCGGGCCGCGGGCGCAGTTGGACGCAGCGGTCCAGCAGACCGGTGACATCGAGCAGGTTGCGGAGCCGACGCTTCGTCGCGGGACTCTCACCGTGCATCTCCGGCTCGACCAGGCCCCCCGCCGACATGAACCCCGAGCCCGTGCCTGTGTCATGCCATGCGTAGCGCTCATCCCACAGAAAGCCAGTACTCATGACCACTCTCCTCTCACGCGACACGGACGCCGTTGATGCATCGCTCAGAGATCATCAGACTCGCCGAAGCCATCGCTCGGCGGCATGCTCCGCCTACTTGTCGTTTCTCCAACGGCGTAAGCGTCGATGCCGGCGTCGACCGGACCGCGAAGGAGTCGGGAATCCGGTAGCGAAGGCAGCCTATGGCTCCAAGCGGAGAGGGCGAGACCCGTGCCGCCTACGTGGTCCAGCGGCACTTCCGGCTCGTACGCAAGGGCTATGACCCGGCAGAGGTGGACCGTCATCTCCAGTTGGTCAGCGAGTGGTTTCGCACCAGTCGCGCAGCCGAGAAGACCCGGGAGCTCGGCGAACAGTCGGCCGCGCGTGAGCGGGAGGCGGCCGCCAGGGTGGCGGAGGCGGAAAGAGCCGTCGAGAGCAGCCGCTTGGAGGCTGAGGCGACCTTGGAAGGCGCGCGACTTCGAGCCGAAGCTGACCGGAGTGCGGCCGAACGCGCCCTTCGGGAAGCGGACATAGCGCTCCAGAACGGTCGCCGCGAGGCGGATGAGGCACGGCTGCAAGCGGCCGCCGCCGACGTGGTGCGTGAGGCGGAGCAGAGGGCGCAACAGACCTTGGCCGATGCCAAGCGCCGGGCTGAACGGCTTAGGACTGAGACGAGGAAGCGCTGCGAGCAGGAGCTTCAGAGCGCGCGCACGGCGGCCGAGCAGCTCCTGGCCGCGATGCGGGCCGAGGCGGCCGAAGAGGCCCGAGCGCTCCGGGCAGACGCAGAGGAGGCGCTGCGGGCCTATGTGGAGCGTCGCCATCGTGAAGTCGAGCGCCTGGTCGAGGCGGCCCGGGCGCGAGCGCCGCCGCGCCAGCGACGACACTCCGGAAGACTGAGCATCGAAGCTCAAGTCATCGTGATCGCGGGCAGCGTCAGCCCGGGATAACGAGAGCGCAGCTCTCCGAGACGGGACGTCCGACCCCAGGTCTCGCTAGGGTGATCGACGCGCCCGAGCCGAAACGATGTCCCGCCGCTGGCGGCGCGTCGGCTCGTAGCTGGCACACGCACGAGGAGGTGTTACCCACGCCCAACAGCGGGCGTGCGCCCGGAACCGGGATAGCCGCACGCTCTGCTGGACGATGAAACTGAAACGTCGAGGAGGTTCCTGAGAATGAAACGGTTGATAGTTCCCACCAGCGCCGCGCTTGCCGCTGCACTCCCTGGCGCCGCTGCCGCAAGCCCACCCACGCCGGCGCACGCGCACGCCTACGAGCGCGCGTACCGGCAAGTCGTCCGACTCTTTGGACGCCGTGCTCCCGGCCGCAACATAGTCAAGGACGGGATCGCCCCTCGTCGGGGTGCCACCGACGCGCAAACACTGGCCTCGCTGGCGGTGCTCGAGCGGATGGTCACGCCGGCGCACGCGAGCACGGCTGCTTCGCACCCGGCGGATACCGGCATCGGGACACTGCCGGCGTGCGCATCGGAATCCGGCACGAACTACTCGACGGGCTCGGACAACACGAACTCCTCCTCGGGAGCGACTGGCCGGTACCAAATTACGCCGTCGACCGCGGCCAACTACGGCTGCAACCTCGGGACCTCAGCAGGACAGGATGCCTGCGCGCAGACCATCTATGAGCATCAGGGCGCCGGCGCGTGGGTCGGCTGCGGCGGCTAACGCCTAGTCATCGCTGCTCGTGCGCGGACGCAAGCCGCGCGCGAGCAGCGAGATGCGGTATCTGGCCCAGGGGGGTCTGGGCGAACCGTCCTAGATCTCCACCTCACCTTCGAGGTAGAACACACAGGCGCCTTCGAGTTCGACGCGGTTCCCGACGAGGCGGCAGACGAGCTCGCCGCCGCGTTGCGAGGCCTGGAAGGCGTGAAACGTGGTCTTCTCAAGTCGTGGGGCCCAATACGGCACAAGCGCGCAGTGAGCCCCGCCGGTAACAGGATCCTCCGCGATGCCCTTGGCGGGAGCGAAGTACCGACTGACGAAGTCGTAGACGCTGTTTGCGCGCGCGGTTACGATCACGCCGCTTCGATCCAGCCCTCCAATAGCCGCAATGTCGGGTGCAAGTTCACGCACCACCTGCTCGCTCTCGAGCACGGCGAGGTAGTTGTAAGCGTCGACGGCAACGTCGGCCGGAACAGCCCCCAGTGCTTCGACCAGGCCAACCGGGGCCGGAACGGGCGCAGACGGCCGAGCGGGAAAGTCCATGACGTAGCGTCCATCGGATCGCATGACCGTCAGCGGACCGCTCGCCGAGTGAAAGATCACCCGGCGGCGGTCAGGCTCGAGCCTCTCCATGACCACCGCGGCACTGGCGAGGGTGGCATGGCCGCACAGAGGAACCTCTGTGGCGGGGGTGAACCACCGCACCCGATACTCGCTGCCTTCCGGAACCAGGAACGCCGTTTCGGAGAGATTGTTCTCTCGCGCGATCGACTGGAGAACGGTGTCAGCGAGGAAGCTGTCGAGTAGCATCACGGCAGCGGGATTACCGGAAAAGACGCGGGTCGCGAAGGCGTCAGCGTGGAAGAGACGAAATCGCATCGCGGGCACATTTCATCATGCGACTCCGTCGGGGCCCAGAACGGGAGCACAAGCCGGAACCGAGGGCCGCAGTTGGCCCCTAGCTTCTCCGCGACCCCTGCCGCTAGCCGGAATGTTCGACGAAGGGTTCCTGGTTGGCGTCCCCGACTACCGTGCAGCTTCCGTCTGCGCTGCACGACACGGAGTTGAGCGTCACGCCGGGAGCTACGCCCGGGAGGCTTTCAGGGGACCAGCTTGACCCATCCCAGACTTCGAGGACATTCGCGGCCGCGATAGCGGCGCAGGAGGACGCAGCCGCGCATGACACGCTGGTCAAGAGGATCTGGCTCCTCGCTGTGGGCTCGATCGTCCAGGCGCTTCCATCCCAGTGTTCTGCTAGAGCGATGTTGTCGGTGTCAGCAGTGTCGGAGTCGCCCACGGCAGTGCAATCCGTCGCGGATGTGCACGAGACCGCGTTCAGCCAGCTGGCCGTCGTGCCGACGGGCGTTGGGATGGTCTGGATCGCCCACTGCGTCCCGTCCCATCGCTCTACGAGGGCCTGGCGGATCGCGGGGTTCAGGTACGATCCGACTGCCGTGCACGCGGTGTCGGATGTGCACGACACCCCGGTCAGCGAGGCGCCAAAACCAGGCAGCGGTGGTGCAAAACCAGTGAAGAGTGGAGTGGGCTGGATGGTCCATCCGGTGCCGTCCCAATGCTCCACGAAGGGTTGCTGCCCGTCGCCTCCCACTGTGATGCAGGAGGTGTCGGATGCACACGAGACGGCATCGAGCGTCGCACCTTCGACACTCGCCGTGCTTTGTATCTTCCAATTGGCGCCGTTCCACCACTCAACCAGCGACGGGATGCCGTACAGGCCGCCTCCGACCGCCATGCAAGCGGTTGGTGACGCGCATGAGACAGCGCCTAGAGAGGCCTCGGTGCCAGGGGTAACGACGGGGTTTGCTGTGGCCTGGACGGTCCAGGTCACGCCGTCCCATTGCTCGGCCAACGGCAAGGTCGTTTGGGACGTGTCGCTCAGGCTGCCAACGGCCATGCAAGCGTTACTTGATGTGCACGAAACCGCGTTGAACCCGCCGGGTTCTACGACAACGGCGTTCGGGGGCTGCTGCATCGACCAGGTGCCGTGACGGCGGCTCTCCGCGAAGGGGAAGGCGGCGCCTGCGCCGTTCGTGAAGGTTCCGACTGCGGTGCAGTCAAGTGAGGACACGCACGAGACGCCGGCCAGGATGGCGCTTTGCGCCTCCTCCGGTTGCGAGATCGGCTGGATTTCCCAGCGGGATCCCTTCGACCGACCGGCGAACAGACCGGCGTTACCGGCCTTCGTCGTCAAGCCCGCAACCAGCGTGCACGCCGAGGCTGAAGTACAGGACAAGCCCTGTACCTGCACGGTCTTGGCCCCGCGGGGCTTGGGTATTCGTCGACTGATCCACACGCTTCCCGTCCACCTCGCAGCGAACAGCGCCGACTGGTTACGGCTTCGAGTAAACGTCCCGATCCCCATGCACCGCGTGCCCGACAAGCACGAAATCTGATCGACGCTAACGCTCCGAGCACCGGAGAGACGGGGAGCCGATTCAACCGTCCACCCGTGACCGTCCCATCGCTCTACCAGCGCTCCGCTCGTGCACGGCCCAGCCCCCCGCGCGTCAAAGCAGCCGCTCCCAGACCGGAAGGATCCGACCGCGAGGCAGGAACTCGCAGAGCTGCACGACACGCGACTCAACGAAGTCTCATACCACCCGCGTCGCCGTTCGATCGTCTCCGCCAGCCACCGCTTTCCGTCCCAGCGCGCAGAAATGGCGGCGGGCGGTGAGCCGTAGGAGCCCTCGGCCGTGCCCACCGCAACACACGAGCGAGCGGACGCGCACGACACCGCGCGGAGATCGCCCGCGCCGCTAAACCGTCCAACGGTCCACTCCGATCCATTCCAGCGCTCCACCAACTCATAGTCCTCAGGACCCTCATAGTCGTACACCTGGGTGAAGCCGACCGCGGCACATGCGCTCGCGGAACTGCACGAGACGGCATTCAATCCCGCCGCCGTGCCCCCGGGACTGGTCTGCTGCGGCATCGAGAGCGCCCAACTCCGCCCGTCCCAACGCACGGCGAGCGGGGTTATCCCCTCGGTACCGTCGTCGGTAAACCCCGTCGAGACATACCCGACGGCCATGCACGCCGGTCCCGATCCACACGACACACCCTGTAGGTGGCTATCAGCGATTCGAGTTGGCTGTCCAGCCGGCACCACTGACCAGGTACTCGCCCCGGCTGTCTCGGCGCCGATTGAAGCGAGCGCCGCCGCCACGCAGCCAGCAGCGACCACAATCCGACACCGGAGGTGCCGACGCAACGGCGCGAGCCTCAAGCCAGCGCTACCAGCCACCACCACGATCTGCCGCACCAGTCCCACCCAAAATGTGAACGTCTCGCTCCGCGCCGGTCCGGAACCGGAGCCATTCCGCGCCCTTTTTCGGGTCGCAAATCCGTACCGTGGCGCAGCCTCCGTGTCAAGGCCGATTGCGGGTGCCGCGCGAGAGTCCTCCCAGCCGGCACTTAAAGCCGAAGGCCCGCATCGCGGGCCTTGGGGCATCAGAAGATCAGGCGGTTATCTCATGCCCGGGGGACGTCGTTCGGAGAGGAGGTCTCACCCGCCGTTTGCCTTCGCTGTCTGACGCTCCGATCATCGGCACTGCGCGCTTGAAGCTTGACCCCGCGGCTGAAAGCAGCACGCGGTCAGCATCGAGCCGGCCGACAATCCCGAACGCGGACTAGCCGCGGCCCCTTACCGCGTCCCGAAGGCGGCGTAGCAAGTGGCGCACGCCTCGCGCCGCCTCTGCGCTCTCCACCTCGTCCAGATGACGCTCTGTATAGAGCTGCGCCTTCCTCTCGGCCTCGCGCTGGGCGTCTCGCATCACTGCTTTGAACGGTAAGCGCCCTGGATCGATATCTGACATGCCCATCCCTCCTAGCACGGTCAATCGTACCGTCGGCTGGCCGAGACGCAGGCCTTGTACCGTCCGGCGCGTGGTCTCGATGGTCACCTATGTCGGGCTTCGCGCCACCCAGCCGGAACACGGCCACGGCGGACCCCGGCGGCTTGCCCAGGCGATCCTCAACGACTTCACGGGTCGCACCGTCGAGTTGGCCACCGCTAACGCGTTCCTGCGCGACGTCGTCGCGCACCTTCCGAGCGAGTTCGAGCTCACCGGCGAAGACGTAGCGGCGTGGCTGGCTGCGCTCGGCCCGGATGACTAGCGCCACACCATGCCCGCTGCCGAGTCCAAGGCGCTCCTTCGCTACCTGTCTCGCCGCCAGCCCCTCGTGAGCAGCGCCTTGGCGCGCACAGAGGTTCTACGAGCGCTCACTCCCAGCGGCCCCGAGGCCGTGACTCGCGGTGAGGATGTGCTTCGGCGCATTCAGCTGCTGCGCGTCAACCATCGGGTGCTACGTGAGGCGGGGCTGATGGCGCCGGCCGAGCTCCGATCGCTCGATGCCATCCATCTCGCGAGCGCCCGCCACCTCGGGCCCTCGGTGCGGCAGATCGTCACCTATGACGAGCGCATGGCCGAAGCCGCGCGCGCTGGCGGCTGGTCCGTCGCCGCACCGGCTTAGACGGCGGCCGGGACCGGGATCCAGCGGTGCTCAGCCACGGCGGCGTGGTTCACCGATCACGCGCCGGCCAAGGCTTCGAGGCGTTGTTGGTGAAGCGGCGTGCGGCCGCGCTTCCCCGCGGCCTCGATGATCCCCATCATCCGCAGACAGTAGGCCGTCCGCTGGGCGAGTAATACGCTGCAGCCAAACCGCGCCGCCAGTTCACGCGTGCTGAACGGATCCGTCGGGAGGGGCGGCAGCACTCTGACGACATCGTCGGGTCCTCGGAACTCAACCCGCTTGAGCACGTCGACCAGCCGCCGCTGTCCCGGATCGCGCGTCCGGCGACCCACCCGTTCCGGTCGTCCTCCACGAACGTGATCCTCGCGCAGCAACAGCACCTCGACTGTCAGGTGCGGGTGGGTCAACAGCGATGGGAACGCCACAAGCTTGTCGAACACCTCAACCACGCCCGCCCGCCTGGGCGATCGGCGGACCGAGGTGATCTCCCCGTCGCGATCGACCCGCACGATGCGGCGCTCGGCGGCCGCCGGATAGACAATCCGAAACCGGTGGGCATCGAGCAGCGCGTCAAGCTTGCGCGCGAGGGCCGAGAAGCCGCCCGTCTGCACCTCGACCAACTCGCCGTCCGCACGCACCAGGTCGATCACGAACCCACCGATCGGCACCTCGAACCGGTCACCGGGTCTGGCCAACATCGCCTTGATCGCCGCGTGCAACGGCCCCTCACGCATCACGCCGATACCCGACACCGGCAACAGCCTAGAAGTCAGCACGGTCGCATGTGAATGCGCTCGTCAGGTCGGTTCAGAGGAACGACCCCCGGCCTGGGCCGCGATACGGTTCCGACCTCATCGGTCCATGTTCCAATGTCAGGGCTACGGTGCACACGTCGAGCGAACTGAGCGAGAAGTCCTTTGAGATCAAGATCGACGACGTGGCGGGCACCTCGTCAGATCTCTTCCCCGGGTTCGACGAACACGACCGCATCGGGGTCGTGGTTTCGAGCCCGCACGGGGCGCTCGGAGCGAGCCACAAAGAGGTCTTGGTGGAAGCCCACGGCGATCGCCTGCTCGAGGCGGTCAACGACCGGGCCATTACCCGGCTCGTGGTGCCCGAAGACCTGGATGTCGGACGTCCTGAGCAGCGCGAAGGCCTCGCTAGCTACGCCGCGCGCTTGCGCTGTGCGTTCCTGTACTCGAAGTCGGGGAGAGTGACGGACGCCAATATCGCGATACGCGGCGACGACGCCACGGCTCGCTATGTGGCCAATGCGCTCAATCCCTCCTCCCGGGCCGCCGAGCTGGGGCCCGGGCACATCGCGAGCGTCATCGAGGCACATTTGGATGAGGTGTCGCAGGAGACCCGTGATCGTCTCCGGCGCGAGCGCCGAGTACTCGTCGTCGGCGGTCGGGTCTGCGAGACATACCGGCGAATCACCCCGGAGTGCGCGCTTCAATATTTCGCTGGGGGTTCGGAGCACTGAGACGAGCGGGGGGTGAGGTCGAGTGACTGATCCGCGCTATAGGCGCGGTCAGGTTGCGGTCGCGCTCGCGGCCGCGGTGTGGTCGACGGCTGGCGTGATCCAGCGTCAGCTATCGGTCGATGTGGCCATGCAGGTCGCGGGACGGGCGGTGTTTGCCGCCGCTGCGGTGGCCGCGTATGTCGCGGTCACCGAGCGGGGGCGAGTCCTCGTGGCGTGCCGCTCGGTGGGAGGCGCGGGCGTCGCCTTCGCGGCGTGCTTGGCGGTCGCCTCGGCCTCCTTCATCGTGGCTCTGAACCATGCCTCGGTCGCGCAGGTGCTGTTCATCCAGGCGATCGCGCCCGTGATAGCGGCGCTGCTGGGCTGGGTGGTACTCCGCGAGCGCCTGGGCGTGCGCACCGTGCTGGCGATGGGCGTTGCGTTGGCTGGGGTTGGCGTAATGGTCGGCTCGCCGGGCGGCGGGAGCGCGCTCGGCGATGGCCTATCGGTGCTGATGTCGCTCAGCTTCGCGGTTGCGATTGTCATTGCCCGCCACCGCCGCGATGTCTCGATGGCACCGGCCACCGGGCTGGCTCAGCTGATGCTGGTGATTGCAGCGGCGCCGCTTGCGTTGGCCGGTGGTGTGCGCCTTGGCGTCCACGACGTGCTGTGGCTGGCGCTGTTCGGCACCGGGCAGATCGGACTGGGGCTGATTCTGCTGACGATCGGCGCGCGACTGATCCCGGCCGCACAGGTCGCGCTGATCAGCCTGCTCGAGGTCGTGCTCGGGCCGCTGTGGGTCTGGCTCGCGGTGGGACAACGGCCCGGCGAGGCCACCGTGATCGGCGGCGCGATCGTGGTCGCGGCGGTCGTCCTACAGGCCAGCGACCGGACGGCTGCGTCGCGTGCGCGTGTCGCACAGGCAACGGTCGCCGAACTCGAACATCCGCCGCGGTGAGCCGTCGCGCTCGCTGCCGGTGCCGAAAAACCCTAGGCTCGTCACCGATCGTGCGCATACTGCTGTTAGCGAGATGCCCGCGAACGAGCGCTGCACTTCACGGACGGAGAACACCTGACCGTTGCTGTGATGCCTTGACTGTGATTGCGCAGCAGTTGGGTTTCGCGGTGACCGTCTAACATTGGGAACACGTCCACCGCGCGGCGCAACGCAGCGTGCACGAATCGCGGTCGCGTTTCGGAGCGCCACCGCCGGTGTATGGTCAGCTGTGATCTTTTCGTTCGTAATGACAGGAGGCAACGTTGCCTGCATTCGTTGACAGTACGGTCAAGGACATCGACGGTCGACTTCGCGACCTGCACGACGAGGTTTCTCGTCTGGAGGCCGCGCGATCTGCGCTAACTGGTGGAGGCCGCCGCGCCGGGCGTCCGCGAGGCGCAAGCGCCCGCGCCAGCACTGGCAGCACTCGCACCGCCCGTGCGCGCACGGGCCGCCGCACCGGTACCAGCGCGCGAAAGCGCTCCACGCGACGCGGCGGTAACACCCGCGCCGTCCAGGCACTCGAACTGGTTCGCGAGAAACCTGGGATCACCATCCCCGAGATCGCGAAGGCGATGAGGATTGAGCCCAACTACCTGTACCGCGTTCTACCGCGTCTGGCATCAGAGGGACAGATCAAGCGCGACGGCCAGGGATGGCATCCGGCTGGGTCATCGCGTTCCACGCGATCTGATTCCGCAAGGAAGGTCACCCGACGCGCGCAGGCCAAGGCGGTCAAGTCCAAGCCGACGGGTGCCGCGGCGAGCAGGCGCAGGACCGGATCGACATCATCAACCAACGGCCGCACCGGTCGTGGGGCCACCAAGGCCGCGGTGCTGGCGGCGCTCACCGGCGGCGCGTCGATGACCGCGGGGCAGGTCGCCACCAAGGCCGGACTCGCGCGGCCGACGGTCTCGACCACGCTGTCCAAGCTGGCCAAGACGGGCGAGGTACAGAAGGCCGCCCGCGGTTACCAGCTCGCCTCCAAGTCTTAGGACCGGAAGAACCTGCCGGCAAGCGAGGCTCACCAGCCGGTGAGCCTCGCCCGAAGCCACCCACCGCGCAGCGGTACCACCCTCATCGCTCCGGATCGAACGGGGAGATGTCCAGTGCCGGCTTATGCCCGGCCACGACCTCGGCGGCCAGCATGCCCAGGTAGGGCCCAACGGTCAGTCCGTAGTGGCCGA
Organism: Solirubrobacteraceae bacterium; assembly: GCA_035504535.1. Classification (GTDB taxonomy): domain Bacteria; phylum Actinomycetota; class Thermoleophilia; order Solirubrobacterales; family Solirubrobacteraceae; genus Palsa-465. Next base: position 69,327 of record DATJRS010000237.1, on the reverse strand, counting down.
CTCCGGTGGCAACGATCACCCGCGGCTCGGCTTGCAAGCGCCCGAGCAACGGCAGGCCGTCCCCGCTGGTCGGGCGGAAGCCGACCCTCATCTCGACGACGGTCGCATCGCGAAGGCCCGGTGCCACATCGAGCGCCTCGGTCAACACCTGGGCGAGTCCGGCGCAGGTGACCCTGCGGTCGAATCCAACTGACTCCCGCGTGGCCCCGACCACGATTCGGCACCCGCCGAAGGCGAGCAGGTAATGGTTGGTCCACCTCGACTGGACGATCGGGAGCCGCGCGGTATCCGCGCCGTCGAGGTGAAGGTGGACGATCTGTCCTCGCTGCGGGCTCACGTCGATCTCGGCACCCAGCGATTGCCCGACCGCGGCGGACCACGCGCCGGCGGCGACGACCACCGCAGCTGCCGGGATGGCCTCCTCGCCGACCCGAATGCCGACGACGCGCCCCGATCGAACATCCAGTCTCGCGCGACCGCTCAGCTCCCGCATCCCCAGATGGCGCGCGTGCGTCAACAGGGCCGAGCGCATCCGGTTGCCATCCACCCGAGCCGCCCCGCTCACCCAAACCGCTCCCGCCCGCCCCTCGAGCGGCGGGAAGCGTTGCGTCGCCTCTGCCGCGTCGAGGACTGCCACATCGCCGATTTCCGGCCCGTCGCCGACACGCACGCTTTCTGCCCGGCGGGCGAGCTCGGCGAGCTCGTCCTCGGGCGCGAGGTTCAACGCGCCTGTGACCTCGTAGCCGGTGTCTATCTCACCGGTCGCGCCGAGCGCAGCCACGAGCCGCGGATATGACCGCGCCGCAGCGAACGTCAGCTCGCGATAGGCGGGCCTCGGATCGTTCTCAAGCCACGGCGACACGATCCCAGCTCCGGCTCCGGTAGCCGCCCCGGGTTGCCCGTTGTCGACCAGGACGACCTCCGTCCCGCCCGCCATCGTGGTCAAGTGGTAAGCGACACTGGCGCCGACGATCCCGCCGCCAATCACCGCCACCGGCCCGTCGGGGCGCCCCGGCGACTCAGCCAAGGCCGTTCAGCGTCGCCAGGCCACCCACTAGCTTCGGCATAGTGTCAAGGCTACCGTCCGTGTGAGCCGGTCAGGACCCGGACATCAACCGGATCGGCTTCCCTGACGATCACCTTGGGCGTAGGACCTCCGTAAACCTTGCCGAGCCCGGCTGCGCGCGCAGCGTCCGCCGCAGCTGGCTCGGCTCGGTCTAGGCTCGGCGCGCGACGCTCGTGGAGCCAGCACCGCGTTGTCTCGTCGCATCCTTCATCATCAACGGACTATGCGCGTGGCGATGAGGCGTGCGTGCTTGGCGGCGGCCGTGGCGCTGGCCGCGCTCGCCGGCGCCGCGGCGACGAACGCAGACTCGCTTCCGACGCTGCAGCCCGTGGCGCTCCCCCGGGACCACGGCGCTCATCCGGCGTTCCAGATCGAGTGGTGGTACACGGCCGGTACCGTGACCGCTCCCGGTGGCCGGGATTTCTTCTGGTTCGCGACCGTGTGGACTGGTGAGGGATTCAGGCTGGCCAAGGTCAACGTCGTGGACCTGCGAGCCGACCGGATCGTGCTCTCCCGGGAGTACGTGGCCAGCGGGGCGCTGCGACCGGGACAGACCCGGATCAACGTCGGCGGGTTCGCGCTCGGGTGGCGGCCGACGGGGCGCTTCGGACGGTGGTCGATTGCCGCGGCGGTCCCAGGGGCGGGGGAGCTGCAGCTCAGCCTGACCCCAATTCACCCCTACGTGCTGAACGGAACCGATGGGATCGTGCAGGAGGGCCCCGGAGCGACCTCGGCCTACTACTCCGACCCCCGGCTATCGGCCCACGGCACGCTCCTCCTCGGGAGCGACCGGATCGCCATCGCCGGCCAGGGCTGGTTTGACCACCAGTGGGGCAACTTCCTGACCAACACCGCCTCCTGGCACTGGAACTGGTTCGCTTGCCAATTCACCAAGGGCAGCGACCTGATGCTCTACCAGTTCATCACGCCCGCCGGCCAACCCACCGGCGTGCAGAGCGGCACTTACGTCCCGATCCACGGTCCGGTCACCCATCCCTCGAACTTCACCGTGACGCCCCTGCCGCCCACGATCCACCCCGCCGGCGCAACCGCCACCTACCCCCTGCGCTGGCGCGTGGACGTGCCGGCCGCCCACTTGGACCTCACCCTCAAGTCCCGCGCCCGCCACCAGTTCATCACCAACCAGTACCTCCCCAGCTTCTGGGAAGGGGCATCGACGATCACCAGCGGCACCCCGGGCACCTGCATCGTCGAATCCACCCGCGAGCCCGCAAGCGAGTTCTAGACGGCCTGCTCCTGCGGTGCCGGACTGCCCAACCCGCCCTGTCGGTCGCACGCCGCTCAGCTGTCGCCGACGGCCCGAGGCGGCGTCCCAAGGGCGGCCTCCGGGGAACCCACCAGCCCAACGGACACGTCAGCCACCCATTCGGGGTGCCGAGCGGCGGCCTGCGCATAGGCAACCCGTTCGGAAGCGGCAAGTCCCGACTCGATATGGGCGCGCGAGATGTCCCCGATTCGCTCGAACAGTGACGCAGCGATCTCGTGCGCGTGCACGGCCCGGACGTGGGCATTAAGCGTTCCGAGCCATAGCCGACGAGTCTGGTCCACGACCATGCGGCCATCGCGCTACCCGATCACCGGAGATGCAAACGGGTCATTCGACCGGACGGTTGCTTACGAACGTTGCCGGCCAGGCCGTAGACATTCCCGGGCAGGCAACGATCAGAACTCGCGGTGCGCTCCGTAGTCACCGCGCGGAGCACCCCGGCCTCGCTCCGAACTCGACACCAGCCTGACCGGGGGTCGGAGCTCCCGTGCGATCAACGGAGTCACCATGACGGCAAAAATCAGCAGAAACCCGGCCAGGCCCCATAGCGATCCCCCGATGCCGGCGGCGGCGAGCACGGGTCCCGTGATTACGACGATCACCGCCGCTGCCAGCCAGCAGCGCCCAAGTCGAGGGAGTTCCGACTGCGCGTCATTCGCCGGCGGACGCCTCATCGTCCAACTCTAATCGCCGGTGACACAGTGGTCGCGATTTCCTGACGGCCGTCGCGACACGACTCGGGCGTCAGAGGCTGAGGCGGGTGCCGCTGAGGATGGTGCCGGCCTGCTTGATGCGGCGAATGACCGGTGAGACCTCGGCGGCGCGGACCGCGTCGATCGCGCCGACCTCGTCGGTGAGAAGGCTGTACAGCTCCGTCTCGCTTCTGCACACGAGGGATGCCGTGAGGTTCGCCGGCCCGCTGACGGCGGCCACGAAGGTTGTCTGCGCAAGCGCCGCGAGCTGGGCGCCGACGCGCTCGAGGTCACCCGGGGCGACCGAGAGCCACAGACTCGCCGCGGTCGGGAATCCGAGCAGCTCGGTGGCCACGTCGGTGTGAACGTAGGCGTGGCCGCTCGCCCGGAGCGTGTCGAGTCGCCGCCGCGCTCGCGCAGGTGAAATCCGCGCGGCGGTCGCCAGCTGGGCATAACCCGCTCGCCCGTCTTCGCGCAGGGCGGCGAGGAGCGCTGCGTCTTCGGGCCGAGTGTCGGTGGTCCGGTTGGACTGCAGCGAGACCGCGGGTCGCAGGGCGGCCACCTGTGCGGCGTCCAGGGGATCGTCGAACGCGGACCAGTCTCTGATGCCGCTTCCGCCGAACACCTTCATGATCGCGTGTGCGGCGACCGTCGTGACCAGGTTCGTGCGCGCCAGCCGCTCGAGCAGCAAGGCGTCGCGTTCCGCGAGCGAACTCGGGCGGCTGATGCACAGGATCTCGGCCCCGCCGGCCATGATCCGCAACCAGGACACGTCATTCCGCGCGGCGAGCGCGCCCGCCAGACGGGCAGCCGCTCCGGGCCGCACGCCGATGCGGACGATCCAGTCGAGTCCCTCGTCGATTGGCGAGGGAAGCACCAGCACCCGCACCGCGCCGGCCTCATGCAACCGGCGATAGCGACGGGCGATCGTCTGCTCGGAGGTCCCGATCACCTGACCAATCAGGCTGAACGGAGCCCGCCCGTCGATCAGCAACGCGTGCAGCAGCTGGTTGTCGATCCGATCAAGCGTGAAGGAATCGGACGCAAACGGGGGCATGAGTGGAGGATACCCGCGACTACTTGGGTAAGCCTGGACACTCGCTCGGCGGCTGGTCACACTCGTGGCGTGCGTAAATGGCTTCCGCTCTTCTGCGTCTCGCTGGGCACCTTCATGCTGCTGATCGACGTCACGATCGTCAACGTCGCGCTGCCCGACATGGCGAGCGATCTGCACACGTCCTTCTCGTCGCTGCAGTGGGTGATCGACATCTACGCCCTGTCGCTGGCCGCACTGCTGCTCGGCATCGGCGCGGTCTCGGACGTCGTCGGGCGCCGGCCGATCTACATCGCCGGGCTAGTCGTGTTCGCGCTGTCGTCGCTGGCGGCCGGGACCTCGGCCAACACCACGATCATGATCGTCGCGCGGGGCATCCAGGGGGCGGGCGCGGCGGCGATGTTCGCGACGACGATCGCGCTGCTCAACATCTCCTACTCCGGCCGGGATCGCGGCGTCGCGTTCGGTGTGTGGGGCGCGACCAACGGCGCCGCTGCCGCCGCCGGTCCCATGCTCGGCGGCCTGTTGACCGAGTACCTGTCGTGGCGCTGGATCTTCTTCGTGAACCTTCCGATCAGTGTGCTCGCGGTCGGGCTCAGCTGGCTCGTGCTCAGCCGCCAAGAACCGCGCCGCAGTCGCCGCATCGACGTGCTCGGGATGGCGTTGTTCACGGTCTCCGCGGCGGCCTTCACGTTCGGGCTTACGCGCGCGTCCGAGCGCGGCTGGGGCTCGGGCCAGACGCTCGGTGCACTCCTTGGCGGCGCGGTCGCGCTCGCCGCGTTCATGGCGTTCGAGTCGCGTACGCGCGAGCCGCTGCTTGACCTCCGGCTGCTGCGCCGCGCGGCGTTCAGCGCCGTCCAGACGGCCTCGTTCATCTATTCCTTCTCGGCGTTCGCGTACCTCACCTACGTGTCGTTGTGGCTGCAGTCCGTCCGCGACATGTCGCCGATCCAGGCGGGCGCCGCGGTCATCCCGCTGAGCCTGTGCGCGCTGCTTGTGTCCCTCTCGATCGGGCGCTACCTGCACAGCCCCAACGCCCGCCGCTGGGCGATCGGCGGCGGGCTGGGTCTGGTCGGGATCGGCGCGCTCGTCAACATGCATCTCGGGGCCGGCTCGAACTCGGTTTCGGTGCTGCCCGGCCTCGTCCTCGCCGGCATCGGGGTTGGACTGGTCTCACCGACGATCGCCTCGGCCGCGCTCGCGTCGGTCCCGCCGGATCAGGGCGGAATGGCCTCCGGCGCGCTCAACACGATGCGCCAGCTCGGCTACGCCCTCGGGATCGCCGGCCTTGGCGTCATCGTCCAGAGCCGCATCACAAGCCACCTCCACGCCACGCCCGGCGTGCATGACGCGTCCGCACTCGGCAAGGCGGTGGCCGGCGGCCAGGCGCGCGCGATCATCCACGCCGCCCCGGTGCTCACCCGACCCGCGCTGCACGACGCGATCCACGGAGCCTTCGCATCAGGCCTGAACGGCGCGCTGCTGATCTCGGGCATCGCCGCGCTGTTCGGCGCGGCTGTCACCATGATCGCGCTGCGCCCGCGACCAGACGCGCCGGTGGCCGCATCGGCGACCGAGCCCCGAGCGGCCGTCGCACAGCCCGCGCTCGACGGGTAAGTCCAGCCCGCCGCGGCCCGTTGTGTACGGTCAACGCGTAGATGCCCACCTTCTCGATGCAGCCCATCGGGTTCGTCCGCTCCCCACGAACCGAGCCGATCGACGACGACTGGGGGGCGGTGGTCGCGCGGGTCGAGCTCGATGGCGCGCAGTTCACCGAGGACTCGCTGCGCGGGCTCGCGGAGTTCTCGCACGTAGAGATCGTCTACGTGTTTGACCGCGTCGATCCCGGCTCGTTTGAGCTCGGCGCGCGACGGCCGCGCAACAATCCTGACTGGGACGAGGTAGGGGTGTTCGCGCAGCGCAACAAGCGCCGGCCGAACCGGATCGGAATCGGCACCTGCGAGCTGCTGGGCGTGAGTGGTCTCGAGTTGACCGTCCGCGGGCTCGACGCGATCGAGGGCACGCCGGTGCTCGATATCAAGCCCTACATGGCCGAGTTTGCGCCCCGAGGACCCGTCCGCCAGCCCCGCTGGTCGACTGAGCTCATGCGCGGCTACTGGTAAGGAACTGACCCTTAAAGTGAGAGCGCCCCGGTACCGGCGGGGTATGAGGCCGGACTCGGAGCGCACTCGGAGGGAGGAGAGGTACTGCGATCCCAATCGTGATCGCTCACGAGCCAGAAGTCCAAGACGAACGATCCGCCCAACCTATAAGCGCCGCTTCTCAATCCTGCTGCGTTCGGTTGTCGGGCCCCCGGGGCTGTTCAGATCTTCGGCTTGCCTTCACCTTCGCCAAAGAGCGCTGCCTCCGCGATCGGCGGCACCTCGGCCGGCTCCACCACGGCGGCCTCGGCGCGTGGATGGTTGACGATCGCGACTCCAAGGATCACGATCGCGACGCCGATGGTTCCGGCGAGGCCCGGCAGCTGGCCTTGGAAGGCTTCGATCACCACGGCGACGGCGGGCACGAGGAACGTCCAGGCGTAGACGCGGGTGGACGGCCAGCGGCCGAGCGCCGCGTTGAATCCGAGGTAGACCAGGACCTGGCCGCCGAGGACGAGGTACACCAGCTGCAGGTCGAGTGTCGTCCTTCCCCAGTTGGTGGTTCCTCCGGCCAGGAGCGCGAGCGGGATGAGCGGAATCCCCCCGGTGAGGAATTGGGCGGCGGTGATTCCGGGGATGTCGAGGTTCGGTTCGCGCTGGGTGAGGACCCGCATTCCCCAGTCCGCCCCCAGCCCACCCAAGCGCGCCGAGCAGCGCGTCGGTCCGGCCGCCGATTATCCGAATTGCAAAACGCCCTCTCGGTACAACGAGTGCGAACCCAATGGCGCGCAGCCGAGCGATGCTTCGACGGCCGTATCGGGCAGCTGCTCGCGCTGGGCCTCGTCGTACAACGCCGACCCGAACCCGCCCGTCCTATCGGCCGGGCTGCAGCAATAGAAGTCCGAATCGCCACTGCCCGACTCGGACTCAATCGTGCGCGCTTGCCGAAACGCGCCACAAGCCGCCGACTTGGCGGCCTCGGCGTATTTCTCGCGCACCGTCTCACGGACCCGCTCGACTGGTGCGTCACTTGTCGCGCAGCACCTCGTCTTCAGCTCAGCCATGCGGACAGCTCCTCCAGCGCGTCGGGGATCACGTAGTAGTGGGCCCACAGCCCGACCCGCTCGGAACCGACGATCCCGGCCGCGCGCAGCACCTTCAGGTGATGGGACAGGTTCGGCTGAGAGAGATCGAACAGCGGCACCAGCTCGCACACGCACACCTTGCCCGCGTGCCTGCGAAGCACATCGACCAGCTGCACGCGCACTGGATCGGCGAGCGCCTTCGCGAGCTCCGCCATCCGGATCGCTTGCTCACGCTCGACGTCGGGGTAGACGACGGGCTCGCAGCAGCGCTCACCCGCCGCTCGCTTGACCTTCGGGGCCGGCTCCAGATCGACAGCCATCTATGCACATGTATCGATTGAAGTGATGATTGTCAATGTTTAGACTCCGAGCGATGACCACGGTCCTGTTCGTCTGTCTCCACAACGCCGGCCGCTCACAGATGAGTCAGCTTCTCTTCGAGCAGGCGGCCGCAGGCCGCTACACCGCACTCTCGGCGGGTACCGCGCCAGGTGAGCGCGTGCATCCCGAGGTGGTGGAGGTGATGCGCGAGCTTGGATTCGATCTCGCCGGCCGGGTCCCCCGACTTCTCACCCCGGAGCTCACGGAGCAGGCGGACATCGTCATCACAATGGGGTGCGGCGACGAGTGCCCCTACGTCCCGGGCTCGCGCTATCTCGACTGGGACCCGGCCGACCCAAAGGCCCGACCGATCGACGAGGTCCGTGCGATTCGCGACGAGATCGCCCGTCGCGTCGCCGTGCTCGTCGTCGAGCTCGACACTACGCGAGCCGCTCGAATGCGCTGAGCGACCGAGCGATCCCTCGGGTACGTGACGAGCCGGGTCCGATGGGTCGCTCCCTTCGCTGTCGCAACTAATTGCCGGTGCGGGTATGCTGCACCGCCACCCCGGCCGGAGCGGCGCCAAAAGTTGGGCTGACCTGCCTTCTGGATCACGCGCCGTCCCTGTGGCCCAGGGCTACTGCACCGATCACAAACCGCATCCCCTCCCCTGAGCGCAAATGACCCGTGGATCAGATCACTTGCGGTGCCGCGAGACGATCGCGCCTTTCGCAGTGCCATGCCTCGGGCGCGGCTTGCTCGCAGTCGCGACGTCGGCAGTGCCTTACGTGGCTCTCTGTTTCGCGATGTATCTGACTCTCGGCGTCTCACCCGCGCTGACGGCAGCGCTGGCAATTCCGGCGGCCGGGTTCCTAGTCCGGGTGTTCGTCGTGTTTCACGACTGTGCGCACGGTTCTTTGCTGCCGTCCAGACGCGCGAACGTGTTGCTCGGGACCGTCCTTGGTCTATTTGTGCTATCGCCCTTCCGTCGATGGCGACACGACCACGCCGTGCACCACGCGACGTCAGGAGACCTCGATCGACGTGGGGTCGGCGACATCCTCACGTTGACGGTGGCCGAGTATCGGGCGCGTCCGTGGCGGGGCCGCGCCGCCTACAGGCTGATTCGGAATCCGCTGGTGATGTTCGGTTTCGGCCCGGTGTTCGCAATGATCATCGGACCGCGGATCGTGGCGCGTGGGGCGCGGCCGCGGATGCGCAACAGCGTGTTGGGGACTGATGTTGCGCTGTTGGTCTTGGTCGCGGGGGTGTGCTGGTTGATCGGCTGGCGGGATTTCCTGATCGTGTGGGCGCCGGCGGCGATGGCGGCCGGGTCGGTCGGGATCTGGCTGTTCTACGTGCAGCATCAGTTCGAGGATGCGTACTGGCAGAGCGGGGCCGCCTGGAGCTATGCCGATGCGGCCCTGCGCGGGAGCTCGTATCTGAAGCTGCCGCGCGTGCTTGGGTTCTTCACGGGGAATATCGGACTGCACCACGTGCATCACCTCAACGCACGGATACCGAACTACCGCCTGCAGCGCGCCCATGATGCGAATCCCGTGTTTGCGGCGGTGCCAACGCTCTCGCTGTGGGACGGGCTTCGTGCCGTCAGGTTCAAGTTGTGGGATGAGGAGGCGGGCCGGCTCGTAACGTTTGCTCAGGCCCGCCGGGGCATTCGGCGGCGCGGTTCCAGTAGCCAGCCTTCGTAGCGGTGCTTGCGCGCGGCAGCCACCGTGGGTGCTACCGTGAATATGTGGGCGTTCTTATCGCCCGTGAGGTTTCGTTGCCGGTGCGGCGAGTATCCCTGCGAGACTTGTGCACTGTGCCGAGAGGCCGCGACATTGAAGGCGTGGCGCGAGCCTGGCCCGCCGACCAGTCCGTCTCGACCTCGATAAGCGATGAGGTGATGCTGTGAAGTCGACGCGTGAGAGAGCCGAGGAAAAGCGCGAGGAGAAGCTGGACCTGGTTCGCGAGCAGGTGGCGAGCGGATCGCTGGTGATCCGCCAGATGACCGACGAGGAGCGCCGTAAGTACCCACCGCGCCCGGTCCCGCCGAAGCCGGCGGGTCGGCGGTGACCCGAGCAGATAACGGGCGACACGACACCTGCCGGTGATCGTCGGTCCGGGCTCTAGTGATAGATACCCGGGGCGACTACGCCGGCGTAGTAGAGGAAGTGCGCGCGGGTGTAGGTGCGGTTGCCGGTGATGTTCGGGTTGAGGTTTGAGCCGAGTTGCAGGTCGGTGCCGAGGAACGGCTGAAAGCCGGGATACACGCTCAGGTAGCTCGTGGGGTCGCCGCGCAGCAGGCCGATTAGCGTCTCGGTCACGATCCGTCCGCCCACCGGCCCAAGGTTCAGCCCGTCGGCGATGGCCTTGGCTTCGGCCAGGATGTAGTACCACAGGGGCGTGCTCTGGGCGAATGGGGGATAGACGCCGGCCAGCTCGTCCAGGTCTGATGCGGCGAGCGCGGGAGCACACATGGCGCGGGCGATCGCCTGTCCGGAGGGCAGCCCCCAGGTCAGCTGGCGCAGCAGGTTCCGCTGCGGCAGGACGGTCGGACTGGTCTGCGTGTGCGGCGCGATCGCCGGCACCGGAAGGGTGAACAGCACGCTGGAGACGATCGGATCGATCTTCTTGTTGTTCTTGACGTTGCCATCGCCAAGATCGAAGAAGGTCTGCCACCCGACGTAGCGGCGCGGGGCCGGATAGCCGCCGAGCAGATCGTCGCGGTCGTAGGTCACCGGATCGGAGAAGTCGGGCTCGTTCTTGTCGAACACCAGGGCGAAGAAGGGATCGGCGGTGGCGCTGGTGCTGTCCCCGGTGCCGCTGGTGAAATTCGCCCGATACGAGGGGCGCACCATGCTGTGACCCATCCGGTAGCCGGCCGCGCCGAACTCGATCGGCATGAACGTATCGCCCGCCGGCGGCCGGTAGAACCGGTTGCCGCGCGCGAGCACGTCATTCACCACGTCCTGCCCGGCGATCTGGGGCAGATGCTCGTTGACCAACAGCCACTGGTAGTGCCACAGCGTCACCTCCCGTGCGAGCAGGAACGCCGCGTAGTTGTTACCCGGGTCCTCGCGCTGAGCGCGGACGGCCGGAAATCGGGCCAGATCGTGCTCTGAGAGTTCGTCCAGCACGCGGTTGTAGAACAGGATGTGCGCGCAGTGCATGCCGCCGACGATCACGTTCTCGTCGTCGCGTGGGTCACCCACCAGAGCGGTATAACTCCCGTCCCCATTCGCCACGCGCGGCAAGTCCTCGTGCACGCCGCCGGTTCCGATCTTGAGCTGGGGCCCGACCGACCCGTCGGGATTCTCCACGTACAGATCGGGCCTCATCCCCGGGCCGCCGCCGAACACCGAATCCAGATCGAGGAGCGGGGTGCGAGTGTTCGGAGAGATCAGCGGGTTGCGCGGAATCCCGAGCTGCGAGGTCTGATCGAACGTGATGTCGTGATCGATGAACTGCCCCACGAACGTTGACCCGGCCGTCATCGTCGGATTGTCCGGATTGGTCCCGTAGGAATCAGCGACCGTCGGGTTGCCATCGACGGTCGGATCGACGATCAGTGCCTTCGGTCCGGCCGACAAATCATCCCCAGCGTCCATGATCCCGCCCGGCATCCCCACCTGAAGCAATGCCGCCCGCACAGTGTCATTCGCCTCGGCGAACGGGGGCAGATCCGGGAAGATGCGGCCGAAATCCATGCTGCTCGCGGGCGCGCCCGCGGCGTAGCGGGCATAGCCTCCCGGACCGAGCGGCCGCACGGTGGGATCCGCCACGGCGCTTGCAGCACCAGCCGACCCCGCCAACAGTCCCGCCCCAGCAGCACCCATCCCCTTCAGAAAGTCCCGGCGTGACGGACCTCTACGACTGCTCACAACAGCACCCCCTTGGCCCTCACCCTGGGCCGCCATCGGCTCGATTACAGTCTCGGATGGCGTTACGTGGACGCGGCGAAAACGGTTCGCTTCACACGCGCGCAGTCCCACCAGGAACGCTCATGACCGAACCTTGACGACGCCAGGCGTGAAAGTCACCGGGGCTCACCCCGGAGTTTTGGTGTCCGCACCCGGGACGTTAGTCGCCAGGAGCAGCCACGCCTCAGTCAGTGGATTTCAGGGCGCTGTGAAGCTGGGTGCGGCTGCGGACTGCGAGCTTCTGGTAGGCACGGGAGAGCTGCCATTCGACGGTCTTGGTCGATACGAAGAGCGCTTGGGCGATTTCACGATTGGTTAGCCCCTGGGCAGCCATACGCGCGACCCGCAACTCGGCGGGGGTCAGCGCGTCCGGCCCGCGCAGCGACGATCGTCGCGGTCGGGCCCCGGCCGCGAGCAGCTCCGTACGAGCCCGGTCGGCGAGCGCGACCCCGCCGCATCGATGAGCGTGGTCGCTCCCCTCGGCCAGTGGCCTTCGAGCGGCTTCGCGTTGTCCGCGCTGGCGGAGGCCGGCGCCGAGATTCACCAGCGCCCGGGCGTGCTCCAAGCGAGCCGGGGAGGGCTCCAGAACCTTGACCGCGTCGCTCAGCAGCTCAAGCCCACGGGCGCCGGAATCGAGCAGGCCCGCCGTCGACAACGCCACCCCGAGCCGCCTGGCCGCGCCGAACGCGTGCGCCGCTGCGAGCTCGCGCGAGGCCAGAGCGATCGCCTCGTCGTGGCGGCCGAGTTCCTCGAGCGCTATCGCGGCGGTCGCGACCCAATCGCTGAGCACCGATAAATCGCAGCCGCCGGCGCGCATCCGGCGGTCGGCGTCCAACAGGTCCGCGACCCCGGCCTCCGCATCACCCCGGGCGATCCTGACCCGTCCTCGGTTCACAAGGCTCATCACCCCCGGCCAGGTGCCAAGGGTCGTCTCGGTGAAGACAACCGAGGAGACGAGCCTGGCCGCCTCCTCGACCCGGGCCCGCTCGAGCAGGACGGGGACGAGGAACACGCCGGCGAAATGGTCCGCGCCGAGCTCGCTCGCGATCTCCTGCACCGGCTCGAGCTGGCCCTCGGCGACCGCGAGCGCGCCGGCCCGCACCGCGGTCTCGCTGCGGAAGCATGAGCAATGCATGAACAGCGGCGCCGACCCGATCCGCTGCGCCTCGGCAATCGCCGCGTCCTGGACGTGGGCGGCGAGCTCGAAGTGATCCGCCCAAGCCAAGGCGACCGACGCGCCCGTGTATGCCAGGGTGAATTCACGAAGCCGCGGGTCTTCGAGCGCGCGCTGGGCAAGCCGCGCCATCTTCACGGCGGGGAGGCCGGCGATGCCGAAGCTCTGTGCGAGGGCGGCCAGCATGACTGGGTCAACCGCCACGCCCTGCTCGGCGCGCTGAAGATGACGCGTCATGCGCTCCCGTAAGCGGGACACTGCCGACAAGCAGGGACCTCCACCACCAAGCAAGAGCGCCTCGAGTCGCTCGGTCATCTCCGGCGGCAGCTCGTCGCCCGCATCGAGTACGCCCTCAAGCACCACGACCACCTCACAGAAGCGCCCGATCGACGCCAGCGCACCTGCCAGCTCGAGCGCGATGCCAGCGCGCCGCGCCGGGTCCCCGGCCAGCGTGACCGCCTGCCTCAGGGCTGCGAAGTCGTGCTTGGCCGGCAGCAGCGCCTCGGCCCTTCCCAGCTCGATGAGAATCTCGAGTCGGTGCTCGTGCTCAGGGGGCTCCGCCAACGCCCGGTGCAGATAGGCGCTCGCTGCCTCGGGCGCGCCCTGCCCGAGGGCCTCGCCCGCCGCCCGCTGGAGCGCCTCCACGACCCACGCGGCGCCAAACGGCTCGGCCGAGAGCAGATGGGGAGCGACTCGGTCCGTGGTCGCGTCCTCGCCGTAGAGCATCCGAGCCGCGGCCAGGTGCAGAGCGGCGCGGTGCGACGGCGAGAGCTGTGCCGCCACCGCCTCGCGCACGATCGGGTGCACGAACGACAACGCCTGCCCTGGGTCCAGCAGCTCCACCGCCCGCAGCCTGTCGGCCGCCAGCTGGGCGCGCTCATGATCAAGACCGGCAAGCTCCGCGCCGTGGCGCAACGGCGAGCCGGGCGCGAGCACCGCCACCGCGCCCGCCAGCCGCTCGCAATCGGAGCCCAGCCTCGCGAGGCGCACGATCACGCTTCGAGCGATTGCCGCCGCACCCAATTCCCGCACCCGTCCGGCAAGCTCGACCGTGGGACGAACACGCTCAGCGCCGAGCGCCATGGCCAGTTCCCGCAGATAGAACGGGTTTCCGCCCGTCGCCTGATGACAAGACCGGCACAGGTCCTCATCCGCCCGAGGCCCCAAGCGCCCGCGCACCAGCTTTCCAGACGATGCCTCGGTGAGCGGCGCCGGCTGCAACACGGCCGCCGCGAGCTCGGACAGCATCACCATCGAACCACCGGGACCAGGACCCTCGCCCGGGCGGATCGCGACCGCCATCAGCACAGGCAGCGACTCCACCCGGCGCGCCAGGTAGAGCAAGAACCGGGTGGATGCGGCGTCGAGCCACTGCGCGTCATCGACGATCAAGGTGAGGGGCCCACGGTCGCCCAGATTCGCCACCAGCCAATACAGGCCGTGCAACACCCCGGCGACGCGATCAGGCTCCGTGCCCTCGCCCCTGGTCGGCGCGAACACCGGCTCCGCCAGGCGCGCCGCCCCGTCGAACAGCCGACCACCGTCCTCCCGGTGGGTGTGCGCAAACAGCTCCCGCACTGCCGAGAACGACGACTCCATCGCCAGTTCGTCACCCCGAACACTGAACGTCGTCATCGCCCGCTTCACGGCTCCGTCCGCACAAGCCGCCAACAGGGAGGTCTTCCCGATGCCGGCCGGGCCCGAGACCACGAGCAGGGCACCGGTCCCCGTCCGAGCGGTGTCGAGCAGCTGGTCTATCCGCGCCAGCTCCTCGGTGCGCTCGAGCAAACGCCCCGGCTCCAAACCCTCAGCACGACCCGGCATCCGTGTCCTCTGCAGCCCCGGCAATTATTTGGGGCAGATTATTTCTCGAATCTGAGTAGAGGGACCATATGTCTGGCCGGATGTGGTTCATCACGGGCGCGTCGCGTGGCTTTGGTCGTTCGTTCACGCGGGCCGCACTTTCGGTGGGTGACCGTGTTCGCCGCCGTCCGAGAAGCCCACGACCGCCTCGGTGGGCTCGACGTCGTCGTCAACAACGCAGGCTATGGCGTCTCCGGTGCCATCCAGGAGCTCACCGAGGAGCAGGCTCGCAGGCAGATCGAGGTCAATCTGTTCGGAGCGTTGTGGGTAACCCAGGCCGCGCTACCGCTCCTGCGCAAGCAGGGCTCGGGATGGATCGTGCAGGTCTCCTCGATCGGCGGGCTGGCCGCATTTCCGCTCACCGGCATCTACCACGCGAGCAAAGGGGCTTGGAGGGCTTCTCCGAGACGCTGCGGCAGGAGCTCGAGCCGTTCGGGATCAAGGACTGATGGTCGAGCCGAGCGGTTTTCGGACCGACTGGGCGGGATCGTCCATGGACCGCGCCGAGCCCATCGATGCCTACCAGGGGATCGAGACGATCGCCAAGCGCTGCTCGAGACCCTCGACCGTGATGACCCGCCTTTCCGGCTACTGCTCGGAAACGTCGCTTACGACGTGGCGGTTGATCGCTATCAATCGCGGCTCGAGGGATTCCGCGCGGGGGAACGGGTCGCCCGGGGCGCCGACGACCGCTAGCGGGTAAGGCGGCGCTTTCCCGTCGCCGCTTCACACGGTCCTCTGACCCCGGGGTGTGGCGCCGGCCTTCCACTCGGGCCTTCGCAGCCGGTAGAGCAAGGCAGGCGGGAGCACTCCGAGCAGGATCACCGCGGCCAGCATCCCTGCCACGTACACCGGCGTGTTCGCGTGCCCAAGCTGGCTCGGGGGCAACAGGCCGACGATGCCTGCCGTCACGGACGCTAGCGTGCCGACCACGCAGATCGTGATCAGCACGGGCGCCCGATATCCACGCGGGTGCTCGGACTGACGTCGCCGCAGGTTGCGCGCCGCAACGAACATCAGCACGTACATGATCAGGTAGACCTCCGTCGCCAGCGCGGCGAAGATCCAGTACGCGCGCGACACGGTTGGCACCAGCGCGTACAACAACCCGATCGCGGTGATCACGACTCCCTGGGTCACGAGGATCCGTACCTGTACCCCGTTCGCGTTCACCTGCTGGAAGTACCGGGGCAGGTAACCGCGCTCGCGGCCGATCTGCACCAGGCCAGTCGACGGACCGCCCAGCCAATCGAGTAGGCCGCTGATCGAGGCGAACGCGAGCGCAAGCGCGACAACGGGCTCGAGGAAACTCAGGCTGAAATGGTCAAGCAGGCTTCTGAAGGCCTGCATCACCCCTGCGGTGAGACTTATGTGCTGGGACGGCACGGCGATTGAAATCGCCAGCGTGGGCGGGATGAAGACGAGCAAGACCAGGATCACGGCCAGCAGGATCGCTTTTGGGAATTCGCGTGCAGGGTTACGGAGGTCGTCGACGTGAACCGCGTTGACCTCGACGCCGGCGTAGGTGAAGAAGCCGTTGACGATCAGCACGATGCTGGTAAGTCCGTGCCACGGCGGCAGCACGTGGTGCCCATTGAGCGGTGCCGCCGAGTGGTTGCCCTGGAGCAGGTAGATCCCCGCCAGCACGACGAGCAGCAGCCCGGGAATCAGCGTGCCGATCAGAATCCCCCAGGACGCGAGCTTGTCGGCGGCCGTGATGCCTCGGGCGGCGACGAACACGGAAGCCCAGAACAGGATGATTATCACCAGCGTCGTGTACACCCCACTGTGGGCGAGCCCGGGCCCGAACACATACGACAGCGTGCTCGCGATGTATGCCAGTACCGCTGGGTAGTAGAAGGTGGTTTGGGCGAACTGGCACCAGACGGCGGCAAAGCCCATCGCTGGGGAGATCCCCTCGCTGACCCAGTTGTATACGCCGCCCTTCCAGCCGGAAGCGAGCTCGGCTGACACCAGCGCTGCCGGAACGAGGAACACGAGCGCCGGGATCACGTAGAGGACGACCGATGGCAGGCCAAACACAGCCGCCGCGGGGGCAGAACCCAGATCTCCGACCGATCCCACGGTCAGCAGCGCGAGCGCAAGCCATGTCAGGGCCGCTTTGCGGGGGACGCGGCCACGGACTCTTGGCCCAGGACCCGGACGGCCCCGAAACGGCCCCTTTGCAGTCACCTTGTGGTCGGTTCTCCTGCCTTCAGTGGACTTGGAGCGTTGCTCTGCGGCGGATGTCTCGTGTGTGCCCGGCCGGCGCGGCTCAGGAGTGAGGCGTCAGTCTGAGCCCGCCGGCGTCGCCTGGAAGGTTACGGTCGTTCCGACTGCGGACTGGACGAAGACATCGGGCATGGCACGCGCGATCGCGTGGACCGCCTTCCAGCCCGAGCAGTGCGCGGGCACGAGGCGACCAACTCTGGCGGCGCGCAACGCCTCGACGGTTGGTTCGATGCGCGCCTCGAATAGTCCACCGGTGAGATGCAGGCCGCCGAGGAGGCCGGCGACGCGGGTCTCTCCGGTCAAGCGCTGGGCGTGAAGCAGGACGTTGATCACGCCTGCGTGCGAACACCCCGAGATGATCACCAGGCCGCGGTCGCGCACGTTGACGATGAGCGCCTGGTCGTCCCAGATCATGGGGTCGGGCTGCCAACCATCCCGCTCGCGCGCCTGGTGGATCGGAAAGCCGGTCTCGAACTCGGTGACCCGCTCAACCTGTCCGGACACCAGAATGGCGTCGTCGAGCAGAAGGCTGTGTGCCCGCTCCTCGGTTACCTCAAGCCCCTCGGCCTCAAGGTCGAGGCGGCTCGGCGGTGGCAGCCGCAACTCGCCGCCGGAGGGAAACACGACCCTTCGATCGCGCCAAGCATCGGGGTGGATCAGCAGCGGCAGCCGCGAGCGCCCCCGACGACGGACCAGGCCCTCAAGGCCGCCGTGGTGATCGGCGTGGCCGTGGGAGATGACGATCGCCCGCAAATCACCGACCGGGACCTGGAGCACGTCGAGGTTGCGGGCGAGGGCATGCGGGGTCAGCCCGGCGTCGTAGAGCACCGTGCTTCGGGCGCCATCCCGCTCGATGCTGACCAGCGCGGAGAAACCGTGCTCGGCAACCAACTGCTCGGCCGTGCCGAGGTCTTGCGCCTGATAGCGAGCTACGCCTTCCTCGCTCGCCATCAGGACGTCGAGGAAGTTGTCGATCACGACCGTCACCTCGACGCGGTCAACCGGGGTCAGCACACGCCGATCCTACGCCAGCACCCACATCACGGGTCGAGTGTCACTCAGCGCCCGTCGACGGCGGTGACGCGAATCCGCACCGGGACGCTGAAGCGCTGCGCATACGACTCGGCCGTCATCCCGAAGCGCTCGAACTCGGCGGCGTACTTATCCGCAAACGCCGGGTCCTCGACGGCGCTCGGGCCGGATTCATCCACCTGCGCGGTGCCCGACAGGATCACGATGTCGCCGCCTTCCCCATCGCCCCCAAAGTTCAAGGTGACCTTCGGGTTGCGCGCGATGTTGCGGATCCGCGCGCCCGGCTGGCTGTACACCGACACGTTCTCGCTGCCGTCCCAGACGAACCCCACCGGCCGGGGGAGCGGGGCGCCGGACGGTGTCACGGTGGTGAGCCACACGATCAGCTCCTCGCGCAGGTGACGCGCGACGCGCGCGCCGAACTCGCTCGACTCGTCGATCATGGCCGCGATCCTAGTCGGAGGCGCTTCCGATGAGCCGCGGCCAGGCGTCGAGTTGGTCGAGGATTGCGGTGACGGTAAACGCGAGCGCGTCGGCGATCTCAGCCGGTGAGAGTCCGGCTGCCGTGCCACGTCCGGACTCGTCGGTGATGGTCTGGAAGACCCAGGCAAGCGCGATCGCGTGCACCTTGGTCACGGCCAGAGAAGGCCCGCCCGGGGCATCGGTCAGAACCGCGGCGATCGCATCGGCGTGCCGGTCGGTCATCTCGAGGGCCAGCCGGCGGACGGCCGGGCTTCGCACCGACAGGTAGCCGAGCCCGCCGTGTATCTGGGTGTCGCTCATCGTGCGCAGCTCCGCGACCATCGAAAGCGCGGCGTCGCGGATCGCCGCGGCCGGGGAGACGCCGGATGGACGACTTGCGATGAGCGCGGTGAGCCGGTCGCGCAGTTCCTCGTCGCGGTCGAGGACGAGCGCGCGCTTGGTCGGGAAGTGGTTGTAGACGGTCTGCTCGGACACCTCGGCGGCGGCCGCGACGTCGAGCACCGAGACCTGCTCGTAGCCGTGCTCGGCGAACAGACGCGCGGCGGTCGAGGCGATCAGCTCACGTGTCCGGCGCTTCTTGCGCTCCCGCAGACCGTCAGTGTGCATCACAGATAGCGTAGTCGACTCAAATATTAGAGTGCACCCTAGCCATCTGTTATGTTGGGAATCATGCCAATCACTGCCTTTGACGCACCCCACGCGCAGTACCTCAGAGAGCAACAGCGCGGGCGTCTGGCCACCGTGGCCCCGAACGGGGGCCCGCAGAACAAGCCGGTCGGATTCCGCTTCAACGAGGAGCTTCAGACGATCGATATCGGTGGCTTTCAGATGGAGCGCTCGGCCAAGTTCCGCAACGTCGCGGTCCGCCCGCAGGTCGCTTTCACCGTGGACGACGTGCCCGATCCGTCGGCCGGCGCCGACGGGGTGCGGTTCGTCGAGATCCGCGGCGTCGCCGAGCAGGTGCACCTCGATTCGCAGTCGCAGCCGGGACCGAGCGGCTGGATCATCCGCATCCACCCGCGGCGGGTGGTCAGCTGGAACGTGGCCGGCCGCGGCCTGCACGGCGCCGACTTCGCCGCGGGACCCTCCGAGGCCACGAATGCCCGGCCGGCTCTCGGTCTCACGGGCGCGCTTGCCGAGCGGCCGCAGGCGGCGGTCGCCCGGCAGGTCGCGGAGATGCAGGCCGGCCTGGGCGATCACGACGCGGAGGACTACAACCGGCACTTCGCACAGGATGTGATGTGGGGGAGCCCGTATGGCGCCACGGTTGACGGCTACGAGGCGCTGCATGCGATCCACCGCCGGATGCACGCGACCGCGGACCATGCAGCCTCGCGCTACGAAATCGTCCGCGTCCTGGTCCCCACGCCCGAGGTCGCGGTGGCCCAGGTCAGGCGGACCGCGCTGGACGAGGGCGGTGAGCCGATCCCGTCGCTCTCCGGCACGGACCGGTTCTCCGAGATGGCGCTCTATGTCCTCGTCCGCCGCGGCGCCGAGTGGTGGCTGGCCGCCGGACAGAACACGATCGTGGTCGCCGATCGCGGCGCAGTCCGGCAGGACGGTGTGTCATGAGCGCCGGATCCATATTGCGCTAACAAGCAGCGCCACGCCGTAGCTCGCGGCAACGATGGCCATGGCGAGGTGGAGGACCGGCGGGCTGTGGTGCGGCTCGAGCACGCTGCCGAGCAGTGCGATCCCGATCGCGCCACCGATTTGACGGGCGGAGTTGAGCACCGCGGACCCGAGTCCCGCGCGGCCGGGCGGCGATGCGGCCAGCGCGACCGAAGTCATCGCCGGCATGGCCAGGCCGACGAGCCCCAGCAGGGCTCCCGCTCCGGCAACCTGCCACGCCGGGGTGTGGCGATCGACGAGCCCGAGGAGAGCAGCTGCGATCAGCCCGCCGCCGAGTCCGAGCAGCATCGGCAGCCGCGGTCCATGGCGTGCGCCCAGCACACCGGACAGACGAGCGCCACACGCGACGACCACGGTCAACGGAGCGAGCATCAGTCCGGCGTCCGTCGCAGGGTGCCCTTGAGTCCTCTCGATGAACAACGCGAGGCAGAAGACGGTTCCGTACAGCCCGAAGTTGAACAGCCCACCGACGGCCGTCGCGGCCGAGAAGCGCCGATCGACGAACACCTCGAGCGGGAGCATCGGGTCGTGGGTGCGACGCTCGATCGCGAAGAAGCCGATCGCTGCGGCCAGTCCGACCAGGCCGAGCGCGATCGGCGCCGCCCGCGAGCCGGGCCGAGAGGCGGTCGTCAGGGCTGCCGTGACCGCGCCGAGCGACGCGATCGCGAGTAGCTGGCCGGGGAAGTCCGGGCGGGCCGATCGACGGGGGGTCTCGGTAACTGCGACGGCAACGAGCACGACCGCGAGGAGTGCGAACGGGATGGCAGCCAGAAACACCGCGCGCCAACCGACCGAGCCGACGAGGAACCCGCCCAGCACCGGACCCGCCGCCAGCCCGATCCCGGAGATCCCTCCCCAGGCGCCGAGCGCGCGGGTCCGCTCGGGGCCTTGCGGAAAGCGGTCGGCGATGAGCGAGAGCGAGCACGGGACGAGGGCGGCGGCGCCGACGCCCTGCACGGCACGCGCGGCGATCAGCACGGAAATGGAGGGCGCGGCCGCGCACAGAGCGGTTGCCGCCGCGAAGATCCCCAGCCCGCCCAGGAAACACGCCCGCGCGCCAAACCGGTCGCCCAGGCCTCCGGCCGTGAGCATGAACGCCGCGAACGTCACGGTGTAGGCGTTGAGCGTCCACTGCTGGTCTGCGAGCGAGCCGCCGATCGATGCGGCGATCGCATCCAGGGCAACGTTGACGATCGTCGCGTCCAGCAACACGACGAAGAAGCCCAGGCAGATCCCAACCAGGGCGATCGCGTCGAGCCGCCGAGCGAGACCGCCGATCCGGGCATGATCGGTTCGCGCCGACATAGCCTTCAGCATCACCGCTGGCTGGGTGCGGCACAATGCGGAAAATGAGTACCCATCCTTCCGCTCAGCCGAAGTCTGGGGGCGAGGGCGGCGGGCTGCGACGGCTGGTCCTGGAGGTCGAGCTACGCGACCTCGAGCTGTTCGTGTCGGTCGCCGAGGCGGGTTCAATCACCCACGGCGCCAAGCGCGCCCATCTGTCGCTGCCGGCCGCGAGCGCGAGGCTGCAGGCGATGGAACGAGCGATCGGCGCCGCCTTGCTGAACCGCGGCCGGCGAGGCGTGACGCTCACCCCAGCGGGTCAGCTGCTCAGAGAACACGCCACGACGCTGCTTGCCCAGGTCGAACGAATGCGAGGCGATCTGACCCGGTTTGCCGAAGGGCTTGTCGCGAGCGTTCGGCTGCAGGCCAACACGGCGGCGAGCGAAACGTTCCTACCTGGTCAACTCGTCGCGTTCCTCAGACAGCGGCCCGAGATCGACATCGACCTGCGCGAGCGGCCCAGCGCGCGGATCGTGCACGCGCTGGCTCGAGGACACACGGATCTTGGGATCGTGGCGAGCTCGGTGGACACCGGCTCGCTCATCTGTGAACCGCTCATTGACGACTACCTGGTGCTCGCCGTTCCCCGGGGACATGAGCTGGAAGGCAGGCCAAGGGTCGCCTTCGCCGACTGCATGAGGTTCCCGCTGATCGGGCTCGGGGAGGGCCGAGCCCTCGCCGATCACCTGGACCAGCTCGCGCGCCCGCACAGCGACCGCCCACTTCACCGAGTGCGACTTCCGAGTCTTGCCGCCGTCTGCACTGCGGTCACCGCGGGTCTCGGAGTGGCTGTCGTGCCAAAGCGCGTCGGGAGCGAATGGCAATCCCGAGGCGAGCTCGCGATGGTCGGGTTGGACGAACCCTGGGCGAACCGCAAGCTCCTCATCTGCCGCGCGCCGAATACTCAGCTGTCAGCCGCCGGCCGCGACCTGCACGCCTACCTCACCGCCGCCTCGCACGGCGGGGGGTGATGATCGGGAAAGCAGCGAAGGTGACCGTCGTGCGACCCTAATCGCCGGTACATGATGATCGCCTTCGACGACAGCCTCCGCGCCACTCTGACCAGCAACCTTGGTGCTCACGCACGTCGTGAGCACCCGCTCGGCGAGCGGCGCCACGCGGCAGTGGCGGTCGTGATCGTCGATAGCGACCCCGAGCGCCCTGCCGAGGAGATGATCGGCACTCCGGGCGGGGCGGCCCTGCTTATCTGCCAGCGCACGTTCCAAATGACCCGCCATGCAGGCCAATGGGCTCTGCCGGGAGGAAGCGTTGATCCGGGCGAGACCTCAACCGATGCTGGACTGCGTGAGTTGGAGGAGGAGCTTGGGATCCGGCTCGAGCCGCAGTGCCTGATCGGCCGGCTCGATGACTATGCGACCCGCTCGGGGTACCTGATCACGCCACTGGTGTTCTGGGGCCCGGCCGACCCGAGCCTCAGGCCCGCCGAGGAGGAGGTGCTATCGACGCACCGGCTCAGCCTCCAGGCGCTCGTCGACGCCGAGCCCCGGTTCATCGCAATTCCCGAGAGCGATCGTCCGGTGTTGCAACTGCCGCTTGGAGGCCAGCTGCTTCACGCCCCGACCGGCGCGATCTTGTTCCAGCTGAGACAGGTTGGCCTGCTGGGGCGGGTGGGCGAGCGCGTGGAAGACTACGAAGAACCTGTGTTTGCCTGGTCCTGACGGCTGGTCCGGCGCCTCAGCTCCAAAACCTCGGGGTGCGGCCGCCAAAACACCGGGGTGCTCCCCGATGCGCCGGGGGTGGGAGGGCCGCGAAAGTCACCGGTCATGCCAGGCGAGCAATCGGTGCGGGTGCTGCTGGAGATCCGGCACACCGGCAACACGGTCAGCGGACAGGTCGCGGTCGAGGGCTCCTCTCCGCGTGAGTTCTTCGGCTGGCTCGAGCTGATCGACCGGCTCGAGCGCGCCTCCGAGGGCGCCCCCGAGGGCGCCTCCGAGGGCGCGAGCCGAACTCCACTGGCGGAGCCGAACGACGAGGGGCGGCTGTCCCAATGAGGGCTGGCATCGCGCTCGCGGACGCGGTGACAGCGGCCGGCACGGCCCGAACACAAATCAGCGAGGAGCTGCAATGAGAACAACCCGCCTTAAAGAGGTGACACCTGTCACGCGGTCGAGCGCTCGGCTTGCCATGACGGCGTTGCTGAGCGCCTGCGTCCTGGCCGGCTGCGGAGGCTCGAGTCAGTCAAGCAGCTCGACCACGCAGTCGACCCAAGCCGCCTCGGCGGCCACCACTACCTCCACCACCGCCGCTACCTCCACCACGGCGGCAAACGCAGCCGCGACGAGCAGCTCGACACCAGCCGCACCCGCGGCCACCACCGCCGGGGCGCTAACGGCTCCGGGCGCCTCGCTGAAGGTCGGCCAGCCCGCCACGGTCGAGTTCGACACGACGCTGAATAACGGCAACAACGGTCCGAGCTACAAGCTCGGGCTCACGATCGAGTCGATCACGCTCGGCAAGATGAGCGACTTCAACGGCATCTCGCTGACGGGCGTACCCAAGGGCGACGTCCCCACGTATGTGAAGCTCAAAATGACGAACCTCAGCGGTAAGTCGATAAGCACCAGCGACCAGGACCCGGCCGACTCGGTGCAGGCGATCGACGCGAACGGCGATGCCGATGGCAACCTGATCATCACCGGTGATTTCCCGCCTTGCCCGGATACGAGCACGCCCGATCCATTCACGGCCGGGCAGAGCTTCACCACCTGCGAGACCTACATGGAACCCGCCTTGGCCGCCAAGATCGGTTGGAACGGCTCCGCTGCCACGGTCGATTCACCGGTGGTCTGGAACGCGAGCTAGCCAACGGGACTGACACGCGCGATCGTCGATCTCGTCACCAGCGAGGTCGTCGGGGGGTAGAAGGCAATGAGCGCCACCGGGGGCTGCAGACGGCCGGGGCCACGGACCATCGTGGCCCCGGCCGGGTTTCGTGGTGGCGCTCGCTCTCGCAGCTACTGGTGACCGGGGCGACCGCGCTCCCGCACTAGCTGCGATCGACCCCTAGCGTTCCCGCCTTGTGCCCCATAATCGCCGACCGCAACGCCAGCAGCCAGCGAAGTGGGAGGAGAGAAATGCGCATGTGGTGGTCGATGTACCTCGATGGGGTGTGGCTATGACAGAGCACGCCGTGGTGGTCGTTGGTGGAGGTCCGACCGGGATGATGCTCGCGGCCGAATTGGCATTGGCCGGGATCGACGTCGCCGTTATTGAGCGGCGTACCGGTCCCGAGCTCGCGGGATCGCGCGCCGGCGGTCTGCACTCACGAACGATCGAGGTGCTCGATCAGCGCGGAATCGCCGATCGATTTCTGTCGCAGGGGAAGGCGATGCAGGTCGCCTGGTTCTCGGGGATTCCCTTGGACATCAGCGACTTTCCCACCCGTCACAACTACGGGCTCGCGCTGTGGCAGAACCGCATCGAGGAAATCATGGCCGGGTGGGTCCAGGAGCTCCCGGTGAGGTTCTATCGCGGCCGTGAGGTGACGGGGTTCGCGCAGCATGAGACCGGTGTCGAAGTCGCGGTCTCCGACGGCGAGTCACTCCGGGCGCAGTATCTCGTCGGGTGCGACGGAGGCCGGAGCCTGATCCGTAAAGCGGCCGGTATTGACTTCCCGGGGTGGGACGCGTCGACCAGTTCACTGATTGCCGAGGTGGAGGTGAGCGAGGAGCCAGAGCTTGGCATCCGCCGCGACGAAAAGGGAATCCATGCCCTGGGCCGGCTCGAGGATGGTGAGCGGGTGCGAGTGGTGATACGAGAAGAGCAGGTCGGCCGACCCGGCGAGCCGACCCTGCGCGATCTCAGCCGGGCGCTGATCTCCGTCCGGGGAACGGACTACGGGGTGCACAGCCCGACTTGGATCTCCCGGTTCACTGACACGACGCGGCAGGCGGCGTCCTACCGGAAGGGACGTGTGCTTTTGGCGGGTGACGCAGCACACGTGCATTACCCGGTGGGGGGGCAGGGCCTCAACATCGGTGTGCAGGATGCGGTGAACCTGGGATGGAAGCTGGCGCAGGTGGTGAAGCAAAGCTCGCCGGAAAGCCTGCTGGACTCCTACCATGCCGAGCGCCATCCGGTCGCTGCCCGCGCACTGCAGAACACCATGGCAGGCACCGCGCTCGCCCGCTCCGATGCGCGGATCGACGCCCTGCGCGAGACCGTGTCCGAACTGCTGAGCATGGACGAGCCGCGCAAGCGACTCGCTGCGAGCCTCTCCGGTCTGGACGTCCACTACCATCTCGGTGAGGGACACCCGCTGCTCGGGCGCCGGATGCCCGATCTCGATCTGGTCACCGCCGACGGCCCGGAGCGGGTCTTCACCCGGTTGCACTCCGCTCGAGGAGTGCTCCTGAACCTCGGTGCGCCCGGCAGTATCGACATCGCTCCGTGGAGGGATCGGGTCGGGCTGATCGAGGCGAAATACGACGGTGCGTGGGAGCTCCCGGTAGTTGGCGAGGTGGACGCTCCGACGGCCGTGTTGATCCGGCCCGACGGTCATGTCGCGTGGGTGGGAGACGACTCACGCCGCGCTGGGCTCTCTGACGCGCTGAGAACCTGGTTCGGCGGTCCGGCCGGCTCCACCGACGGCCTGCGCGAATGAGACCTCCACCGTGAGTCCGCCCTCGGGTCGCGCCTGTGCGCGGAGCTCGGCGTCGTGGGCGCGGGCGATCGCCTGGACGATCGCGAGCCCGAGCCCGTGCCCGGCGTTGTGCTCGGTGCGGGCGCCGTCCAGGCGCTGGAACGGTTCGAAGAGGCGCTGGATCTCCGCGCCCGGGACGGTGGGCCCGGTGTTCGCGACCTCGACGAAAGCGTGCCGCCCGCTCGTGCCGGTGGCGATCTCGACATGTCCGCCGGGAGCGTTGTGGCGTATCGCGTTGTCGATCAGGTTGGCGATCAGGCGCTCGAGGAGTCGCGGATCGCCCGCGGTCGGCGCTGGGAGGAGGGTTGTGCGAACCTCGAGATCGAGCCCCGCGAGCTGAGCTTCGCGCGCGAGCATCATCTGGGAGGCCATGGCTGCCAGGTCAAGCTGCTCACGGCGCTCGAGTCCGGCCTGGCCGCGGGTCAGCGCCAGCAACCCATCGATCATCTGCTCCAGGTGCTGTTCGGAGGCGAGCACGCGCTCATGGGCGTGACGCAGCGAGGAGAAGGTGGCCTGCGGGTCAGCGAGCGCGACCTGGATCAAGGCGCGCTGACGGGTCAGCGGCGCGCGCAGCTCGTGCGAGGCGTTGGCGACGAATTGGCGCTGCGCCTCGAACGCCGCGTCGAGCCGTCCGAGCAGACCATCGAGAGTGTCGCCGAGTTCCTTGAGCTCGTCCTGCGGACCGTCGAGCGCCAGACGTTCGTGCAGGCTGGCGGAGGAAATCCGCTGAGCCTTGCGCGTGATGGTGCGAAGGGGACGCAGCATCCGCCCCGCCACCAGCCAGCCGGTGAGCAGGGCCAGCAAGGCGACAATGGCCAGAGCGATTCCGGAGTTGACCAGTAGCTCGTGTGAATCCGAGGCGCGTTGCGCCGCTTCGACGGACCCCACCCGGGCCATTGCATGAACGGCTCCTGACAGCTCATCAACGGACTGCGTGAGCCGATGCTGTCCCTGGGCGAGTTGATGCTGGGCACGTGCGAGCTGATGCTCGTCCTGTGTCAGCGCATACAGTGCCTGCGGCATCGGATGCCCGGTCGCCGCCAGCCTGGGAACGGTCATCACCAACATGTTCTGGTCACGGGCGAGCTGATTCTGGAACTGGCTGAGCCGAGGGAGTGTCTGTGACAGGGGAGGCAGTGGGTCTCCGACCGAAGGGAGATGCAGCTGCGCGAGCGCTGGGGTGTGAGGGATCTGTGGTAACTGCGGCTTTGCGTATTCGGTGGCGCGTTCGAAAAGGCCGTAGGTGACGGCGACCAGGGCGGCACCGGACAGTAGGAAGAGGAATCCGTAGAGAAGCGTGAGACGGACGCGCACGGTTCGGCGGGGAAGGCGGCGGCCGACACCCAGCCGCATGATCCGCTGGTTGATCTGGGAGCCGGCCGTCATATCCGGTACCCGGCGCCCGCGATGGTCTCGATCAGGGGTGGCTCGCCGAGCTTTGCTCGCAGCCGGCTGATCGTGATCTTCACCGCGCCCGTGAACGGGTCAGCGTTCTCGTCCCACACGCGTGCGAGCAGCTCCTCGGCCGAAACGACCCGACCCCGAGCGGCGAGCAGCAACTCGAGCACCCCGAACTCCTTCGGGGTCAGCGCCAGCGGCCGGCCGCCGCGATGGACCGAGCGCTTGGCGCTGTCGAGCACGACGTCGCCTGACTCGAGCACCGGCGGAATGCTCGGGTGCGCGCGGCGAGCCAGCGCGCTGAGCCGTGCCACCAGCACCGGGAAATCGAACGGCTTGGGCAGGTAGTCGTCTGCGCCCAACCCGAGTCCGTCGATCAGGTCTTCGTTCGTTGCCGCGCCGGTCAGCATCAGCAACCGGCTGCGGCCGCCGACGGCGACGAGCCTTGCGCACACCTCATCGCCGTGGACGGCGGGCAGATCGCGATCGAGAACGATCACGTCGTAATCGTGGACCAGCGCGCGGGCCAAGCCGGCCTCGCCGTCCAGTGCGATGTCGACCGCCATCCGCTGCTGGCGCAGGCCGGCGGCGACCGTCTCGGCCAACTCCCGATCGTCTTCGATGACAAGCACGCGCATCGATGCTCCTTAAGCGACGCTAGACGCCGCGACGTTTCAGGACGGTTTCGGTGATGTTGCCGCACACCGACGCCGCCGCCCAGTCCCGCGCGGCGAAACCGTCCCGAAACCACGGTCGCGTAGAACGGAGCAGATGCGCGCCAGCATCCAGCTTGCGGTCGCGGCGCTCGTTGGTGGCGCCCTTGCGGCCGGCTGCGCGGGCAGCTCAACCAGCCCGACGGCAACGGCGAATGGCGCGGGCGCCACGGGGTCGAGGACGACGACAGGCGAGACGCTTACCAGATCAACCTCGACCGCGACGAGCGCTCGCAGCCCCGGGTTGGCGTTCTCCGGGTGCATGCGCACCAACGGCGTGCCCGACTTCCCGGACCCGCAACCCGGACCAGGCATGGTCTTCAACACGGCTGCAGTCAATCCGGCCGCGCCCGCATTCCGGGCGGCGCAGGCGAAGTGCCACCACTTCCTTGGCAGCGGGCCCGCTGCTCCGGGCTCGACGACGCACCCCACCGCCCAGACGCTGGCCAAGCTGCTGGACATCGCCGAGTGCATGCGACGGCACGGCGTCCCTCTGTTCCCCGACCCGAGGACCTCCGTCCCGCCCGACCCGATGAGCGCCGGCTACGACTTCATAACCGACTACGACGGGGCGATCCTTCTGTTCCCAAGCGCGCTCAACCGGCAGTCGCCGGCCTATACCGAGGCGGGGGCTGCGTGCGGGAGCCTCGCCGAGAAACTTGGAAGCGGGCCGCACTGATGCGCGTTGGCCTAACCCTCGGCGCAGCGATCGCCACCGCGATGATCGCGGGCTGCGGCGGGGGCTCCGCGGGGAGCGGCGGCACGCACGTCGGCTCGGCGACGCTCACGCTGAGTGCCACGAATTCCGCCCGGACCCCGGCAGGAGCGAGCAAGCCCAAGGCCGACCCGAGTCTTCTCGCGTTCGCGGAATGCATGCGCGCACACGGCGTGCCGGACTATCCCGATCCCAGACCGCTGGGCCAGCTCCCAACGACTCGCACGACCCAGCCGGCGCCGAGCGGTGGCTTCACCGCGAACCCGAACTCACCCGCGTACGAGACGGCCTCGACCGACTGCCGCTCGCTGGCAGATGCGAGCCCGGTGACCCAGGCAGCGCAGGGTCAGATGATCGCCGGCCAGCTCAAATTCGCGGTCTGCATGAGGGCCCATGGGGTCCCGAGCTACCCGGACCCGAGCGCGACTGGTGAGATTGGCGATGACGGTGCCATCAGCGGCGTCGATCCGAGCTCGCCGGCGGTCCAGAGCGCGGAGCGGGAGTGCTTGGAGTTCGTTCCGCGACCTGCAGTGTTGCTCGGGGGGCCCGGTGGCTCGTCCTAGCGCGGCTCGCTCGTCGCTGCCCGGTCTCTGGCTTGCCGGTCAGATGACCCGGTGGACATCTCTCTCGAGCACTTCTTCGAGCTCGCGTAGGCGGTGGAACGGCGGCATCTTCGAAGCCTCGCCCGTGTGCAGGGTGTCGACGGCGCAGGCCAGGAAGCACGCGGCCCCGAGGGCGGTATTCCAGTTCGCGGCCGCCTGGGAGATCATCGAGCCGGTCTGCGGAACGACGTACCCCGCCACCGCGGAGATGCCGAAGAAGATGCAGCCGAGCAGATTAGTCGCCGGCTGCCACCAACCCGCGCCTCCGCGCGCCGGCATCCAGCCGTGGCGCGGGGAGGCGCGGTAGGCGATGGCCCCTGAGACGAGAAAGCAGATCGAGCCGCGCCAGTCGGGGCGCCAGACGAGCTTGTTGTATTCCGAGCTCGTCGCTGCGACGTGCAGGGCCTGGTAGGTCGTGACGTTGAAGAACAACGTCCCGGCCGACTGGATGACCGATGACCACCATGCCGCTCGTCCGACGCCCGGTTGCCGCCGACCAGGCCAGGCAAGCCAGCTCTGCAGGCCACCCCCGATCGTGAACAGGATTGATCCGACGAAGAACGTGACGGCGTCGGCCGTATCGCCCACGAGCTGCGCGTAGCCCGGGAACGGACCGATCAGGAAGCAGGTCGAGCCAAGCGCGAAGCAGACCGCCATCCATCGGCGGCGGGTCATGTGTCACCGCTCCCTCAGTGCTTGAACGCCTCGTGGTCGTCCGGGTGACGATCTGGCAGCGGCGACGTCAACGCCTCGAGCCTGGTGGTCTGCTTACGAAGTGCGCCGAGGAACAGGTCGGCCATGTCGTAGGACATACCTGCGCGCACCACCACTCTCAGCACCGCCAGGTCCTGGCGGTTCTCGGGGAAGCTGTAGGCGGGAACGAGCCACCCCTCCTGGCGCAGCCGGTCCGAGACGTCGAACACGGTGTAGTTGGAGACCTCGGGAGCGGTCGTGAACGCGAACACCGGGAGCTCTGAGCCGTCGGTGATCAGCCGGTAGGGGCCGATCTTTGCGACCTCGCGCGCAATGTGCTGTGCCACCGCGCTCGAGCCCTGCTGGACCGCCCGGTAGCCCTCTGCGCCGAGCGACACGAACATGAAGTACTGAGCGACCACCTCGCTGCCGGGTCGGGAGAAATTCAGCGCGAAGGTCGGCATCGAGCCGCCCAGGTAGTTCACATCGAACACCAAATCGCGCGGGAGTGCTTCCTGCTCGCGCCAGATCGCCCACCCGACTCCGGGGTACACCAGGCCGTACTTGTGTCCGGAGGCGTTGATCGACTGCACTCGGGGCAGCCGGAAATCCCACTCGAGCTCCGGCTGCACGAACGGGGCGATGAACCCGCCTGACGCGCCGTCCACGTGAACGGGGACGTCGGGTCCGCCGCCGGCCGCGAGTTCGTCGAGCGCGGAGCAGATCTCGGCGATCGGCTCATAGCTGCCGTCGAAGGTGGAGCCGAGGACCGCGACCACCCCGATCGTGTTCTCGTCGCACATGGCGGCGGCCTCTTTTGCGCCGAGGTGATAGCGCTCGCCTTCCATCGGAACCAGACGCGGCTCGACGTCCCAGTAACGGCAGAACTTCTCCCAGCACACCTGGACATTGACGCCGGTAACCAGGTTGGGCCGATCGGTGGGCTTGCCCGCCGCCTTCATCCGCTGGCGCCAGCGCCATTTGAGCGCCAACCCTCCGAGCATCGCCGCCTCGCTCGAACCGGTCGTCGAGCAGCCGGTGACATCTCCCTCTCCGGGCGCGTTCCACAAACGTCCGATGATGTTCACGCACCGGCGCTCGATCTCCGCCGTCTGCGGGTACTCATCCTTGTCGATCATGTTCTTGTCGGCCGTCTTCGCCATCAGCGCTCCCGCCGGCGGGGGCATCCACGTGGTCACGAACGTCGCCAGGTTCAGCCGGGCGCTGCCATCGAGCAGCAGCTCGTTGGAGATCAGGTCGTAGGCCACCTCGTTGCCCGTGCCCTGCTCAAACAGCCGGTCGTGGCAGAGGTCCTGAATCCGCTGCTCGAACACAAGCGCGGAGTCACCTATGCCCTCGGTCTTGGTCTCCGTGGTCACGTGAGTCATCTCCTTGTCATGCCCGCGGCCAGCTGTGGCGTCGGCGCGGGCGGGGGTACTGGTGCGGTATCGGATGCGGGCGCCGGCGAGCGCGCGAGAAGCAGCGTGACGATGTAGGCCACGACGACGCCGACGATGATCAGCGGCTCGACGTTGCTCGTCGCGTGGGTCGTCAGCAGGGTTGCGATCACCACCGCCGAGAGCGGCAGCCGGAGCACCGCGACGGTCGCGGCGCCCATGCCGACGGCCACGCCGGCCTGGATTGGGAAGCCGGGGAGGTGCGACGCCATGATCCCGGCGGCGGCGCCCAGGAACAGGGCCGGGAAGGTCGGGCCGCCGCGCAGGGAGCCGAGCGAGACGCTGTAGGCGATGCCCTTGAACACAACCAGCCAGGCAAGCGCGGCCACTGACCAGGTCCCGGCCTGGCTGACGAGTCCGGGCAGCTGGTCCTGGCCGGAGAACAGCACCTCGCTGAAGCCCTTGCCCGTGATCTGCGAAAACGCGATCGCCAGCCCGCCTGTGATCAGACCCACGACGGGCAGGAGCGCTAGGAGCTGCCGGCGCGAGACAAAACTGTGGGTCAGCAGACCGCCGCGGATCGCAAAGCTCGTGACCACGCCGATCGCGCCGGCCAGCGCGATCGTCCATGCGAACTCCCCGAGGTGGGGATGCGCCGCCGGCGTCAGCGAGAGCGCGCCCAGCGCGTAGGCGCTGCTACTCAGACCGGTGAAGCTCCCCATTCCGATCGACACGAGCGTTCCGATCCCGGCCGCCAGGAGCCCAGGGACGAGCACCACACGAAGCCTGGGACCGCCGAGACCGGCGGCCTCGATCAGGATCACCGCGGCGATCAGCGGTGAGGCGAAGATGAACGACACCGCGGCGAAGCTTCCGGCGGCGCCGACCACCATCAGCATCTGCTGCGGTGAGTCGCGACGCGCCGCGAGGATCGTCAGCGTCGCAACCCCGGCCCCGAGCGCGATCAGCGGGGCCTCCGGGCCGAGCACAAGCCCGAAGCCAATCGTGCCCAAGCCGGCGAGGAGCACGCCGGGCAGGACTTTGGGGCCTGCCCCGCCGCCGACGGCCAGGCCCTTGGCGGGTACGTGACCTCCCTCTCCCGGCAGGTACCGGATCGCGATCGCCGTGATCAACGCGCCTACCGCGAGGATCGGCAGCGGCCACCACTTCGGGGGCGCGCCGGAGTAGCCGAACGCGTGGGGCAGGTGCGTGTAGAGCTCCTGCTGGATCTGGTGGATCGCCTCCAGGAAGCACCACGCGGCGAGCGAGACGATCACTCCGATCACCGCGACCACCACGAGCAACACGGCGTACCGCTTGCTGCGGATCGTCGCGTCGGCTTGCTCGGAGGTGAGCTCCTGTGGGTGGTCGTTAGCCGGCGCCGGCGGCGGGCGTTCGGTCACAGATCGCAGACTGACACGACGCCAGCGGCGTCCGTCACCCGGATCGGATGATGCCCTCGCGAAGCTGATCTTTGAGCATGCGCTTCGTCCGAGTCGGCCGCTAGCCAGGAGGCGCCGCGCGATGGCCAACGACCTGGCCCGCTGGCAGTTCGCCACCACCACGATCTACCACTTCTTCTTCGTGCCGGTGACGATCGGCCTGGCGTTCCTGGTCGCGACCCTCCAGACGGTCTGGTACCGCACCGGGAATCCGGACCACAAGCGGTTGACCCGCTTCTTCGGAACGTTGCTCCTGATCAACGTGGCGATCGGCGTGGTCACCGGGCTGGTTCAGGAGTTCCAGTTCGGGATGAACTGGTCGACCTACTCGCGGTTCGTCGGCGGAGTGTTCGGGGCGCCGCTGGCGATGGAGGGGATCCTCGCCTTCTTCCTCGAGTCGACGTTCCTCGGGCTCTGGCTGTTCGGCTGGGACCGGCTGCCCAAGCTGGTCCACCTGGGGTGCATCTGGGCGGTCTCGCTCGGAACCATGCTGTCGGCGATGTTCATCCTGATGGCCAACTCATGGATGCAGCACCCGGTCGGCTACAAGATCAACCGGCAGGGCCAGGCGGTGCTGACCAATATGTGGGCCCTGATCGTCAACCCCACGTTCGTGTGGGGGTACGCGCACGTGCTCTTGGCCGGACTGGTCACCGGCTGCCTTGTGATGCTCGCCGTGTCCGCGTGGTACCTCCGCAAGCGCGACCACGTCGAGCTGTTTCACCGCACGGCCAAGCTGTCGCTGATCGTCCTGATCCCGACGATCGTGATTCAGCTGTCGGTCGGCAATCAGCTCGGCGTGATCGAGGCCAGGTACCAGCCGATGAAGATCGCCGCCGCCGAGGCGCAGTGGACGAACTGCAAGCCGTGCTCGTTCTCGGCGTTCCAGATCGGAGGCGGACACAACGACGAGACGCCGACGGAGATCATCCCCATCCCGCACCTGCTGTCGATTCTTGCCACCAACACCTTCAACGGGGCGGTGACCGGCCTCAACCAGCTTCAGTCGGAATACCAGAAGAAGTACGGGCCGGGCAACTACGTGCCCGATGTGTTCATCCAGTACTGGTCGATTCGGGTCATGGCGTACCTCGCGAGCGCGATCCTGCTGCTGGCGCTATGGGGAGGATGGCTCCTGCACCGCAACCGCCTACGCGACTCCCGGCTGTTCCTGTTCCTTTGCATCTGCGCGGTCGTCACCCCGTTCATCATGAACACGGCCGGCTGGCTACTGACCGAGAGCGGGCGGCAGCCGTGGATCGTGCAGGGCCTCCAGAAGACGATCAACGCCAACTCGCCGTCGGTCAGCGTGACCGAGATCTGGATCAGCCTGACCGTGTTCGTCCTGTCCTACATCGTGCTCGCGTGGGCCGATCTCGTCCTCATGCTCCGCTACTCGCGCCGCGGTATGGAACACGCGGATGAGGAGGCTGCCGAGCCCGTCCCCGGCGCGGCGCCGAGCCTCACCTACTGACCGTTAGGGGCCACTGATGCAACTGCACACCATCTGGTTCGTCATCATCGCGGTCCTCTGGGTCGGCTTCTTCGTGCTCGAGGGGTTCGACTTCGGTGTCGGCGCCCTGCACCGGATCATCGGCAAGAACGAGATCGGACGGCGGGTCTGCATGAACACCATCGGCCCCTGGTGGGACGGGAACGAGGTGTGGCTGATCGTCGCCGGCGCGTCGATGTTCGCCGCGTTTCCGGGCTGGTACGCCACGATGTTCTCGGCGCTGTACCTCGCGCTCGTGCTCTTGCTGGTGGCGCTGTTCGGCCGTGGGGTGTCGTTCGAATGGCGGGGCAAGCGCGAGGATCCCCGCTGGCTCGCCGGATGGTCGTGGGCGCTTACGATCGGCAGCATTCTGATCCCGCTGCTGGTGGGCGTCGCGCTCGGGGATCTCCTCCACGGCCTTCCGATCGACTCCCAGCACGAGTTCACCGGCAACTTCTTCAGCCTCCTGACCGGCTATGGGCTGATGACCGGGGTGACCTTGCTCGTGCTCTCGCTGCTGCACGGCGCGACGTTCCTCGCGCTACGCACCACCGGAGAGATCCGGGAGCGCGCCCATTCGGTGGCCCGGTCGATCGGACTCATCGCGGTCCTCGTCAACCTTGCCTGGTGCGTCTGGACGCTGGTGGTAATCGGTGGCGGCACCGTGCCGCAGCCGACCCAGATCTTCGGCGTGATCGCGGTGATCTTCGCCTGGCGGCTCGCGACCACCGACAACGACGCGTGGGCGTTCGTCGCCTCCGGGTTTGGGATCGCCGCCGCCATCGGCCAGCTGTTCATTGCGCTCTACCCGAACGTGATGGTCTCGAGCACGAACCACGCCTTCAACCTGACCGTCAACAATTCGGCCGCCGGCCACTACGGCCTGGTCGTGATGACCGTCGTGGCGGTGCTGTTCTTTCCGATCGTGCTGCTCTACCAGGGCTGGTCGTTCCACGTGTTCCGCAAGCGCGTGAGCGCGCCGCCGACATCGTCGGCCTAGGAGAGAACCGGTGCGTGCCCTGGACCCGCGCCTGCTCCAGCGCACCAAGCCGGTGCGGCCCCTGCTGATCGCCGACTCGGCGCTGGGGATCGCGACCGCGCTGGCCGTCCTGCTCGGCGCCACGATGCTCGGGAGAATCACCGCGCGCGCATTCGCCGGCGCCTCGCTGGCCAGCCTGTGGCCGGAGTTCGCGCTGCTTGCGTTTGCGTTCGCGGCGCGCGGAGTGTGCGCCTGGGCGATGGAGGTGGCCGGCCGGCGCGCCGCCTGGAGCGTGCTCTCAGAGCTCCGCCTCGCCCTGGTGGAGCGGCGGCTGAGGACCCAGCCCGGCGGTCTCGATGGAGCCGGCGCGGGCGAGATCACCGCCGTCTCGGTGCAAGGCGTCGAGGCGCTCGAGGGCTACTTCGCTCGCTACCTGCCGCAGGTGGTGCTGGCGTCGATCGTTCCGTTCCTGGTGATCGCCTGGGTCGCGTTTCTCGACCTCGAGGCGGCGGTGATCATGCTGCTGACGCTGCCGCTGGTGCCGGTGTTCATGTGGCTGATCGGCACCTACACCGAGCAGGCGACGCGCGCGCGCTGGTTGGCGCTCCGCCGGCTTTCGACCCATTTCCTCGACGTCGTGCGGGGGCTGCCGACCCTGCGGGCGTTCGGCCGAGCGGGTGAGGAGGCAACGGTCATCGCCGAGGTGTCGGACCGCTATCGCGAGGCGACGATGGCCACGCTGCGCATCAGCTTCCTGTCCGGCTCCGTGCTCGAGTTGGCGGCCACGATCGGGGTGGCGCTGGTCGCGGTGACCGCCGGAGTCCGGCTTGTCGATGGGAGTCTTGGGCTGGAAGCGGGGCTGGTGGTGATCGTGCTCGCGCCGGAGCTGTACCTGCCGTTTCGCCGGCTGGGTGCCGAGTACCACGCGAGCGCCGACGGCCTGGCGGTGGCCGATCGGCTGTTCGCGCTACTCGACGCGCCGGCGGTGGCCGGCGCCGGCGGCGCGCTGCCCGCGCCCAGCCCGGCGCGGGCAACGGTGATCTTCCAGGACGTGTCGTTCTCGTACCCGGCTCGTCAGGGCGCCGTGCTCGACGGGTTCGATTTGCAGCTCGCCCCGGGCGAGACCGTGGCGCTGGTGGGCGAGAGCGGCGCCGGCAAGAGCACCGTGGCGGCGCTGTTGCTCGGGCTGCTCTCGCCGACCGGCGGCCGGATCGTGGTCGGGGAGGCGGACCTGTCCGAATACGCACTGGAGGCCTGGCGCCGCCATCTGGCCTGGGTGCCGCAGCACCCCACGCTGCTCCGCGCCAGCGTCGCCGAGAACATCCGCCTCGGCGATCCGTCCGCGAGCCAGGAGTCGGTCGTGCGAGCCGCGACGCTCGCGGCCGCGGATGAGTTCGTCCGGGGGCTGCCGGACGGCTACGCCACGGTCGTCGGCGATGGCGAGCGATCCCTCTCGACGGGCGAGCGCCGGCGGATCGCGCTCGCGCGCGCGTTCGTGCGGGACGCGCCGCTGGTGATCCTCGACGAGCCGACCGCCGACCTCGACCCCCGGAGCGCCACCGCCGTGGCGGGCGCGATCCGGCGCCTGCAGGCCGGGCGGACGGTGTTGGTGATTGCGCATCGGCCCGAACTCGCGATGAGCGCCGACCGGGTGGTTCGTCTGGTGGACGGTACGGCGGTCTCCGAGCCTGTCCGGAGGGCGGCATGAGCGCCGGCACGCTTCGAGCGGCGTTGCAGCTCGCGCCCGTCCCGCGTCGGCGGCTGGCGTGGGCCGCGCTGCTCGGGGCGCTGACGGTGATCTTCGGCGTGGGGTTGATGGCGACGGCCGGCTATCTGATCTCGCGCGCGGCGGAGCGGCCGCCGATCCTGTCGCTGATGCTGGCCATCGTCGCCGTCCAGTTCTTCGGGATCGGCCGTCCCGTCGTGCGCTACCTCGAGCGGCTCGCGTCGCACGACATGACGCTCCGCGGCCTGGGCCGGCTTCGTGCTCGCTTCTTTGCGCGGATCGAGCCGCTGGCGCCGGCCCAGCTCGACGGCTACCGCCGGGGCGACCTGCTCTCGCGGATGGTGGCCGACGTCGACGCCCTGCAGAACCTGTACCTGCGCGGGCTCGAGCCGGCGCTCGTCGCTATCCTCGCGGGGGGCGTTTCGGTGGGCGTGGCGAGCGCTGTGCTGCCCGCCGCAGGGCTCGCGCTCGCGGCCGGCCTGCTCGCCGGCGGGATCGCGGTGCCGGCCGTCGCCGGGGCTCTCGGCGCCCGCGCCGCACGCCGTCAGGCCTCCGGGCGCGGGCAGCTGGCGGCGGAGCTGGTCGAGCTGACCGGCGCCGGAGCGGAGCTCGTCGCCTTCGGCCGCGAGCGCGACGCGCTCGAGCGCGTGCGCGCCGCCGATGCGCGACTGGTTGCCGTGGCCCGGCGCAGCGCGCTCGCCACCGGACTGGCCGACGGCCTCGGCCTGCTCGTAACCGGCGTCACCGTCACCGGTGTGCTTGCACTGGCGGTCGACGCCTCCGAACACGGTCGCCTTGACAAGGTTCTGATCGCGATGCTGACGTTGCTGGCGCTGGCCTCCTTCGAGGCCGTCACGCCGCTGGCGGCGGCCGCCCGCGAGCTGTCGGCGACGCTCGCCGCGAGCCGCCGAATCCACGAGCTCACCGACCAGCCGGCAGCGGTGCTCGATCCCGCGACGCCGGTGCCGCTTCCGCCCTGGCCGTTCGCGGTGGCACTCGAGGGCGTATCCGCGCGCTACCCGGGACAGCCTCAGCAGGCGCTTCACGGCGTGAGCTTGGCGCTCGCGCCCGGCGAACGAGTTGCGCTCCTCGGCCCGAGCGGTGCCGGCAAGACGACGGTTGTGAACCTGCTGCTGCGCTTCCTCGCGCCCGAGGAGGGACGGGTCACCCTGGGCGGTCGCGACCTGCGCGAGTACCGCCAGGACGACGTCCGGCGCGCGTTCGCGGTCGCCGGCCAGGACGCGCACCTGTTCTCCGCCAGCATTGCCGAGAACGTCCGGCTGGGGCGACCGCAGGCGGGCGAGCCCGAGGTCGAGAGCGCGCTCCGGCGCGCCCGCATCTGGGACTGGGTCGCCTCGCTGCCCGACGGGCTCGACACCCAGGTTGGCGAGTTGGGATCTGAGCTCTCGGGCGGGCAGCGCCAGCGCATCGTCCTGGCGCGCGCCCTGCTCGCCGGAGCGCCGGTCCTGGTGCTCGACGAGCCGACTGCCCACCTGGACCACGACACGGCGAGCGCGCTCATGCGAGACGTGATGGCGGCCGCGGGCGACCGCAGCGTGCTCTTGATCACGCACCGAGACGAGGGCCTCGAACTCGTCGATCGCACGGTGCAACTATGAGATCGTTTGGCTTGAGAGGAGCGAGTACATGAACGTACCCTGGCCCATCCGCAGCGTCATGGCGGGTACCGCCGGGACCGCTGCCCTGACGCTCTCATACGCGCTGGAGCGGCGACTGCGCCCGCGCCACAAAGGCTCGCTCGACTACGACGACTCCCTGGTTCCGGGTCAGATCGTGGCTTCGATCATGCATCTGCCCCACGTGACCGCGCGCGAGGACGAGGACCTCGGGCTGGCGCTGCGCTGGGGCTACGGCTCGGCCTTCGGCCTATGGCACGGGTTCCTGCGCCGCCGCATCCCCGAGCCCTGGGCCACAGCGATCTTCGGCGGCACGTTGATGAGCGCGACGTTCTCGCTGTTCCCGCTGCTCGGACGCACACCGCCGCCCTGGCGGTGGCCCGCCGACGTGATGGCGACCTGCCTGGGAACCCACGCGGCGTACGTGTCCGCGGTGGCGAGCGTCGACGACCGTGTACGCCGACTGGGCGGCTGAGGATCCCGATGCTGAGGTTCATACTCAACATCATCTGGCTCGTGCTCGCGGGCTTCTGGCTGTTCCTGGGCTACCTGCTGGCCGCCGTGATCTGCTTCATCCTGATCATCACGATCCCATTCGGCGTCGCCGCGCTGCGAATCGGCCTCTATGCGCTGTGGCCGTTCGGCCGCACCGTCGTCCGCAAGCCCGGCGCCGGCGCCGGCTCGACGATCGGGAACGTCCTGTGGCTGGTCCTGTGCGGCTGGTGGCTCGCGCTGGAGCATGTGGTGACCGGCGTGGCGATGTGCCTGACGATCATCGGCATTCCGCTGGGAATCGCCAACTTCAAGCTGATCCCGGTCTCGTTGTTTCCGTTCGGACGGGAGATCGTCCCGGTCGATTGAGGGGCCGGCGCGAGTCAGGCTCTAACAGGACGCGTCTGAACTCGTAGTACGAGATCGGCTTAACACGATCGGGGTGATGACACTCCGGTCGAGCAAGCGACGCTTCGGCAAAGGAGCATTGAAGGCCCATCGATGCCCGCGCCGCCTCGTAGACCAGACCGCCGCCCAGCGTCCCGGGAGCGTGTTGTCTTCTGGTTTCGACGCGCACTCCTCGTGGGTCTGTGCGGCGCCGGGGTGGGCGTTGCGGTGGCCGCGTGTGGTTCCGGCGCCGCGCAGAGTATTGCCAGCAGCGTGAGCGCCAGCGTCACCCAGACGAGAAGCCAGACGGTCACTGCGCCCACGACTCGGAGTACGACCACCGAGGCGTCGGCTTCGAGTTCGACCACCACCCAGAAAGCCAAGACGGCATCGGACGATTCCAATTCCACTTCCACGACGACGTCCGATTCCACGCCGACGCAAACGACGACGACGACCACCACCGCGTCCGGGACGACCTCGACACGAACCAAAACGGTGACCGGGCCCACGTCGTCCACGACTGTGACCACCACCCAGACCGCGGTGGCGCCGGTAACGACGACGACGACATCGACGACGTCGAACAATCACGCCCCGGCGGCCGCGGCAGCGGGGGCGGCCGCCGCCAAGAACAAGGAGAGCTCGGAATCGAGCGGTCTCCCGGCCTGGGCTTGGGTACTGATAGGCGCTGCGGTTGCAGCTCTCGTCGCCTGGGCAGTTGTGGCGATCCGGCGGCGGCGCGGCGCGGGGGCTGGGGGCGGACCCACACCCGGCCCAACGGGCATGTCACCAAGGGACGACGCACTTCCGCCCGATACCGGAGCTCCCGCACCACCGCCCGTGTAGTGCGCGCGAACCTCACCCCGATGGGATGAGGAGGCACCGCGTCCTCCATGCAAGACTCGCGTTGACGCGCTGGCGCCCGGCGGGCTCCGCGGCCGCGTAAGGCCAACACGGGAGGAGTCACTATGTCCACTCGAGCCGAGCGTCACATCCCGCCGAGTTACTACGAGGCGCCCGAGGAGCGGGGCAGCGGCTGGGCAATGTTCGCGGGCGTGCTGCTGGTGCTGATCGGGACGATGAACGTCATCGACGGGATCGCCGCGATCAGCAGCTCCCGCTTCTACGTCGCCAACGCCCACTACGTATTCGGCGATCTCAAGACGTGGGGATGGATCGCAGTTCCTGATGATGCCGGCGTATCCGTTCTGGTCGGTGTTGATCATCGCGATCGACATCCTCGCCATCTACGGGCTGGTCGCCTACGGACATCGAATCGCGCCGGTCTAGCCGCCCGTGCTCGTCACCCCGATTGGGTGACGACGAGCCGACCCGACGGTGCCATCGTCCCATGATGGCGAGACGCGAAATCGCCGGGAAAGCGTCGGCATGACGACGGCAACGCCGGCCCGCTCGGGCCCCCAGGAGCCATCCGCGGGCAACGGTTGGTACGGGGTCGCAACCGCGGAGGTCGCTAGCCGGATCGGCGTGGACCCGGCGGTCGGCCTCACCGGCCGGCAAGCGGCCGACCTGCTCGCGCAGCACGGCCCGAACTCGCTGCCCGCCGAGGCAACTGTCCCCGGTTGGAGGCGGTTCCTCGACCAGTACCGGACCTACATGCAGCTGATCCTGGTGGCGGCGGCGATCGTGTCGCTGGCCATCAAGGAGTGGAGCACCGGCGTGGTGCTGTTGCTGATCACGGTGCTGAACGCCGTCGTCGGCCTGCGCCAGGAGGGCAAGGCGGAGAGCGCGATGAACGCGCTCAAGGCGATGGTTCGGGCAAGCGCGCGGGTCCGGCGCGACGGGACCGAGGCCGAGATCCCGGCCGACGAGGTGGTGGTCGGCGACGTCGTGCTGCTGACCGCCGGGGACGACGTGCCCGCCGACGGGCGGATTGTCCAGGCCAGCTCGTTGCAGATCGACGAGGCAGCCCTGACCGGGGAGAGCGTCCCCGCGTCCAAGGGGGTCGAGATTCCGGCCGGCACCGACCTCGCCCCCGGCGAGCAGACCGACATGGCGTTCATGCACACGCCGGTGACCCACGGCAGCGGCGTGATGATCGTGACCGCGACCGGCAGCGACACGGAGGTCGGGAAGATCGCCGGCATGCTGGCCACGACGAAGAAGGAGCAGACACCGCTCAGCCGCCAGCTCAACACGCTGACGCTGTGGATCGCGGGCGCGGCCGGGATCACGATGGTGATCATGTTCGTGCTCGGCGCGCAGAGGGGCCTCTCCTCGACGGTCGTGTTCTCAAGCGCCGTTGCGCTCGCCATCGCCGCGATCCCGGAGGCGATGCCGACCGTACTCCAGGTCGTCATGTCGGTCGGCGCCGCGGAGCTGGCCACCCACGGCGCCGTGCTCAAGGACCTCGCTTCGGTCGAGACGCTCGGCTCGACCTCGGCGATCAACTCGGACAAGACCGGCACGCTGACGATGAATCAGATGACCGCGATCGAGGTGGTCGACCCGACCGACCGGTTCACGATCTCGGGGTCTGGCTACGAGCTCGAAGGCGCGGTGCACCATGCCGCCGGCTCCTCGGACACGATCGAATCCGCCATCCTTCCCTACGTCATCGCCAGCGACGCCAGGCTGGTCGACGGGAAGGTGGTCGGCGACCCGACCGAAGGGGCGCTGCTGGTGCTCGCCCACAAGGCGGGCCTCGACGTCGCGGCGACGCACGAGCGCCATGCGCGTCTCGCCACGCTTCCGTTCGATCCGACCTACAAGCTGATGGCCGCCTTCACCTCGGCCACCGACGCGGCGGGACGGGAGACCGTACGCTGCTACGTGAAGGGCGCCGCGCCGGCGGTGATAAGCCACGCCGCGAGTGCCCTGTCGGGCGGGCAGAGCATCCCCTGGGACGCTGAGCTAAGCGACAAGGCCGAGGGCCACGTTCGCCGGATGGAGGAGGCGGGACTCCGGGTGATGGCCGCGGCCTTCCGCGATCTCG
The DNA here is from genome assembly GCA_035504535.1 of Solirubrobacteraceae bacterium. Lineage (GTDB taxonomy): Bacteria > Actinomycetota > Thermoleophilia > Solirubrobacterales > Solirubrobacteraceae > Palsa-465. The sequence continues at coordinate 26,741 of DATJRS010000237.1, read as the reverse complement.
ACCCGGCCGCGTTCGACCCGGAGGGCGACCTCCTCGGGTACGTCGACGGGCTCGAGATGACGAGCCTCGTCGGGATGGTCGACCCGCCGCGGGCAGAATCCGAGCAGGCGGTGGCCGACGCACAGAGCGCTCACATCCGCGTGCGGATGGTCACCGGCGATGACGTGGTCACCGGTGCGGCGATCGCCAAGCAGCTGGGGATCGACGGCGAGGCGATCCTCGGCGCCGAGTTCGCCGCGCTCGACGAGTCCGAGCGGCTGGAGCGGATCGAGCGGATCGGCGTGGTTGGCCGGGTCGCCCCGGAGCACAAGGTGCTGCTCGCCGAGACGCTCAAGAAGAAGGGCGAGGTGGTGGCGATGACGGGGGACGGCGTCAACGACGCACCGTCGATTAAGGCCGCCCACATCGGGATCGCCATGGGCAGCGGCACCGAAGTGGCCAAGAACGCCGCCCGCATGATCCTCACCGACGACGACTTCGCGACGATCGTGCGCGCCGTCGAACAGGGACGGAAGCTCTACGACAACCTCATGAAGTACGTCCGCTTCGTGCTGATCTCGCTCGTGGCGTTCGTGCTCACGTTCCTCGGGGCGACCGTGCTCAACATCGCCTCCGGACAGCCGTTCACGCCGGCTCAGGTCCTCTACATCCACTTCTTCGTAAGCGCGCCGTTCGGCGTCGCTCTGGGCCTGGACCGGGCGACACCGGGGCTGATGAGCCTCCGCCCACGACCCAGCTCGGAATCGATCATCACCAGGGCCGTGCAGCTCACCGCCGGCCTGGTCGGCCTGTACATGGCGATCTGCCTCGACGTGCTGATCTACTTCGGCAAGGAGCACTACCACAGCCTCGTGGTGGGTTCGTCCATCGGGCTGAGCGCGTTCGCCCTGATGCTCATCGTCTCCGCGTACGAGAGCCGCAACGCGACGCGCTCCGTGCTCAGCACCGAGACGTTCGACAACGCGAAGATGAACTGGACCGCCGTCGCCGAGCTCGCCCTGGCGGTCGCGGTCACCCAGATGGACCTGTTCAACCGCCTGCTCGACACCAGCCCGCTCAGGGCTCCGCAGTTCGGGCTCGCGCTCGCCTCGGCCGTTCTGCTGCTCGCGCTCTGGGAGGGGGGAAAGCTCATCGCCCGCCGGCGCGAGGCGGCGAGTCCGGGAGGCGGTGCCAGAGGGTAAGCCGCGGACCGAGGGCCGGGGCAGAGCGGGCCGGGGTAGAACATGGTGCACGAGGCCCGAAACTCCCGTCGGGCCGGCCGCCACCGGGACATAAGCGCGGGCCAGATGCTCATGCCCCGGAAGCGGCAGGCGTGGGGTCGCTTTCGGGTGTTGCGTATAGGGACGACCGCCGACTAGCAGACGCTTGGTCCGGCGTGCCCTCTTTGGCGACATAAGCAGGGCCGCACATATGTCAGCTCAATCGCCAAAGTTCGCCGTCGATCGTTCGGGTGGTTGTGTACCGCCCACAATGGCGATCGTTTGTGCAACAGCCTCGCGAGGCGCTCATCTGCGGTTTGGCGCCGCTGCGAGGAGAGTTTGGGGGGTGTGCACCCTCCCTTGACGCCCTTGTCAAGCCGAAAGGCGACTGGGCGAACGAGCCCGCGGCGAACAGTCGAAACCGTGGCCAACAGTCGGGACCGCGACGAACAGACGAGACGGCGTATGGGGCGGGCTGGCTATCCACACGTGAGGCCGGGCTAGATGGCGGATACCGCTCCGGGCCGGGCGAATCGCTAGGTCTCGGACGGGACGCGGGACGTGCCCGCGTCTTCTCGGTGTCCGTGATCCCGCCCGACGTCGGGCGCGGGCGGAGCCGACTGCTGCTGTTCGGCGAGGAACGGATCGGACGCCGCCCCCTTGGGAGCCTCGGATTCGAGGACCCGCTTGGCCTGAGTCAGTGCATCGCGTTGCTCGCGCGTGACGGTCGGGAAGCGAGGATCGATGTCCATCAGCGCCTGGACGAGGACGGCGCCGGCACCGATCCGGGCGAACCACTTGCGGTCGGCGGGGATCACATACCAGGGCGCCCACTCGGTGCTGGTGTGCGAGAGCATCTGCGAGAACGCCTTCTGGTAGTCGTCCCAACGCTCGCGCTCCCGGATGTCGGCGCCGGAGAACTTCCAGTTGTGATCGGCGAGGTCGATCCTTCGCAAGAAGCGGACCCGCTGCTCCTCCTTGGACAGGTTGAGGAACAGCTTGACGATGCGGATGCCGTTGTCGGTCAGATACCGCTCCCATTCGTTGATGGCGCGGTAGCGGCGTTTCCAGATTGAGCCGTCTCTGCAGGAACTGGGCAGCTTCTGACGCTCGAGGTTCTGCGGGTGGACGCGAACCACGAGCACCTCCTCGTAGTAGGAACGGTTGAAGATCCCGATCTCGCCGCGCTCCGGGAGCCGCCTCGCGTAGCGCCAGAGGAAGTCGTGGTCGAGCTCCTCGCTCGACGGAACCTTGAAGCTGTGGACAGAGACCCCTTGCGGATTGACCCCGCTCATCACGTGGCGGATCGTCCCGTCCTTCCCCGCGGCGTCGAGCGCTTGAAGGACGACCAGGACTCCCCAGCTGTCCTGCGCGGCGAGGCGCGCCTGATACTCCGTCAGTAGTCGCACGCCCTCGGTGAGGAGCGCGACCCCTTCCTTCTTCTTCTTGACCCCTTCCTTGAACGACGGATCGAAGTCTTTCGAAAGGGTCACCTTCGAGCCGGGCTCCACGCGGAAGGGTGCGATGAAGCGCTCGACTCGCTCACGCCGCTTGTCTGGCATGGCTAGCGGCTGCTGGCGCGGGCGCCGTAGGCGACCAGGCCGTAGATGGCCAGGATGTCGAGGGCGAAGATGGCCAGCGACCAGTAGGGATACGACGGCATCATCAACAGCTGGGCAATCGCGTTGAGGCTGAGCACCGCCACGCCGATCCAGCGCGCGAATTGATTGCGCACCAGCAGGCCGAGCCCGACCAGACCCTGGAGCACGCCGAGGCACAGCACGACCCATCCCCACGTGCTCAGATCACCGAATACGTATCGGGCATTCGCCATGTAGAAGTGTGCGTTGCCGATGGCCGCGATGCCGTCGATCACGTTCAGCGTGGCCACCGTCAGCAACAGCGCGGCCGCGAACGCGATCCATCCGTTGCCCCGTTCCTCCTCGGGGCTCGCGTAGCTGCGCGCCGGGGTAGGCCGCTCACCGGTTTGGGCTGACATGGCCGACCTCCAATCTCGAGACTGGTGTTAGGAAGAAGGCTTCCAGCCTCGCCTGCGCCGGTCCTCATACAAAAGGGGTGATGGTTCTGGCGCGAGCAGATGGAGTGACATTCCGCGACATCCTCCGGAACGGATGATGAGACAGTGGCGACGCGCCGCGAACATGTGCGTGCGGTCAGTTCACAACGATCAGGGAGGTCACCATGGCTCCGGTTACCCACCAAACGATTAGGCTCAGCAGGGGGAAGCACACGTCGCAGGAGAAGGGCGCGTGCGTGATGGAGCTGTCATCGATGCTCGCCGGCGAGCCGTTCAGCGATCACCCGAAGTCGGTCTGCCCAGTCATCGCCGCGCTGCTGCGGACCTACAACGACTCGGTCGGCGATGAACGCCGGCAAGAGCTCTACGCGTATGCCGCCAGGGTGGTCGGAAGTCGAGGCTCGCGCAGTCTCGAACGCGCCCGCGCCCAGGAAGTGATCAGCCGGATTTCGGAGCGCCCGCCCCGAGGGCTGCGGCGACTGCTGCGGCTCCGCCGGCAGGCAATGGTGCCGTGGCCGCCCTACGAGCCGCTGAGCGCCGAGGCCGTGCGCACGCTCTCCGCCCACGGTGATTCCGGCCAGCCAGAACTGCTCGCGTGCGTGGACAACCTGCTGGCCATGGGCGGCGGCGATGAGCGGCTCGCGGCTACAGCACCGTCCGCTGGCCTGGATTCAGCACCCTCACCTCGGTCGACGGTGAATACTGCTCCGTGAGCGCCTTGAAGTCACGCGCCGGACGGCTCGGATCGGCCAGGCGCTTGACCGGTCGAGGCAGCGCAAACGTGCCCCAGTGAATCGGAATCGCCACCGCGGGGGCGATCAGGGCCACAGCGGCGGCGGCGCTCTGCGGGTCGAGATGCCCGGCGCCGACGCTCGGCCCCCATCCCCATACGGGAAGGAGGGCCACGTCCACCGAGCCGTGAAGCTGCGCCATGTCAAGGAACAGGTCGGTATCGCCGGCGAAGTACACCGAGCTGGAGCCGCGGATCACGTAGCCGATCGGGTCGGCTCGGGGCCCAAACGGCCGGCGGCGCGGGTCGTGTCGGGCCACGGTGGCCGAGATCCGCACGTGCCCGACTGACACCTCGCCTCCCGGGGCGAGTTCTCGCACGCGACGGACGCCGTGGTCACCGAGCCAAGCGTGGGCCGGGCACGGGGCCAGCACCGGACCGGACTGGCTCAGCGTCCGCAGGCTGGGAAGGTCCGCATGGTCAGCATGCAGATGCGAGAGCAGTGTGCAATCGACCGATTCGAGAAGCTGCGGCCTTGGACCGATCCGAATCAGGGGCCCGATCCGGTTGCGCAGCACGGGATCCGTGATGATCCGATGGCCGTCGAGCTCGATCAGCACGGTCGCGTGGCCGAGCCACGTGATCGCCAGACGGGTTTGCTTGTCCGTCTCAGCCGCCGTCGGAGCGGGCAGGCCCATGCGACGATCGCATCAGGTCCGGTTGAGGTGGTCATCGTCCCAACGGTATGACGGCGGCTGCCATCGAGGCTCCCCGCCATGGGGGGCGGTTTACATCCGAGACACACACTGGTGTACCCCATTGCCCCGGTCGCGTCCCGATGGAAACTTCTCGTCCGATGCGCTGCCGAGTTCGAGCATGATCCGGTTCGAGGGCAGCGCCGCGGCGCAGGATCTCGAGCGCCAGACGCTGGCCCTCGTCCAAGGGCTCGTAGCCCTGCTCGACCGCGCGCTCGACGCGATCGTCCATGGGGATGCTCGCCTCGCCGATGAAGTCGTGGCCAGCGCCGCCGACCGCAACCGCGAGTGCGTCCGTGTCCAGGAAGAGGTCATGTCAGCGTTTGGGCACAATCCGTCCGCTCCCGAGCTGCAGATGCTGGCCGCCCTATTGCAGATCGTGCACGGAGCCGAGCGGATCAGCACGCAGTGCCTGAAGATCGCCACGATCGTGCCCGACGTCGCGGGCGGAAGGACGTCCCCGATCTTCTGCGACCTGGTCGACCCGGCCGCGCGGGTCTCGGTTTCCGAGGTCTGGCTGGCGAAGCAGTCCTTCGCGACTCGTGACGTCGACCTCGCGCACGAGGTGGCGCGGGCGGACATGGAGCTCCGGCGCCGTAGCCGGGAGATCTACCGAGCCGCGCTCGACCCCGCGGATGGGGCGGTGAGCCCGGTGTCGATGGCCGCATTCCTCGCCGCGAGTTACCTTGAGCGCATCGGCGACATCGCCGTTGACCTCGCCGAGCAGACCGTGATCGTCGTCAACGGCCTGTTCCGGGAGGTCAGCGACGTCCCCACACCGGAGCAGGCGCCGGCCACCGTGTGAGCTTTCTTAGCCAGTGCCGCCGGACGCTTGCGGGCGGCGATAATGTTGAGGGCGCCGGGGGGTATTAGATGTCGGTCGAACGTATTCGGGTGGTCGTTGGGGAAGATGAGTACCTCATCCGTGAGGCGCTCCAGAAGATCCTCGCCGGCGTCGCCGACATCGACGTGGTCCGGTTCGCCGCCGACGCCGACTCGCTTCTCGCGGCTGTCGAGGAGGAGGAGCCCGACGCGGTTCTGACCGACATCCGGATGCCTCCGACTCACACCGACGAGGGCATCCGGGTGGCGCAGACGCTGCGCACCAGTCATCCGTCGATCGGCGTCGTGGTCCTCAGCCAGTTCGCCGATCCCGACTACGCGCTGGCGCTCCTGGACGCCGGGAGCGCGGGACGGGCATACCTGCTCAAGGAGCGGGTGAGCGCACCCGGGGAGCTGATCGCCGCGATCGAGGCGGTCGTCGAGGGAGGGTCGGTGATCGATCCCAAGGTCGTGGAAGTGCTCGTGCGGGCGCGCAGCCTTGGCGCGCAATCACCGCTCGCGACGCTGACGCCACGCGAGCGCGAGGTGCTCGCCGAACTCGCGCAGGGCAAGAGCAACGCGGCGATCGCGTCGTCGCTCGTTCTGACCAAGCGGGCGGTCGAGAAGCACATCAACTCGATCTTCCTCAAGCTGGAGCTACCGAGTCCGGACGACGTCAGCCGCCGGGTCAAGGCGGCGCTGCTGTTCCTGGCCAGCGGCGAGAGCCAGCCTCCCGTGAACCGCTGAGTCAATCCGCTGCGGCGGCCACGCGCAGCGGGATCCTGACCCGGATGACGGTCCCGTGGTCGACATCGCTGTGAAGTGTGAAGCTGCCGCCGGTGGCTTCCACGCGATCGCGCAGGCCCTGAAGCCCGAGGCTGTTCTGCTCCACCGCGCCGCCGACGCCGTCGTCGGCGATCTCGACCTCGAGCCTGGAGCCGATCAGGTGGGCGCGGATCCCGATGACGGTCGCACCCGCATGGCGCTGCGCGTTGGTAACCGCCTCGAGCACGACGTAGTACGCGGTCGCCTCCGCGGTCTCGTCGAACCGCCCCGCGGGGAGCGCGAGCAGCTCGATCGGCGTGCTGGAACGGGCGGCGACTTCCTCGACCGCCCGCGCGAAGCCGAACTTCCGCAGCGCCGAAGGGTGAATCCCCCGGACGAGATCTCGCAGCTCGTCGATGGCGAGCAGCACCTCGTCCTTACCCGCCGCGAGTGAGACGGCCCCCGTGTCGGGCGAGCGGGCGGCCTCCGTCGCCGCGAGGGAGAGGTGGGCGCTGAGGGCCACGAGGCGTGCCTGGGCGCCGTCGTGGAGGTTGCGCTCGATCCGCCGTCGCTCCTCGTCGGCGGCGACGACGATTCGTTTCCGCGACGCCAGCACCGCCGCGGCCAGCTGCTCTCGTTCGCTGGCCAGAGCCGCCACCAGGAGCGTCGAGGCCGCGGTCACCGCCACGTAGAGCTGCGTCTCGAGCAGTCCCCGGTTGATCGAGCCGACGTCAAACGCTCCCAGATAATGGGTTGTGCCCCAGATCATGAACGCCGCGCTGATCGTGAACGCGGCGGTCGCGCCGCGGGGGCCGAATCGCAGCGCGGCCCACATCAGCGCCGGAAACGCGATGTAGCTGACGGGACCGCGGCCCGCGACGGCGGCCACGTTCAGCGCGAGGAGCAGGACCCCCAGCAGCGCTGCCTCGACGGTCCGGGAGCGGTCCCATGCGATCGGTGCCGATCGCCGCCAGGCGAGGATGCTGGGCACCACGATCGCCGCTCCACAGAAGTCGCCGAGCCACCAGGAGGCGCTGACGCGCGCGAGCGACCCGGCGCTGAGCGCGCCGCCAACCCAGATCGAAACCGGACCGATGACCGCGCTGACGAGCGTGCCGGCGGCGAGCGCCCCGAACAGCCCGAGGACCGAGCGGGTGCTCTCGAGTGGGCGCGCCTGCGATACGAGGCGCTGCAGGAGCAGCGCGGCGATGACGATCTCCAGGAGGTTGCCGAATGTCTGCCCGATCGCCGACCCCAGGGGCAGGCTGGAGTACTGGTTTACCGTGAGGTCGCCGATCACGATGGCCGGCCAGAAGCGCAGACCGCGCATGTAGAGGAACGCGATCCCAACCCCGACCGGCAACCACACGATCGAGGAGACCGGGCCGGCGAAGCGCAGCGCGAAGCTCAGGTGCGCGGCGCCGGAATACAGGACGATCAGGGCGACGCATCCGAGGGCGTAGCTCGGAGAGAGGCCGGAAAGAGACCAGCCGAACCGCCTGCGCTCGAACGCCCGCGGCCGGGCTGGTTCTATCGCCTCCGGCGAGGAGACGACTGCGCCCGCGATGGCTTCGTTGTAACCAGACGTTCCGCCGATTTTCCCCCCGGGGGGGTTGAAAAGCAACTACGCCAATCGGTTTGGACTGATGGCCAAACGGCCTGTATGCAGGAGCAACGTCTGTCCGCGGACCCGCCTGGCCGTCACAGGGGCGGCTGTCGCGGCGGCGGTCGCGGCTCGCGCATGGTGGGTGCGTCCGCCGCAGAGCTCCCCGGTCCCATGCCGGTCGGGTAGGGCTCTCCGTGCGGCCCGGCGGCCCGCTGGGCGCCCTGCCCGCGGCCGAGCATGAAGATCCCGACCGCAACCGCCACCGCACCGAGCGCGATCAGGACCCAGACCCACCACGCCACGCCGGAGTCGCTCGAGCTCGGCTTGCCCGCGACGGTGGTGTTGTTGGTGATCGACGTGGTGTGCGACGGGTTCGTGGCCGTCGTCGTGTCCGTCACCGTGTGCGTCTGCGCCGGCTCGGTCACGGTCTTGGTCTCGGTCGTCGTGGCCGTCGTCGTGGTCGTCGTCGTGGTGGTCGTGTCGGTGGAAGTGGTCGTCGTGTTCTGGGCGCTCGCCGCCGCGGCCCACAGGAACGTCGTGGCCAGCGCGACCAGGGCCACGCGCCTCAGCAGTGCGACGCGAGCGGTCACGAGCACTTGGAGCTCGTGGAGTTGTAGAAGTTCTGGACGGCGGTGACGGCGCTCGCCGCCTGCGTGCCAAGCTTCGCGATATCCGCGGCCGACGGACTCGAGGAGAACCCCTTGACCGTCGCGGTCAGCGTGTCCACGGACGATTTGATCGCGCTGGTCTCGTTGGGGAAGTCGCTCTTGGCCGAGCTGACGAGTGCGTTTGCGTCGCTCTGGATCTTCGTCAGCTGCGCTTCAAGCCCGCTCAAGCCGCTGCTGGCACTCAGGTCGGTAAGGCCCTTGACCGAGCTCTCGAGATTTGCTCGGTTGGTGCAGTACGACGGCTTGCTGCTGCCGCCGCATCCGGTGACGGCCACCAGCGCCAGCACTGACACACTCACCGCGAGGGCACGCCGAGCGCCGATCCGGTAACCAGTCGCAATCATGGGTGCGCCTCCGTGAACTCGCGTTGCTTGTTCATGTCACCAACTCCACGACGCCCTTGATCACCAGCAGCGTGCCAACCACGGTCAGGACGGCGAGGATGAAGCCGTGCGCGTGCCGGGTCACCCAGCCCTTGCCCCGTTCGATAGCTCGGGGCGTCCAGTCCGGAGCCACCAGAAAAAGCACGAGCGGCACCTCCAGGAGCGCCATCATCACGAGGTTGAAGCCAATGACGAGCGCAACCGTCGGTGCGGTTGCGTAGTTCAGCTTGTCGATATGGCTCAAGCCCGCGATATAGGAGGCGCCCGGAAGCGTGAGCAGGGCGCCGACGACAAAGGTGATCCGCGGTGAACCGCGGCTGAGGGCTCGCTGCCAGCGTGGCGGTCCCTTGTCCGGCTTGGCCGCCCTGCTCGCGTGGACTCCACCGCGGCGTTCGTGCTTCTTGACAACGGCTGCGGCCCACAGGGCGATCGCGCCGAGGGCGATCGTGGCGGCCGGGCTCAGCGTGTGCTTCGTCGTGCTGACCGTGCTCGACCCCTCGAACGAGAAGACGATGAGGAGCCCGAGCGTGACGCTCGTCATGAGCGCCCCGAGGAGATAGCCGAACATCAGCCGCACGGGCCGCGGAAGCAGCATCATCAGCGTTGAGGCTGCGACGAGAGTCGGGTTCAGCGCCGCGAGCAGCGCAAAAAGGAGGACCTGGTCCACGGGTGCTGGCAGGGAGTGACATGGAATCCGACGCATTAACCATCTCGTCGGAGACGTGGCGCACAAGCATGCCCGCCAGTCAATGCCGGTATGCGTGCACCCCTGTCGCCTCCGTCGCATTCACGGGGCGACACCCGCGCCGAGCGGGGTTTCAGCTTCACCGGGGTGAAAGGACACACCGCCGTCGAGGTGGCAATGCGGGGGGCTTAGCCTCAAGCGATGGCGGCGCGTTCCCCCCTGCCCGGACTACGGGCGCTGAGGACCTACCAGGCCTCATGGCTGCGGCGGGATCTGGTCGCCGGCGTGGTGCTGAGCACCCTGCTGGTGCCGCAAGGGATGGCCTACGCCGAGCTCGCCGGACTGCCCGCCATCACCGGTCTGTACACCTCGGTCCTGTGCCTGGTCGGGTACGCGGTGTTCGGACCCTCGCGAATCCTCGTGCTGGGCCCGGACTCGTCGCTCGGACCGATGATCGCCGCGACGATCCTGCCGATCCTCGGATCTGGCGGTAGCCCCGAGCGCGCGATCGCGCTGGCCTCGATGCTCGCGCTGATCGTCGGGGCGGTGATGATCCTGGCCGGGATCGCGCAGCTCGGGTTCGTCGCCGACCTGCTCTCGAAGCCCACGCAGATCGGCTACATGAACGGCCTGGCGCTCACGATCCTGGTCGGGCAGTTGCCGAAGCTGTTCGGTTTCTCGACGGACGCCAACGGGCTGATCGGCGAGGTGCACGCGTTCATCCACGGCCTGGCCTCGGGAGAGGCCGTGGCCGCCGCGTTTCTCATCGGGGTGGTCAGCCTGGCAATCATCATGGGGTTTGCGCGCTGGCTGCCGCGTGCGCCCGGCGTGCTGATCGGGGTGATCGTCGCGATCGGAGCCGTCGCCGTGTTCAACCTCACCGACCACGGCGTATCGGTCGTGGGAACCCTCCCCCAGGGATTCCCGCCGCTGACCGTGCCGAGCCCGGTATCCGACCTTCCCTTACTCGTGGCCGGCGCGCTCGGCATCTCGCTGGTGGCGCTCACCGACACGATCTCGACCGCCTCCGCGTTCGCCGCGCGCACCGGTCAGGAGCTTGACGGGAACGGGGAGATGATCGGAATCGGAGCGGCCAACGTCGCCGCGGGGTTCTTTCAGGGATTTCCGGTCAGCACGAGCGGCTCGCGGACCGCAGTCGCCGAGCAGGCCGGTGCCAAGACGCAGGCGACCGGCGTGGTCGGCGCGGCGACGATCGTGCTCATGCTGCTGCTCGTGCCCGGCCTGTTCAGGAACCTCCCAAACCCGACCCTGGCCGCGGTCGTGATCGCGGCGTCGCTGTCACTGGCCGACCTGCGCGGCACGGTTCGCCTGTGGCGTCAGCGACGGGTCGAGTTCCTGCTGTCGTTCGCCGCGTTCCTCGGGGTGGCGCTGCTGGGGGTTCTCGAGGGGATCGCCGTGGCGGTTTTGCTGTCGATCCTCAACGTCTTCCGACGGGCGTGGTGGCCCTACCAGACGACGCTCGGCCGGGTGCCCGGTCTTGCCGGCCATCACGATCGCCACCTACACCCCGAGGCCGAGGTGCTCCCCGGCTTGGTGATCTTCCGATTCGACGCCGCGCTGTTCTTCGCCAACGCTCGGACCTTCCGCGACCAGGTTCGGCGCCTGGCGGCGACCGAGCCTCGGCCGAGCTGGATCGTGATCGCGTCCGAGCCCATGACCGATGTGGACACGACGGCGGCCGACATGCTGGCGGACCTCGACGAGGAGCTCAACGCCGCCGGGACGTACCTCGTGTTCGCCGAGTTGAAGGACCCCGTCCGGGTCAAGCTCGAGCGCTACGAGCTGATCGGTCCGCTGGACCCCGACCATTTCTTCCCCACGCTCGACGACGCGATCGACGCCTACCGCAGACAGACGGGTGCGGTTTGGACGCCGAGTGCGCCGAGCGCCGGGGATCCCTCGCCGTCGCCTCGCTGAGCCCTGTCATCCGTTTCGGATGACGCCCGCGACCCGGCGATGACTCAAGCTCGCCGTCGTGGACGAGAACCGGGGCGGCTCGGCTGCGCCGCCGGCGTTGCTCGACGAATTGCCGCCCCTGGCGGCGGCAAAGCTCGCCGCGCCTCGACAGCGCGACGGCATGGTCGCGCGCCAGCGTCTCACCGGCACCTTTGACGCCGGCGTCGATGCGGCCCTCACATTGGTCTCCGCGCCCCCGGGCTACGGCAAGACGACCGCGGCCCGTGCCTGGTGTGCGGCGAACGCGACGGCGTGGGCGTGGGTGACGCTGGACAGCCACGACAACGATCCGACCCGGTTGTGGACCTACTCGGCGACGGCCGTGGATCGCGTGCGCGAGGGCCTCGGGCGTCGCGCGCTGCAGCGGCTGCGCGTGCCCGGCATGCCGGCGGAGATCGCGGTCGACGAGCTCATGAACGGAATCGCTGCCTACGGGAGCGCCCTGGCACTGGTGCTCGATGACTTCCACACCGTGACCAGCGCGGAGTGCCTCGCGTCGGTGCGCTACGCGATCGAGCGGCTCCCGCCCAATGGGCGTCTGATCATCCTGACCCGGGCGGATCCTCAGATCGGCCTCGCGCCGCTTCGGGCCCGCGGCGCGCTTGCCGAGCTACGTGCCGGCGAGCTTGCCTTCACCGCCGCGGAAGCTCGCGAGCTGCTTCTGGTTAGAGCCGGTCTGAGCCTCCGAGACGGCGACGTGGACGTTCTCCTGGCGCGGACCGAGGGCTGGCCGGCGGCGGTCTACCTCGCTGCCCTTTGGCTCAGGACGGTCAGCGATCATCGGCGCGCCGTGCGTCGGTTCGGGGGAGATCATCGCTACGTCGCGGAGTATCTGAGCCGTGAGGTGCTCGCCTCCCTCGACGCCGATGAGCGATCGTTCCTGCTGGGTGCGGCCGTACTCGGCCGCTTCACGGCCGCGCTCTGCGACGGCGTGCTCGACCGCTCGGACTCCGCGACGAAGCTCCTCGCGCTGGAACAACGCAACATGCTGGTGCTGCCGCTCGAACGCCAGGAATGGTTCCGCGTGCATTCGCTCTTCGCCCAGTTCGCGGTGGCCAGCCTGGCCGCGAGCGAGCCCGGCGCGCCGGTCAGGATTCACCGCCGGGCCGCGGCGTGGCTGAGCTCACGCGGACTCGTGGTCGAGGCCACCGAGCACGCGGCCGCAGCCGGTGATCACCGAACCGTGGCCGAGCTGCTCTCGCGGTATCACCTGCCGTTGCTGCGAAAAGGCAGCGCCCGGACCCTGTTGAGGTGGGTGCGTACGCTTCCGGACGAGGTCCTGATGGACCACCCGGAGCTGGTGCTGGCGGCGGCGGCCGCCGCGACGGTCATCGGCCACCTCGCGCTGGTCCGGCGGCGCTTTCTGGAACTGGCCAGCCGGGCGAGGCAGACGCGGCCCGAGCGGTTCGGCGCGTATGCCGACGGGCTGATGGCGACGGTCCGTGCCGTGGGCATCGACGCCGGGGTCGAGGATGCGGTGGTGCAAGGGCGCCGCGCGGTTGAGCTCGCCGGGCGCGGCGGAGGTGAGCTGCTGGTCGATGCGCTGGCCGGCCTTGCCCATGCGCTGTACTTCGCGGGAGACCTCGACGAAGCCTGGATGACCGGGTCGCAGGCGGTCGAGCAGCCGGGCGCCGAGCACGTCGCTCCGGGCTACGCGATGGCGCGCTCGACGCTCGCCCTGGTCGCGAGCGAGGAGGGACGATTGGGTTCAGCCCGTGCCCACGCCGAGGCGGCACGGACGGTGATCGGCAGGATCACGAGCAGCCGGAGCTGGCTCGGCGCCCACGCGTCGGTCGCCCTCGGCGCCGTGCTCGCCGGCGAGGGAGACCTCGCAGGAGCGGAGCGCGAATTCGTCAGCGCGGAGCGCTTCTTCTCCGACGAGGTCGCGACCGTGCACCACGCCGGGCTACTCGTTCGCCTTGCCGACGTGCGGCGTCGCCGGGGGCGTCTCGACGAGGCTGAGGGAGCCCTCTTACACGCGCGCGAGGCGATCGCCGAGCTTCCCGACTGCGGGACGGTTCCGGAGCAGGCGGCGCAAGCCTGGAAAGAGCTCGAGCAGACCAGGCGCGTCGCCATCCGCGGCGGGCCGGTCGAGCGTCCCACGGACGCAGAACTGGCTGTGATGCGGCTGCTGGCCACCGACCTGTCCGCGCGCGGGATCGGAGAGGAGCTGTTTCTCTCGCCCAACACCGTCCGCTCGCACATGCGGGCGATCTATCGCAAGCTCGCGGTCAGCTCACGCGCCGACGCCGTCGCTCGTGCGACCGCGCTCGGGCTCATGGGCGAGCGCATCCTCGAGGCGTAGCGCGGCGGCCTCGAGCGTTCCGAGGGTCGCTCGCGGACGCCGTTTCACCCAGGTGATTTGGCACGGACAATCAGAAGTTGCCGGGGACGCGTGTCACCGTCCCGGTAATGGCGGGCCGCACCTACCGGCTGGAGGTCGAAGGAGAGCTCAGCGATAACGCCATGTTCACGTTCGAAGGACTGATGCTCAGACACGTCGCGGGGAACACACTGCTGGTGGGCACGGTGCGCGACCAGTCCGAGCTGCACGGCCTGCTCCAGCACGTCGCGGATCTCGGGTTGACGTTGGTCAGCGTGAATCAGCTCCCACCCGCTCGCCGTCCTGCGCGGATCGCCCTCCGGTTAGGCTGGCGCTCATCTTGATCGCCCTCACCGCTCCGGTCGCCCCGGCCTGAATCGTGACGCCGATCGCGATCAGAAACACCCCCGGAATCAGGAGCACCTTGGATCCGAGCATGAGGAGGCCCAGCCGCCCGAGCAGGTACGGCGGCGTGCACACCGTCGCTCCGAGTGCACCTCCGACCAGGCTCGTCGAGAGCTTGTCGCGCCTGGACTGGGTTGGCTTGCCCCCGATCAGCCGCGCCGGCACCGCGACGTAGCTCACCATCATCACCCCGACGACGATCCCGAGCACGAGCGCGAACCACGGGCGTCCCCAGCGGGGCACGACCGTGAGGCCGAAGGCGAGCGCCACCCCTACGACCACGCCGGACGTGACGATCGGCGCCAGCCGGTGCCTGACCTGCTCGGCGGCCGGCCTGATCGCGGGCCCGCGCGGCTGCGTTATCGCGTAGGCGAACACCGCGTTGAGCAGGAAGCTCGCCACGGTGAGCGCGACGATGACCAGGCCGATCGGAATCAGGATCGGTCCCCTGATGACGTTGAGCGACCGTCCGCGCAGCACGTGCGCTTTGAGGTCGAACATTGCCAGCCAGATCCACATCGCCGGCAGGATCTGCACCAGCATCAGGCGCCAGTTCGACAGCACGAGCCGGAGCCCGTCGAACAGGAGTACGAAGGCACTGACCGCGAAGGCCAACGGAGCGAGCAGCCGGTGAGCCCGACTCAGCCGGAGGACCGCCTGCTCGATGGAAGCCTCGTCGTTGTCCTGAATCGCCCGGACCAGCGCCGATACGCGGCCCACCAGGCTGGCCGGTGTGGTCATCGCGGCCGCTGGTCAGGCCGCTTTTCGCGAGCCGGCGTATCGCCCCTTCTTCTTGGAGAGGGCGCGCTCGAGCTCCTGGATTCGCTCACGCAGCTCGCGGTTCTCCCGCTGGAGCACGGCGACGCGGCGTCGCTCCGCGACCAGGTCCGCCGCCAATCTGCGCAGGGCGCTGCCGAGCTGCTCGCTCGTGACTTGCCTCATGTCGGATGGAGCCTCCTGACCGCCCGGTGTCCGGTCAAGGGCGCTCACACCCATCGCACCGGGGAGTCGTCACCACCCTGTTCCGAACGGCATCAAACCGAGCTCCCGAGCCATGGCGGGGTGCACACTGGCGGACACCCTGCGGGCCTGGGTGCGCGCACCGTTGCAGGCGGGTCCGGCGCGCTCGACACTGCCCGCGATGCCAGCCGCACGGCGCCCCCCGAGCCCCGAGCACGAGCGCCTGGAACAGGCGAGGGACGGCCGCGCGCCGTGGAAGGCGTGGGGGCCGTATCTCAGCGAGCGTCAGTGGGGCACTGTCCGCGAGGACTACAGCTCCGACGGAGAGGCATGGAGCTACTTCAGCCACGAGCAGGCGCGCTCGCGCGCGTACCGGTGGGGCGAGGACGGCATCGCCGGCATCTCTGACGAGCGCCAGCGCATGTGCGTGGCACTCGCCCTTTGGAACGGCACCGACCCCATCCTGAAGGAGCGGATGTTCGGGCTCTCGAACGGCGAGGGCAACCACGGCGAGGATGTTAAGGAGTACTGGTTCTACCTCGACAGCACGCCAACCCACTCGTATATGAAGTGTCAGTACAAGTATCCGCAGCGTCCCTTCCCGTACTGGGACCTGGTCTCCACGAATGGGCACCGCGGCAAGTCCGACATGGAGTACGAGCTGCTGGACACCGGCATCTTCGACGATGACCGTTACTTCGACGTCGTCGTGGAGTACGCCAAGGCCGCGCCGGACGACATCCTCATGGAGGTGACGGCCTACAACCGCGGTCCGGACACCGCGACGCTGCATCTCTTGCCGACGCTGTGGTTCCGCAACACCTGGTCCTGGGGCGACGATGTCCCGCACCCGGTGCTGAGGGGGATCGATGGTGGCAGCGCGTTCGCCGCCGCGCGCACCGCGCATCACGAGCTGGGGGACTGGCTGTTCGTGGCCGATCGCTCGGCGCAGCTGCTGTTCTGCGAGAACGAGACCAACAACGAGCATCTGTTCGGTACGCCGAACGCCTCGCGCTACGTCAAGGACGGCGTCAATGACTTTGTGGTCAGCGGCCGGGAGGATGCGGTCAATTCAGAGCGTACCGGCACCAAGCTGGCCGCTCATCACGTGCTCGAGCTCGGACCGGGCGAGAGCACTTCCGTGTGCGTGAGGCTGACGGCGGCTTCGGGCGTCTCCTCGACGCTGGCCGACGATGCGCTCGCCGCGGACTTTGACGCGGTGATGCGCGCCCGCCGCATGGAGGCCGATCAGTTCTACGCCAAGGTCATTCCCCCGGCCCTGAACGCGGACCAGGCGATGGTGATGCGACAGGCACTGGCCGGCATGCTCTGGAGCAAGCAGTACTACGAGTACGACGTGCATCGCTGGTTGCGCGAGCACGGCGTCAACCCCTGGGACCCCAGCCTTGCGGCCAGCCCGGTGCGCAACGTGCCGTGGTTCCACATGGTGGCCGGCGACATCATCTCGATGCCCGACAAGTGGGAGTACCCGTGGTTCGCGGCCTGGGACCTCGCCTTCCATTGCGCGCCGCTCTCGCTCGTCGATGTCGATTTCGCCAAGGAGCAGGTCGAACTGCTCTTGCGCACGCGCTACATGCATCCGAATGGCCAGATTCCTGCCTACGAGTGGAACTTCAGCGACGTCAACCCGCCGGTGACAGCATGGGCGGCGCTGTACGTGTACGAGCGTGAGGCCGAGATCCGCGGGAAGGGCGACGTCGAGTTCCTCAAGGTGGTGTTCGACCGGCTCCTGGCCAACTTCACCTGGTGGGTCAACCGCAAGGATCCGGACGGTCGCAACCTGTTCCAGGGCGGGTTCCTCGGCCTCGACAACATCGGCGTGTTCGACCGCTCCGCGCCGCTCCCGGGGGGTGGCACGCTCGAGCAGGCGGACGGAACGGCATGGATGGCCCTGTACTCACAATGGATGCTCCAGATCGCGGTCGAACTCGCCAAGCACGATGCCGCGTACATCGACATGGCGCTCAAGTTCGTCGCGCACTTCCTGTGGATCGCCGTCGCGATGAACCCACCCGAGGGTGACGCCGAGCTGTGGGACGACGAGGACGGCTTCTACTACGACGTGATGCGCATGCCGGACGGTCAGCCGATACAGCTCAAGGTGCGCTCGCTGGTCGGGCTGCTGCCTTTGTGCGCGGCGACCGTGTTCGACGGCGATTTGCTCGAGCGCTACCCGTGGGTGGTGGAGGGGGCCAACGCGTTCATCGAGCGCTTCTCGGACACCCTGTCGAGTCTCGCGCACGCGGCGGACCCCAACGCCGAGGGGAAGCGGATGCTGGCGCTCGTCAACGAGGACCGGCTCCGGCGGATTCTCGCTGTGATGCTCGACGAAAACGAATTCCTCGGCGCGCACGGCATCCGCGCGGTGTCCCGGCAGCACCTGGAGCAGCCGTATCGGTTCGATTGGGGGGGCCAGGATTACGACGTCCACTATCTGCCGGCCGAGTCAGACACCGGCATGTTCGGAGGGAACTCCAACTGGCGAGGCCCGGTGTGGTTCCCGATGAACCTGGTGATCCTCCGGGGCCTCATCCAGCTGCACCGCTACTACGGGGACGGGCTCAAGGTCGAATGCCCGACCGGCTCGGGGCTTCAGCTCAACCTGCTCGAGGTCGCGATGGAGATCTCTCGCCGGCTCGTCACCACGTTCACCGATGACGAAAGCGGCCATCGCCCGGTGTTCGGCGGGATCGAGAAGTTCCAGACCGACCCGCACTGGCATGACCTGGTGCCGTTCCACGAGTACTTCCACGGCGACAACGGCGCCGGCATCGGCGCGAGCCACCAGACGGGCTGGACCGGAACTGTGGCGCTGCTTTTCCTGCTCGCCGGCGAGCGGCTCACCGAGACTGCGACGGTGGCGGCCGTCGGCGAGTAAGGCGGTGATCGTGCGTCTGCCGCCACGCCCGACCGTGTACGAGATCAACACGGCGGTCTGGCTGGAGCGCCTGGGCCGCGGTCGCGGACGCCCGCTCGCGCTCGGCGAGGTCCCGGCCGCGAAGTGGGACGCGCTGGCGGCGCTTGGAGTCGACGCGGTATGGCTGATGGGGGTGTGGGCGCGCAGCCCGGAGGGACTGCGCATCGCGCTGACCAACCCTGAGCTCGACGCCGGCAACCGCGCCGCGCTGCCCGATCTGCGCCCCGAGGACGTGGTCGGTTCGCCCTACTGCGTCCGCGCCTACGTCGTGGAGGAGCGCTTCGGCGGTCCCGAGGGGCTGGCCACCGCCCGAGCTGCGCTGGCCGACCGCGGGCTGGGGCTGATCCTCGACTACGTGCCTAACCACGTCGCGCCCGACCACGTCTGGACCCGCGAGCACCCGGAGTGTCTGCTCGGAGGCAGCGAGGAGGAACTGGCCGAGCATCCGGAGTCGTTCATTCGAACCGCCGGCGGCATCTTCGCCAACGGGCGTGATCCGTACTTCCCGGCGTGGCCGGACGTTGTCCAGCTGAACGCGTTCTCGCCGGCGCTGCGCGACGCGGTGGCGGGCACGCTGATCGAAGTCGCCGGTCAGTGCGACGGGCTGCGGTGCGACATGGCGATGCTCATGACCAACGAGGTGTTCGGGCGCACGTGGGGAGACCGCGCCGGCGCCGTGCCGGCCGAGGACTACTGGCCGACCCTGATCGCGCGGGTCAAGCAGGCGTACCCCGACCTTCTGTTCATGGCCGAGGCTTACTGGGACATGGAATGGACGCTGCAGCAGCAGGGCTTCGACCTCTGCTACGACAAGCGGCTGTACGACCGGCTTCTCCACGAGTCGCCCGACTCGGTGCGCGCGCACCTGCGGGCCGACCCGGCCTATCAGGAGCGGCTCATCCGGTTTATCGAGAACCACGACGAGCCGCGCGCGGCGGCGGTGTTCGCCCCGGGCCAGGCGCGGGCGGCCGCCGTTGTGATGTCGACACTGGAGGGCGCCCGGCTCTACCACGACGGTCAGTTCGAGGGCCGGCGCATCCATGTGCCGGTCTTCCTCCGCCGCGCACCGGACGAGCCGGAGGACGGGGAGCTGCGAGCCTTCTATCACCGGCTGGTGCGCGCCGTCGCCGACGCTGGGCTTCGCGACGCCGAGTGGCGCCTGTGCACCTGCGAGGGATGGCCGGATAACGACTCGGCTCGCCAGCTCGTGTCCTGGTGTTGGTCGACGCCGAGCTCCCGCCATCTGGTGGTGGTCAACCTGTCCGAGCGTTCGGCCCAGGCCCACGTACGCCTGCCCTGGTCGGACATGACGGCCGCGACCTGGCAGCTGGAGGATCGGCTGTCGGACACGCGATTCGAGCGCGCCGGCGACGACCTCGCCGCCAACGGACTGTACGTGGCGCTCGACGGGTGGGCGTCTCACTTCCTGGCCTTTTCTCTCGTGCCGGTCACGGCTGGGATGGAGGCAAACCCGGAGGCAATCGCGGCGTGAGTACGACGCCGGCAGACCCTGGTGTGGTGCCTGCGGCACCCGTCGAGCAGACAGCGGCGGCCCGCCGGCGCCTGCTGGCGCCGCTCGCCCTGACCCAGTTCGTGGCCAGCTTCGCCGGCTCGAACATGAACGTCGCGATCAGCAGCATCGCGAAGGACCTCGGGACCACGGTGCACGGAGTGCAGACCGCGATCACCCTGTTCCTGCTGTGCATGGCGGCGCTGATGATCCCCGGAAGCAAGCTGACCGATCGCCTCGGGCGCAAGCGGTGCCTGAACGCCGGCCTCACCGTCTACGGCGCGGGCGCGGTGATCGCCGCCGTCGCCCCCGGGCTCGGCGTGCTGATTCTCGGCTACTCTGGGTTCGAGGGCGTCGGCTCGGCGCTCATGATCCCGCCGATCTACATCCTCGCCACGCTGTTCTACGACGACGTGCAGTCACGGGCGCGAGCCTTCGGCGTGATCAGCGGGATGGGAGGAATCGGCGCCGCCGCGGGACCCTTGGTCGGCGGCCTGATCACGACCGCGATCAGCTGGCGTGCGTCGTTTCTGTTGCAGGCCGCCATCGTGGCCACGATCGTGGTGCTCTGCCGCCGCATGAAGGACCCTCTCCCGGCGGACCCGAGCCGGCGCTTTGACACCTGGGGAGCGACCCTTTCGGCCGTGGGCATGCTGTTCCTGATCCTTGGGATCCTGCAGGCCGGCAACAACTGGGCGTTGTTCGCGATCTTCCTCGCCCTCGGGATCGCGATCCAGCTGTGGTTCTTCCTGTTCATCCGCCGCGAGGAGCGCGCGGGCAAGGAGCCACTGCTGTCGACGAGTCTGTTCCGGAGTCGGACGTCGAACCTGGCCATGGTCACCCAGAACATCCAGTGGCTGCTGCTGATGGGAGGCACCTTCGTGGTCACCGTCTTCCTCCAGGTGATCCGCGGCTACAGCGCGATCAAGACCGGGGTGGTCTTCACCGCTGCCACCGGCGGCATTCTGGTCTCCTCGCTCGCAGCTCAGCGACTCGCGCGCCGGTTCGCCCAGCGGACGCTGATCATCGCCGGGTTCATCATCACGCTCGTTGGCATCGGGCTGCTCCTGGCTCTTTACCGGGTGACCCAGAGCGTGGCATGGTTCACGCCGGGACTGCTGTTCATGGGCCTTGGAGTCGGAACCATGTTGACGCCATCGGTCAACGTCGTGCAGTCGAGCTTCCCGGAGGAGAAGCAGGGGGAGATCTCAGGGCTCTCCCGCAGCGTGTCGAACCTCGGCTCATCACTTGGCACCGCGATTGCCGGGACGATCGTGGTCGCCGACGCGAGCGCCGGAAACAGTTCCTACGTGGCCGCGATGCTGGTGCTGTCAGCGATCGCGCTGATCGGACTCGCGGCCGCGTTCTTCATTCCCTCCCAACCCCACCCACAACGCGAATGAAGACGATCCAAGAACCCACAGCCAAGCGCACCGTCGAGCGTCATCTGACCGTGCGCGTCCTTCTGAATGCTCGCGGCGAATGGGAGGTAGTGAGCCCGCACAGCCTGCGGCCGCAGCGGTTCTCAAACCTCGACGACGCGACGCAGGCCGCGTACGCGGTGGCATGCCGCGACGGTCCGTGCGAGCTTGTCGTGCACGACGCCTACCACCGCGTCGTGCACGTCCAGCACGTCGACGCCGGCGGCCCAGGCGGTGCGGACGTGCCTCAGGCCCCGACCGGCACGGCCGTGGCCGGCGGTTTCACCCGGAAGGCGCGCAGCTGGTCCTCACCGTCGCCGACGACGCCATAGGAGGACTCTGGAACCTCGTGCCAGGCGCCGGGAAGGTCGCCGATCGGTTCCGAAACGACCAGGCGCGCCTCATCGGACACCTCCTGCAGCACCTCGCGGTCCGGGTAGAGCCGCCGGAGCGTGGGGATGCTCCCGGTGAAGAACAACGACCTCGAGCGGCCCTCGCTCGAGTACCGGAACACCCACATGCGTCGCCCGTCGGTCGTGGCAATCGTCCCCTGGAACGGGTACTTCACTCCCTTGGCCGCCCCCACGTGTTCGACGAACCCGATCGCTCGGGCCACCGCATCTGGAGGATCGTCTTCGAGGCCGAAGGTGAGAGCCAGGTAGAAGAGCACCTCGGTATCGGCCTGGCCGGCGATCTCCGAGTAGAGCGATTCATCGACCCCCATCACGAGGTCGCGCTTAACGGTGGGGAACTCGGCGATGAAGCCGTTGTGCATGAACAGCCAGCGCCCGTACCGGAACGGATGACAGTTGCTTTGCTGAACGGCCGACCCGATCGCGGCGCGGATGTGAGCGAAGAAGTGTCCGGAAGTGATGTGTCCGGCGAGCTCGCGCAGATTCTGGTCGTTCCACGCGGGCTCGATGCTGCGGAACACGCCCGGGGTCGGCGCGTTGTCGTACCACCCGACGCCAAAGCCGTCGCCGTTGGTCGCCTCCGCGCCAAGCTTCGAATGCAGACTCTGGTCGATCAGCGAGTGCGCGGGCGCGTACAGCGCTCGCTCGAGCAGGATGGGTGAGCCCGTGTAGGCGAGCCAGCGGCACATCAGTAGCTCCTTCGGTGGCGGGAAGGCAAGCGTCGCGGCGAGCGCCGCCACCGGCAAGGAGGCGTGCACGTCTCAGCGCGACAGGCTGGCATCCAGACCTAGGTTCGGCTCTTCCCGGGTGGCCCGGGCACTCCGTTTTGCGACGGGTCTGCAAAGCCTCTGTGCCAATTCAGGCGCGGTTGGGGGGCTGCGGGCGAGGCCGGGGTGATACTGGGGCCCGTGCGGCTCGAGATGTCCTGCATAACCTGCCAATCGGGCGTGTCGGCCGCAGCCGTGGCATCTGGTGCACGTGGGGCATGCGGGGACTGCCACGGCCAGGCGCGGGCCAACGGATTGGCAGCTTATGCATGACGTTGAGCGGGCGGTGGCGCGGATTGCCGGCTCTCAGGACAACGTGATCAGTCGAGAGCAGCTGCTGGGTGCCGGCCTCGGGCGGGGAGCTATCGCGCACCGGGTCAAGGCGGGCACGATGCAGCGGTTGTTCTCGAACGTGTACCTCCTCGGCGCGGCGCCGCCGACCCTGAGCGGGCGTGCACGGGCGGCAATCCTGTCGTGCGGCCGCGGAGCAATGGCCAGCCACCGCTCGGCGGCGGAACTGTTCGGACTTCTCCCGGAAAGCGGCGGCGATATCGACGTGACGGTCGTCGGCCGGAACTTTGCCGCTCGCGTCGGCGTCCGGCGCCACCGTGTTGCGCACCTTCCCGCCCACCACCTCACCATGATCCGCGGCGTGCGCGTCACCTCGATTGCCCGCACCGTCTGTGACATGGCCGCCACCGAGTCGCATAGCCAGCTGGTCGATGCGTTCCAGGAGGGCCTCTACCGGAGGATTCTCACGCCGAGCGCGATGGCGGAGGTGCTCGAGCTAGAACCGACTCGAAGGGGAGCGCCGGTAATCCAAGCACTGATCCGCGATCCGCGCCTGACCCGTTCCGATCGGGAACGACTCCTGTTGAAGCTGATCGATCAGGCCCAACTGCCGCGGCCGCTAACCAACGTGCGGACGCAGGGGATCCCGGTCGACGTCCTCTGGCCGGTGGAGCGGCTCATCGTCGAGTTCGACGGGTGGGGTGCACACGGCCACCGGCTTGCGTTCGAGAAGGACCGCAAGCGCGACCAGATACTCGTGGCGGCCGGATATCGCGTGATACGCGTAACCGACCGGCAGCTCCTGGACGAGCCGCTCGCGGTCATCGCCCGGATCGCTCAGGCGCTGCGCGGCTGAGGACTCGAACGCCGCCACCCGGCGATCCGCGTCGGCGTTTGCGGCGTCTGCGGCGTCTGCGGCCCGACCCTACGCCACGGGAACGTGGCCGCGAATGGTTGTCCCGCGTCCCAGGCGCGAAAGCACCTCGAGCTCGCCTCCGACCGCCTCTACGCGGTCGCGCATGTTGACCAGGCCGGTGCCTTGGCCGACTCCCAGCGGGTCGAAGCCGACGCCCGAATCGCGAACCTCAAACCCCAGCAGCCGGCCCTCCTCGCGCAAGAGGATGCTCGCAGCGGCATGAGGCCCGGCGTGCTTGGTGACGTTCTGGAGCGCCTCCAAGCAGCAGAAGTAGACGGCCACCTCGATCTCTTCCGGGTACCGGCCGACCGATCGAGAGCGGACCTCCACACGCGACGGCGAGCTTCGGCCCGCGGCGCGAAGGGCCTCCACGACCCCCCGCGAGGACAACAAGGATGGATAGATGCCGCGGGCCAGGAGGCGAATCTCTTGGAGCACGTCATCCATCTGGCGGCCCATTGATGCGAGCACCCGCTCGCCCTGGGCGGGATCCTCCTTGATCGTTTCGGCGGCGAGGTCAAGCTTGATGCGCAGCCCGACGAGTTGCTGTTGCACCCCGTCATGGAGATCACGCTCCAGCCGCCGCCGTTCGGCGTGCGCCATCTCTACGAGCCGCCCGCGGGAGGCGGCCAGCTCGGTGGTCGACGCCCGGAGGTCCGCCTCGGTCTGCGCCTGCTCCAGCCGGATCAGGGCCGCGGAGGCGATGGCGCGCACGAAGCGTTCGAGCCCGCGCAGTTCTGGGTTGTACATCACCGCGGCGACGGGGCGACGGTCTCGCTCGATCCAGGTCACCGCCCGGTCCGCTGGCAGCTCTTCGAGGAGCTCCCCGGCCGAGTCGACATAGGTGCCGGACTCCGGCCGGGCGTAGGCAATCCTCAGCGATGGGTCGCGCAGAGCGGCCGAAATCAGAGCCTCGGGATCCGCCTGCGGCACGCGCGCGAGTTCGCTGACGAGCTCAGCCAGCGTCTGGCCCATGAACAGCCGCTCACGGCTGAGTCCGTCCAGGATCGCGAGCGGAACCAGGGCGCCGATCCCGATGTACACCGCGCCGACTGTCGGTGCGCCGCGTGGCCAGACGACGAGCAGCACCAGATACACGCCGAAGCACGCGGCAAAAGCCAGGGAGGCGATCCATACCGGCGTCACGGAGTGCCGGACGGGCGCCGACGAGGATCGCGCCCGCCGCGCGAGCAGAATCGGAGTGCCGATCGTCTGCGCGACCCACGGAACCGCCACGAGCGCGGTCAGTATCGGAACCACACCGGCGGCGGACGGCCAGAGGGCCTCGGCGACCGAGCAGTGCGGAGCGCATGTGATCAGCGGCGTTTTCAGAGGCGGCTGCGCTGCAACCATCACGGCGATCAACCAGGGCGCGATCATGGCGACTCCCGTGATCCACAGGAAGCGCTTGTCGCTCACGTGACCGGTCGGGTGGGCGAGCATCACGTAGGCGACGATCGTCGGCATCGCGCTCGCGCACACGATGCCGATCGTGAACGCGACGCGGTTGGTCGATCCGTTGAGCAGCCACAGCGACGAGAACAATCCAGCGCCGATCAGCAGCGCCCCCATGCGCGCCTGGATCCGGCTCGTCTGGGCGTAGATGCCGGCCGCGATGTAGCCGCCGATGATGAGGATTCGCAACTCGACGGCGACGTGCGCCGGAGCCGCGGACGGGTTGTTCGCGGTCAGGTACGCGACGCCGGCCACGGCGCCCACGCCCAGCAGACCGGCGGCTGAGCATCGCCAGCCGACGGGGATGCGGTCCCACCGGTGGGAGAAGCCCCGGCGTTCCCGACCGGCGCGCTCGTCGCTGGTGACCCGTGGGGGGGTTACGGCAAGATCCGTATCCATCTTGGTCCCGGGGGCAAATGCCGTGGACCAGCCACGATCGAATGCGCCCCGCCCACATAGGCTAACGCTCGGACACCCTCGCCTGATGTGGTTTTCCCGCAACTGAAGCCGGTTCGACCACGGTCTTGTGCAAGTGAACGCTCACATCGGCGGTTCATACGCATCGGGTGATGCTGCTGCGGGCCCTGACGGCGAGCATTCGCGGCATGAGCACGACAACTACTGCCAAGGCCAAGCGTCAAGCGGACCGATCCGGTAACGGGCGCTCAGCGCAAATGAAATCGATTGCAGCCCCGAGTGAGCAGAGCGCGGCGGCGCCCTCGCCGTTCACGCCGATCGCCGACTACGCGTTCCTGTCCGATTGCCACACGGGCGCGCTGGTGGCGCCTGACGGCACCATCGACTGGCTGTGCATCCCCCGGTTCGACTCCCCGAGCGTGTTCGGCTCGTTGCTCGACCGCGGCGCCGGGGCGTTCCGGCTCGGCCCGTTCGGGATCAACGTGCCCAGCGGACGGACCTGGGAGCCAGGGACCAACGTATTGGTCACCGCATGGAAGACGCCCTCGGGGTGGGCGATCGTGCACGACGCGCTGACGATGGGGCCGCGTCGGGGGGAGGACACGATCACTCCCCACACGCGCCCGCCGACCGACGAGGACGCCTACCACGTGCTGGTGCGGACGGTCAAATGCATCGAGGGCAGCGTCGAGATCGAGCTCGTGTGCGAGCCGGGCTTCGATTACGGCCGGGCGCTGGCCGAGTGGACGCTCGAGCCTGATCGTCATTGCGCCACGGCGACCGGGGCGGGTCAGTCGATGCGGCTGCAGACCGACATGCTGCTCGGGATCGAGGCCAATCACGTGCGCGCCCGGCACGTGCTCCACGAGGGAGAGGAGCTGTTCTGCTCGCTCTCCTGGGATGACCAGGCGCCCGTGCCCGGCACCGTCGAGGAGGCCAACGCCCAGCTGGACGCGACGACACGTTTCTGGCGACACTGGCTTTCGCGCGCCCGCATTCCCGATCACGAATTCCGGCCGCTGATCCAGCGCTCGGCGCTGGCGATCAAGGGGCTGACCTACATGCCGACCGGCGCCACTGTGGCGGCGCTGACGACGTCGCTGCCGGAGACTCCGGGTGGTGAGCGCAACTGGGATTACCGCTACACGTGGATCCGTGACTCGACGTTCACCTTGCAGGCGCTGCACTATCTGGACCTCGATTGGGAGGCCGATGAGTTCATGCAGTTCATCGCCGATCTGGAGCGCAACGACGACGGCGGCCTGCAGATCATGTACGGCATCGACGGTCGCCGCGA
>DATJRS010000236.1:0-22244 GCA_035504535.1 Solirubrobacteraceae bacterium | reverse complement strand
TCCGATCCAGGTTTGGCCCAATCGGGACGGGCAGGGGTACGTGCCAGAAAGGGCCGGTTAGAGTGGCTCGGACGGCGGGAGGCGCCGATGTCTGCGGCTTCGCCCGAGCCTATGTTGGGAGCCGGGTTTGGCCCTGGCCCCGTGGAGGATCATTCCCTCTAGGCCAGTTCGCGACAATCGTACATTCGTCCAGATTCGTTTAGAAAACTGCCTGGACGAATGATCGATGGTGACCCTAGGGTGCCCCTGGCCGAACGGGCAATGCGGCGCCTGCGTAGGCTGCGGTCGCGATTAGCCCGAATGCCGGTCGCCATATACTTATTTTGGTGGCTCGACTCTTCTCCTTTCCCAACCCCGTGAACGAGAAGGCGGCTCGCGTCGTCGCCGGGGTTGTCCTGCTGACGGTGCTCGTGATCCTCGCCACTGGCGCCTACTGGCTGGTGATCCCGCTCGCCTACGGCTTCTGGGCCCGGGTGCTCACCGGTCCGACCCTGAGCCCGCTCGGTTGGACGGCGCAGAACGTGATCGGGCCGCGACTTGGCGCCAAGAAACCCGTCCCCGGGCCTCCCAAGCGCTTTGCCCAGGGGATGGGAGCGGCGATGGCCACGCTGGCGCTGGTGTTCTGGCTGATCGTCGGCAGCGACACCGCGACCGACGTCGTGCTGGGCCTGTTCGTGATCGCCGCCGGACTCGAGTCGATCTTCGCCGTCTGCCTGGGCTGCCAGGTGTTCGCGATGCTGATGCGGGTCGGGCTGGTGCCCGAGAATGTGTGCCTGGAGTGCGCCGACGTCAGCGGCCGACTCAATGCCGCGCACCCGCGAACGAGCTAGTCGAGTCTAGGTCGGCCCGAGCCCGAGCTACTTGAGTCCGAGGGCGGCGCCGCGCAGGATGTCGTGCTCGGACACCTCGACCTCGTCCAGCCCGAACAGTTCGAGCGTCACGATCAGGATGATCACGCCGGCGACGATCGTCGGGGCCCGGTCGGGATGAAGGCCGCGGACCTGCCGGCGTTCGGCCAGCGTGAGCCCCGCCAGGCGCTCGAGGATGCGCCGAGACTCCGCGGCGCTCAGCACGAACCCCTCGACCTTGTCGGGGTCGTAGGGCACGAGCTCCTGCGCGATCGAGGCCAGCGAGGTCGCGGTGCCCGCCACCGCGATCGCGTGACCCACGTCGCGACGCCACCGGTCCGGCACACCGGCGCTGAGGATCTCGCGGGCGTCGGCGGCTAATGCGGCCTGCTCGTCGCCGGTCGGCGGATCGGAGTGCAGGTGCCGTTCGGTCTGGCGGACGACGCCGGCCTGGTTGGAGACGTGAAAGGACATCTCGCGTCCGATCCCGATCACCAACTCGGTCGACCCGCCGCCGATGTCGATCACCAGCGTCGGGGTCTGATCCGCGGGATCGCGCTCGCTCGTAGCCCCGAGGAACGTGAGCCGCGCCTCCTCGTCCCCGGCCAGGACGTGCGGCTCGATTCCCCAGCGATCCCGGACCGTCTCGGAAAACTCCTGACCGTTGGCGGCATCGCGGACCGCGCTGGTCAGCACCGCCACGGCGTCCTCGGCGCCACGCTCGTCGATCACCTTCCGGTAGTCGTCCAGCACCCGATAGACACGCTGCATAGCGTCGTCGCGCAGCCGGCCGTCCGCGTCGACGCCCGCGCCCAGGCGGGTGATCTCGGTTCGCCGCTCGACGACGTCGCCGACCCGACCATCGTCGACATCGGCGACGAACAGCCGGGTCGAGTTCGTTCCGATGTCGACGACCGCCCGGCGCACCGCCGCCATTCTTGCCGCTTTACAACCTGGATGGATGATTGATATCGCGGGCCGCACCGACGAGGCCTTCGGCCTCGCGGCCACGATTGACTACGCGGGCCGCACCGACGAGGCCTTCGGCCTCGCGGCCCACGATTGACTACGCGGGCCGCACCGACGAGGCCTTCGGCCTCGCGGCCCACTCGCTATCCGTGCTCGACGGCGATGGCTCGCCCACGGGCGCTGCGCATCGACACCCGCGGCAGGCCGACCAGCGCGATCACCGCACCGGCGGCCGCGAACGCCGCGGCGATTCCGAAGGCGAGCACGAAGCCATTGGTGAGCGCGGCGTGGGCCGCGATCCCGTGGCGCATGTCAAGGTTGGTGCGCGAGGTCGCGATTGCGGCCAGGAGCGCGAGGCCGAGCGCCCCGCCGACGAACCGGGAGGTGTTCACCAGGCCCGAGGCCAGTCCGGCCTCCTCGGAGGGCACGCCGGCGACGGCGGCGATCGTCACGGGCACGAACGCGAACCCGATCCCGATCGCGACCAGCAGCGACGGGACCACGATTTCGCTCAGGTAGCCCCCGCCGGGCGTGATCTGGGTGAACAGGGCCAACCCGGCCGCCTGCGCCACCATCCCGGTCACCAGCATCGGCTTGGGCCCCACCCGCGTCACCACCCGCGACGCCAATGTCGAGCCCGCGACGATGCACAGCGTCATCGGCAGGAAGGCGAGGCCGGCGCGCAGCGGCGAGTAGCCGAGCACCTGCTGCAGATAGAGCGACAGGAAGAACCACATCGCGAACACGGCCGCGCCGACCAGCAGCACGACGACGTTGGCGGCGCTCAGGGTCCGCGAGGAATAGATCCGCAATGGCATCAGCGGCGCTCGCGCGATCCGGCCTTCGATCACGACGAACAGGACGACCAGGGCCGCGCCGGCCGCGATCATCGCCAGCGTGCTGGCCGATCCCCACCCGGTGATACCAGTGCGCACGATCCCGAACACGAGCACGGTCAGCCCCAGCGTGGCGCTGACCGCGCCGGCCAGGTCGAAGCTCTTGCGCTGCGTGGCCACGCGCGTCTCGAGGATGTAGCGCTCGGCAAAGATCGCCGCCAGCAGCCCGATCGGCACGTTGATGAACAGGATCCAGCGCCAGCTCAGAAGATCGGTGAGCACCCCGCCCAGAAGCACGCCGGCGGCCCCGCCGGCGCCACCCATCGCGCCCCAGATGCCCACGGCACGGTTGCGCGCCGGGCCCTCCTCGAACGTGGTGGTCAGGATCGACAGAGACGCGGGCGCAATGATCGCGCCGCCGAGTCCCTGCGCTGCGCGGGCGGCGATCAGCAGCGTCTGACTGTCGGCGAGCCCACCGGCCAGCGAGGACAGCGCGAACAGGACGAGGCCCGAGATGAATACGCGCCGGCGCCCCAGCAGGTCGGCGGCCCGACCTCCGAGCAGCAGGAACCCGGCGAAGGTGACCGTGTAGGCGTTGACCACCCATTGCAGGTCCTGCTCGGAGAAGCGCAGCGCGTTGCGGATCGCGGGCAGCGCGACATTGACGACCGACACGTCGAGGATGACCATGAACTGGGCCAGGCAGGCGAGCAGCAGGACGGCACGGAGATGGGGCCGCTCGGACTGCGACGTCGGATCGATCTGCGGGGTTTGGAGGGAAGTTTCGCTGCTCATACTCGTATGACGGGTGACGTTGCTTGGATTCGACACCTGCGCGAAGCCGAATCCGGCGCAGTACGATGGTTATCGAACATAGCAGGTTGTTCGATAGTTGCCGTACTATCATGGAGCGGGAGATGGACACACACGTCACAAGTGCTCGGGTCGCCACCGGTGTGGAAACCACCGAGCCGGCACCGGTAGCCGACGAGCCTCTTCCGCACCCCGCGCGCGAGGAGATGGAGCTGGCCACCGTCCTGCACGCCCTCAGTGACCCGATGCGGCTGCGGATCGTGGCCGGGCTGGCCGTGCGCGACGATCGGACCTGCAAGAGCTTTGACCTGCCGGTTACGAAATCGACCTGCACCCACCACTTTCGGGTGCTCCGCGAGGCCGGCGTAATCCGTCAGCGGCTCGAGGGCACGACCAAGCTCAACTCGCTGCGACGCGACGACCTCGAGGCCCGCTTCCCGGGTCTGCTCGAGTCCGTCCTACTCGCCGCGAGCTAGCAGCTAGCTCGACGCCTGCGCCCGATAGCGGCCGTATTCAGGCGGGCGGCCCTCGGTGAACGCCTGCACGCCTTCGCGAGACTCGTCGGTGTCGTAGAACAGGCCCAGCCCGCTGAACGACATCGAAGCGATCCCCGCGATGTGCTCGGTGTCGGCGTTGAACGACTGCTTAAGGAAGCGCAGCGCGGTGGGCGATAGCGCGAGCATGTCGTCGGCCCACACGCGCACCGTATCCCTCAGCTGTTCACCCGGCACGACCTCGTTCACGAGTCCCCAGCGCTCCGCGGTGGCCGCGTCGTAGCGCCGGCAGCGGAACCAGATCTCTCGCGCCCGCTTCTCGCCGACCACGCGCGCGAGGTAGGCGGTGCCGAAGCCGCCGTCGAACGAACCCACTCGTGGTCCCACCTGGCCGAATGTGGCCGACGAGGCCGCGATGCTCACGTCGCACACGACATGCAGCACGTGGCCGCCGCCGATCGCCACGCCGTTGACGGCCGCGATCACGGGCTTTGGCACCTCGCGGATCAGCCGGTGCAGCCGCTCGATCTCGAACAGCCCGGATTCGCTAGGCCCGTAGTCCCCGGTCTCCGCGCGCTGCTTCTGGTCCCCGCCGGCGCAGAAGGCACGATCCCCCGCCCCGGTCAGGCAGATCACGCCGACGTCCGCGGACGCCCACGCGCGCGTGAACAGCCCGATCAGCTCGTCAACCGTCTTTGCCCGGAACGCGTTCATCCGATCGGGCCGGTCGATCGTGATCCAGGCCAGGCCGCTCTCAACCTCGTAGCTCGTGTCGGTCAGCTCCATGCATCGGCTCCTTCCGGATTGGTCTTTTGGCCCTCGCTCACCGGATGTTCGCGCGTGAGCGCGCCGTCGCGGGCCCAGTGCGCAGGTCTTGACTTTGCCTACATCGCGCGGGAGCATCGTCGAGAGCGGCAAGGACGCCACCCGACGACCAGGGGGTGGACGAGGTGACCGGTGTGCTTTATGGACTCGCGCGCTTCTGCGTGCGCCGCCGGTTCGTGGTGCTCGGGGTGTGGCTGGTGGTGGCGGTTGTGCTGGTCGGGGTCTCGCACCGGCTCGGCGATAACACCAACGACAACCTCTCGCTGCCCGGCACCGACAGCCAGCACGCGACGAACGTGCTGAAGCGCTCCTTCCCGGCCCAGGCCAACGGAACGAGCCCGATCGTCCTGCACGCCAAGACCGGCAAGCTCACTGATCCGAACGACGCCAATGCCGTCAACCAGGCCGTCGCGAACCTGATGAAGAACAAGGACGTGGCGGCGGCGGTCAACCCGCTCACCCCGCAGGGGGCCTCGGCTCTCAGCAAGGACCAGGCAACCGGCTACATCTCGGTGACGCTGGCAGTTCCACCCGGTTCGCTGTCGGAGTCCGAGGCGCAGACGATCATCGATGCCGCCGCCAAACCGGCGCGCGCGGCCGGTCTGCAGGTCGAGACGGGCGGACAGCTCGGCCAGAAGGTGTCAAAGCCGTCGACCGAGTCGAGCGAGCTCGTCGGCATCATCGCCGCGATGGTGATCCTCACGATCACCTTCGGGACGATCACCTCGATGCTGCTGCCCATCATCACCGCCATCTTCGCGTTGGCGTCGACGCTCGCCGTGATCCGCATCCTCGGTCACGTCACGACGGTGCCCACGGTTGCGCCCACGCTCGCGACCATGATCGGCCTCGGGGTTGGGATCGACTACGCGCTGTTCATCGTCACGCGGCACTTCCGCGGCCTGCACGACAACCTGCCCATGGACGAGTCGATCGCGCGCGCCGTCGCCACCTCCGGCGGAGCGGTCTTCTTCGCGGGCTGCACGGTGGCGATCGCGCTCGTGTCCCTGGCCGTAGCCGGAACCCCGCTGGTCACGACGATGGGCCTGATGGCCGCGATCTCCGTGGTGATCGCGGTCCTCGCCGCGCTCACGCTGCTGCCCGCCGAGCTCGCCGTGCTCGGTCCACACATCAACTCCCTGCGCGTGCGCCATCCCGCCACCGACGAGGAGGTGCGGAACGGGCTGTGGGCCAGATGGGCGCGTGACATCGGCAAGCAGCCGATCGTGGCCGGCCTCGCGGCCCTCGTGATCCTGATCCCGCTGACGATTCCGCTCCTGTCGCTAACGCTCGGTCAGCAGGACACCGCCGCCCTTTCCACCTCCACCACGGCGCGCCGCGCTTACGACCTGATCACACACAACTTCGGCCCGGGGGTCAACGGGCCGCTGCTGATCGCGGTGACCCTCGGGACTCCCGCCCAGAACGGAACCAGCGACCCGCGCCTGGCGACGCTACAGAAGGACGTGGCCTCGAGCGCCGGGGTCGCCGGCGTCTCGCCGATGCAGCTCGACAAAGCCGGGACCACGGCCTACTTCAACGCGATCTCAAAGGCGGGGCCGGCCGAGAGCCAGACCACCGACCTGGTCCACCACCTCCGCGACACCGTGATCCCGAGCGCCGAGAAGGGCACCGATCTGCGCGCCTATGTCGGCGGCATCACCGCCGGCTACGACGATCTGGCGACGAGGATCTCGAGCAAGCTGCCGCTTCAGATCGCCGTCGTGATCGCGCTCAGCTTCGTGCTGCTCATCCTGGCCTTCCGCACCGTGGTTGTGCCACCGCAGGCCGCCGTGATGAACCTGCTCTCGATCGGCGCCTCCTATGGCGTACTGGTCGCGATCTTCCAGTTCGGCTGGCTGAGCGGTCTGATCGGCTTGCCCGGGAAGGTCCCGATCGTCTCGTACGTGCCGCTGTTCATGTTCGCGATCCTGTTCGGGCTCTCCATGGATTACGAGGTGTTCCTGGTCAGCCAGATCCAAGAGCACCACCTGGAGGGTGAGGACAACAAGAGCTCGGTCGTCTCGGGGCTCGTCACCAGCGCTCGCGTGATCACGGCCGCCGCGCTGATCATGGTGTTCGTGTTCGGCAGCTTCGTGCTCAACGGGGATCCGACGATCAAGCAGTTCGGCGTCGGGCTTGCGGTCGCGGTGATCCTGGATGCCACCGTCGTGCGCTGCCTGCTCGTCCCCGCGCTGATGGTGCTGCTGGGCGAGCACAACTGGTTCATGCCGCGATGGCTCGACAAGGTGACGCCCCGCATCAGCATCGAGGGCGGCGAGTACTTCGATCAGCGCGATCGAATCCCCGACCGCGGGCCCGAGCCGGTCTTCACGCCATCGTCAGACCCCCGCTGACCGACAGGGTCTGACCGGTGATGTAGCCGGCGGCGTCCGAGGCGAGGAACGCGACCGCCGCGGCCACGTCCTCGGGGCGGCCGAGCCGTCGCATCGGCACCGCCCGCCGCAGCGATTCGATCATCTTCGCGCTCGCCTCGCCGGCGCCGAGCATGCCCTCGAGCAGCGGCGTCTCGGTCGGCCCGGGGCAGACGCTGTTCACGGTCACGCCGCGCCGGGCGACCTCGCGCCCGAGCGTCTTGCCGAACGCCACCTGCGCGGCCTTGGCGCCGGCATACACCGCCTCCTGGGAGGAGCCGACCCGCGCGGCGTCGGAGGAGATGTTCACGACGCGCCCGTACCCGCCCTGCACCATGCCCGGCACGACCCGGCGGCACATCCTCAGGCAGCCCTTGTAGTTGAGCTCGATGATGTGGTCCCAGAAGGCCTCGTCGCTCTCGAGGAAGAGGTGAAACTCGTCCCAGCCGGCGGTGTTCACCAGGATCTCGATCGGGCCGAGCTCGCGCTCGACACGGGTGATCGCCTCTTCCACCGAGTCGCTGTTGGTCACGTCGAGGCGGACGCCGAGGGTCGCCTCGGCCGGTGCGTCCTTGGCGATGTCGCCCGACACCACGCGGTGTCCGTCGGCGGTCAGGGCGGCGACGATCGCGCGGCCGATCCCGCCTGCGCCGCCGGTGACGAGGGCGATTCGTGATGCTCGATCCGGGGGTGTCATCCGCGGAAGTATCGCCGCAGCGTCGGAAGGGACCGGCTTGACGCCTCTGATAATTTGCCGCCGGCGCAAGACAAGGACGGACGGGGCGCGCAAGGACCGCCACGACGTCCCGACCCAACCTTGGGGGCAAGAATGAAACGCTGCAAGCTGCTCGTCGTGGTGGGGCTGGCCCTCGCCGGTCTCTTCGCCGTGCTACCGGCCGCCGCCAGCGCGGCCTGCACCGGCGTGTCCGATTGGAGCGACCTGTCGACCGCCTTCACCAACGGCGGAAGCGTCACCTTGTGCGCCAGCATCACCGCACCGGCCGGAGACAGCCTCACCGTCGGCGACGGCAGCGGAAGCGACACCACCGCGGTCACGCTCGACCTGAATGGCTTCGCCCTCGAGATCGACACTCCGCCCGGCGGGGCCGCGGCGATCGACGTGCCGTCGGGAGCGTCGCTCACGATCCAGGACAGCGTCGGGAGCGGCACGTTGACGGTCACCGGCGCCTCGGGCGGCGCGGGCATCGGCGGCGACGGCGGCGGCAACACCGGCGGCGACGCCGGCACGGTCACGATCGACGCCGGCACCGTGACGGCAACGGGTGGCGGCTATGGGGCGGGCATCGGCGGTGGCGTGGGGAACGAAACCGGTGGCGACGGAGGCACGGTAACGATCGACGGCGGGACGGTCATCGCGACCGGCGGCAGCGGCGGGGGCGGCGCCGGGATCGGTGGCGGCGTCGGCGTCGACACGCTGGGCGGCGACGGAGGCTCGGTGAGCATCAACGGCGGCACCGTGACCGCGGCCGGTGCTAGTGAGGGGGTGGGCTTGGGCGGTGGGGGAAGCAACGCCGCCGGCGGCGCCGGTGGTGTGATCACGATCGATGGCGGCAGCGTCAGCGCGACCGGCGGGCCGGACGCGGTGGGCATCGGAGGCGGCATCACCGCCGCTGCAGATACCGGGGGCCAGGGCGCCACCGTGACGATCGGGGTGGGCGCGACCGTGACCGCGGCGGGCCCATTTGGCAGCGTCGGAGGCGGTTACAGCCTGAATGGCCTCGGTGCCTTCGGGTCGCTGTCGAACTCCGGGTCGCTGACGATTCCCTCCGGCGCGTCGCTGAACATCCCATCCGGCGTAACGGCCGACAACAGCGGGACGCTCGACTTGTCGGGATCGCTGGCTGGCGAAGGTACGGTCGACAACACCGGTCTGATCTCGGTCGGCTCTGGCGGGTCGGTGTCGGGCAACGGCGACGGGGACGGCACCACGAGCCTGCTGGTCGAGACGGACAACTACGGCCTTTCGTTCAACGACAGCGGCGGCTCGGGCACGACGCCCGGCACGATGTACGTGTACGCCGGATCGGTGACCGCCTCGGGGCAGTCGCTTCCCGCTGGTCCGACACCCCCGGCCGGCGGCACGTTCACGGGCTGGTTCACGACCGCCTCGGGCGGTACCCAGGTCACCAACAGCTCGACGCTGTCGAGCGCGCTGGGCCAGAGCGGGCCGGACAACGTGACTCTGTACGCGCACTACACGGGGGTCACGCAGACGATCACCTTTGCACCGCTGGCACCGACCGCCACGCCGGGAACCTCAACCAACCTGTCGGCCACCGGCGGCGGGTCCGGCCTGCCGGTCACGTTCAGCGCCGGGCCGGGCACCTCGCCTGCTGATGCATGCACGGTCTCGCAAACCGGATTGGACACGGGAAGCGTGA
The DNA here is from genome assembly GCA_035504535.1 of Solirubrobacteraceae bacterium. GTDB lineage: Bacteria > Actinomycetota > Thermoleophilia > Solirubrobacterales > Solirubrobacteraceae > Palsa-465. Next base: position 12,682 of record DATJRS010000236.1, on the reverse strand, counting down.
CCTTCGCGCACGTCGGTACGTGCGTGATCGACGCCGATGAGCTGGGCAATGGCACCTACGCCGCGGCCGCGACGGTCGCGCAGACGGTCTCCGTCGGGGCCATCGCCTCCCAGCTCACGCTCTCCAATCCGGCCACCGTCGTATTCGGTCAGCCCACGACGATCACCGCGACCGTGGCCGAAGCGGACAGCAGTGCCCCCTTGGGCACGGTGCAGTTCGAGCTCGACGGCCAGAACCTGGGCACGCCGGTGAGCGTCGGTCCCGGTCATACGGCCGTCAGCCCGACCATCGGCAGCGGCGGGTCGCTCGTACCCGGCGCCCACACGGTGTCCGCGACGTTCACACCGGCCGACACCTCGGTGTACGCGCCCGGCTCGGCGTCGACCACTCAGACCGTCAACCAGGCCGCGAGTACGACCGCGGTGACCGTCCAACCCGGAACCATCACCGCCACCGTGGCCCCCGTGTCCCCCGGAGCGGGAACCCCAACCGGGACGGTCACGTTCTCGGTCGACGGCACGAATGTCGGCAGCGGCGCGCTCTCGAACGGCACCGCCACGCTGAGCTACGCGGTCCCGTCCGGAAAGACCCACCAGATCGCCGCCGCCTACGCGGGCAATTCCGACTTCACCGGCTCCTCGGCCTCGACCTCGCGCAGCGACCCGGCGATCGCCGCGACACTCTCGAGCGCCCACCCCAAGACAGCGGATGGCTGGTACCGCTCGCCGGTGACGGTCACGTTCGCGTGCACGGCGAACGGGGCCCCGCTCGCCGCGGCCTGCCCCTCGGCGGTGGAGCTGGCGAGCAACGGGGCCGGACAGTCGATCACGCGCACGATCACGGCCACCAACGGTGGTGCCGGCACGGTCGTCGTATCCGGGATCGACATCGACCAGACAAGGCCGACCGTCAAGCTCACCGGGGCTCGCAGTGGCGCTACCTACGTCGGGAGCGTTCGCGCCCCGCGCTGCGTGGCCAAGGATTCCGTGTCCGGGATCGCCTCCTGCAAGCTCAGCCGCCACGAGACGAGCAGCGGCCGGGGGCTCGACATCACGACCGTGCGGTACACCGCGACGGCGACGAGCCGGGCCGGCAACACCACGACTGCCTCGGTCACTTACCACCTGCTTGGCATCTACGTGCAGGGCGCTCGCTACCAGGACGGTACGTTCCTGGTCACGCCCGGTCGCACGTACACGATCGTCGTCGCGCACAGCTCGGTTCGGCCTCGCTACATCGATGCCGCGCCATCGCCCGTATCACCGGCTGGCAACGACGAGTTGTTCGCGTCCGTCGGTCATGACCGTTGGGCCCAAGGAGTCACGATCCCAAGCGGCCTCCTGGGCCGCTTCAAGACGTGGAGCCTCGGCGTACAGATCGGTTCAAAGCTTTACGACCTGAAAGTCGCGACCGGCTGAGCCGCGCGCCGATCCGGACGCCTACGATCGCGGGAAGTGGACGGCTACGGACCGGACAAGCTTCCGAGCGCGCTCGTGCTCACGATCGACAACCTGGGCGAGGCGAGCGCACTCGAGCGCGGCCAGCAGCAGGCGCCCACCCGACACGACCCGTCGGTCACCCAAGCGCTGCCCTGGCTGCTCGACGAGTTAGACCACCACGAGCTCAAGGCGACGTTCTTCGTCGAGGCGATCAACTGCGAGCTGTACCCGCAGGCCGTTACGGGCATTGCCGCCCGTGGCCACGAGCTCGGACACCACGGGTGGAGCCACGAGCAGTGGTCAGAGCTGTCCCCCGACGACGAGCGCGAAGCCCTCGCCCGCGGACTGAGCGCGTACGAGGCTCTTGGTCTCCGTCCGCGCGGCTTTCGCCCGCCCGGCGGCCAACTCACGCCGAGCTCGCCGGCGCTCCTGCGCGAGCTCGGGTTCGAGTGGTGCTCCCCCGAGGGCGGGGACGCGCGGGTCGAGGGCGGGCTGGCCTACGTCCCGTTCGACTGGGAGCTCGTGGACGCGTACCACCTGATGGACAGCTTCACTGCACTTCGTGCCGCGCGAGCCGGCGCCTCCGAACCGGTGCCGCCGACCGAGCTTGTCGCGCGGCTCGAGCGATCACTCGCGCAGCCAGGGCTCCACACCCTCATCCTCCACCCGTTCCTGATGCTCGACGACGCCTGGGCGGCCGGCGTCCGCGACCTCCTCGCATCCCTGGCCCGGGCCGACCGGACATGGGTCATTCCGGGTGGTGTGTTCGCCGATTGGCTTAGCGCGCAGCCGCGACCGCCCGGAGCTCCTCGAGCGACTCGCGCATGAGGTCGCTGAGCGGCCGCCGGTTCGCCGGATCGACCCAACGCGCGAACGCGACTCGGAACACGGACACGCCCGCCTCGGCGGTCAGGCTCGCGGTCGGCTCGCCCACTCCGCGGCGATGGAGCGCCTCGGCGACAGCTCGGGTCAGCGACGCCATCTTGATCAGGGTGCGCTCCTGCAGTTCGGGATTGGAGACGACGATCCGCTGGCGCTGAATGACCAGCTCGCGACGCTCCTCGAACAGCGGGGCGAGGTTCTCCAGCCCCGCGGCCACGGCGTCGAGGGGCGCGGCTGACGCCGGGGCCGCCCTCACCCCTTCGGTGAAGAGCTCCTCAAGCACCTTCTCCCCCGAGAACAGCACCTCCCGCTTATCCGGGAAGTAGCGGAAGAAGGTTCGCTTGGTCAACCCGGCGCGCTCGGCGATATCAGCGACGATGGTCTCGTCGTAGCCACGCTCGCTAAACAGGTCCAGGGCCGCCCGTTCGAGCCGGCCCCGCGCGTCAGGTTCCCATCTGCCCATTGCCTCTAGCGTAGTTGATGACACCGAGTGACATGAGCGTGGTAGAGTGATGACACCAAGTGACATCGCCCCCGTCCCAGTCAGAGGTTTCTCATGCGTGTTTTCGTCACCGGCGCGTCCGGCCACATCGGTTCCGCCGTCGTTCCCGAGCTGATCAGTGCAGGCCACCAGGTCGTCGGCTTCGCCCGTTCGGAGAGCTCGGCCGAGGCGCTCGAGGCGGCCGGCTGCGACGTCCAACGCGGCGACCTGGAGGACCTCGGCGCCATGCGCGAGGCGGCAGCCGTGGCCGACGGCGTCATCCATCTCGCCTTCAACCACGAGGCCATGCGCACCGGCGACTTTCTCGGCGCGGTGGCGACCGACCAGCGCGCGATCGAGGCGATCGCGTCCGCGCTTGAGGGATCCCGCAAGCCGTTCGTCAGCACCTCGGGCACGCTGATGCTGACCCTCGGTGGCATCAGCGGCCGCCCCGGCACCGAGCAGGACGTGATTGACGCCGGGCCGCGCGTCGACGCCGAGAACCTCGTGGTAGGGCTCGCCGACCGCGGCGTGCGGTCCTCGATCGTGCGCCTGCCGCCGATTGTGCACTCAACCCTCGACCATCACGGGTTCGTCACCGTCCTGATCGCCGTGGCCCGCGAGAGCGGTGCCGCCGGCTACGTCGACGACGGCTCCAACCGGTGGCCGTCGGTCCACACGCTCGACGCGGCCCGCGTCTACCGGCTGGCCCTCGAAGGGGCGCCCGCCGGATCCCGTTTGCACGCCGTCGCCGACGAGGGCGTGCCGTTCCGTGACATCGCCACGGTCATCGGCCAGAAGCTCGGGGTTCGGACCGAGAGCATTCCGGCCGAAGATGCGGCTGAGCGTTTCGCCTTCCTCGGCCCCTTCGTCGGGCTCGACAACCCCACCTCGAGTGAGCTGACTCGCCGCCTGCTGGGCTGGGAGCCGACCCGCCCGGGCCTGCTCGCGGACCTCGCCGAGGGCCACTACTTCGCTGCCGCGCTCGCGTCCTAGAACGCTGGCGCTCGCGTCCTAGAAGCGCTTGTGGGCTCAAGTTAGAATCGGCGCGTTGCCACCCCGAGGGAGAGGAAGACGATCATGCGCGGGTTCATTCGCGGCACCCACCACCTGACCTTCTGCGTCGGCGGCGCCCAAGAGGACTACGACTTCCACGTCCGGCTGCTCGGGCTAAAGAGCGTCAAGAAGACCGTTCTGTTCGACGGCGAGATCCCGATCTATCACCTGTACTACGGCAACCGGCTGGGCGACGCGAGCACGCTGCTCACCGCCTTCCCATATCGCCAGGCCGGGTGGATGGGCAGGCGGGGCACCAACCAGGCCAAGTCGCTCAACCTGTCTGTGCCGGTCGACTCGCTCGGGTTCTGGGCCGACCGCCTGTCCGAGCACAACGTCGAGCACGAGCCCGCCGAGCGGTTCGGGACCGAGCGGCTCGTGTTCCGCCACCCGTGCGGGATCGAGTACCAGATCGTCGCCGACCCCAACCCCGACGACCGCGACCCTTACGACGCCATCGTGCCCGCCGAGCACGCGATCCGCGGCGCGTACGGGACGACCACCTCGGTGAGTGATCAGGAGCCACAGGACTTCTTCATCACGAAGGCGATGGGGGGTGAGCTCCTCTCCGACGAAGGCGCCAACCACCAGTACCAGATCGGCGACGAGCAGGGCTACGGTCGCATGCTCGAGCTGGTCGAGGAACCCGAACTGAGGCCGGGCACCTGGAACTTCGGCGAGGGCACGATCCACCACCAGGCCTTCGACGTCGTCTCCGCGGCCAACCAGCAGGAGGTCAAGGACTGGATCGTCGGGCTCGGCTTCACCGACGTCTCGGAGCCCAAGGACCGCGGCTACTTCTTCTCGATGTACTGCCGCAGCCCGGGCGGACTCCTGGTCGAGATCGCCTACGGTACGCCCCAGGGCTTCCTGATCGACGAGTCCGAGGACGAGCTCGGAACGCACATGTGCATCCCGCCGCACTGGGAGGACCGCCGGTCAGAGATCTCCTCGCTCGAGCCGATTGAGACGATCGAGACCGTCGTCGGATAGTCAGGGGCTGCGCTGCGCGCAGCGTCCATGGGGCCGTTCCGCCGGGCGTCCGTGCCCGGCGGCGTGGTCGCGACCACGGACAGGACGGGGCACCCGGCCCCAAGGATGCCGAACGTGCGAAATCCGGCTCGTGCACGCATCGAACTTCGACACGTGTTGAGCCGGATTCCGTGTGAGGCCCAGACTCCTAGTGACCTGCCAGCGCCTTGGCCTTTATCGAGTCGAACTCGGCCTGACTGATCGTGCCGTCGTCGAGGAGCTTCTTGGCCCGCTCGATCTCGGCCGTCGGGCTGGAGCCGGCCGCCGTCTGGCGGACGTAGTCGTCGAACTGAGACTGCGCTTGCGCGGCGTCCCGGTAGCGACGCTCGGCCATGCCGGTGTGGTTGACGATCAGGTAGATCAGCACGCCGAGCCACGGGAGGATCACGACGAAGATGACCCACAGGGCCTTGGACCAACCCGAGATGTCGTGGCGACGGAAGACGTCGATCAGCACGGTGATGGCGATCCAGAGGAAGATCAGCCAGGCGAAGATGAGCAGGATGTCCCAGAAGACATCCAGGAATGAATACGAGCTTGCAATGGCTAACACGGCGACTCCAATCTGTGGTGTTCGCTGTCGCCGACACTCAAAGGCGTGGCCCTCGTGCCCGCATCACCCAACACGGGTGATCCCGTCCTCGTGGACACGGGCCAAGATGAGCTCATCGAGAGGCGACGACGAGGAGGAACGATGACCGGGAAGAGCGACTTCACCGAGCAGGAATGGGACACCGTCCTCAAAGGCCCGCCGGCCGCCGGCCTGATGGTGGCCGCGGCGACGAGGGGCGGGACCTGGAAGGAAAGTATCGCCATCGCGAAGTCTTACACCGAGGCACGCAAGCAGCATGGTTCGAGTGAGCTGCTCGACGCGATCGTGTCCGCCAAACCCGAGGTCGAGCACCACTTTTACCACTCCTACGACGAGATCAAGCAAGCCAGCCTGCAGGAGGTACGCGACGCCGTCGGCGTGGTCGAGGCCAAGGCGACACCCGACGAGGTCAACGACTACCGCAAGTTCGTGCTCACGCTCTCCGACCACGTCGCCAACGCGCACCGCGAGCACGGGACGGCGGAGAGCGAGGGCGAAGCGGCCGCGATCGCCGACATCACCGCCGCGCTCGGCAGCGACGGGAGCTAGAGACCCGCTCCGCTGATTCCGGATAACCCGCCAGTCGCCGGATCCCGGGCGCCAGTGGCGTGTTCTCCGTGCCATAGAGGCTGTTGCCCCAAACGATCGCCATTGTGGGCGGTACACAACAACCCGAACGATCGAGGGCGAACTTTGGCGATCCGGGTGAGACATATCTGAGGCGTGAGCGCCAAAGTTTGGCCCGGCCGGGACCTCGGCCTGGAGGCAGTTGTTACCTGCTCACAAATAATTTCCGGTGCGCCGCCTTTACGCGACGGCCTCCATAGCCGGGTGAGGGGCCGTTCACCCCCGGCGGCCGGGCGAGTGACGGGTTATTCGCATAGGTAGAGGGTGACGTTGCCGTCGAGGCGACCGCCGGCGAACCCCTTGGGACGGCCCCCTTGTGCGTCGAGGTATGACAGCTGGCGGGAGATCGTGCCGAGCTCGCCGGGGAAGACGTGGTCGAGCATCCAGCTCTGGATCGCGACCCCGCCCCCGGCGGTGCGCACGATCCGCAGCGCCCGGGCCTGCTGGGGATAGTCGATCAACGACGCCGTGTTGATCAGCCAGTAGCCCGCGCGCGGCTCGATCGAGTTGCGGTGGGTATGGCCGGCCAGCACCGCGATCACGCGCGGGTGCGCGTCCAGCACAGACAGAATCGACTCGCCCCCCTCGGAGCTCTCGAGCGGTTGGTGCGAGACCACGACCACGCTCCGCCCCGCCGACTCGGCGTCGCTGAGCTGCCCGGCCACCCAGGCGGGCTGGTCGGGGCGCACCAGGCCGCCCGAGCCGCCGGCCCGGCGAGCCAGGTCGAGCACGATCAGCCGCACCTCGGCTCCGACGTCGGCGACGTAATCGAGACTGGCGTCGGCCCCCGCGCGCAGCGTGGACACGACCTCCCCGACGTTCATCTCGCGCCGGCGTTCGTCGGCCGGGACGCGCACCTTCGGTCCGGCAAGCGCCTGAGCGAGGAACTGATTCACGAGCCCCGGAAGCGGCGGGCCGTCGGGCGAGCCGCCCGACGTCAGCTGGGCTCCAGGCGGCACGTTCAGTCCGGACGGCAGCTCCCACAGCGCCTGGTCGCCAATCGCCAGCGCCCGCGTCTGCGCCGTCGGCGTGAGCTCCCCGGCGACGAGGATGTCGTGGTCGCCGAGCACCGGGTAGACGGGCGCGTCGATGCCGGGCGTCGTGAAGGGCCGGACGGCCTGCGTGAGCAGTCCCGGGTGCTGGGGCGCGTCGAGGTCGGGGCGGTAATAGAACGGATCGGGGTCCGAGGCGAGCTGGACCCCGTAGTAGCCGTACCGGCCGCTGCCCGGGTGCACCACGCCGCCCGCCAGCACGCGCAGAGCCCAGCCGAGCTCGTTGCGCTGGTCGTTGTCGATCAGGTCGCCGCCCTGGATGACGGCGTCGGGCGCGAGGGCGCGGATGGCGCGGGTGGCGCCGGCGAGCACCTGCGCGGTCAACGTCTCCTGGGGGCGGAAGGTCGACTCGAACGGGTCGCCGAGGCGGGCCAGGAACGGGACCCGCGCCGGCGAGGAGGCGTCGAGCACGTGCGCGTCGGTGACGTGCGCGAGGGTGGCGATCACGCCCGTCACGGGTCGAACCGGGCCGAGGTCGGTGCGGGCGATCAGCGCCTGGCCCGGGCCGGGGACGAGCGTCCCGGTGCCGCCCGGGTCGGCCCAGGTGGAGGCGATCGTCGAGCCGGCGGGCGAAGGGCCCGAGGATCCGGACGACCCGCAGCCGGTGGTGATCAGCGCACCCGCACCCAGGATCAGCGCCTCGCGTCTGGTGAGGCGCCGGGTCACGATCCACCCATCCCGGCGATCACGCTCTCGCGGGTGGCCTGGCGCGCCACCCACACCACCGCCACCGCCCCGGCCAGCACCAGGCCGGCGACGACGACCGCGATCTCGACCCCGCTGGCCCCGAGCGACAGCGTCACGTAGCTCGCGGCCAGTCGCGACAGCGCCGGGCCTAGCACCAACCGCTCGAGGGCGACCCCGAGGATCGCCGCCGGAACCACGAGCGCCACCACCGCTCCGGTCAGCAGGCGCCGGACGGCCGAGCCGCCGGCCCCGAACGCGCGCAGCACCGATACCGTGCGCCGGCGCTCCTGCACGGTCAGCGCGCACGCCTGGATCAGCGCGTACAGGCAGACCAGGCCATCGACGATCGCGACCGCGCGCAGGATCGAGCGGAGCACGCTCACCAGCGGCACACCGCGGCCGATCGCGGTGCTGGCCGAGGCCGCGCTCGGTCCGAGCGCGGCGCTCACCGCGCTGGCGTTGGCGCCCGGCCTCAGCCGGACCGCCAGCAGCTCCTCGTCGGCCGCCGAGGGATCGGCGGCGAGCAGCGCGCCGGCCGGAACGTAGGCCACGCGGCCGTCGTCCTGGAGCGAGCTGACCACACCGGCGACGCGCAGTCGCAGCTCGACGCCCGAGTCGAGCTGGATGGCCAGCGTCGCCCCCGGTGTGAGCCCGAGCGCCTGAGACAGCCCCAGGCCGACCTCGGCCTCGTGCTCACCGCGCAGGCGCCGGCCGGACACGAGCGGCGGCGCCTCGAAGATCGTGTGATCGCCCGGGTAGGCGATCACGTCGATCGTCTCGCCGAGCGAGAACGAATCGACCGCCTCCGTCTCGTAGCGGGGGGCCGCGGCCTGCACGCCAGGGATGGTCTCCACATGTTTCACGGCCGAGGGCGGCAGGTTCGCGGTCAGCTGGTAGCGCTTGCCGAGCGCACCCGGGTCGGTCTCGAGGCTGTTGAGCGCGGAGGCCAGCGCGAGCATCAGCAGCACGAACGCGGTCGAGAACCCGAGCGTGGCCGCGGTGGCCACGAGCCGTGTCCGGCGGGCGGCGGCGAGCCGTACCCCGAGCGTGGTCAGCCCGGCTCGCGGTGCGTGCAGCCAGGACGGCCGATCGGGGCCGGACGACCCTCGGCTGCGCCCGAGTTCGGCGCCGCGGAGCAGCGCGACCGGCGGGCGGCCCGCCGCCCGCCAGGCCGGCCAGGCGGCGGCCAGCACCGGGATCGCGACCGCGGCGAGCCAGGTGAGGATCAGCGCGGGGGCGAGTGCGGACCCGGGCGCCGGCTCGTTGAGCAGCACGAGCAGCCGCGTGGTCGGGCCGTAGGTGGCGAGCACGCCGCCGATCGCGCCGAGGGTTGCGGCGGGCGCGGCAACGAACAGGGCCTCGAGGGCCTGCACGAGCGCCAGGTGTCCGCGCGAGGCACCCACCGCGCGGCGCACGCCGATCGCGCGCAGGCGTCGCTGGACCTCGGCCCGGGCCGACGCGGCGAGCATGACGCCGGCCGTGGCGAGCGCGATCAGCGACAGCGCCACGAGCAGGTCGATCACGATTCCGGCCGCCTGGTCGAGCAGCACCCGGACCCCGGCGCGGGTGACGAAGCGCAACCCTTGCAGCCCGTAGCTGGTGGCCCGCGCCTGGGCCAGGACCTCGTTCAGGTTGCGGGGGTCGCGCAGCCAGATCTCGGCCAGGTTGACCTGCGGGTTCGGTTGAGCGCCGAAGCGCGCGTCGAGCGCGGCCGCAGACACGTAGACCCGAGGGACGGCCAGCGGGTAGGACACGTTGTCGGGGCTTTCGGAAAGCCCGACGATCCGCTGCGGCCCGAGGCCGTTGACGTCGAGCGTGCCGCCGACCTTCAGCCCCCACGCGTCGGCCAGCCCCTTCTCGACGACGAGCTCGCCTGGGCGGCTCGACAGGTCGCGACCGGCGACGATCGCGTAGCCGTGCGGGCCGGCGCCGACCACCTCGACGTCGCCATTGCCGGCGAACTGATCGGCGGTCTGGAGGCTGACGCTCGTCACCTCCTGTCGTAGCGAGTAGGCCGCGATGTCGGGCAGCGCCGTGATCCGCTGCTCGACGCGGCTCGAGGCCTCCGGGTTGAAGCGGACGATGATGTCCGGCAGGTGTGCGGCCTTGGCGGCCCGGTCGAAGCCGAACCCGAGGCTGTCGGAGACCACAAGCGCCGCCATCAGCATCGCCGCGGCGAGCGCGATCCCCAGCCCGGTCAGGAGCGAGCGCCGGCGCCGGACGCGCACGCCATAACTGGCCTCACGTAGCGCAGCCGTCAGGCCAGCTCCCTGGGGCGGCCTGCCAGCCGCCCGTCGTGCAGGTGCAGCACGCGATCGGCGATCGCCGCTGCCTCCGGCTCGTGCGTGACGATCACCACGGCGCGGCGGCGCAGGTTGCGCAGCAGCGCGACCACGGTCGCGCCGTTCTCCTGATCGAGGTTGCCGGTCGGCTCGTCGGCCAGCACCACCTCGGGGTCGTTGACCATGGCCCGGGCGATTGCCAGGCGTTGCTGCTCGCCGCCGGAGAGCTCATGCGGCCGGCGGCCGGCGATCTCGCTCAGACCGAGCTCACCGATGAGCCTCCGGGCTCGCTGCTCGCCACCTCGGAGCGCTCCGGGGAGCCGCGCGGGTAGCAGCACGTTCTCCTCGCCGCTCAGCTCCTCGATCAGGTGAAAGGCCTGGAACACGAAGCCGACGTGGCGCAGGCGGGTCTTCGCGAGCGCCCGTGGCCGTTGCCGGGTGATGTCCTGCCCGGCGAGCAGGATCTGGCCGGCCTCGGGGTGATCGAGGCCACCGAGCAGATGCAGCAGCGTCGACTTGCCGCTTCCCGAGCGGCCGAGCACGGCCACGACCTCGCCGGCCTCGACATCCAGGCTGACGCCGTCGAGGATCCGGCGCTCCGCTCGTCCGACGCCAACCGTCTTGACGATGTCCCGTGCTTCCAGGACGGGCATGGCGTCAACGGTAGCGAGCGACACAGGCCCTCATTGCCAAGACGCCCGACGCCTGATGCCCTGTCGGTGCCGGGCTCTGGCGGTCCCCCGACACGAAAAAACCACCCTGAAGGATAGGTAGGTTTTCCGGGCCTCCGGGGAACCATTGCTACAGACGTGGGAGAGGTTTGTAGGTTCAGACTTCGCTGGATTACGGCCGTGGCGTTGCTACTGGCCGTTCTCGTGGTGCCAAGCGGCGCCGCCGCTTCGGTAACGCTAGGGGGCGTCTCGAGTGTTCCAGCCGCCTCAACCGCGCCATCCTCCGTGAGCTCCGGCAGCGCCGTTTCTAAGGTGGTGTCCGCGGTGCCGGCCAGTAGCGCAGCTGCCCCGTCGGTGGCGCCCGCAGTCACCACCGCAACGAGCACGGCGGCGCCCGCGCTCGCCGCCAGCAAGCCCGCGGCGACTGCGGTCGGCACGGTCACGGCGGCGGCAGCGAAGCCAGCGGTCGCGAGTACGGCGACGAAGCCGGCGGCGACCGCGGCAAGCACGGTCGCGGCGGCTACCCAGCCGGCGATCACGACCACCGCGACCAAGCCCGCGGCGGCCGCGGTCAAGCCCGTCACGGCGACGACCGAGCCGTCGGTCGCGAGTACGGCGACCAAGCCGGCGGCGACCGCGGTCAAGACCGTCACGGCGGCAGCCAAGCCGGCGATCGCCACCGCCGCGACTAAGCCGGCGGCGGCCGCGGTCAAGACCGTCACGGCGGCAGCCAAGCCGGCGATCGCGACCACCGCGACCGAGCCGGCGGCGACCGCAGTCAAGACCGTCACGGCGACGACCGAGCCGGCGATCACGAGCATCTCGACCACCGCGACCAAGTCCGCGAGCACCGCCCTCAACACGCTCACGACGGCCACCAGGCCGGCCGTCACGACAGTCGCGACCACCGCGACCAAGGCCGCGAACACCGCCGTCAACACCGTCACGGCGGCCATCAAGCCGGCGACTTCCGCTACGCCCGTCCCCGTCGTGTCGACGCTGACCGCCCCGGCCAACCACGTCGTCTCGACGCTGACGGCTACGGCCACCCGAACCCTGGCTCCCGTGGCGGCGCCGGTGACGGATCTGGTTACGGCGGCGACCCGCACGCTGGCGCCCGTGACCGCTCCCCTGACCGACCTGGTCGCGACCGCGACCAACACGCTCGCGCCCGTGACCGCTCCCCTGACCGACCTGGTCACGACCGCCACCCACACGCTCGCTCCGGTGACCGCCCCTGTGGCTCGTGTCGTCGCGGCGGCGCCCGCCCGGCCGCGTACCGATCAATCAGGGGCGCAGTCGGGCACGCATGGCCGTGCCGTGGCGGTGACGGTGCCGTCAGGTCGCCCGGCGGGTGGTGGAGGGCAGCCTGTCCCCGTGGCGCGGATGACTCCGGTGGCGCCGAGCGCGATCCGCGCACCGGCAGCTTCCGGTTCGGCTGCGCCTGTTGCCGCTCCCGGGACGGTTCGGTCCGCTCGTCCCGGGGGCGCGCAGCCCGTACTAGTTCGTTCGACCCCGGCTCGGAACGGACTTGAGATCTCGCCGGTGACTTTTCCCGGGCTCGGGCATGCCGCGCTGGCGACGGGTTCGATCACCGGCCGGCCGGCAGGGACGACCGGCACGGATGGCCGGGAGCGCGTGGTGGAGCCGCTGGTCGGTCCCGCCGCTCCGGTGTCGCCGTTGCCGTCAGCGCCCCTGGTCGGCGGTGCGCCGGGTGGGGGTTCTGGGTTCTTCTTTTTCTTTGTTGCGGCGCTACTGGCGCTTGCCGGTGTGCTCGTCCCACGCGTGATCGGGACGGTGCGGGCGAGTGTCGGCGGGCCCCCGCGGCAACCGTTTCTCTGGCTGCTAGAGCGGCCTGGCTAAAGACCCGAGTCGGGTTTT
>DATJRS010000235.1:0-10229 GCA_035504535.1 Solirubrobacteraceae bacterium | reverse complement strand
TCTCCTGAGAGCTGCGCGCCGCCGACCAGCCCGGCGCCATGGCGCGGTTAGAATCTCCTCGACGCCGGGCGATTAGCTCAGTCGGTTAGAGCGCTTCTCTGATAAGGAAGAGGTCCCAGGTTCGAGTCCTGGATCGCCCACTCAAGGAATGGCTGAAAATGGGGTAGTTCCGACTGCGGTTTGGCTCGAGACCGGGCGGCGTGCTCGGGTTCTGGAAGCGATATGGAAGCGTTCTGGCCCGTTCAGCGGCGAGCTGCTGCGGCGCCGGCGTAGTCCCACGTGTCGCGTGGGCTCTGTTCGGCCATTGGGTTGAACCAGTGTTGCCCGAGCTGGCAGAGCATGTATTCGCTCAAGTAGTTCTTCGCTCTTGACGATTAGACAACCAGCGCGTACTATCGCGCCGTCGCCGTTTGGCGGCTATTGATGGGCCCCCTTTTGGGGGCCCTTTTTGTTGCCCTAGCTTCGCCCACTCTTTTCGACTGTTGAGGGCGCTGCTAACATGGCTGCTCCGCTTGGCAGTGGAGCTACGCGGGTTTTTATGGGCTCCCAGTTGGGGGCCCTTTTGACGTTCTAGGTAGACGCAGGGAGGGCGAGTCATGGCAGACCGGAGCGCGATCTTCGTCGACGCGGGATATCTGCTTGCGGCCGGCGGCCAACTCTGTTGCGGCACGAGGAGCCGCGCCGCGTTCAACTGCGACTACACCCGACTGATGGCGGACTTGGCCGACTGGGTCAAGCGCCATAGCGACGGCATGCAGTCGCTCAGAACCTACTGGTACGACGGAGCAATTAACGGCGTACCCACGGCAGAACACGAGCGGATAGGCGGCCTTCCGTACGTGAAGGTGCGCCTCGGCCGCATCCATTCGGGTCAGCAGAAGGGCGTTGACGCTCTGATCTATCGGGATCTGATGACTCTTGCTCGCGAGAGGGCCATCGCCCGCGCGTATCTACTCTCAGGCGATGAAGACCTGAGGGAGGGCGTGGTCGCGTCTCAGGATATGGGCGTCCAAGTGATTCTGCTCGGTGTTCCTACCAGCCAGCGGACGAATCAATCCGCGGCTCTTGTTCGAGAGGCCGACGATCACATCGTGCTGGACCGGGACTACTGGGAGCGCTATTTCTCACTGCCAACGGCGCGTTCCGCAGGGACTCCCACACCAACAGAGGCAGCCGCTCAGACCGCCGGACGCGCATTTGCGATTGAGTGGCTATCGAAGGCCACATCCGAAGTCTTGGGGGAACTCATTGCCGATCGCCCGCGGATCCCCGGAACGTTGGATTACTCGCTCATCAGCGACGCGGAGAAAATGCTCGGCCCGCTTCGCGAGCGCCAAGACTTGAAGAAAGCTTTGAGGGCGGCGTTCTGGAGCGCCATCGACGAAGCGCGGAAAGTCCCTCCAGCGAAGGCGCCGACAACGCCGGATTAGTTGTCAGGCGCTGGCTTCTCGCCGGCGGACTGGCGGTCGCCTTAGCAGGCGTGGCCTCGTCGGGATGTCGCTAGACCCCAACGTACTCATTGCATTAGGCGAAACCAGTCCCTAACTGCAAGGCGTAGACGGACGATCTCGTCCTCTGCTAGCGGACTACAGTGCGCGATAGGTCCTCGGAGCGTATTTAGGTTCGCCATTACACGCGCGACAGCCTTAGGGCTTGAGAACGTAGCGCCAAAGACGTCCCAGTTGGCCTTGATGATCTCCCCAAGCTCGCCGAAGGTGGTGTAGTCCAGGGGGTCATCGGATCGAGGCGTAACGCCGCTGTCTACCTCTCGCGCCTGGCGTGCTTGCGCCTCAGCCTGAATCTGCGTGGGGACACGTGGACTTGTCCACCAGGCCGAAGATTCAGCGGCCTCGAGGGAATCAGAGATGAAGCGCCGAATGGTGGTCTCTAACGAGTAGAACACCTCGTAGTGTGGCGCCATACGCGCCGCTTCCGCACGTATCGAGCTCTCGATTTGTGGGTAGTGCGCCTCAGCCGCATCAACAACGGCGCGGTGGCCACGGCGCAGGTCTAAACCAAGCTCGGCCTCGATTTCGTCGAGGTCATGCTCAATGAGCTGGCTGGTTGCCGCGAACAGCTTGACCGCGTTCAGGGCTTTCGTTCCGTCCATCATGAGAGCAAATGAGCACGCAGACTCTTGAAGATCGCATTGAAGACTGCTACGTCGGAAGTAGCAGGTAGATGCAGATTGATGGTATACCCAAGGCGAAGGGAGACATCGGAAGCAGCAGCAGCGGTGGCGGTTGATTCAACGATCTCCTCAGCATGCGCCTCCGCCGTATCGACGAACGGTGCATCAAAGTCCGCGAACTGCCGCAATGCCTTAAATGAGCCGACGATAGCTCGCACGGTGCTTGACTCCGACGGCAGCCCAGCAACCTGAACTACGACGCCCTTGAGCTCGGGATCGGGCAACTCATGGACGTACTCGTTTACCTCGTATAGCGCGGAATATCCACGTCGTACTGCCTCTGCGGCAGCCGCGCCCGACGCGGCGGGGTTTCTGAATCTTCTATACAGCTCAGTGGGGCTGCCATCGGCATTCAAGAACCCGGTCCGCTTCAAGAAGGGGATCACCGGGCGCGGCGTGCCACCTTTCAATCCGAGCTTCGTCGCGAGGAAGTCCTGCGTGAAGCGTTCGGGTGTCGGCGCCTCTCGCACGCGCTCGAGAGCTCTTGTGATTGCGCCGTACGATGGGACATAAGGAATTGCTGCGTCGGCCATTTGGCATCCTCCTCCAAGTTGCGCTAAGCACATGATAGCCATTGGAGCTGGCGGCTAACGATCTGCTATTCTTCGCGCGTGACGGAGGGTGAAGCGTCAAGGCGACGCGAGCGGCTGATACCCGTGAGGCTGGGTCGCCCCCGGCTGGAGTTCGAGTCTCCCGCCCTCCGCCACCGAAGTGTTCGGCCGGCGCGGACTCGGTGAGCGAGCGATAGGTATCAGCGCTTTGGCGGTTCGCGATCGCCTTCTAGCTCATTCCGCGGCCGGCCGGACCGGCTTCTCAAAAGGCCATAGCGACGCTATGATCGAGAGCGGTATCAGCCGCTCGAGGGTCGCTCCCTCGTCACCCGACCCGCCTTCATGGCGGGTCGCGTTGGTTAACAGGCGAGCCGCTAGGGAGCTTCGCGAACATCGAAACCGGCCGCTGCTCAAAGCCGTGTTGTCCTCCTAGACGGGCATGGAGTTGAGCACATATGGCATCGCCGGCCTCGTCCGGCCCGGGGGTGAGCGGGGGCTGCTGCGGTTCGCGGGGAGCATCAGCGGCTCAAACGTCGCCTTCCGCGGGATTACTCCCGATCCGGTGACGGCCATCCAGGCCGTCACCGGATCGGGAGTTGAGGCTGGGCCGGGCGGGGATCGCTCGCTCAGACATGATTTCTCCGATAGGGAACTCGCGTGTCCGAGCTCGTGCTTCGGGCGAAGGGCGTGGGTCACCTGCCGGCGCGGCGGGCGGGACGAGTTCGACCGCTCCCCGCTTGGTCGTTCGCCCAGCGTTCAATATCGGGCTTGAGCCAGACCTTGACGCGCCCGTTGCCGAAGTTGAGGACTGGTCGGGGCATGTCTGGATACCGGTGCTGGTAGACGCTCACGGTGTTGCGATGGGCCAGGCCAAGGAGCTCTGCCACGGCATTGGCGTCGATCAGGTCATCGATGTCGACTCGTTGGCCCACCCGCGCTAGGTTACTTTCGTACGCGGATCCATCCGGGCCCTGGTCTAGAATCCTTTCGTAATCAAAGAGCGGCCCCGGCGGTGGGCAAACACCCCGGGGCCTGGCCGCGACCTACAGGGAGGTCCCGACAATGGCAGCGTACGCCAGCGCAGCGCGCACAGCTCAGGCAGTGCCGCTTCGCCTATTCAGTAACAATTCCCGCCCCGAGCAAGTCGGCATTCCGGCGCCTGACGGCCGCGGGGGCGATGGCCTTGATGTAGTCCTGGCTCACCTGGCCGATCTCGTCGCCGAGCGGCTGATGGCCTGCCTCTCGGCTCCTGTCGAAGAGGCGGACGAGTGGCTCGATACGCGGAAGGCGGCGGAATACCTCGGTGTCCACCGCGACACGATCCGGAGGCTGGCTGCGGAGCGGGTCATTCCTAGCGAGCAAGAGGGCGCGGGCTGCAAGCTCTACTTCCGTCGCAAAGACCTGGATACCTGGCGCTGTTCCGGTCGCCGGTTACCCGAACACCTTGCGGCGCCTGGAGCAGGGTCATGAGCCCATCGGCGGATGAGGCACGCCGCGTCCGGGTCGAGAGGAACATCTACCAGCGGTCGACAGGTGTTTTCGAGATCGGCTTCAAAGACGGGGCTGGTCGGCAGCGCTGGCGGACGGTCGATGGTGGAATCCGGGCGGCACGCGCGCTACGTGACGAACTCCTCGCGCGCCGCGGACGCGGAGAGACCGTCGCCCCCGACTCGAGGCTCCGGTTCGGCGAGGCAGCGGACGCCTGGCTGGATGGGCCCGTGCTCGATCTTCGCCAATCGACTCAAGCTGGCTACCGGATTGCGGTCGATCGGCACCTCCGCCCTCGCTTCCACGGCCGGAAACTCAGCAGCATCACGGCGGACGACCTCGCCGAGCTTGTCCGCGAGATGCGCTTCGGCGGCAAGGGCGAGGCGACCATCCTCGTGGCGCTCGGTGTGGTCGGGCGGATCTACAAGTTCGCGACGCGCCGGCTGGGATGGTCCGGCACGAGCCCGACGACCCTCATGCTCGCCTCCGAGCGTCCGAAGGTATCACTCGCCAAACGCCGGCCGATCTTTACCGGAGAGCAGATCGAGCAGACGATCGCAGTGGCGACCGAGCCTTACCGGACGATGTTCACGGTCGCGGCTCTCACGGGTGCTCGCCTCTCGGAGCTCTGCGGTCTGACTTGGGGCGACGTCCGGCTCGATGAGGTCGAGGATGCGGAGCTTACGTTCGGCTGGCAGGTCGACCGGAAGGGGAATCGGGGCCGACGAAGACCGATGGATCCGCGCGAACGGTGCCGATCCCAGGGGATCTCGCGCTATTGCTGGCGCGGCACAAGCGCCGCGACGGGGACCCGCGCCCCGATGCGTTTGTGTTCGCCACTCGAACCGGCCGGCCGCTCGGGCAGCGCAACGTTGCCCGTGCGCTCCGCGCAGCTCAGAGGCGGGCGATCGACGAGCATGGGCAACCAACCTTCCCCGTGCTTCACCAGCTAGATGCCGATGGAAAGCGGGCGAAGGTCCCGACGGGTGCGCTTCCGTCGATGCATTCATTCCGTCACACCGTCGCAAGCCGAGCTCTATTGGCTGGCGAGAGCGTTGACGAAGTAGCGTTCCTACTCGGGCACCGCGACGCAACCGTCACGAGGACGGTCTACGTCCGTGAGATCGCAGACGCTCGGCGTCGCTCGATGCGCCGTTCGCGAATGATCGCCGAATACAGCGGCGTCCTGCGGACGGCTCTTGAGACTGACGCGAAGGTCGACCTGCCCGGCCAACCCGTGTTAGACGCCAACTAAGGTCGGACGGAGGCGCCTCCAGCTCGGTGCCGCTGGTGGCGTCTTCCCGGCGTCACCCAGGGATACGCTTGTAGCGGCGCGCGGCAAGCGACAGTGGGGTGGTCCCGGTTCCGACGGCGTCGTTGCTGCACGTGTGCCTCGATGCAACTCGCCTCTCGTGCAATCGCGTTCGGGGGGTGTAGATTCAGGGCGCAGGAGGCCACGATGCCGAAATGGGGTCTAACACCCGAGATGCGCGAAGCCGAACCGTGGGGACTCGGCGAGCTGCTTCTGGGTCCGGGCAAGACGATCACCGATCCGGTCCACGGTGATGTCTATCTCACCAAGCTGGAAACGGCTGTTGTGGACAGCCCTGCGTTCCAGCGCCTTCGGCGCGTGAAGCAGCTCGGCAACACTCACCTCGTATATCCGGGTGCGACCCATACGCGGTTTTCGCACGCACTCGGAGCACTTCGGGTCGCGCAAGATCTCATCGACACGATCCTCGATCACCGTCACGTGCCTGGCGCCGTGCCTGATCTATTCGCCGAATGGGAGCGCAGCCACGCGCCGAGCGGCCAGCAGCTGACCCACGAGCAGGCGAAGGAGGTCAACAAAGAGATAGGGCAAGCGGTCGTGGTGGCACGCCTCGGTGCGCTGATGCACGACCTCTGCCATGTGCCTTTCGGTCACTCGGTCGAGGACGATTTGAAGTTGCTGACCCCACACGACAGGAACCTCGAGCGCTTCAAGCGGCTGTGGGCGACCATGCCCCCTCTCGTGACGGACGTGATCAAGGGCCGGCTGCTCGCAAACCTGCAGCCGCTGATCATCTCGAAGGACCAGCACGGCAGCCCGATGACGTGCCCGGATTACCCGTTCGTCGCGGACATAGTGGGCAACACAATCTGCGCGGATCTCCTGGACTATCTTCGGCGTGATCATCTCTTTACGGGGCTGCCGCTTGCGCTGGGCCGGCGTTTTGAGACGGGCTTTTACGTTCAACCGACGGGGGATCCGAAGTTCGGTCGCCATCTCGTACTCCGCGTAGTCCGGGACGGCCGCGAGCGGGTGGACGTCATCACGGAAATTCTCAAGCACCTTCGGTACCGATACGAGCTGAGTGAGCGGGTGCTGATCCATCACGCAAAGCTCGGTGCCGACGCAATGGTCGGAAAGGCGCTCGAGATGTGGCGCGACGCGCTTGTCGTCGAGCTCGCCACCGATCGTTTGCGCGAGGGAAAGGGCGACGTCCCAGATTGGCCGGCGGGTCTCGTGCCCGAGAACGTACTTCGCCAACTTGAGCTGGAGGCACCTGATGGCCCGGCAGAGGTCAAGCGGGCGGCGAACGATGCGATCGACAACGAGTTGCTCAGCCGAGGCGACGACGGGTTGCTGGAGTACCTGCGCGAACTACCCGCCGCGCGATCACCGGCGCAAGCCCGCGACGCACGCCGTCGGCGCGCCGTGAGTATTCTCAGCACCGACCTTCTTGAGCGGCGTCTCTACAAGCGAATCGCTCGTCAAAGTCACACCCGTCAAGACAGGAAGGACTTTTGCGACGAATTCCGCGGGCTCGACGCTCGTCGCCGGTTAGAGCAGCGAGCCGCGCGATTCGCAGGTGTCGACCCGGCATGGTACGTAGCGCTTTGGGTCCCGCCTCCGAACATGAGGCTGAAGGTCGCGGATGTGCTGGTGGATGATGGACGTGAGGTGCGGAAGTTTGTCGAGCGCGAGGGTGAACTCCACCAGCGTGGCGCTGACATTTATCGACTCCACGAACGCCTCTGGGAGGTGAGCGTCTACGTACATCGCGCGCTCACAGCTGAGCAGCAGGACAAGGTGCTCGCGTCCCTATCAGCGGACCTCGACATGGCGTTCATACGCCCCGAGGCCGATATGAGCAACGAGTTGTTCGAGTCCCCGCCTCACGAGTGGAGAGACCGACTAGCCATCGCGCCGTTGAAAGAAGAGCGCCAACTCGATGAAGGCGACGTCGTTGATCTGTTCAGCGCTAGGCGTGCGACCGCAGCTCGAGGCGAGGCCGCGGATCCCGCAGGCCCAACGCTTGAGGCCCTGACAGCGCTCTACAGGCAGTTGCTCGATTGACGCGCGATCACGCGAGCACCGCGATCGCCTGACACCGCTCCTCCAGAACTGCGGCCGATAGGGCGCCAGCCGGATCGAGGCACCGGAGCGCCCCTGTGAGCCGAGCCCGTCCCAAGCGAGCGGGGCGAGGATCAAACCTACGCTCAACGGGGACGCCGAAACGCCACTGGGTCACGACGAGCTCTGACGGCTCCGCACCCGGTCGCCACCTCCAGATCACCGCTCCTTGCGGCATCGTTGCTTCCACGCAGGCACGGGCGGCCACTTCCAGCGAGACGTCCCATTGCGCTCGAAGTGCGACTATGTCGGTGGCGGAGATTGAACGGGCCGGCGATGGGGCGAGGAGCTCTCGGGCGAATTCATCCGCGAACCCCTCCTCAGCCGTACTCCCGCCGGGAAAGACCCGGGCTGGTCTCCCACCTGGACGGGCGTAGAAGAACGTATGCGCGAGCTCGTGGGCTATCCGAAAGCGTGTGCGGTGGGCGGCGACCTCGGCCCGGATGCGGATGGGAGTTTGGCACCAGCCATCGCGTGGTGTGGCGTCGACGACGATCCGGAAGCCGCCTGAGCGAAGCGGGACTAGCAACGCCTCGCAGCCTCCCTCCGCAGTCCGCAGCTGTCCGCGGCGAAACTCAACGTTCGCGATCGCACAGCAATGCCGCATCGAGATGCGACCGTTGCCCGCGCCGAGCAGCGCGCGCACTCGGCGGGCAAGCGATCCACCGGTACCAGGCGGTGGAACTGCGGGAAAAGTCAGCTCTGGCCAGCGAGACCCCGTAGATGGATCTCTTAATTGTTTGCTACTTAAGAGGTTCGGCTCTGCCTCAAACGAGGAATCGACTTGCTCTGGGCGAGTTAAGGCAGTAGAACGCATGACTAAACGGCCGTAGGGCCGCAGTTCCGGGCCCTCGGATCAGATTACCTCTTAACTTGTGCAAGATTAAGAGGTGTTCCGGCGGAACCTTGCCGAGCCAGCGCGAGACACAGCTACAGGTCATCCGAGCGTGCTCGGGGGATCCGATTAGCACCACCGAGCTCGCACATCGCCTCGGGCGCGACCCAAGCGGAGGAGCCACGACCGCGCTAGTCGGACGCGAGCCAACCGCTAAGGACTTGGTGCGATTGCCGCATCCGACACGCAAGGATGCGTCGCTGTACCAGGCGAGTCCTGCGGGACTTGAAAAGCTTGCATCGGACGCACCAAGAGTTGATCGGGATGCCTATCTAGTTCTAATCGCCGAGCCACTTGAACCCGCCGCGGTCTCGGCACTGGCCGCCTTTGTCCGCAAGCACCCGCCGGCGTGGATGCTCCGGACGCACGGGCGATTTCGTCTCGTCATCGCGTATTCGAGGCGAGATTTGGCGGACGATTTGGAGCGGACGGTAGCGACGGCCGCAACCACCGCCGCGGCCGTGACCGTCTTGCGCGTCGACGACCAGGAGTTTCCGTTGCGTCTCTGACTGTCCACGCCCCGCGGCAGTTGCCCGAAAGACGCTGCAATGATGCGGCTATGGCTCAGTTGCGCTGCTATGTCGCGAGCCCCCTCGGGTTCACCGAGGGCGGTCGCGAGTATTACCGGACGAACTATCTGCCTGCGCTCTCGAGCGTGGTGGAACCGGTCGATCCATGGTCGCTCGCGACCGCCGAGGAGCTCGCGCTTGCCGGCGACCACGATCCAACCATCCGGCTCGAGTTAGGTCGTCGCAACGCCCACGCCATCCGGTCCTGTCAGCTGCTCGTCGCCTATCTCGACGGGCAAGAAGTCGACTCCGGCACTGCCGCGGAAGTCGGCTTCGCAGCTGCGCTCGGCATACGATGCCTTGGCCTCCGGACCGATCTTCGGGTGGCCGGCGACTTCGGCGCGCGGGTGAACCTACAAGTCGAAAGCTTCATCGTGGAATCCGGAGGGACGATTTGCAGCTCGCTCCGTGAGCTCGTCGACGAGCTCCACGAGATTGTCGATGATCCGGCGCGCGGCTTCGCGAGAAACGTGTGATCGGTGTTCGATCCCTCGGCCGCTAAGAACTGCGTCCACGACCTTGCCTCCGGCAAGCCTTGCGGCAGTCGTTCTCGACTCACCGCGCTCAGGCCCGCTCGCGCTTCGATCGGAGTCCGTGTCTTGAGGCGGTTGTCCCGGCCGCTGAGCCTCCAGTCCGGTCATCGGCGACCATCTCGCAACCGTGGATAGGAGGCCGCGTTCCGCCTGAACTGGGGTATCGGGGTGGAAGCCGCCTGGAAGCCGCCGCCTCCGGGATTCCGCTCCCAGGGACCGTTAGAAACGGTCCGAACCCATGCCCGTGCCTGCACATTCGCTGATCGTTACTACATCGACCGACGGGTTCGTACCTCTGATAAGGAAGAGGTCCCAGGTTCGAGTCCTGGATCGCCCATCGCGCGAAGGCCATGCAAAGCTCCATCGCCTGCCGGGATGGCCGGGAAGATCCGGGGGTGGCCGAGGATGATCGTGGGTAGCTAGCGGCGATGCGCCTCGTTCGCCGTGCGGCCGGCCCGTTTTTCATCTTCGCCGGCGCCATGCACTTCGTCATCCCGGCCATGTATCGGCGGATTGTGCCGCCGTACCTGCCCGCCCCTGAGGCGCTGGTTTACGCGAGCGGGGTGGCGGAGATCGCGGGCGGCGTGGGGCTCATCCCGAAG
>DATJRS010000234.1:0-25609 GCA_035504535.1 Solirubrobacteraceae bacterium | reverse complement strand
GAGGTGTTCTTCGGCGAGGAGTACCTCGTCCTGCGCGGTGGATCGTGGGCCACCCGGACGAGCGTCGCCACCACGACGTTCCGCAACTGGGACTACCCCCAGCGGCGCCAGATCTTCGCGGGCTTCCGGGTCGCGAGCGACGCGTGAAGACCGTCACTCGCAGCCCCGAGATCAGGATCGACTCCTATCTCGCAGACGGGGATGAGCGATCGCTCGCCTACGACGTGCTCGACGGGCTGACCCGCCCGTTCAAGGAGATCCCGCCCAAGCACTTCTACGACGCGCGGGGCTCGGAGCTGTTCGAGCGCATCTGCGAGCTCCCGGAGTACTACCCGACCCGCACCGAGCGCGAGATCCTGATCGCCAACGCCGAGGAGATCGTGCGCTGCACCGGCGCCGGCGAGCTCGTCGAGCTCGGCTCGGGGTCGGCCGAGAAGGCGCGCATCCTCCTGGGCGCGATGTCGAGCGTGGGAACGCTGCAGCGCTACGTGCCGCTCGACGTCTCCGAGAGCGCGCTCGAAGCGGCGTCGATCGAGCTCGTCGACGAGTTCGACGACCTGACCGTGCACGGCGTGGTCGGCGACTTCGAGCGACATCTGGACCGCGTACCCAAGCGAGCGGACGGAACGCCGCGCATCGTCGCCCTGCTCGGCGGCACGATTGGAAACTTCCTACCCGGGACGCGGCGCCGCCTGCTGCGCTCGATCGGCACCCTGCTCGGTCCCGACGATCACCTGCTGCTCGGCACCGACCTGGTCAAGGACCCCGCCGTGCTCGAGGCCGCCTACGACGACTCTTCCGGGGTCACCGCCGAGTTCAACCGCAACGTGCTGCACGTGCTCAACCGCGAGCTCGACGCGGACTTCGCGCCCGACGCGTTCGAGCACATCGCGTTCTTCGATCGCCGACACGAGTGGATCGAGATGCGGCTGCGCGCACGGCGGCCGTGCAGCGTGCTCGTGGCGGCGCTCGGGCTACGGGTCGAGTTCGCCGCCGGCGAGGAGCTGCGGACCGAGATCAGCGCCAAGTTCACGCGCGCGCGCGTGCAAGAAGACTTGCACGCCGCCGGCCTGCGCCTCGAGCAGTGGTTCACCGACAGCGACAGCCGGTTTGCACTGTCGCTGGCGGGGCCGCAGTAGCCTTAGCGGCTGCATGCGGATTGCCGAAAGCGGGGCGATCGTCGGTGGTGGCGCGTCGGGGCTGGGTGCCGCGACGGCGCGGCGGCTGCATGCGCACGGCGCCCACGTCGTAATCGCTGATCAGAACGCGGAGCGGGGCACGATCCTGGCCGACGAGCTCGGCGAACGCGCCACGTTCGTCGCGGCCGACGTCACCGATCCGGATGCGGTCCAGGCGGCGGTGGACGTCGCCCGCGCGCATCCGGTCCCGTTGCGGATCGCGGTCTCGTGCGCCGGGATCGGCTGGGCCGGGCGAGTCGTGGGCCGCAAGGGCGTGCACGCGCTCGAGCCGTTTGAGACGGTCATCCGCGTCAACCTGATCGGGACCTTCAACGTGATGCGCCTGGCCGCCGCGGTGATGGTCGAGAACGAGCCGATCGACTCGGGCGAACGGGGCGTATGCGTCAACACCGCATCGATCGCGGCCTTCGACGGGCAAATCGGCCAGATCGCCTACTCGGCCTCCAAGGGCGCGATCGCCAGCATGACGCTGCCGGCGGCGCGTGATCTGGCGCCGGTCGGGGTGCGGGTGTGCGCGATCGCGCCCGGCACGTTCGATACGCCTCTCCTCGCGGCACTGCCCGAGGACGCTCGCGAGGAACTCCGGCGCGTGGTGCCGTTCCCCTCCCGGTTCGGCCACCCGGACGAGTTCGCCGCGCTCGTCCAGCACATCGTCGAGAACGAGATGCTCAACGGCGAGGTGATCCGACTCGACGGCGCGCTGCGTATGCCTCCTCGTTAGTGACCAACCCTACACATTTGTTCTACCCCTGGAATCCGGCCGTAAATTGCGGGGTAACCTTGCGCCATCCAGGAAGGGAGACCCAGTTGGCGCTCACCAGGCAGGGTGGTGAACGGCGACTAGCGTCCGTTTTTGCGACGCCGCCAGGCCGACCATGATGGAGCGGCCACCTAAACAGAACGAATACGAGTACGGCGGGGGATTCGGCAGCTTCGAGCTCGATCTGACGACCGGAGAGGCCCGCTATTCGCCGGGCCTCCGGCGGATCCTCGCCGCGCCCGAAGACGCCGCGCTGACCTCCGGACTCGTGCTCGAGCGCGTGCATCCCGAGGATCGCGAGGTGGTCCAGCGCGCGCTCGAGCGCAGCGATTGCGGGGACGAGCCGCTGCGCTTTGAGGTCCGCGTGCGGCGCTTCGACGACGTCGAGCGCGTCGTGCGCGCTTGGGGCGAGGCGGTGAGGACGCCGGGAGGCGAACCGATCCGTGTGGTCGGCACGCTGCAGGATGTGACCCAGGAGGCCGAGGCGCGCGCGGCGCGCGATCTGCTGAGCTACGTCGTCCAGTCGACCGGCGACGCGATCATCACCAAAGCGCCAGACGGAACGATCACCAGCTGGAACCGCGGCGCCGAGCAGCTCTACGGCTACAGCGCGGAGGAGGCGATCGGACGAGCCAGCGGGATGACCGAGGCGCCCGAGCGCGCCGGCGAGTGGCAGAAGCTTCTGCAGACCGTGTTCGCGGGTGAGTCGATCGACAACTTCGAAACCGAGCGGGTGCGCAAGGACGGATCCCGGATCGCCGTGTCGCTCACGGTCTCCCCCGTGACCGACGCGAACGGGCGCATCGTGTCGGCGGCGATCATCGCGCGCGACACCACCGCACGCGTTCGCTACGAGGACCAGTTGCGGCACATGGCCGACCACGACCAGTTGACCGGCCTGTTCAACCGCCGGCGTTTTGAGGAGGAGCTCAAGCGCGAGCTGGCGCGCGCCGGCCGTTACGCCGCCGATCAAAGCGCGGTGCTGAGCATCGACATCGACAACTTCAAGGGGATCAACGACTCCGCCGGCCACGCCGCGGGCGACGCCGTGCTCGCCCACGTCGCGGGCGTATTGGCGCACCGCTCGCGCGCCAGCGACGTGGTCGCTCGCCTGGGCGGCGATGAGTTCGCGGTCCTGCTCTCGTCGGTCGGCGTGGACGACGCGCGCACTGCGGCCGAGCAGCTGCTCGGCGAGATCCGCAGCTCGCCGGCCATGTACGGCGGCAAGCCGTTCCGCGTGACCGCGAGCATCGGCGTGGCCGCGTTCGAGTCAGACGACGCCACCGCCGGCGAGGTCATGGTCAACGCCGACCTGGCCATGTATGCGGCCAAGACCGCCGGGCGCGACCGCGTCGTCGTCTATACGGCCAGCGAGGCCCGGCGAGCGCGGGCGGTGGCCAAGCTGACGTGGGCGCAGCGGATCCAGGACGCACTCGATAACGACCGCTTCGTCCTGCACCTCCAGCCGATCCTCGAGCTCGCCACGGGCCAGATCAAGCACGGCGAGCTGCTGTTGCGGATGCAGGGCGACCGCGGCAAGCTGATCGCGCCCGGCGCCTTCCTGCCCGCGGCCGAGCGCTTCGGCATGATCCACGCGATCGATCGCTGGGTGGTGGGGCAGGCGATCCAGCTGGTGGCCGAGGCGATGGACCGGGTGCCGCGTGTCGGGATCAATCTCAGCGGCGAGTCGATCGTCGGCGACCCTCACCTGCTGTCGATGATCGAGCAGGAGCTCGAGCGCTCCTCGGTCGACCCCTCCAAGCTGATCTTCGAGGTGACCGAGACCGCCGCGATCGCCAACATGCCCGAGGCCACGCGCTTCGCCCGCGGTCTGACCAGCCTGGGCTGCAGCCTCGCGCTCGACGACTTCGGGACTGGGTTCGGCTCCTTCTACTACCTCAAGCACCTGCCGGTGAGCTACGTCAAGCTCGACGGCGAGTTCATCCAGAACCTGCCGCGCTCAGAGGTCGACGAGCACATGGTCGAGGCGATCGTCGGCGTCTCCCAGGCGCTCGGGATCAAGACGGTCGCCGAGTCGGTCGCCGACGAGGAGACCATCGGCATGCTCCAGAGGCACCACGTCGACTATGCCCAAGGCTTCTACGTGGGCAAGCCGGCGCCCCTGAGCGTGGCGCTGTCCCAGCCGGGCTGGATCAGCCAGTCGCAGTCAGGCAGCATGCTCTAACCCCACCCCGCCCGCCCCCAGCCGCCCCGCCCCGCCCCGCCCCCGGACCCCAGCGAGGCTGGTCGAGAAAACGCGAAATACCGTGGGTTTCTCGACCAGGCCTCGCTTCCCGGGGTCTAGATGACCTTCATCCACGCGACCTGCGAGAACGGCTTGCCGTTGAAGCTGCCGGCGATCGCGTAGGTGGTCGGCTTGATGCCGCGACGGATCGTGGCCTGGACCGAGTACTTGCCGTTGACGAGCACCTGCGTGCGGATCGACGGGATCCCGTTCACGTTCGTCTGCGAGGCGAACGCGTCGGACATCAGCGTGATCCACTTGCCGCTGCGGGCGTTGGTCGGCGCGTCACCGGTGACGGTCACGTGGGCGCCGGGGCGCACCGCGTGGGCGCTGACGCTGATCGTGCTGTCGAGGCGCGGGGCGACCACGTTCAGCCACGCAACCGTGTCGAACCCGACACCGTTGTACATGCCGAGCACCGCGTAGTTGGTGGGCTTCAGGCCGGAGCGGATCGTGGCCTTGACCGAGTACTTGCCGTTGACCAGGATCTGGGTACGTACGGCCGGGATGCCGTTGACGGTGTGCCCGGAGGCAAACGCGTCGGAGAGCAGCGTGATCCATTTGCCGGCGCGGGCGTTCTGGGGTCCGTTGCCGGTGATCGTCACCCGCTGGCCGGCGCTCGCCGTCCCAGGTGCCACGTTGACGGTGCTGTACGGGGTGGCCGCCGTGTGGGCCGTGGCTATGTGCGCCGGCGCAGCGGCCCCCGCGGCAACCGTGTCGGCGTGCTGGGGCGCGGCCGTCGCCACGGCTGCGCAGGACAGCATGGCGGCGGCGACTCCGGCGCCGATACCGCCGCGCATCAGGCGGCTGCGCGTTGAAGCTGCCGGGCGGTAAGTGTCGTGTGCGGTCATGTCGATGCTCCTTTGATCGATGTCACCCGGCCCGCGTACAGCGGTGCCGGTCTGTGTGACGCACACGGTCCCAGCGCGACCGCGCCGGGTCGTCCGTATCCCGCTACTGCATTTACGCGCTGCGGATTACTTAGTTCAGGCGCTCGATCAGCATCGCCTGGCCCATCCCACCGGCGACGCACATCGACTCGATCCCGAGCGTACCGTCGAGCGCCCGCAGGCCGTTGATCAGCGTGGTCATGATGCGCGCTCCTGTCATCCCGAACGGGTGACCGAGCGCGATCGCCCCACCGAACGGGTTGAGTTTCTCGTCCGCGATCCCGAGCTCTTCCTTGCAGGGAACGATCTGCGCCGCGAACGCCTCGTTGATCTCCACCACGTCGACGTCGTCGATCTTCACGCCGGCCTCCTTGAGGAGGGCCTGGATCGCCGGGATCGGGCCAAGGCCCATGATCTCGGGCCGGATCGCCGCCACCGTCGAGGCAAGGATCCGCGCCTTGGGCTCCAGCCCGAGCCGCTTGGCCTTCTCCTCGGACATGATCAGCACGGCCGCCGCGCCGTCGTTGAGCGGGCAGGCGTTGCCGGCGGTCACGGTGCCGTTCTCGCGGAAGGCGGGCTTGAGCTTGCCCAGCACCTCCATCGTCGTGCCCGCCCGCGGGCCATCGTCCTTGGTCACCACCGTCTCGGGGACGTCGATCTCGTCGCCCTCCTTGTCGGTCTCCTTGTGCGCCGCCACCGGCACCGGCACGATCTCGGCATCGAAGTGCCCCGAGTCGCGCGCGTCCACGGCGCGGTTCTGCGAGGTCACCGCCCACTCGTCCTGCTGCTCGCGAGTGACGTGGCAGCGCTCGGCCACGTTCTCGGCGGTCATTCCCATGGGGATGTAGACGTCGTAGGCGGACCCGTTCGAGCCGTTCA
Organism: Solirubrobacteraceae bacterium; assembly: GCA_035504535.1. Lineage (GTDB taxonomy): Bacteria > Actinomycetota > Thermoleophilia > Solirubrobacterales > Solirubrobacteraceae > Palsa-465. The sequence goes on along the minus strand of DATJRS010000234.1, from coordinate 19,636 downwards.
GGTAATGGTTCTTGGCCTCCTCCATCATCCCCGCGCCGAGGCCCGCCCGGGACACCGCCTCGACGCCCGCGGCGATGTACTGATCGCCCTCCCCGGCCTTGATGGCGTGGAACGCCATCCGGATCGTCTGCAACGACGAGGCGCAGAACCGGTTGACCGTGCACGCGGGGACGTGATGGTCGATCCCGGCCAGCAGCGATGCGTTGCGCCCGACGTTGTAGCCCTGCTCGCCGACCGAGGAGGCGGCCCCCATCATCACGTCGCCCGTCTGCCCGAAGTCGACGCCGGGGTTACGCTCGATCAGCGCCCGCAGCGGTATCGCGGCCAGCTCGTCGGCGCGAACGGTCTTGAGCGACCCCTTCCCGGCACGGCCGATCGGGGTTCTGATGGCGTCGACGATCACGGCTTCTGGCATCTCGCGGGACTCCTATTCGGTCTTAGGTCGGGCGGCCTGATGCTAGGGACTGCCAGCGGCGCCCGCTCCAGCCAGGGCAGCGGGCCGCGGTTATCCGCCCAGCTCGGCCAGCCGCTCCGCGAGGACGATCCGGCCGGCCGCCTCAACCGCGGCCAGGTGTGAGAACGCCTGGGGGAAGTTCCCAAGGTGCCGCCCCGTTCCCGGGTCGAACTCCTCGGCGTACAGGCCCAGCGGCGACGCGACCTTCACCAGGCGCGTCATCATGTCGCGCGCGCGTTGCATCTCGCCGATGATCGCCAGCGCCGACACGAGCCAGAACGAGCAGATCACGAACGTACCCTCCTTCCCCGACAGACCGTCATCGGTCTCGTCGGTCCGGTAGCGCAGGACGAACCCGTGCTCGGTGAGCTCGTCGGCGATCGCCACCACACTCGCACGCAACCGCTCGTCGTCGCCCGAGAGGAAGCCGAAGATCGCCGCCAGCAGCGTGGAGGCGTCCAGCGACTCGGTGTTGTAGTGCTGGACGAGGACACCGCGCTTATCGACCCCGTGCTCGAGGATGTCGGCCTTGATCTTGGTCGCGACGCTGCTCCACTCCGCCGCCGAGGACGGTTCGCCGCGTATGTCCGCGAGCCGAGCCGCGCGGTCCATCGCCACCCAGCACATCAACTTCGACGAGACGTAGTGCTGCGGCTTACCCCGCGCCTCCCAGATGCCCTGATCGGGCTGACGCCACACCGCCTTGGCGCACTCCGCCTGCGCCTCAATCAACGGCCACAACCGCCGCGGCAACCGCTGACTGCGCCGCGTATGCAACAGAACCGAATCCAGCGCAGCGCCGAACACATCGTTCTGGCGCTGGTCGAACGCGCCGTTGCCGATACGGACCGGTGCTGCCCCCGCGTAGCCGCCGAGGTCCTCGCGCAGGGTCTCGGTCAGATCGCGGCGACCGTCGATGCCGTACATGATCTGCAGGCCGCCGTCGTCGTTGCGCTCCAGATCGGCGATGAACTGCATGAACTCATCGGCCTCCCAATCGAGGTCCAGATAGTGCAGCGCCTGCAAGGTGAACGTCGAGTCGCGGATCCACGTGTAGCGGTAATCCCAGTTGCGCTCACCACCCGGAGTCTCCGGCAGCGACGTCGTCAGCGCCGCCACGGTGGCGCCGGTCGGCATGTAGGTCAGCCCCTTGATCGCCAGCGCCGAGCGCTGGATCAGCGGCCGGAACGCGTGGTCCGGGATCCGCGCCCGCGAAAGCCAGTGTCGCCAGAAGCGCGTCGTGGCCTGCAGTTGGGCGTTGGCCTCCTCGACCGTGCTCGGCACCCTCGCTCCGTCGTCCCACGACAGCGCACAGAAGAGCTCTTCGCCTTCGCGGAGCACATGGCGCGCCCGCACGTGATTGGCCTCGATCCCGAGCAGCATGTCGGTCTGCAGCCGCATCGCCTGACCCGCCCCGGTCGCCGTGGCGCAATGACGATCAGGCTCGAGCGTCCACTCGGCCAGCGCGCGGCCGTAATCGAAGCCCGGCTCGCACACGAGCTCGATCTCGACGCTGCCCTCGACGCATTTGACCGTCCGCACCAGCACGTGATCGGCGTCCTCGTCGGTCGGCGGGCGCGTATGCGGCGTGATCGTGTCCTCCCCCCGACGCGGACCCATCGTCAACCCCTCGTGCACGGTCGCCCACCCCGACGAGGTCTTCCAGGACGTGACCAGCGAATTGGTGCCCGGCTCGTATGCCCGCCCGCTCGGCACGTTGATCCCGAAGGGGCCGAGCCTGAACGTGCCGGCGCCACGGTCGAGCAGTGCCCCGAACACGCTCGGCGAGTCGAACCGCGGTACGCACAGCCAATCGATCGACCCGTCGGGCGCCACCAGCGCGCCCGTGTGGCAATCGGACAGGAACGCGTAGTCCTCGATCGGCGTGAACGGCGATTGAGCGCCGCTCGGCGGCATCGACACGACGGGCTCAATGGCGGCAGCTGCGGCGGCCGCACGACCGTCGCGCTGAGCGGCCTTCTTGACCTTGCTGGTGCTCACGAGATGCCTACAGTCCCAGCCCGCGCACGCCCTTCTCATCCCACCCCAGGTGGTGGGCGAGCTCGTGGCGGACCGTCCGTGTCACCTGGGCACGCAGCAGATCGGGGTCGTGTCCGAAGTCGCGGACGAGCGTGTCGCGGAAGATCACGATCCGATCATGGAAGTAGTCCTGGGCCACGGTGTCGCCCTGGTAGAGCCCGTAGGCCCGCCGGCGTGAGCCGCCGTCGGATATCACGATCGCCACGTGCTCGAGCGCCCGGTGGAACTCGAGCGGCAACTCGTCGATAGCGGAGCGCACGAGCGCCCGGAAGTCGTCCTCGTCATGGGGATCGAGCGGGGTGTCCTCCTCCTCGTCCTCCTCCACGTCCTCCCATGAGACCCAGGATCCCTCGGCGGCCAGACGCTCGGTCCGCTGCACCAGCGCCTCGAAGTCGACCTCCGACTCTGGCTCGCGCCATCCGGCCAGGCGGAGCATGGCCAGTCCGACGGCGCACCCGACAATCACCGCGCCGGCGGCGAACACCGCGATCCCTTGCAGGAGACGGACCGGGAACGACTCGCTGAACCCCGCGATCAGGCTGACCGCGCCCAGGCCGATGGTCAGGGCAGCCAGAGCCGAAAGGAGGACTCGGCGAACGGTGGGGGGCTGAGGACGCATCTTCTACTTACAACTACCGCATGGTCCGCGCGATGACCAGTCGCTGGATCTCGTTCGTCCCCTCGTAGATCTGCGTGATCTTGGCGTCGCGCATCATTCGCTCGACGGGATATTCCTTGACGTATCCATATCCCCCGAGGACCTGAACGGCCTCGACGGTCACCCGCATCGCCACGTCAGAGCAAAACAGCTTGGCCATCGCCGAGTACTTGCCGAGGTCGGGATCGCCGCGGTCCACCTTGGCGCACGCCTGATACAGAAGCTCGCGCGCCGCGGCGCATTGGGTCTCCATGTCGGCGAGCTTGAACTGGATCCCCTGGAAGGAGTTGATCGGCGCTCCGAACTGCCGGCGCTCGCGCGCGTAGGACGCGGCGTAGTCGGTGGCGCCCTGCGCGATCCCGAGCGCCTGGGAGGCCACGCCCAGACGGGAGCGATCGAGCGTCGCCATCGCCACCTTGAACCCCTGGTTGACCTCACCAACCAGGTTCGCGTCCGGTACCCACACGTCGTCGAAGATCGGCTGGCCGGTCGGGGAACCGCGGATGCCGAGCTTGTGCTCGAGCTTTCCCACGCTGAAGCCGGGGCGGTCGGCTTCGACCACGAACGCGCTGATCCCCCGCGAGTGGCCCGCGCTTGGGTCCGTGACCGCGAACACGACGTAGAAGTCCGCCACCCCAAGGTTCGTGATCCAGTTCTTGGTGCCGCTGATCACCCAGCCGTCTCCATCCTTGACCGCCCGTGTGATCATCCCGCCCGGGTCCGAGCCGGCATCGGGCTCAGACAGCGCAAATGCCGGCGTCCACTCGCCCGTCGCGCACCGCGGCAGGAATCTCTCCTTGAGCTCCTCGCTCCCGAACAACTTGATCGGGAGCGTCCCGAGCTCCTGGATCATCAGGATCAGCGCCGTCGAGGCGCACGCCTTGGCGATCTCCTCGACCGCCATGTTCAGCATCAGCGTGCCGGTGCCCGTGCCTCCGTGCTCGGTCTCGAACGGCAGCGCGAGCACGTCGTGCTCGGAGAGCAGCCGGCGCAGGTCGTGCGGGTACTCCGCCTTCTCGTCGATCTCGGCCGCGCGGGGAGCGATCCGCTCCCGCGCGATCTGGCGGATCGTGTCGCGAAAGTCCAGGTGCTCGCGCGGAATCGTGTATAGCTCGGCGAGCGCGGACATGCTTTGCATGCTACGCCAGAGCGACGGAAGCCCGGCGGCTAAAGCCACCGGGCGTCCCGTGCATATCTCTCCTGGCTCCCGAGCCTGGCGGGTTACGTGCTACAGACCGGCCGGATGACGCACGACATAGTCGCCCCCGTCGGCGAGGTTGCCGAGCGGGTTACTGCGCCAGCGTGGTCCCGTCCCGGCGGGGATGTTCGGCCCTCCATAGTCGGCGGTGTCGAACGCCCGTCCACCGATCACGATGAAGGCGTGGCTTGGGTCGGAGTAGATGCTGACCCACTTGCCGGGGCCCGAGACTCCGAAGGACTCGAGTCCCGTGGAGTCCTCGGACTGGGATAGCAAGCCCGCGGCGTGCAACACAAAGCTCACGGATCCCGAGCAGTCGTAGCAGCTCGAGTTCCAGGTCCCGTGACCGCCGCCCACGCAGTAGGAGCTGTCGAGGATCGAGTTCGCCGCGGACACCATCGTCTGAACAATGGCCGGCGCGCCGGCGGGCGCGGTCGCGGTTCCATCAGCGTTGATGCGCGTCGTGCCGGTCGGCACGTCGCTTTCCTCGGCGCTGATCGCGGCCTTGAGGACCTTGTCGAACGACAGACCGGCCACATCGTTGGCCGGCGTGATGTCGTGAGCCTGTTTGAAGGCAGCCACGCTGTTGCCGGTGTCGGGACCGAAATCGCCGTCGACCGAGGTCGGATAGCCGGCGATCGTCAGATACCCCTGCAGAACGGTCACGTCGTTGCCTTGCAGCCCCGGCCGGAGGATGCGGCGGCCCAACTGATTGAACGTGCTGGGCCGGTTCAGCGTGCCAGCCGTCTTGACGGTGGCCGCCATGGCGGCGCCACCAGAGGCGGGCGGGTCTGCGGCCGCGTGCTTCGCGGTCGCCGAGGCGGCCGCGGAGGTGGCGCCGAGCGCCGCCGCGGCCATGATTACCGACGCACCTGCCCTACAGGCGATCCGTCGAAAGTCCAAATACGACAAGCACAACCCCTTCTCTTTCTGCGCCTACGGGGTTAGCTGTCGGGCTCGCGCTGAAAGAGTGCGCTACGCCGGAGATCCGGCGATTCGCCCCCCGGAGCCTTGCGGCTCCACTGGGTTCCCCGCTCCCCGGCGCCGTAGCGGCGGGGACTCGGCTGGGCTTCTATGTCAGCGCGGCAGCCTATACCAAGCGCCCGACAAATGTCACAGGACCGTTATCGGCCTCGTTTCGCCGACCGATTAGCGGGGCCTCCATTTGAGCGAAAAATTGCATCCGAGAGCTCTTGACGCGGCTCTACCTAACGGTTACTCTTAATCTAGCTAACGGTTAGGGAAAGTCCCCCTAAACCCCTGCTAAAGCCCACAAAAGCCGATGCCAGAGCGCGCCGCCCTGCCCGATCGTGAACCGCTCCAGGGCTACCAGCTGGGCGTCGTCCGCGAGGTCCTGCTCGCGCTCCTCGCCGGCGAGGCCTCGCACGGCTACCAGCTGCGGGCGCGGCTCGCCCTCGCGCTCGGACCCTTGGCCGGCGCGCTCAACGAGGGGCAGGTGTACGTCACGCTGAGCCGCCTCGAGAAGGCCGGGTTGCTCACGGCCAGGCGCGTGGGCCAGACCGACCGCCCCGACCGCAAGGTCTACGAGCTGACGCCGGCCGGCCGCGAGCGGGTCGACGCGTGGCTGCACGACACGAGCTGGCCCAAGCCCGCGCCGGCCGAGTTTCACCTCAAGCTGGTGGCGGCCGCAGCGGCCGGCCTGGCCGATCCCGTCGGGATCGTCGACCGGCAGCGGCGCGAGCTGCTGGTCGGGCTGGCCCAGGCCCAGCGCGCGGCGCTGGCCGAACCGGAGCGGTCGGTCGCGGCCCTACTGCTCGAGGGCGTGGTGCTGCGCCTGCAGGCGGACCTGCGCTGGCTCGAGGCCTGCGCCCGGTACTGGAACTCGGCGAAGGAACGGTGATGCACGAGAAGACGTCGGTCCTGTCGGCCCAAGGCCTGCGCAAGGAGTACGGAAAGGGCGCGGCCCTGGTGCGAGCGGTCGACGACGTAAGCCTCGACGTCGCACCGGGCGAGTCGGTGGCCATCGTCGGGCCCAGCGGCTGCGGCAAGTCCACGCTGCTGTACCTGCTCGGAGGGCTCGAGCGGCCGAGCGCCGGCACGCTCGCGCTGGAGGGACGGCAGCTCGAGCAGATGCCCGAGACCGGGCTGGCCCGTCTGCGCCGGCACGCCCTCGGGTTTGTGTTCCAGGCGTTTCACCTGGTCGATGAGCTCACCGCGCTCGAGAACATCGAGCTGCCGGCGCTGCTCGCCGGCTCCGCACCGCGCGCCGCACGCGAGCGGGCGCGTGAGCTGCTGGATCAGGTCGGGCTCGAGGACCGCGCCGAGCACCTCCCCTCCGCCCTCTCAGGCGGACAGCGGCAGCGTGTCGCGATCGCGCGTGCGCTCGCCAACGCCCCGCTCGTGGTGCTGGCCGATGAGCCGACCGGGAACCTCGACAGCACCGCGACCACCGAGGTCCTACGCCTGTTCGGGCAGCTGCACGCCGGCGGCCAGACACTGGTCGTGGTCACCCACGACGAACGGATCGCCGCGACCGCCGACCGCTTGATAACCATGCGCGACGGGCGGTTCGTAGGCGAGACCAAACTGGCCGGCGGGACCGCACGAGGCCTGACGGAGATGGCCGGGCTGGAGGGCTGACCCTGTGGGGCGGCTGCTGCTCCTGGCCCGGCTGGTGGTCGGCGACATCAAGCGCCGGCGGCTTCAGTCGGGCTTGCTGCTGGCGATGATCGCGGCCACGACGGCCACTCTGACACTCGCACTCGCGCTGCACGGAGTGACCAACGACCCGTTCGCGCGCACGCGCGCGGCGACCCGGGGTCCAGACGTCTCCGGGCTGTTCGAGCCGGGCTTCCACGGCAACGCCGGCACGCTCGCCCAGTTCGTAGCGCTCCGTCGGGCCCGCGGCGTCGTCGGCGCCTCGGGGCCGTATCCGGTGACTCGGATCGAGCTGAGCTGGCGCGGGGCCCACGTGCGGACTCACGCCGAGGGCCGTGACACCGACCGCTCCGCGATCGATCGGCCGCTGCTCACCGCCGGACGCTGGACGGCGCCCGGCGGGGTCGTGATCGAGCGCAGCTTCGCCGACGCGCTCGGCCTCCACATCGGTGACACGGTCTCGCTGAACGGGCGCCGGTTCGCGGTTCGCGGCATCGCGGTGACCAGTGCGGTGGCCACCAGTGATCCGCTGATCTGGCTCACCGAGCGCGACCTGATCGCGCTCGCCGGGGAGCACCCGTCGCTCTGGTACGCGCTGAACCTGAAGCTGGCCGACCCGGCCGGCGCGCCGGCCTTTGCCAACGCCCACGCTGGCGGGCCGGACACCGCCTGGGCGCTCGAGTCCTGGCAGGCAGTCCGGGCCGACGACAGTCAGACCATCTTCGACGAGCAGCAGCTGCTCGAGGTCGGCAGCGCTCTGCTGGTGCTGATCTCGATCGCCGGGATCGCGGTGCTGGTGGGCGGTCGGATGGCAGAGCAGACCCGGCGCGTGGGGCTGCTCAAGGCGGTCGGCGCCACTCCCGGGGGGATCGCCGTCGTGCTGCTCGCCGAGAACGTGCTGCTCGCGCTCGCGGGCACGGTCGTCGGCGTGGCCACCGGGTGGCTGCTCGCGCCCGTGATCACCCAGCCGGGGGCAAGCTTGTTGGGGAGCGCCGGCTCGCCGGCGTTGGCGCCCGGCAGTGTCGTGCTCGCTGTCGGCGTGGCGATCGCGGTGGCCACCGCGGCCACAATCGGGCCGGCGCTACGTGGGGCACGCACGAGCACGATCCGCGCGCTGAACGATCCCGCTCGGCCGCCGCAGCGACGGCCTCGCTTGATCGCGCTCTCCTCCCACCTGGGCGGGGCGGGCCTCTTGGCCGTCCGGCTGATCGCGCGGCGCCCGCGCCGGACCCTGCTCGGCATCGTCAGCGTGACGATCGCGGTGGCGACGGTCATCGCGACCCTCATCGAACGCCACGCACCGGTGCTCGGCATGCGCGTCGCGGGCAACGTCCTGGCCGCCTCCCGGCAGACCAGCCTCGACCACGTCGGCAACGTGCTGAGCGCGATCCTGCTCGCCGTCGCGGCGGTCAACCTGGTGTTCGCCACGTGGGCCACCGTGCTGGACGCCCGGCGTCCCACCGCGCTGGCCCGCGCGCTCGGCGCCACCCCCAATCAGGTCACGACCGGCTTGGCAGGCGCCCAACTCGCGCCGGCGTTGATCGCGGCGATCCTCGGGATTCCCGCTGGGCTGGTCGTGTTCGCGGTCGCCGGCGGCAACCCCCTCCGCGCGAACCCGCCGGTCCTGTGGCTGATCGCGGTGATCCCGGCGACGCTGATCGCGGTCGCGGCGCTGACCGCGATCCCGGCCCGGATCGGAGCCGAACGGCCGGTGGCCGAGGTGCTGCGGTCGGAGTGATGGCGAGGCGCGTGGGCCGGCTCCTGCTCATTTGGCGACTCGTCATCGGCGACATCGACCGCCGACGGTTGCAGTCCGCCCTGCTGTTGCTGATGATCGTCACGACGACCACCACGCTGACCCTAGGGCTGGCGCTTCGCAAGGTCACCGACAGCCCGTTCGCGCGGACCCGCGCCGCGACCCGGGGGCCCGACATCGTCGCCCAGATCGCCCCGCCCGTGAGTCGAGCGGGCACCAAGGCCGGGGGCGGGCGGGGATCTCAATTGACGCGACAGTTCGCGGCCCTCACCCGGGCCCCAGGCGTGGTCGGTACCTCCGGCCCCTATCCGGTGGCGCTGGCCCGGCTGACCGCGCCGGGGATCGACACCGAGGCCCAGACCCAGGGCCGGGACCTCGCGCCCGCGGCGGTTGACCAGCCCGAGATCACCGCCGGCGGCTGGGTCCGGGCCGGCGGAGCCGTCCTCGAACGCGGATTCGCCGACTCGCTCGGGCTCCACGTCGGCAGCGTGATTCATCTGAACGGCCGATCGTTTCGCGTTGCCGGCATCGCGGTCAGCACCGCCCAGTGCTTCTACCCGGTGAGCACGCCGGGGGTGATCTGGGTGACGCGCCGCGACGCCGAGGCGCTCGCCACCTCGCAGGAGCCGCTCGGCTACGTGCTGAACCTGAAGCTGGCCGACCCCAACTCCACCGGGGCCTTCCTGAACGGGGCTGCCTCCACCGCGTTCGCCAACGCCAGCGTGAACGACAGCGCGTCGCTGCTGAACGACTGGAAGGGAATCGAGCAGAGCGACTTCAAAGTGATCTCGGTGGATCGGAAGGTGCTCCTGATCGCCTCGACGCTCCTGGCCATGCTGGCGATCGCATCGATCGCGGTCGTGGTCGGCGGGCGCCTGGCCGAGCAGACGCGACGGGTGGGGCTGCTCAAGGCGGTCGGGGGAACGCCGGCCCTGGTCGCGCTCGTCCTGCTCGCCGAGAATCTCCTGCTGGCGATCGCCGCCGCGGTCGTCGGCGTGGCGATCGGGCAGCTCGTCGCGCCGCTGCTCACGAACCCGGGCAGCGGCCTGATCGGCAGCGCGCCCACGCCGCCGCTGAGCGGCGCATCGGTGCTCGAGGTGGTCGTGGTGGCGCTCGCCGTGGCCACGGGAGCCACCGTCATCCCCGCCATCCGTGGCGCCCGCACCAGCACGATCAGGGCGCTCGACGACCCGGCGCACCCCCCGCGCCGGCGGCCGTGGCTGATCGCGATTTCCGCGCATCTGCCCGTGCCGCTGCTGTTCGCCGTGCGCCTCGTGGCCCGCCGCACTCGCCGCTCGCTCCTGACCGCGCTCAGTCTGGCCATCGCGGTGACGATGGCGACCGCGGCCCTCACGCTCCAGCACCAGGTCGACGTACGCAACCAGCAGCGAGGCGGCGCCGCGGCCATCATCGGCAGCGGCACGATCGGCGACCGCGTGACCCACCTGGTCTTCCTCCTCAGCGCGATCCTGGCCCTGCTCGCCGCGATCACCGCGATCTTCACCACCTGGGCAACCGTGATCGACGCCCGAAAGCCAACCGCGCTGGCCCGGGCGCTCGGCGCGACCCCGAGGCAGATCAGCGCCGGCCTGACCGCGGCTCAACTAATCCCCGGCCTGCTCGCGGCCTGCCTCGGCATCCCGGCCGGCCTCATCCTCTACGACTTCGCCGGCGGGCACGTGGACCGCGCCGGCCCACCCGTGCTCTGGCTGCTCGCCGTGATCCCGGGCACGCTGATCGCAGTCGCTGTCCTGACCGCGATCCCGGCGCGGATCGGCGCGCGGCGCCCCGTCGCCGACGTCCTGCGCTCGGAGTGAGGCGCCGCCGTGGGGCGTCGCCGCGATCGCGCAGCGATCCGCGGCCCCTATCGAGGGTCGTTCAGATCGAGCACGGTTACCGGCGGCTCGATCTTGGTCCCGCCGCCGGTCGAGACGATCGCGGTGCCGAGCGCGAAGAACTCGATCACGTGGCTGCCCCAGCCGTGGCTGCGCTCCGACAGCGAGACGCCGACGATGCCCTCCGCCGCGAGCTCCTGCGCCTCGGTCTGCATCCGCTGCATCGCCAGTTCGCGCGCCTCGTACAGCGCCTGCGTGTAGTTCGGCAGCTCGACGTTGCGGCCGGTCTGCGTGATCGTCCGGAGCGGCCCTCGCCGCCCGACGTGGAAGACGCAGCTCCCCATCACCATTCCGACCGGCCGGTGGCCGGTGCGCAACAGCGTCCAGAACTCCTGACCTGAGAGATCGCTCTGGAACGGCCGGCCGTTCGGGGCCCGGTGGAGCACCCCGTCGCGGTGCTTGACCGCGGTCCCGATCGCGATGAACTCGGCCATGTTCGGCCCCCAGTCGTAGCGGCCGATGTCGAGCCGGACGCCGACTATGCCGTCCGCGCCGAGCTGGTCGGCCTCCTCCTCCATCCGGGTCATCGCGAGGTGCCGGGCGCTGTACATCGCCTGCGAGAGGGTGTCCAATTCCCGGCTCTTGGTGGGCCCGGCCACCTGGATCCCGATGTGGAAGATCGAGCTGCCGACCACCAACCCGACCGGATCGAACCCGGCCTCGGTGATCAGCATGAATTCGTTGACGCTCAGATCCGAGGTGTACAGGCCCTCGCGGTTCTGCTCTAGCCGCGCGACCCCGGACTCCGGAATCCCTTCAAGCGACTTCGGTTCGTAATCGGTCATCTGGCCGGACTCCTCATCCTCATTGACGTCTTGACCTCCGGCGCCGGCGCCTGCCCCCCGGCGCGGCGAATCGCCGTGCCGGCCGCGTGCATCGTGATCACCCACCCCCGACGCTCGACCTCGCTGCGTCCGGACACTCGATATGGGATGCCGAGGTTCCCACGGTGCCACCCGCGCCGCGTTTCGGTGAACGCAGAAGCCACGGCCAGCTTGTCCTGGTGCACATCATGCGCGAACTCGACTCCCACCGCACCGACGGCGTGGGCGTCGCGCACCTGACCGAGCAGCCTCGCGCGCACCGTGTCGCGCGCGGCGTTGAACGCCCGGCTCATCTCCTCGAGTTCCACGTTGAGGGTCGGCTGCCGCTTGCGCGCCAGCCGCGTCGCGCGGGAAGGTGCGGCGAACCAGACCGACGTCGTGGCCAGGAAGCCAGCGGGTTCGTGGCTGGCGGTGCGCAGCCTCCAGTAATCCTGCACCGAGACGTCGGTCAGCGCCGGCCACGAGCTCCCGTCCGAACCAGGGACCCGGACGGCCGTCCCGCTGACCACGTACTCGATCGTCCCGCTGCCGAGGTCGTGGTCGGAGCGGTGCAGATGCACGCCGACGACGGCATCCGCGCCGACCTGCAGCGCCTCCTCGGCCAGCCGGTCCAGCGCGCGCCGCCGAGCCAGGTTCCACGCGTCGCTCAGCGTCTGCAATTCGCAGACGACGCTCCAGTGCCATTTGTAATTACGGACCTGCGCGAACGACGGCTCGGTGTAACCACTGCTCGGGTACTGGGCGGCCATGAGTCCGTAGCGACCTCCTGCGGGAGCGCTCGTGCGTGCCCGGCCCGGGTCGAGCGCCGGCAGGTACTGCCACCCGGGCCTGACCACACTCGCGCCCATCACCTGGGCCAGCGGCTGCGGACCGAGACGGCCGAGCAGCGCGAACTCGTTTACTGACAGACCGCTCGTGAACAGCGTGGCGTCCGTGGCGAGCGTCTTCAGACGCTCCTCCGCCCGGGTCGGAATTCCGCCTTCCTCGATCCGCGCGAGCCCTTCCGACTGCTCTTTCTCGTGCTCCTCGCCGCGCCCGAAGAAGCCCATCTCGCGTGCCAGCCTATAGCCTCCGAACATGGACGACTACACCCCGCAGCAGGTGGCGGAGCTTCTGGCGCAAGGCGAGATTCAGCTAATCGACGTGCGCCAGCCCGAGGAGCGCGAAGCGGGCCGGATCGCCGGCGACCGGTTCATCGAGCTGGCCCGGCTGAGCGACCAGGTCGACACCATCGACCGTGACCGGCCGGTCGTGTTCTACTGCCGCAGCGGCAGCCGTTCGGCGATGGCCACCGAGGCCTTCCGCGGCGCCGGCTTCGACGCGCACAATATGGTCGGAGGCCTGCTCGACTGGGACGCGGCAGGGCTTCCGCTCGACCCGCCCGGCGGTTACGTCGCCTGAGCGCCGGCGCCCCTCGGCGGCCGGTTCAGGCGGCTAGGACTTCCACTTGATCGAGCAGCCCACCGGCTTGGTCTCCGCCCGCTCCAGGATCGACCCGTCCAGCACCGCGTCGAGGGCCTCGCGCAGCCACTCCGCCTGCTCGCCCGGGTTGTCGTAGTCCGCATCGGGGGCGCCGCGATAGCGCAGCCGTCCCTCGGCGTCGAGCACGAACACGTCCGGGGTCACCTTGGCGCCGTATTCGCGGGCCACGTCCTGGCTGGCATCGTGCAGGTACGGGATCGTCCACTGCTCGCGCTCGACACGGTCCTTCATCGCCTGATACGAGTCGCGCGGATAGCGTTCGGAGTCGTTTGAGTTGATGGCCAGGACCCGCACACCGCGAGCCGCATAGTCGTCGGCCACCTGAGCGATCCGGTCCTGCCAGGCGAGCGCATACGGGCAGTGATTGCACGTGAACACCACGACGGTCGCCGGTGCGCCGTCGTACTTGGCCACCGACCACCTGCGCCCCTGCGTGTCTTCGAGCGCGAAGTCGGGCGCCACCTGGCCAATGGAAACACTCATCGCGTCACCTCCGCGCGCTCGGCGGCTGCTCGCAGCGCCTCGCGCAGGTCGTCGGGGTCGGGAAGCGGGCTGATCCGGCCGTCGCGCCGGCGATACACCCGGCAGCTGAGTCCGATCGGCTCCTCGGCGGCGGCCGGTACGAGGTCGACGCCGTCGATCAGGATCGTGGGCGAGCCGACAAAGCCGGCCTCGAGCGCATCGTCATCGGTCTCGATCTCGCGCATCTGGACCTCGACCCCGCCGAGCCCAAGCTCATCCAGGGCCTCGCGGACGGCCTCAAGAGCCCGCTCGGTGGAGGGGCAGCCCTCCCACCACAGCAGTTCTACGTTCACGCACCGAGCGTAGCGAGCGGCTCCTGCCGGCCCACACCCACCTGCAGAACCGCTCACGGCACGCCTCCCCATGGAGCCGGGCGCGTTTCTGCAGCCGTGGCATGTAGAAACGCGCCCCGCGCACGAGGACGCGAGACCGTGCGCGCTTCTGCAGGTGGTGCCGTTAGCCGACGGCCCAGCTGTCGGCGCCCAGCAGCAGGTCGGCAAGCTCGACCTCAGTCGCCGGCTCTGAGCGCACGGCGCCGCCCCGTCCGTAGACGTGGCGCTGGACGTCGCGGAAGATCCCGATCGGTGTTGGCACGGTCGGGTTATCGGCCAGGCGGGCCAGCGAGAAGGCGAGGCCCGGGTCCATCCGGGTCGGGTCGTGAACGATGAGCGCGTCCTCGCCCACGTCGGCGACATCGACAATCGCGAGACCGCCGTCGGGTCCCCGGGAGACGCCGCGCTCGTTCTCGACCCCGAAGCGGATCGGCTGCCCGGCTTGGAGGCGGATCTGGTTGGCGTCCTTGGTTTCCTTCTCGGTCAGAGCGGAGAACGCGCCGTCGTTGAACACCGGGCAGTTCTGGTAGATCTCGACCAGCGCTGCGCCCTCATGGGTCGCGGCGGCGCGCAGCACCTCGGTCAGGTGGCGCTTGTCGCGGTCGATCGTCCGCGCCACAAAGCTCGCCTCCGCGCCGAGCGCCAAGGACACCGGGTTGAACGGATGATCGGCCACCCCGAACGGGGTCGACTTGGTGACCTTGCCGACCTCGGAGGTCGGAGAGGCCTGGCCCTTGGTCAGGCCGTAGATCTGGTTGTTGAACAGCAGGATCTTGATCGGGACGTTGCGTCTGAGCGCGTGGATCAGGTGGTTGCCGCCGATCGAGAGCGAGTCGCCATCGCCGGTCACGATCCAGATCGAGAGGTCCTCGCGCGCCGAGGCAAGACCCGTGGCTAGGGCGGGCGCGCGCCCGTGGATGCCGTGCATCCCGTACGTGTTCATGTAGTAGGCAAACCGGCCCGCGCACCCGATCCCAGTGATGAACACGATCTTCTCGGGCGGTATCCCGAGCTCGGGCATGAACTGCTGCACCGCCGCCAGCACGGCGTAATCGCCGCACCCGGGGCACCACCGCGTCTCCTGGTCGGACTGGAAGTCGGCCTTGGTGAGATCGTGCGGGCCGCCATTGCCGTTGGTGATGACCGCGCTCATTGCCGCGCCTCGATCTGTTCCTCGATCTCTGAGGCGAACAAGGGTTGCCCCTGGACCTTGCAGAACGACTCGACGTCGACCAGGTATTTCGCGCGCAAAAGCGTCGCCAGTTGCCCGGTGTTCAGCTCGGGCACGAGCACTCGGTCGAACGAGCGCAGCACGTCGCCCGTGTTGGCGGGGAACGGATTGAGGTGGTGCAAATGCGCGGAGGCGGCCTTGTGCCCCTGCTCGCGCGCGCGGCGCACCCCGGCACGGATCGCGCCCTCGCTCGACCCCCACCCGAGCACCAACAACGTCGCGCCCGGCTCGGAGTCAACGGTCAGCGGCGGGATCTCCTCAGCGATCCCATCGACCTTGGCCTGACGCAGCTCGGTCATCCGCTCGTGGTTGGCCGCGTCATAGGAGATGTTCCCGGTCAGATCAGCCTTCTCCAGGCCACCGATCCGGTGAGCCAGACCCGCCGTCCCGGGCACCGCCCACGGACGCGCCAGACGCTCATCGCGGGCGTAGGGCAAGAACTCCACACCCTCTTCAGCGACCGCGAACGCCGGATCGATGGTCGGCAGCTCATTGACCACCGGCACCTTCCACGGCTCCGACGATGAGGCCAGGAACGTGTCCGAGAGAAGAATCACGGGCGTCCGATAGCGCACCGCGATCCGTACCGCCTCAAACGCCGCATCGAAGCACCCACCCGAGGTGCTGGGCGCGATCACCGGCAGCGGCGACTCGCCGTGGCGCCCGAAGATCGCCATCAACAGATCCGACTGCTCGGTCTTGGTCGGCATCCCGGTCGAGGGACCCGCCCGCTGCACGTCGACCACGATCAGCGGCAGCTCGAGCATCACCGCCAGCCCGATCGTCTCCGCCTTCAAATCCATGCCCGGCCCGCTCGTCGCGGTCACCCCCAGCCGCCCTCCGAACGCGGCGCCAAGCGCCATCCCAGCCGCGGCGATCTCGTCCTCGGCCTGGATCGTCGACACGCCCAACTCGGCGTGGCGCGAGAGCTCGTGCAAAAGCTCCGAGGCCGGCGTGATCGGATAGCTCGCCAGCAGCAACGGCAGGCCGCTGCGCACCGAAGCCGCGATCAGCCCCAGCGACAGCGCCGTCGTCCCGTTCACGTTGCGATACGTGCCCGGCGGAACGTCCGTGGCCGGCTTGACCTTGTACTGAACGTCGAGCAGCTCGGTCGTCTCGCCAAACGACCAGCCCGCGTTGAACGCCGCCAGGTTGGCCTGAAGCACCGCCGGACGCTTGGCGAACTTCTGCTCGATCCACCGCTTAGTCACATCCACCGGGCGCCCGTACAACCACGACAGCACACCCAGCGCAAACAGGTTCTTGGCCCGGCCAGCGTCGCGCGTCGAGGCATCCTCTATCCCCTCGACCGCCGCCACGGTCAGGGACGTCATCGGGATCCGATGCACCCGGTAGCCGCTCAGCGAACCATCCTCAAGCGGATTGGACTGATACCCCGCCTTCTCGAGATTGCGCTTCGAGAACGCGTCCTCATTCACGATCAGCGTCGCACCCCGATCCAGCTCAGCCAGGTTCGCCTTCAGAGCCGCCGGGTTCATCGCCACCAGCACGTTCGGCTTGTCCCCCGGCGTCAGGATGTCCCGCGAGGCAAAGTGGATCTGGAAGGCGGACACGCCCGCCAGCGTCCCTGCCGGTGCCCGGATCTCCGCCGGGAAGTTCGGCAGCGTCGCCAGGTCGTTCCCCATCATCGCGGTAGCGTCCGTGAACCGGCTTCCCGCCAGCTGCATCCCGTCCCCGGAATCCCCCGCGAAGCGAACTACAACCCGCTCGCGCTCCTCGACCGTCTTAGTCATATGCGTGTGCGCACTAGAACCGCCTACTCATAGTACGCGCGAGGGCCGACGAAGTTTCGCGGTCGGCCCCGATGCCCCCGATCGGGGGGTAGCGCCCGACCTTCGGCGGCGTCCACGGGACGGTTGGGATCGGCGGGTGTCGCAGACCCGTCCGGACACGGGTCGCGGAGACGGCGGATTTAGATGCCCGGCGTAGTCGCCCCTCGGACGCCGAGCCAGACCCCCAGCTACAGCTTGGTGACGTTGACCGCCTTGGGGCCCTTCGGCGCGGCCTCCTCCTCGTAGGAAACCTTCAGGCCCTCGGACAGCGACCGGTAGCCGTCCGCGGTGATGCTCGAGTGGTGAACAAACAGATCACGACCACCGTCATCGGGCGTGATGAACCCGAAGCCCTTCTCGTCGCTGAACCATTTGACTGTGCCGGTTGGCATGGTGGAGTGTTCCTCCGTGGCTAGAAAGTGCTGCTACCGCGGAGGATCTGCCGCCCGGAGCCTGCACCTGCTTGCACCGCCCGGTCCTTAGGGCGGCCTTACAACGTGGGAAGGTACCGCACATGGAGGATCCAATGCCACTCCGACGCGGCCTTGCGCTGCCTCTCCGCGAGGTAGTGGTGCGGACCTCGCGATCGTCCGGACCCGGCGGTCAGCACGCCAACGTCACCGCCTCGCGAGTGGAGGCGATCTTCGACGTCGAGGCGTCCGAGACGCTGACCGACACACAGAAGCGCCGGGTCATCTCGCGCCTCGGACCGCGCGTAACCGCGGTGGCGCAAGACGCCCGCAGCCAGGCCCGCAACCGCGACCTCGCGCTCGAGCGCCTGCAGCGGCGCCTGGCCGACGCGCTCGTGCCCGAGCGTCCGCGCCACGCCACCCGCCCGACCGCCTCATCGGTCGAGCGGCGCCTGGACGAAAAGCGCCGGCAGGCAAGCCGCAAGCGGCACCGTCAGCCACCGAACGCAGACGACGCCTGACGCCTCTTCGCACTGCCTCTCGCCGTCCGGCCGATCTCCAAAAACCACCCTTAAAGATAGGTAGGTTTTCCGGCCTCCGGGGAAGCATTACTACAGACGTGGGAGAGGTTTGTAGGTTCAGACTTCGCTGGATCACGGCCGTGGCGTTGCTATTGGCCGTACTCGCGGTGCCAGGCGGCGCCGCCGCCGCAGCAACCCTCGGGGGCGTCTCGAGCGTCTCGACCACCGCAGCCGCGCCGTCCTCTGTCAGTCCCGCTGGTGCGGTTTCGAGGGCCGTGCCGCCCACGCCGACCACGGCCTCAACTGCCGCGCCGGTGGCGAGCGTAGTCAAGACCGCCACCAGTCCCGCCCCGGCCGCTACGAGCACCGCGACCAAGC
Organism: Solirubrobacteraceae bacterium; assembly: GCA_035504535.1. Taxonomy (GTDB): domain Bacteria; phylum Actinomycetota; class Thermoleophilia; order Solirubrobacterales; family Solirubrobacteraceae; genus Palsa-465. Next base: position 1,523 of record DATJRS010000234.1, on the reverse strand, counting down.
CGGCGGCGGCCGCTGTCAACACCGCCACGACGGCCACCAAGCCCGCGGCCACGAGCACCGCGACCAAGCAGGCGGCGGCCGCTGTCAACACCGCCGTCAACACCGCCACCACGGCCACCAAGCCCGCGATCGCAAGCACCGCGACCAAGCCCGCCACCACCGCCGTCAACACCCTCACGACGGCTACCAAGCCCGCGATCGCAAGCACCGCGACCAAGCCCGCCACCACCGCCGTCAACACCCTCACGACGGCCACCAAGCCCGCGATCACGAGCACCGCGACCAAGCCCGCCACCACCGCCGTCAACACCCTCACGACGGCCACCAAGCCCGCGGCCACGAGCACCGCGACCAAGCCCGCCACCACCGCGATCAACACCCTCACGACGGCCACCAAGCCCGCGATCACAAGCACCGCGACCAAGCCCGCCACCACCGCGATCAACACCCTCACGACGGCCACCAAGCCCGCGATCACAAGCACCGCCACCACCGCGATCAACACCCTCGCCGCCGTCATCGCGCCGGCCACGAACCTGGTCACGACGGCCACCCACACCCTCGCCCCCGTCACCGCGCCGGTGACCAGCCTCGTCGCCACCGTCACCCACACCATCGCCCCCCTCACCGCGCGGGTGACCAGCCTCGTCGCCACCGCCACCCACACCCTCGCCCCGGTCACCAACGTGGTGACGACGGCCACCCGGACCATCGCGCCGCTCACCGCCCCCGTGACCGACCTGATCACGACGACCACACGGGCGATCGCCCCCCTCACCGTCCCCCTGACCGATCTGGCGAGCAGCGCCACCCGCACCATCGCCCCCCTCACCGACCTGATCACGACGACCACCCGGGCGATCGCCCCCCTCACCGCCCCCCTGACTGGGCGCGTCGCGACCGCGCACCAAACGACGAGTCAGCCGGGCACCCAGTCGAGCACGCACGGCCGTTCCGCGGCTGTGACGATCCCGTCAGGGCGTCCGCCGAGCGGCGGACGGCAGCCTGTCCCCGTGGCGCAGACCGCACCGGCGTCGAGCGCGATCCGCGCCTCGGCTTCGGCAGCCACCGGTTCGGCTGCGCCTGTTGCCGCTCCCGGGACGGTTCGGTCCGCCCGTCCCGGGGGCGCGCAGCCCGTACTCGTTCGTTCGACCCCGGCTCGGAACGGACTTGAGATCTCGCCGGTGACTTTTCCCGGGCTCGGGCATGCCGCGCTGGCGACGGGTTCGATCGTTGGCCGGCCGGCAGGGACGACCGGCTCGGATGGCCGGGAGCGCGTGGTGGAGTCGCTGGTCGGTCCCGCCGCCCCGGTGTCGCCGTTGCCGTCAGCGCCCCTGGTCGGCGGTGCGCCGGGTGGGGGTTCTGGGTTCTTCTTTTTCTTTTTTGTTGCGGCGCTACTGGCGCTTGCCGGTGTGCTCGTCCCACGCGTGATCGGGACGGTGCGGGCGAGTGTCGGCGGGCCCCCGCGGCAACCGTTTCTCTGGCTGCTAGAGCGGCCTGGCTAAAGACCCGAGTCGGGTTTT
>DATJRS010000233.1:0-10262 GCA_035504535.1 Solirubrobacteraceae bacterium | reverse complement strand
TCGGGGAGGGCCCCGACGGACTTCAGCATCGGCGCCCGGTAGTGCTCTTCGAGCGTGATCAGTCGCATCGCGGGTTAGTGCCGGGCGCTCCACTGGGCCATGCGGACGAACAGCTCCGGTGGCGTGATCGGGGGGAGCGAGGGGTCGAGCTCGCGGTAGATCGTGGCGACGTTGGTGGCGATCCGCTCGGGGTCGCCCCAGTCGCGAAAGTCGCTGATGTCGATGTCGTCCGCGGCTTCCGTCTCGTCCATCCCCGCTTCGAACCGTTGCGTCGCCTGTTCGCACACATACGTGAGGTAGCGCTTGACGTCGCGGACGCCCGACGAGTCGGTGACCGGGCCGTGGCCGGGGACGATCGTCCTCGCGTCCAGCTCGATGATCCGGTCGCACGCGCCCAGCCAGTTCAGCACGGGGCCGGCCCACATGATCGGGGTGCCCTCGATGAACAGGATGTCGCCGGTGAACACGAGGTTCGCGTCGGGCACGTGGGCGATCGCGTCTCCGTGAGTGTGTGCCGGGCCGAGCTCGATCAGGTGGACCGCGCGATCGCCGACTCGAAGCTCGTGCCGGCCCTCGAATGATTCGGTGGGGAGTCGCTCGATCACCGACGCGAAGTCGAATTTGCGCATCGATTGGATGGCGAACTCTTCGAATTCGGGGCCCAGGTCGAGGTCGTTGAACAGCACGTTGACCGCCGCGGCCGGCGCCGCCTTCATGTCGGCGATCGCGCCGGCGCTGGCCACGATCGGGATGTTGTCGGGAAGCAGCGAGTTGCCGAACCAGTGATCGCCGTTCCCGTGGGTGTTGAACGCCTGCTCGATCGGTTTGCTGTTCGTGACCGGGGCCATCGCGTCGAGCATGTCTCTTGTCAGAGTCAGGTCGAAGAGCGTGTCGACCAGCAGAGAGGTTCCCGCGTCGGTGATCAGCCCGGCGTTGCTCCAGCCCCAGCCGCCGTCGGGCTGGAGATACGCGTACAGCCCGTCGCCGAGTTCGTGGAGTCCGCGCGTATAGGCGATGCCGGCCACTGGCTTTCCTAGAACTCCGGCTCGGCCGGGAGGCCGACGTAGTTCTCGGCGAGGCTCCGCGCCGCCGCCTCCGACCGTGCGACGTACTCCATCCGCGCGAGCTGGAGCCGGCGCTGGAACGGGCCGCCGCCGAGGTCGTGGAGCATCTGCGTCATGTAGTTGGAGAAGTCCTGGGCGCGCCAGACGCGGCCCAGCGCAGCGCTGGTATAGCCGTCGAGGCGGTCGGTCCGTCCCTCGCGGGCGAGCTCGATCAGCCCCGGCGCCAGGATCCGGACGTCGTTGATCGCGAGGTTCAGCCCCTTGGCGCCGGTGGGCGGAACGATGTGGGCCGAGTCGCCGGCCAGGAACAGACGGCCGTGCTGCATCGGCTCGGCGACGAAAGAACGCATCGGGGTGATGCCCTTGTCGACGATCGGGCCGCTGTTGACGTCGCCCAGGCGTGTCGTCAGCTCGCTCCAGATGCGCTCGTCGGGCCAGTTGCCGATGTCTTCGTCGACGGGGACCTGGAGGTACAGGCGGCTGATCCTCTCCGAGCGCATCGTGTACAGCGCGAATCCGTTCCCGTGCCAGGCGTAGATCAGCTCGTGGGTGGCGGGCTGCGCCTCCGCGAGGATCCCGAGCCAGCCGAACTCGTATTCGTAGTCGTACTCGGTGAGATGCTCGGCGATCGTCGGCCGGCTGACGCCGTGGAAGCCGTCGCATCCCGCGATCGCGTCGCAGGTCAGCTCGTCGGTCTGCCCATCGTGCGTGTAGGTGATCCGGGGGTGGCCGGTCTCGATGTCGTGGAGGGCGACATCGCCGACCTCGAACAGGACCGGAACGCCGCGGTCGAGCAACGCCTGGGTGAGGTCCTTGACGACCTCCTGCTGACCGTAGATCGTGATGTGGCGTCCGGTCAGCCCGGCCATGTTCACATAGTGGTTCTCGCCGTTGTAACGGAGGTATATGCCGTTGTGCTCGAGGCCTTCGCGGTCGAGCCGCTCGGCGACGCCGAGCCCGTGGAGCAGGTCGACCGTGTTCTGCTCGAGCAGCCCGGCGCGGACGCGCTTCTCGACGTACTCCCGGTCGCGCGCCTCGAGCACGACGCAGTCGAGGCCCTCACGGTGCAGCAGCATCGCGAGCGTCAGGCCCGCGGGACCGGCCCCGACGATGCCCACCTGGGTATGCACGGGCGCGAGTCTATTCGGGCGCCTATTCGTGCGCCGCGACGAGGATCACGTCGAGCGTCCGGGGGCCGTGGACGCCCTTGACGCGGACCATCTCGATGTCGACGGTGGCGGACGGGCCCGAAATGAACGTCAGCGGGCGGGTCGGGTCGATTGCGTTGATGGCCTCAGGTACCGAGGGGACGATCTGGTCGGTTCTGACCACGCACAGGTGATAGTCGGGCAGCAGGGTGAGCGCGCGCCGGCCCATGCCCGGGCCCCCGTCGAGCACGATCGTCCCGGTCTGGGCGATCGCGAGCGCGCACGTGGTGAGCACGCCGTCGGCAGCATCGAGGGCGTCGTTGCCGAGTGGGGGCGTGTCTTTTATTGGATTCACGGTGGTCAGCCAGCTATCCGGGACCCCATCGGGCGCGATGACGTCGCGGGCGTTGCGATATTCGAGCGCGTCGCGGACGGTGGCCGCGAGGTCGTTCTCCGTCGTCTGGATCGCGCGCGCCTCGTAGTGGGCGAGGCGTTGCAGGAAGGTCTCGAGTCCGTCGTGCGTGGTGGTCCGGTACCCGCGGGGGACGTCGGTTGCGGGCGCGGGGTTTGGTCCGAGCGCACCGCGAATCCGGGTCAGGATCTCGTCGCGGGCGGCGGTCATCGGCGCCTGGTCCACCATTCGCGGAACGACTCTTCCGGAGGGTCGGGGAGATCGCGCGTTCGCGTCCAGCGGCTCAGCGGCGGGGGGCCGCCGTGCTTGATCAATTTGAGGAGTGGGGCGAGCTTGAGCGCCGCAGTCCATCGCCGCCTCCCGCTCATGGCGTTCGCCGCCGCGGCGAACGTCGCGTCCTGGGCTCGGTGGTGCTGGGCTCCGACCGCGTCGTGGCGGAGCTTCACGAGCACGGTCGGGATGTCGATCTCGACCGGGCACACCTCGTAGCAGGCGCCGCACAGCGAGGACGCGAACGGAAGCTCGGGAGCGTGCTCGACGCCGGCCATCAGCGGGGTGAGGATCGCGCCGATCGGGCCCGGGTAGGTGGCACCGTACGCGTGGCCGCCGGTCCGCTCGTACACCGGGCACACGTTGAGGCAGGCGGCGCAGCGGATGCACCTGAGCGCCTGTCGCCCGATGTGGTCGGCGAGGGCTTTCGTCCTCCCGTTGTCGAGGAGGACGATGTGAACGTCCTGCGGTCCGTCGTTCTGCGTGACGCCCGTCCAGACGGAGTTGTACGGGTTCATGCGCTCGCCGGTCGACGAGCGGGGAAGGAGTTGCAGGAACACCTCGAGGTCGCGGAAGGTGGGGATCAGCTTCTCGATCCCGACCACGCTGATCAGCGTCTCCGGGAGGGTCAGGCACATCCGGCCGTTGCCCTCGGACTCGGCGACCAGCAGCCCGCCGGTCTCGGCGATCGCGAAGTTCGCGCCGGTGATCGCCACCTTGGTCTTCAGGAAGAGGCGCCTGAGATGCAGTCGTGCCGCCTCGGCCAGTTGGTGTGGGTCGTCGGTCAGGTCGCGCGGCGCGTCCGGCATGTTCTCGCGGAAGATCCGCCGGATCTCGGCGCGGTTGCGGTGGAGCGCCGGCACGACGATGTGGCTCGGGCGGTCGTGCGACAGCTGGATGATCATCTCGGCCAGGTCGGTTTCGTGGGCGGTGATCCCTTGGGTCTCGAGGGCCTTCACCAGGCCGATCTCCTGGGTCGCCATCGACTTGACCTTGATCACCTCTTTGTGCCCGGTCGCTTCGACGATGCCGGTGACCGTTTGCGTCGCTTCGTCTGCGTCGCGCGCCCAGTGCACGTGCGCGCCACGCGCCGCGGCGGCTCGCTCGAACTGCTCGAGATAGGCGTCGAGGTGGTGCAGGACGTCGTCCTTGACCGCGGCGCCGGCATGTCTCAGCTCCTGCCAATCGGGCGTCTCGGCGACGAGACCCGCCCGTCTTTGTCTGATCGTGCCCGTGGCCTTGCGGACGTTGCGTCGCAGTTGCGAGTTTTCGACGGCCTGCCTGGCGTTGTGCGCGAAATCGGGACCCGGCCAGCCCTCGCTGTCCCAGATGAGCTCGCCGGTCGTCATGCGGGCGCCTGGTCGGTGCTCGCGAGGATCTCCGCGAGGTGCAGCGTGCGGACCCCGGCGCGGATCCGGTCAAGCCCGCCGCCGATGTGCATCAGGCACGATCGGTCGCCGGCGCACAGGACCTCGGCGCCGGTCTCGATCACCGCCTCCATCTTGTCGGCGAGCATCGCGGCCGACACATCCGGGTTCTTGATCGAGAACGTGCCGCCGAACCCGCAGCATTCGTCGTTGCGGGGAAGGTCGACGAGCTCGATGCCGTGGACTCTCTTGAGCAGGCGCACCGGGCGGTCGCCTACGTGGAGCATGCGGACCGAGTGGCAGGTGGGGTGGTAGGTGACCCGATGCGGGAAGTAGGCGCCGACGTCCTCGGTGTGCAGAACGTCGACCAGGAACTGGGAGAGCTCGTAGGTCTTCTCGGCGGTTTGTTGGGCTCTGGCTGCGAGCTCGTTGTCGTTGGCGGTTTTGGCGATCATCACGTGCTGGTGGCGGATCGCACCCGCGCACGACCCGGACGGGACCACGATTGCGTCGTATTCGCTGAACGTGTCGACGTAGCGGCGGACCAGCTTGGGCTCGAAGTAGCCGCTGTTGGCGTGCATCTGGCCGCAGCAGGTCTGCTCGAGCGGGAACTCGACGGTCTGGCCGAGGCGCTCGAGGATCGTCACGGTCGCCTTGCCGGCGTCGGGGAAGAGCGCGTCGACCAGACAGGTGGCAAATAGCGCTACGCGCATCGGCTGCATGATCCCGTCTGGGGCGGAGCGGCGCGTTCGCGAGTCACGGCTCGGTTCCAACTCTGCACCAAACCGCCTGCATTTGGGCCGGTTTCGGGGTGGCGGGTGGACACTTGGCGCCATGCCCGCTGATTCAGCCGTACTAACCCATCACTCGCCGACCTACACCGGGCGAGTGCATGCCCAGGCATGTCCCACGTTGCCAACCGCGCACTCGCCGGCGGGAGGGCGCCGAGTGCGTCGTTAGTACGGTGGCTGGCGCGGAGGGAGACGCGGCGGCGGGGCGGATCGCCGCGACGCAGCGGACGATCGTGGATGCGGAGCAACTGCATGCGTGCGGGATCGGCAAGCGAGCGATCGAGTATCGGCTCGCCGCCGGGCGGCTACATGTCATGTTCCAGGGCGTCTACTCGTTCGGCTGCGGCGAGCTACCACCGTTGGCGCTCGAGCAGGCCGCGCTGATCGCGTGCGGCGAGAAGAGCTTTCTCAGCCAGCTGTCGTCCGCGTTCGTGTGGGGGCTGACGCCGCAGGCGCCCGCGGTCGTCGATGTCTCGGTCGTCGGCCGTTCCATCGCGTCTCGGGAGGGACTCCGGGTGCATCGGATCCGCGAGATCGACCGGCGGGAGCTGCGCCGCCGCGAGGGTCTGTGGGTGAGTTCGCCGCCAAGGGTTTGTCTGGAGGTTGCGGCGACGTCGCCGTCGGACCTTCCGGGCGTGATAGATGAGGGGCTCGCGAAGCGGCTGTTGAGCAAGCGAGAGATCGAGCAGGTGCTGAGACGCCACCGGGGACGCCGGGGCGCCGCCCGGCTGGCGGCGATTCTCGGCGATGAGTCGGCCATGACGATCACTCGTTCACGGGCGGAGAAGGCCATGCTCAAGCTGATCCGGGACGGGCGGCTGCCCATCCCCGAGGTGAATGTGCGGTTCGGTCCGTACAAGCCGGACTTCCTGTGGCGGTCGCACAAGCTGATCGTCGAGCTCGACAGCCACGGCTTCCATGCAGGTCCGCGGGCGTTCCAGAACGACCGCGAGAAGGACCTCTACTATCGCGATGCTGGCTTCGACGTTCTGCGTTTCACGCGCGCGCACGTGATCTATGAGCCTGCGATCGTCTTGGTCAGGCTGGTTCGGGCGCTGGACCGGCGAGTGCCGGCGTAGGCTCGCGCCGCTCGACCTCAGCCCGCACCACGGGCGCGACCTCGGTTCCGAACAGCTCGATCGAGCGCATGACGTCTGCGTGTGCCACCGCTCCGACGCTCATCTGGCCGACGTAGCGCTGGTTGCCGAACAGCTCGTGCTCGAACAGGATCTTCTCGGCGACCTCGCTCGGCGAACCGGCGGCCAGAGCGCCGCGGGGTGAGCGCAGCGCGTCATATTCGGGTCGTCCGGACGGCGGCCAACCGCGCTCCCGGCCGATGCGGTTCATCATCGCCAGGTAGGGCGCGGCGAAGGCTCGATCGGCCGCCCCCGAGGTCTCGCCGACGAAGGCATGCGTGTTGATCGCGACCCGCGCATCCGCCGGATCGTGGCCGGCCGCCGCGAACGCGTGGCGGTACAGGTCGACCAGCGGCACGAACCGCTCGGGCTGACCGCCAATGATGGCGACGGTCAGGGGCAAGCCCAGCGCGCCGGCGCGAACCACCGACTGCGGCGTTCCGCCGACCGCCACCCAGACGGGGAGCGGATCCTGGACGGGCCGCGGCCACACGCCGGCGTCGTTCAGCGGAGCCCGGTGACGACCCGACCAGGTCACGTGCGTCGACTCGCGGATTCGGAGCAACAGCTCGAGCTTCTCGGCGAACAACTCGTCGTAGTCGTCGAGGTCGTGGCCGAAGAGAGGGAAGGACTCGATGAATGATCCGCGCCCGGCCATGATCTCGGCCCGGCCGCCCGAGATCAGGTCCAGGTGGGCGAACTGCTGGAAGACACGGACCGGGTCGTCCGAGCTGAGCACGGTGACTGCGCTCGAGAGCCGGATCCGCTCGGTCCGCGCCGCGATTGCGGCAAGCGCGACGGCGGGCGAGGACACGAGAAAGTCCTCGCGGTGATGCTCGCCGACGGCGAACACGTCGAGCCCGAGCTGGTCGGCCAGCTCGGCCTCCTCGAGTAGCTCGCGCATGCGCTGCTCCGGGCTGACTCCCGACGCTAGGTCGGCGAAGGTGGCTAGTCCAAGTTCCATGATGAGACTGAGGATAGCATGATAGTTGTCCCCACAACTATCGCCGGCGGGTGAGCGGGGAGCGGGAGCGGGGAGCGGGGAGCGGGCGAGCGAGCGAGGGAGCGAGTGAGCGGGCGATCGGTCGGGCTGAGCGAGCCGGAGTCCGGTCAGGCCGGAGTCTGTTCGAGCGGCGGCATCGCAGCGGCGAGCTGCAGCGCTCGGGTCTTGGCGGCGCGGACCGCCGAGGTCAGAGTGTCCAGGTCGTAGACGCCGTAATGGCGCCGGCCGTTGATAAAGAACGTCGGCGTGCCCGACACTCCGCTCTCGTCGGCGCTGGCGACGTCCTCGCTCACGCGCTGGGCATAAGCGCGGGTCCGCAGCTCATCCTTGAAGCGCTCAACGTCGAGGCCCAGCTCAGTGGCGTAATTGGTGAGATCGCGCGGCGTCAGCTCCCCCTGATGGCCGAGCAGCGCGTCGTACATCTCCCAGAACTTGCCCTGCGCCGCGGCGGCTTCGGACGCCTCGGAGGCGAGCTGCGCGCTCGGGTGGACGTCGCTGAGCGGCAAGTGGCGCCAGACGTATCGGACGTCACCGCCGTGCTGGGCGAGGAGCTCTCGGATCGTGCCTTCGGCCATCCCGCAGTACGGGCACTCGAAATCCCCGTACTCCACCAGCGTGACCGGGGCGTCATCGGGGCCGCGGATGTGGTCGTACTCGGGATCGACGTCGGCCGTGAGGTCGAGGATGTCCTCGGCGGTGCGGGCAACCTGACGCGCGCGAAGCGTCTCGGGCAACCGGCGGATCAGGCGGGTCAAGGCCCACGCCAGCGCCGGCGCGACCAACACCGTGCAGAGCGTCCCGAGCTTCGCCTCGTCGAGCTCGATGCCGGTGAAGGCGAGGCTCGACACGAGAATCGAGACGGTGAAGCCGATGCCGGCGCACGCGCCCGCGGTCAGCAGCACCGGTTCGCTGATCGGCGACCGGGGTCCATGAAACGCCGGTCGCGAGGCGATCCACGCGCCGGTGAACACCCCGATGGGTTTGCCCACGACGTACCCGAGCAGGATCCCCCACGTGATCGGCGAGGAGACCGCGTCGCTCAGCAGGGTCGAGGTCATGTGTATTCCCGCGTTGGCGAGCGCGAACAGCGGCACGATCACGTAGCTCGTCCACGGGTGGAGCTCGTACTGGAGCCGCTCGTTGGGCGAGATCGCCGCCTGCAGGCTCTGACCGGCGGAGCGAGCAAGCTCGGGCGTCGGCTGCTCGCGGAACTCGCGGGTCAGCGTCGTCGCCCGCTCCAGATCGTCGCGCGACGGCGGGTAGGCGCTGGTCGCGAGCCCGATCGCCAGTCCAGAGATGACCGGGTCGATGCCGGACTTGAACATCGCGACCCAGATCCCGACGGCGAGCCCGACCGAAATCGCGGCTCGTCCGAACGGCGCATAGCGCAGCGCCACGAGCGCCCCGAACAACGCGACCGCGACGCCAAGCGCGAGCACAGAGACGTGAGTGGTGTAAACGGTCGCGATCACCACGAGCGCCGCCAGGTCGTCCGCCACGGCCAGGGTGAGCAGGAACACCCGAATCCGGGTTGCGGTCCGGGGAGTCACGAGCGCCACCGCCGCGAGCGCGAACGCCGTGTCGCTCGACATCGCCGCGCCCCACCCGTGCCCCCCTGCTCGGCCGGCGTTGAATGCGAGGTAGATGAGTATCGGTACCGTGACGCCGCCGATCGCCCCGAACACGGGAACCGCAAGCCGGCTGCGTTCGCGGAGCTCTCCGAGGTCGAGCTGGCGCTTGGCCTCGAGGCCGACGACGAGGAAGAACAGCGTCATCAGTCCCTCGTTGACCCAGGTACGGAAGTCGGCGGCGATCCCCGTGCTTCCCACGTGGATCGAAAGCTCGGTGTTCCACACCGACTCGTACGTGTGCCACCACGGCGAGTTCGCCCACACCAGCGCGGCGATCGCGGCGCCGAGCATGACGAACGCCCCGCCAGCCTCCGTGCTCAAGAAGCTGCGGACGGGCGCGGCGAGGTTCCTCGCCCACGCGGTCCGACCGCTGAACGGGACCGCCTCTGTGGTAACGCTCATCGACGCGTTACTCGATCAGCGGAGGCTCGCGCAGATTCGTGTTGATCTGCCGCGATAGCGCCTCGGAGGCGGCGCGCTGGGCGAGGCGCCGCTGCTCCTCGTCCTCTCGGTCGGCCAGGGCGGTGCGGTAGGCGTCGGCGGCGATCTCGTAGCGCTCGTGTTCCCGCTCGGTGGCGAGCGCCGCCTCGCGTCGCAAGGTCTCGGCCCGTTCGGTGACCTCCGCGGCCGGCTCGTCCGGCGGGTGAAGCTCGCGATGTTCGAGCTCGCGTACGAACGTGAAGTGCCGCTCGCCGGCATGGACGGGACGGTGGCGCGTGGAGCAGATCGCGATCGAGCCATCGTCCTGGACCTCGGTGCTGACCTCGAAGTGGGTGTAGGGCTCGATCGACGCGAGCCACTGCTGGCGACGCTCGACGATCTCGACGTTGGTGTGTCCCTCGAGCGAGTTCGCGGTCAGCTCCGCCACGTGAACCCAGCCCCAGTGGGTGGAGATGAGCACCGCGCCCAGCACAACGGCCACGATCGCCGCCAAATCGAAGCCGCTCGCGACAGCATCGACCACGCCAAACAGGACGAGCAGGACGCCGATCACCAGCGAGGCCGCAGTGAGGGTCGCGCCAGTCCCGACGATCCGGGTGTGCCGATGGCTGCGGGGGATGGCCTCGGGATGGCCGAGGGCGGCGGGGAGCTTGCCCAGGTCCTCGCCCAGAAGTCGCTCGTCCGGCTGATAGCCGACGAACTCGGCGGCGTTGGACGTCTCGCTCATACGACGTGAAGGTACTCCTCGATCACGGGCTTTCGTGGTGCTTAACTTGCTTATGCCAAACACGCGCCGGTCGGGATCGGCGAGCGCTGAGTCCCAGCCCTGGAAAGGGGGCACAGATGCCGTTGTTTTTCTTCACCGTCGAGCAGCAGGAGCGGGCGATTGTCGAGCGCTTCGGAAAGTTCGTTCGGGTCGCCGGCCCCGGGCTTCAGACCAAGACCCCGTTTGTCGAGCGGGTGGCGGGCCGGATGAGCCTGCAGGTCGAACAGTTGAAT
>DATJRS010000232.1:0-12720 GCA_035504535.1 Solirubrobacteraceae bacterium | reverse complement strand
CCGGTGCCTCATCCCAGGTGTGCAGGCGCCGAATTCCCCGGGGCCGTTCCGCCGGGCGTCCGGGCCCGGCGGGGTGGTCGCGATCACGCCGCCCGGCACGGATTACGGGCGTAATGGCGGTCGCGGCGACGGCCGCGTTCGGCCTCCATGCCTCACAGACGCGGCCTGCCGCGCCACATCCGACGGACGCCGCCGCAGGCGGCCCACCGACCCACCCCCTCGACCGGCGGAGCCCCATCGGTTCGGCCCCTTAGCGCCGATACACCTCTTTCCGGTGGTACTAACTCGACAGTCGCCCGCCCGCTTGCGGTGAATGCAGGTTCAGGCTCCCATCGCAGTACTTTCGCCACATTCGCGCTGCGACCGGAAGCGAGTGTCGAGTTGTCCCCCTCGCGCCGCCAGTCAGTGCGCCGCGGTGCTCACCGAAAACGGCGCGCCAAAGGGATCGGAGAGGAGAGCCTGGCGGCTCGGGATCGAGTCGAACGGCGGTATCACCACGCTGCCGCCCAAACCGGACACCTCGTTCGCGAGGGCATCGGCCTCCGTCACCCAGAAACCGACGGCCCAGACCGTCGGCGCCGTCTCGCCGGCGGGCGGCGCCATCACCGCCACCACGTCGCGCGGCACCGGCTGCTGGGGCTCGCCGCCCACGAAGCCCGGCAGGCGCAGCAGACTGAGCCCGGGCGCCCCGAACCCCTCGGCCTCCCAGCCAAACAGCTCGCGGTAGAAGGCACCGGCCGTCTCCGGTTCGCCGGTGTGCAGCACGCTCATCGAGTAGGCGCTCGCCTCGTTGACGAGCTGACATCCCTGGCGCTCCGCCGCCTGCCAGACGCCGAACAGCCCGCCGGTCGGATCCTCGATCGCGGCCAGGCGCCCGGCCGGGAGCACGTCGAACGGCTCCGCGACGACCCGGCCACCGGCGGCCGCCGCCGCCCGCGCCGCATCGTCGGCCGAGGTCACCGACACGTACGTGTTCCACCCCGGCTGCACGCCTTCGGGCGCGCGGCCCACGCCGGCCACGTCCTGGCCCCGTAGCCGCGCCACGTAGTAATCGCCCGGGCCCGGGCCCGGCCCGTCGAACTCCCACCCGAACAGCTCGCCGTAGAACGCCATCGCCCGCTTGGGGTCCGGGACCAGGTTGTCAACCCAACACGGCACGCCGGCCGGATAACTGTCTCGCTCGCTCATACGTTCACCTCAGCAGAGAGATCGTTGGTTGGAAAAACCAACTCTATAGTTGGTCTACCGTACTGTCAAGTGGTAGGATCCGACGATCATGGCCGGAAGGCGGACATACGGAGACGCGTGCGGCATCGCGCGCGCGCTCGACGTCATCGGCGAGCGGTGGGCGATCCTGGTCGTCCGCGAGCTGCTGCTCGGCCCCAAGCGGTTCACCGATCTGCGCGCGGGCCTGCCGCGTCTGGGCCCCGACATCCTCTCCCAGCGGCTGCGCGAGCTTGAGGAGGCCGGCGTCGTCTCCCGCGACCAGCTGCCCCCACCCGCCGGCTCGCGCGTCTACCGGTTGACCGACTGGGGCCGCGAGCTCGAGCCGGTCGTGCTCGGCCTCGGTCGCTGGGGCAGCCGGGCTCCGTTCCCGAACGGCCACGAGACGCTCGGAGTCGACGCGTTCATGCTCGCGCTCAAGACGCTCTACCACCCGGCGCGGGCGGACGGGCTGATCGGCACCACCTACGAGATCCGGTTGGCCGGCCAGCCGTTCGAGGTCCGGCCCACCGACACGCAGCTCGATATCGCGCACGGAAGCGTCTCGGACCCGCTCGCCACGATCGAGGCGGATCCGGCGACGCTGCAAGCGATCCTGTGGCACGGGAGCTCGCTCGACGACGCGCTCGCCGCCGGCCGGCTCACGATCACGGGCGGTCGCGCCGCCGCCGCGCGCCTGCTCGGGCTGTTCCCTATTGGAGCCCGAACGTGATGTGAATCGAAGCGGAGACTTCCTGCTCGCCCGGCTCCACCGGAACGGGATCGCCGCCCGGGAATCGCTGCGCCGCGGCCCTGGCGCGGACCGGGATGTGCTGCGCGTCGGCCTCGGACAGCTCTAACGGCGGGCCAAGCTTGCCGCCGATCCCCTCCGCGTAGGCGCGCGCCTTGCGCTGCGCGTCGGCGGCAGCTTGGCGCGCGGCCTCCAGCCGGACGGGATTGTCCGGCGAGATCTGCCAGTGCGGTCCGTCGATGTGTGCGCCCAGCTCCTGAACCGCCCGCTCGATCAGGCGGCCGATCGTCTCGTGGTCCGTCAGGCGCACCGACACTCGCGTGGTCGCCCGGTGGCCAAGCGACCGTCGCCCCTCGGCGACGTGGTCGAACTCCTCGTGGACGGTGATGCCCGTCGTCGAGCGCGCGGCCTTCGCGATCCCGAGCGATTCGAGCAGCGCCACCAGTGCGTTGGCGCGCGTCGAGACGTCCGCCAGCCCGGCGCTGGCCGTGTCGGCGAGCGCCGTGAGCGTGATCCACACCAGCGCCTCGTCGGGCTCGGTGCGGATGACCGCGTCGCCGCGGACCTTCACCGTGGCAGGCATGCCCTGAATCATCCTCGCCTACCCGAGCCCCCAGAACGCCCGCGCCAACTCCCGCCAGTTCGCGAAGTGGCGACCCGCCGGTTAGTACGCCCCCATCTCGGTGGCCTCGAATCCGCATGAGACGTTCTGGATGGACGGGGCGAACGAGGTGCCGGGGAGCATCTGCGGTAGAGCACGACCCCCGGGTGGCGGTCAGGTCGCCTGCGGCCGCTCGGCGAGGCGAGCCAGGTTGAGCAGCTGACGCCGGGCCATGATCAGATCGCCGAGCGAGAGAAACGGCGCGAACGCACGACCGCGGTGCGTCACTAGTTTCATCAGCAGCCGCGTCGATGTGCCGTCCGGCACCAGCACGTAGGACGCCACCGCTCCCATGATCCGTCCGGTCAGGTGCTCCCCCGGCCTCACGGCGAGGACGCGACCGACCGGCCTTCCTCCGAAGGCCGCAGTGAAGGATTCGCCGGGCACCGGGTCCTCGAGCCCGCACAACTGCTGCGGCGATCGCCGCCCGAGGTTGTCCAGCCAGTCGTAGGAGTACGGGGCGAGACGGAGCTGTACCAGCCATGGCCAGACGCGATCGGGCCGGGCCCGCACCGTCACACCGCGCCAGGCCTCCAGTACGGGATTCGCCACTAGCTCGTCGCATGGATAGCGACGGCGCGTCTCAGCGGGAGTCACTCCCCAACGATCGCCGATCACGCTCGCGCCGCCTCGCGACGGAGCGCGTCCCAGGCGCGGCGCACGTCGTCCTCGGTGGTGCTCATCTGGCCGACGGCGAGCCGCAGCACGTAGCGGCCGTTCAGCACGCAGTGCGAGATGAAGATCTCACCGCTCGCGTTGACCCGTTCGAGCAGCGCCCGGTTCCGGTCGTCACCGCCCTCGAGCCGGAAGCACACGACCGAGAAGTGACGGGGCGCGCACAGCTCCCAGCCGTCGGCCTCGGCCACCCAGCCCTCGAACTTCTCGGCCAGCTCGACCCCGCTGCGAATGTGCCGCTGCAGGCCGCTGCGGCCATGGCAGCGGAGCACCGCCCACAGCTTGAGCGAGCGGAAGCGCCGGCCGAGCGCGGGCCCGTACTCGCTCAGGCTGAGCGCGTCCTCGGCGTCGGGCGTGCGCAGGTACTCGGGGATCAGGCTGAAGGCAGCGCGGAAATCGTCCGGGCGGCTGGTCCACAGCAGCGAGCAGTCCATCGGCGTCAGCATCCACTTGTGGGGGTTGAACACGAGCGAGTCGGCCCGTTCGACCCCGGCGAACGCCCACCGGAACTCGGGGCACACCATGGCCGCACCGGCGTAGGCCGCGTCGACGTGCAGCCACGTCCCGCTCGCCGCACACAGATCCGCGATCTCCGGCACCGGATCCACCGCTGTGACCGCAGTCGTACCAACTGTGGCCACGACAACGGCAGCTTCACCCAAGCTTTCGCCTAGCGCGTCGGGCCGCATCCGGAACTCGGCGTCGACCGGCACCTTGCGCATCCGCATCCCGAGCATCCGCGCCGCCTTGTCGATCGACGAGTGCGCCTGCTCGGAGCAGAGGATCAGGTCGCGGCCGGTGGCCTCGCGGGCTGCGATGATCGCGGCGAACGTCGAGGTCGAGGCGGTGTCCTCGATGTGCCCGTGCCAGCCGCTCGGCAGGCCCAGCAGCTCCGCGGTCCAGTCGAGCACCACTCCCTCGAGCTCGGTCGACGCCGGCGATGTCCGCCACAGGATCGCGATCGTGTTGAGCGTCGCCGACAGCAGCTCGGCCAGGATCCCCGGCTCGGATGCGCTGGTCGCGAAGTACGCGAAGTAGCGGGGGTGCTGCCAGTGCGTGACGCCGGGCAGCAGGATCTCGTCGAGGTCGTTCAGCACCGCGGAGAACGGCTCGGGATCCTCGGGCGCGGTGGTGGGCAGCTTCGACCGAATCTCACCCGGCGTGACCTGGGCCAGCACCGGCAACTCGCCGACGCGCTCGAGATAGCGAGCCGCCCACTCGAGCACGGCCGCACCGTCGGCTCGGAAATCGGTCCCCTCGAGACGAGCCCCGGCGGGACGCACGTCGGTCATGCCGGCCTCCCCGCGGGGACGAACGCATAATGCACGCCGGTCAGCTGCTCGGAGACCTCCCACAAGCGCCGCCAGTCCTCCTCGTCGTACGCCTTGCGCTCCGCGGTTACGACCGTCGGATACCCGCGCTGTTGCTTGCGGCCCCCGGGCCCGACGAACGTTCCACCGGGGAGGTCGGGGACCGTGGCGGCGTACAGGGTCGGGAGCGCGCCCATGTCCGCGCTCTGCGCGATCAGGCGATTGCCGATCCACCCGAACGCCTTCTCATAGAAGCGGTCGGTCGCGGCGAACTGAAGATTGGTGCTCGAGTAGCCAGGATGCGCCGCGGTGCTGATCAGTGGGACGCCCGCCTCGGTAGCGCGCCGCTGGAGCTCGAAGCAGAACATCAGGTTGGCCAGCTTGGACTGGCCGTAGGCGCCCCAGCGGTCGTACTTGCGCTCGCCCTGGAGATCGTCGAAGCGCATGGTGCCGCGACGGTGGAGGAAGCTCGAGACCGTGACCACCCGTGGTGCCGGCGCCTTCAGAAGCGTCGGGAGCAGCAGGCCGGTGAGCGCGAAGTGGCCGAGGTGGTTCGTGCCGAACTGGCTCTCGAACCCGTCCTTGGTGAGCCGGCGTGGCGCGGCCATGATGCCGGCGTTGTTGATCAGCAGGTCGAGGGCGCGATCCGAAGCAGCGAAGCCGGCGGCGAACTCCCGGACCGACGACAGGTCGGCCAGGTCGAGCGGCGCGACCTCCAGCAAAGCATTCGGGACGCTCGCCCGGATGCTTGCGGCGGCATGGTCCCCCTTGGCCGCGCTCCGGCTCGCGATCACGACCTGCGCGCCCGCGCGAGCCAGCTCCCGCGCCGTAGCGAGCCCCAGGCCGCTGTTGGCCCCGGTCACGATCGCCACCCTCCCGCTCTGATCTGAAATATCAGTCGTCGTCCAGTTGTCGGCCATTGATGCTCAACCGTCGTTCAGTTGCTCGAACTTGATCCCGGCCCGCTGGAGCCGGTCCAACAAAGCATCGCCCATCGCCACCGCCGGGGTGAGCTGACCGGCGCGCTCCGGGAGCTCGTCAAAGGCCAGGCACAGGGCCGACTCGGCCAGCATCTTGGACGTCTCGCCGTAACCGGGATCGCCGCCCGAGACCTGGGTGTGAACCGTCCGCCCGTCCGCTCGCGCCCGGAAGCGCACCCGGAACCACGACTTCGCGCGCTGCTCGGGCGACGGTCCCTCCCCCGAGCTCTTCAGCTTGCGCAGCGCGTTGCGGGTCGGGGGCAGCTGCGCCAGCGCGATCATGCCGGCCGCCCCGCCGGCCAACCCGACCAGCACCGGCAGGCGTTTGACCGCCAGATAGTGGCTGTAGCTGAAATCCGGGCCGTATCGATCGAGCGCCCGGGCCGAACGCAGTACGGTCACGGGGTCGATGGTCGGGATCGGGGCCACCCAGCCGCCGCCGAACTCGTCGTGGTGGGGCGCACCCGACACCCCGCGCACACGCCGATCGGACGGGGACGGCCCGGGCTCGCGCGCGCGGCGATCGCGGGCGACCGAAGCGCTCTGCCGGAGCCGCGACAGGATCTCGATCGTCGACTGATACGTGCCACCGGAGAAGGTTCCGCCGACTCGCACGAATCCTTCAAGCGCGATCGGGACGGCGTCCGGTAGCTGCTCCACCGTGAACAGCGCCCCCAGGTCGTACGGGATCGAGTCAAACCCACACGAGTGCACGATCCGCGCCCCGGAGCCCGAGGCCTGCTCGTGGTAGCCCAGCCACATCCGATCGACGAACTCGGGCTCCCCGGTCAGGTCAACGTAGTCGGTCCCCGCCGCAGCACACGCGGCCACCAGCGGCTCGCCGTACCGGATGTACGGCCCGACCGTCGTGATGAGAACCTTGGTCGCCTCCGCCACGGCCTGCAGGGACGGCACGTCGTTCACATCGGCCTGCAGTAGCGGAAGCTCCGCGGATCCGGCACCCAGGCGCGAACGCACCTGCTCGAGCTTGCTCATGTTCCGCCCGGCGAGCGCCCAGCGGGTCTCGGGCGGCGCATGGGCGGCCAGATACTCCGCGGTCAGGGCGCCGGTGAACCCGGTGGCGCCGAACACCACGACGTCGTACGGCCGCGAGCCCATCTAGGACTCGGAGTCTGCGGCTTGCACCTCGCGGGCCAGCTCCACCGCCTGGTGGGGCTCCACCCCGGCCATGGCCACGAGCCAGCACGCAACCGGCGCGGCCACCCGCTCTGACGAGTGAGCCGCCTCGGCGGCGACGTCCAGCAGCTTCGAGAACTCCTCGGTCGTCGGTGGCTCCGTACCGAGCTTCTCGGCGTACGCGGCCAGCCATTCGCGTGCGTTCATCGTCGCAGTGTATGTTGCCCGGCCGTGGGGGCTCGGGGTCAATACGCCACTCTTCTCTCACCGGCATCGATCGGCCCGGTGACGGTGCGCAACCGCGTGATCTCGAGCTCGCACCAGACGGGGCTCGTGCACGACTACCTGCCGACCGACGATCTGCTGGCCTATCACCAGGCGCGAGCGCGCGGCGGGGTCGGAGCCATCTTCATCGAGGCCACCGCGGTTCACCCCACCGGACTGCTGACCGCCCACACGCTCGGCGGCTACCTGCCCGAGATCGTTCCCGCCTACAGCCGGCTGGCCGAGGTCGTGCACGGCGAGGGTGCGCGCCTGTTCGTGCAGCTCTTCCACGGCGGGCGGGAGCTGATCGCCTCCTCCCCCAAGCCACCGGCCGTCGCTCCTTCGGCCGTCCCCAGCCTGCGCTTCAAGTCCGAGCCACGCGCACTGAGCGCCGCCGAGATCGCCGAGATGATCGAGGGATACGCGACAGCTGCCCGTCACGCCGCCGACGGAGGGCTCGACGGCGTCGAGGTGTCGATGGCCCATGGCTACCTGCCCGCACAGTTCTTCTCGGCGCTGAGCAACCGCCGCGCCGACCGCTACGGCCTCGCCGCGCGGACGCGGTTTGCGGTCGAGGTGATGACCGCGATCCGCGAGGCGACCGAGGGCCGGATCGCGGTGGGCGCCCGCCTGTCCGCCGATGAGCTCGTGCCCGGAGGACTCGGCCCAAGGGACGCGGCCGACGTGGCCGGCGAGCTCCACGGCGCCGGGCTCGTCGACTTCGTCTCGCTGGCGCTCGGCCACTCAGCCTTCCCGGCGGCGTCGACGTGGATCGCCCCGCCCCCACCGGTCGAGCTGGACGCGATCGCCGATCCGGCGGCCGCCGTCCGTCAGGTCGTCCCGGAGATCACGCTGATCGCCACGACGCGCGTGGTCGACCTCGACCACGCCGACCGGATGATCGCCGACGGGGTGTGCGACCTCGTCGGGCTGACCCGCGCCCACATCGCCGACCCGGAGCTGATCGCCAAGACGACGGCGGGCCGCGCCAACACCGTGATCGAGTGCGTCGGTTGTAATCAGTCGTGCATCGGCCACTATCACGCCGGGGTGCCGATCGGCTGTGCCGTCAACCCGCGCACCGGCCGCGAACGAAACCTTCCACTCCCCACCCCGGGTCGCCCCGGACGACGGGTGCTGGTCATCGGCGCCGGGCCGGCCGGCGCGGCGGCCGCGCTCGAAGCCGCCGCGGCGGGCGATGACGTCACGCTGATGGAGCGCGAGCCGGACATCGGCGGGCAACTTCGACTGGCCGGTCTCGCGCCGGCCCACCAGGAGCTGTGGGAGCGCTACCGACGCTCGACCTCGACGCGGCTGCTCGCAGCGGGGATCACCGCCGAGCTCGGGGCGGCGGCCGATGCGAGTATGGCGGCGGACTTCGACGTGGTCGTGCTCGCCGCCGGCGCCCGCCCGTACCGGGCGCCGCTGCCCGACGACACGCCCTACGCGATCCGCGAGGCCTGGGACGCGATCCGCTCCCCCGCCGACGTCACCGGCCCCGTGCTCGTCGCGGACTGGGGCGGCGGATGGGACGGCCTCGACGCGGCCGAGCGGCTGGCCCACGCCGGCCTCGACGTGACGCTCGCGTGCGCGGCACCGGTTCCCGGCGAGACCGTCCACCAGTACCAGCGCAACCTGTACCTGGCGCGGCTGGACCGGCTCGGGGTCCCGATCGTGCACCACACCGAGCTGGCCATCGACGACGGCGAGCTGGTGCTTCGACACGTGTTCTCGTTGCGATCGCAATCGCTGCCGGAGGCGACGGCCACCATCGTCCTGGCCCAGGGCCGCGTGCCGGCGGACGAGCTGTGGCCGGAGCTCGAGCACCACCCCGGATCAGTGCGCGCCGGTGACGTGCTCGCTCCGCGCACGCTCGAGGAGGCGGTTCTCGAGGGAACCCTGGTCGTGCATGACCGCGCCGCCGTGCCCGTGACGGAGCGCGTGTGACGGCGACGCCGGCCACCGCGCAGCGACTCGGCGGTCACACGGTGATCGAGACGCTGGCCGCGCTCGGCGCGCGCGTCGCGTTCGGCGTGCCGGGCGTGCACGCCCTCGCGATGTGGGACGCGCTGCGCACGAGCGAGTTGCGGGCGTTCGGCACGCGCACCGAGCTGTGCGCCGCGTTCGCGGCCGACGGCTATGCCCGCAGCTCGGGCCGCCCGGCGCCGCTGCTGCTGTCGACCGGCCCGGGAGCGCTCAACTCGCTCACCGGGTTGATGGAGGCGGCGCGCGCGCATGTCCCGGTCGTGGCCATCTCGAGTCAGATTCCGCGTGAGCTCCTCGGAACTCATCGGGGCTACCTGCACAAGCTCGACGGTCAGCTCGCATCATTCGCTCCGATCGTCAAGCACGCGGCCCGCGCCGAGAGCGTCGAGGCGATCCCCGAGATGGTGGTCGAGGCCTGGTCGGTCGCGCAGACGCCACCGAGCGGCCCCGCCTACCTGGAGATCCCGGTCGACGTGCTCCGCGCCGAAGCCGGCCCGATCCCAACCCTCACCCCATCGGGCAATCCGCGGGCGTTCCGGGCAGCCTCGCCCGGCGCCACCGCCGAGGCTGTTACGCTGCTGGCCGGCGCCGAGAACCCGGTCATCTGGGCCGGCGGTGGCGTTCTGCGCTCCGGCGCCCGGTCGGAGCTGCGCGCGCTGGCCGAGCGCCTCGACGCGCCGGTCATCACCACCTTCATGGGCAAGGGCGCGATCGACGAGGCTCACCCGCTCGCGGTCGGCTCGGGATGCGACGAGGCCGCGGTGCTGGAGCTGCTCGGCGACGCCGACGTGGTCCTCGCCGTTGGCACCGAGCTCGGCGCGGACACCACCAACCAGTACGGCCTGCGCTTCGGGGGCAGCCTCATCCACCTGGATGCGGCGCCCGAGCGCATCGGCGTCAGTTACCCGGCGCTACCGCTGGTCGGTGATGCACGGGCAACGCTCGCCGCCCTGTTGCCGGCCCTGCCCCAGGCGAGGAGTGCCGGCGCCGAGCGCACGGCAAAGGTCCGTGAGCGCATCGCCGCCGGCCTTGCGGACCAGTCGCGCGAGGACGAGCTCGCGCTGATGGCGGCGGTCGAGCGCGCGCTCGGACCCGACGCCGTGACCACCTGGGACATGACGATCCTCGCCTACTGGGCCGCGGCGCACCTGCGCCTGCGTGCCGGCCAGCAGTTCCACTATCCGCTCGGTTCGGGGACGCTCGGCTACGCCTGGCCGGCGGCGCTCGGCGTGGCCGCGGCCGCGGCTGAGGGCGAGGGCGAGGGCCCGCACAGAAAGGTCCTCGCCGTATCCGGAGACGGCGGGCTTGCCTACGGGCTGGCCGAGATGGCGACGGCCCGCCAGCAGGCGGTCGACGCCACGCTGCTCGTGGTCGACGACGGCGGCTACGGCATCCTGCGCGAGTACCAGCGCGCCGACTACGACGAGACCACGGCCGTGGACCTTGTCCAACCCGACCTGGTCCGGACCGCCGAGGCGTTCGGGCTACCCGTCCGCGGCGGCGGCATCGAAACCGCCGAGGAGAATCTCCGCTGGACACTGGCGATCGACGGACCGGCGGTCGTGGTAGTCAAGGCCCGCCTGGCCTCGGCCCTACCAACACCGTGAGCCGCGTCATCCTGCTCGACCCGGCTGGAGGCCTCGAGACGGTCCGCGAGGCATTGCGCGAGTGCTCCGACGTGTCAGTGGAGAGAGCGGAACAGCTGCCACGCGGGTCCGGCGTCGTCGGCTTGCTGGTGCCGCCCGAGATCCCCGTCGACGCCGGCGCGATGCGGGCGCTGCCCGATCTGCGGGTCGTCGCGGCAACCGCCACCGGCTATGACCATCTCGACCTGGAGGCCATCTCGGCCGCCGGGGCATGGGCTACGCACTGCGCGGGTTACTGCACCGAGGAGGTGGCCGAGCACGCGATCGCCTTCGCGCTCGATCTGCTGCGCGGAGTGACGCTACTTGACCGTTTCGTGCGCGCCGGCGGGGGCTGGGAGCTGGACGAGGCGCCCCCACGACGGGTGGCCGGCACCGTGCTCGGGATCGTCGGCCTCGGCCGCATCGGCCGAGCGGTGGCCTGGAGGGCGCGAGCGCTCGACATGCGGGTCGTCGGCTTCGATCCCGCGCTTGCGGCCCGCAACGGCGACGACGCGAACAAACTGGAGGGCGTCGAGGTGACCTCGCTGCCCGAGCTTCTGACCCAGGCCGAGGTCGTCACTCTGCACGCGCTGCTCGTCCCCGGCCAGCCGCCGGTGCTCGGCGCCGCCGAGGTGGCCATGATGCGCCCGGGCGCCTACCTGATCAACTGCGCCCGAGCCGGCCTCGTCGACGGCGAGGCGCTGGGCGCGGCGCTGCGAGACGGGCGGCTGGGCGGATGCGCTCTCGACGTCCTGTCCCACGAACCGCCCACCGGTGAGGAGCCCGAGTTCACCTGGCCCCGCACACTGATCAACCCGCACGCGGCGTGGTACTCGCCGGAGGCCGCGAATGAGCCGTACCGGCGCGCCGGCGAGGCCGTGGCGGCGGTTCTGAAAGGGCGCGAGCCGGCCGACGCGCTCGCGCGCCCAGCCTAGATGATTGCTATCGGGCGTAGCACCGGCGAGGCGTTCGGCTCGCGGCCCGCCTAGTCCTCGTCGAGCGCCTCCGCGAACGACTCCCACACCATCCGGTGAAAGCGGGCGATCGCGCTCTCGCTGGCCGGCATCAGGCGTCCGTGCGGAACCATCTGGGAACGGAGCCCGGGCTGCTGGAGCAACACCGCCTCGGTGTCCTCGATGATCGTCTGGTTCCACATCTCGACCCACTCGTCGGCTTGCTCGGATGAGACGTCGGGATGGACGAACATGTCCGCGATGAACCGGCACGTTTCGGGGCCGGTGGGGATGATCACCCCGGGGAAGGCAACCCAGTCGTCCTGCACGAGCGTGGTGAACGGCCACACGAAGATGTAGCGGAACTGGCGGTCGCCCTCGCGAGCCGGATGCGCATACGTCTTGGCCCGCGGGTTGTAGACCGTGAACTGCCCCAGCACGCGATTGCCGTCGATGTACTCGTAGACGTCGGCATGGTCGTCGAACGCGTCGCTGAAGCTGTTCTTGTGGATCGTGGGGCAGTGGTAACACTCGCTGGCGTTCTCGACCCACACCTTCCAGTTGGCGGGAATCTCATAGGTGAAGCGATCGTGGTAGCGGTAGTCGTGGAAATCGAGGGCCCGCTCCTCGGCGAGCGGGAAGAACTCGGGATAGGCCTCGCGCAGCGGCGGGGCGTCGGGGTCGGGATTGACGAACACGAGCCCGTTCCACGCCTCGACCGCCGCGGGCATCAGCGAGAACTCCTCCTTGTTGAAGCACGGCTCGCGGTCGCTCCGGGGCGCGGCGCGCAGGCTGCCGTCGAGGTTGTATGTCCACGCGTGATACGCGCACTGCAGGCTGGGCTGATTGCCGTCGGCGACGGCGACGGGGAACGCGCGATGCCGGCAGACGTTGATGAACGCGCGGAGCTCCTGGTCCTTGCCGCGGGTCACGAGCAGCGGAACGTGAGCGGCGTGGCAGACGATGTGGTCACCGGGGCGAGTCAGCTTGGCGAGCGGTCCCGCGTAGACCCACGAGCGGGTGAAGATGCGGTTGAGCTCGAACGCATAGATCGCCGGGTCGGAGTACCAGCGCGCGGGAAACGTCATGTCCCGCGACAGCGCGTCCTCCACCGCGTCGGCGTCGATTCCGAGGTCGTCGAGCGTCTTGGTCCCCATCTATCCTCGCTTTCCGCA
>DATJRS010000231.1:0-26326 GCA_035504535.1 Solirubrobacteraceae bacterium | reverse complement strand
CATCGCGAAACTCGTGACGCCGGTCTGGGCGATCGAGCGGATCGCCTCCCCGGCGGTCAGCGGCTGGAGGAACCCGATCAGGACGCCGTCGGAGCTAAGGCGCCCGATCTCGTCCGCAGACGGCAACGCCACCTTCACGACCACGTCCGCCTCGTACGGGTCAGCAGGATCCTCGACCATCCGCGCGCCCGCCTCCTCATACTGCGCGTCGGGAATCAGCGCGCCCGCGCCCGCGCCCCGCTCCACGACCACCTCGAGCCCACGCTCGCCGCCGGCGAGCTTGCGCACGACCTCCGGGACGAGCGCCACCCGGCGCTCACCCGGTTCCACTTCAGCCGGCAGCCCGATGGAGACACTCACGTGTACGCGGCGCGAGTTGAGGACATCATGATCTGGGCAGAATCCAACCAAACGGCCGGTTGATTGTCAAGAGTAGGGCGACGCGGAGAAGGACCCGGAAGGAGCGGAAGGGAGTGGGAGGGCGCGAAAGAACGTGTAGCGTGGCCGCGTCACGACGAGCTGGCCTCAGCCAGCGAACCAACGCCACACTCGGCCAGCACCTCGGCGGTATGCTCGCCGACGGTGGTCGCGGCAGAGCGCTTCGGAGGATCAATCGCCGGCGAGCGAAGGGGCGTCGAGACTTGGGTGATGCGTCCCGAGCCGGCCGGCGCCTCGATGAATGTGCCGTTGGCCGCGAACTGGGGGTCGGCGGTGAGCTCGTCGAAACGCTGAACCGGCGCGACGCAGGCGTCGGTTCCCTCCAGGGTCGCGAGCCAATAAGACAAGGGCTGGGAGCGGAACAGCGCGCGGAGCTCAGCGGTGGCGGCGCTGTCGTATTGTCGCGGCGCCAGGTCCGGCCGGTTCAAGGCGTGGACGAGGGCGTGCCAGAACTTAGGCTCGAGCGCACCAACGGCAACGTAGCGGCGGTCTGCGCATTCATACACGTCGTAGCAGGGCAGCGAACCGTTGAGGTCGCTGCTGCGGGGCCCCTGCGTGCCGTCGGCGAGGAAGGCGGAGACGTGAATCCCGATGGTCCAGAGCGCGGCATCGGCGAGCGCGACCGATATCCGCGTGCCCTGGCCAGTGCGTGACGCCGAAAGCACGGCGGCCAGCAAGCCGACCGCGCCGAGTGTGCCACCGGTGACGTCCGCGACCTGGGCTCCCGAGGGCCGGGGACCCTCCTCGGCCCACCCCCCGAAGTCGAGAATCCCGGCGTAGGCGCAGTAATTGAGGTCGTGGCCGGCCGCCAGGGAACGCGGGCCGGTGTTGCCGTAGCCGTTGAGCGAGCAGACGACGAGCTTCGGATTGTGCTCGCGGAGCACTTCGTAGGACAGGCCCAGTTGATCGGCGACGCCCGGCCGGAAGGACTCGACGACGGCGTCAGCGGTGCTCGCGATCTTCACGGCGGCCGCCGTCCCTTCCGAGGTCTTCAGGTCGAGTGCCACCGAGCGCTTGCCGCGATCGAGGAAAAGGTGCACGGCCGAGCTGCCATGGGTCATGGGGCCGGCCCGCCGGATGTCGTCGCCGTCCCCGGGACGCTCGATCTTGATGACGTCAGCGCCCATGTCGGCGAGCAGCTGTGTCATCGCGGCCCCCGGGAGGAGGCGGCTGAAGTCGACTACGCGGATCCCGCTGAGAAGTCCCATGGCGCTCCGAGAAAACTAACCAATCGGTCGTTTGCATGCTAGCGTCCCCCGGCGATCGCGGAATGACCCGTCGCCGAGTCACATTCTCACGCAATCTGACGCTGTCGCTGTCGCGCACGTGTCAGTGCTACTGCAAGTACTGCGCATTCGCGACCCACCTGCCGCACCTGCACGAGCCCGACGAGGTGTTGAGGACACTCGACCACGCCGCGAGGCGAAACGTCAAAGAGCTGCTGGTCCTGACCGGCGAGCATCCGGAGATGAACCAGACCGTCGCGGATCGGCTGCGCTCGTGGGGGCACGCCGATTTCGTCTCATACGTCTGCTGGGTGTGTGAGCGGGCGCTCGAACGCGGCCTGCTTCCGCACACGAACCTCGGGGTGCTGACACCCGGCGACCTAGCGCGGTTGCGCAGCGTGACGGTGTCGCAAGGACTGATGCTCGAGTCGATCGTCCCTGATCTCGTGGCTCACCAGGGCTCTCCGACCAAGGAGCCGATGCGGCGGCTGGCCACGATTCGCGCAGCCGGGGAACTGCGGATCCCGTTCACCAGCGGGATCCTGGTCGGGATCGGTGAGTCCGAGGAGGACCGGATCGCATCGCTCCGAGCGCTCGCCGACGTGCACTCCGAGTTCGGTCACCTGCAGGAGGTAATCCTCCAGAACTTCGTGCCCCACCGCCGCTATCACGGCGAGGAGCCGGCCGACATCGCCGCCGAGGCGGCGGCCGCGTACTGGCGCACAGGGCTGAGTCGCCAGCCATTACACGCCGCCCCGGCGTGGGCCTCGACGGTCGCGATCGAGGACATGAAAGCGCTTGTGGCCGAAGCCCGGCGGTTGATGCCGGGCATTGGAGTTCAGGTGCCACCCAATCTCGCCGACTGGTGGCCCGAGCTAATCGCCGCCGGCGCGACCGACCTCGGCGGCCTGAGCGCCAACGGCGACCACATCTCGCCCGAGCATCCGTTCCCGAGCCCTCATCAGGTGCGCAAACGCCTCGCCGCCGACGGAATCGCCCTCACCGAGCGGCTGGCCGTATACCCCGGCTACATCGATCCCAACTGGTTGGCACAGAGCGTGCTCGACGTCGTCAAGAGCAGGTACTGGAGCTTCATCCCCCGCCGTGGGTCGGGTCGTACCGAGCCGCCCAGGCCGATCCGACCGGACCTCGCGGCGAGCGCGATCGAAAAAGGAAGTCAAGGCCGCTGGCTCAGCGAGGACGAGATCACCGCGCTGTTCGCCGAGACCCGTCCCGAGGTGATCGAAGCGATGCGCGATGCAGCCGACGGGCTCCGTGCGGATCTCGCGGGCGACACTGTCACGTTCGTCGTGAACCGGAACATCAACGTGTCCAACGTGTGCATCGTCGGTTGCGCGTTCTGCGGCTTCGGTCAGGGCAAGCGCTCTCCCGACGCCTACGAGCACGATCGCGAGGAGTTCGTACGCCGGGTGCTCGAGGCCGTCGAGTACGGAGCCACCGAAATCTGCATGCAGTCCGGGATTCATCCCGACTGGGGGCTGGAGGACTACGAAAAGTGGCTCCGTGTGATCAAAGACACGGCGCCCGAGATCCACGTGCATGCGTACAGCCCGATGGAGATCGCCCACATGTGCGACATCTCCGGCGAGTCCCCGGCGCGAGTGTTCGCGCGGCTGCGGGAAGCCGGGCTCGACTCGACGCCGGGCACGGCAGCCGAGGTGCTCCACGACGGTGTGCGGGAGCGAATCAGCCCGAACAAGCTGCCCGTGGCCCGCTGGATCGAGATCATCGAGGCGTCGCATACGGCCGGTCTGCGCTCGACCTCGACCGTGATGTTCGGTCACATTGAGGAGCCCTGGGAACTGGCCGAGCACATGCGGGTCGTGCGCACGCTGCAGGAGCGAACCGGCGGGATCACGGAGTTCGTGCCGCTGTCGTTCATTCCGTTCCACACCCTCCTCGGGCGCACGCACGGCGTGCAGGAAATCAGCCGGGAGGAGAACCTCAAGCACACGGCGGCCTTCCGCCTGGCCCTCGGGGGCTCGATCATCAACCTGCAGGCGTCGTGGGTCAAGATGGGGCTCGACGTAGCGACGGAGGCGCTTCGCTGGGGCGTGAACGACCTCGGCGGGACGCTCATGGAGGAGTCGATCAGCCGGATGGCGGGCAGCTATCACGGCACGAGGCTCGATCCCGAGGATCTGATCCGCGCCGCCCACGCCGCGGGGCGTCCAGCTGCGGAGCGAACCACGCTGTATGAGCTCCGGCGCCGCTTTCCGCTTGGTTCGGCGATCGCCTCCGCCTGAGCCCGTAACGATCGCTCCCGCCTGAGCCCGGAACGATCGCTCCCGCCTAAGCCCGGACCGATCGCTCCCGCCTGAGCCGGCAACGATCGCGTTGGCCTAAGCCGGGGAGTCGCCTCGGCAGCCGACCGGAATCGCGGGATGCTCGGGACCGCGGTGGCGGGCATGGATCGGCGCGACCACCTCCTCGCCCAACCGGATGATCTGCTCGCGGGTCCGCTCGAGCGAAGGACCGGTCGACACGCGACAGCACAGCATCACGTAGTCGATCCCCCGCTCCTCCTGCGCCTGCTGGAGCCGTTCGATGCACTGGGCAGGTGTCCCGAGCACCAGGTGCGGAGCCAGACTCTCGGCGGTGACGTGAGCTTCGGTGGGGAAGTCCGGGTGGCGCAGCAGCCCGTGGCGAACGTAGAAGCGGGCCGAGCTGACAAAGTGGGTGCCGAACTCGCGCGCCGCTTCCTCGAAGGAGTCGGCCACCCACCCGTCGCGCATGGCCACGATGAACGGCTGCTTGCCGAGCTCGAGCGCGCGTTCGCGGTAGGCGCCCGCCCGCTCGCGCCAAGCCTCATCGCTGATGGGTAGGGGATCGCACGTCCAGCACTCGCCGTACTCGGCCGACCGGCGCGCCGCGGCCGCCGACGCGTTGCCTCCACCCCAGATCGGCCAGCCGCCGGGCTGGTAGGGCGCGGGGTAAAGCTGTCCCCGCCGCACCTGCCAGTGCCGACCGTCGAAGTCGAACCGCTCGCCGGCGAAGGCCTGGCGCCAGATGCGCAGACCCTCGAGGAAGCGCCCCAGCATCCGTTCTTCCGGGATCCCGAATTGACCCCAGTAATCAGAAAGGAATCCGCGCGAGACGGTCGTGAACAGCCGGCCGCGAGACAGGTTGTCGACGAGCGAGAACTGCTCGGCCGAGCGCATCGGATGGGTGAGCGTCCCGACGAACGTGAAGGAGCCAAGCGCGACGCGCTGAGTCTCGCGCGCGAGCAGGGCCAGCAGCTGTTCCGGCCCCGGATACCGGCACTCGGGGGCTCGGTGGCGGTCGGGCACCACGACGGAATGAAAGCCCGCGCGCTCGGCCAGCAGACCTTCCTCGATCATGGCGTCCATCGAGTCCGCGACCGCCTCGCGATCGCCTGCTCGGTGATACGTGTCGATCAGGTAGCCGATCCGCATGGCCAATTCGAGGGCTTTACCTTACCAACCGTTTGGTTTATCTTTTTGGCGGACGGTTTAGGATCCATAGGATCGCGCCGAGGGCGAGGATCACGAGCGAGGAGTTCATATGTACAGCCAGAGTGTCCAAGAGGCGGCGCATCCTTCGACGCGATGGCGGTCGCTCACCGAGCTCCTCGACAGCCAGGCCGCCCGGGCCCCCAGCGCTCCGGCGATCTCGTTCCCGACCGGTCATCTGTCCTACGGCGAGCTTGCGGCCGAGAGCATCCTGGCCGCCCAGTGGCTGAGGGCGGCCGGGGTCGGCCCGGGGGACCGGGTTGGAATCCTCATGCGCGAGGGCTGCGTGCCGTACGTGACGTTCGGCCTCGGGGCCATGCGGCTCGGAGGCATGTGCGTGCCGATCAACGCGCGTAACAAGACCCACGAGCTCTCCTACGTGATGAAACACGCAAGGCCGCGGGTCCTGGTCACCTCGACTGAGTTCGAAGGGCTGGTTCGCGAGGCCGGGCTGCCCGAGAATTGCCGGCTGGTGGTACTCACCGACGACGGCGAGTGGAGGGGTCCGGCGGACGAAGCGCCGGCCGACGAGGTCAGCGAGCTCGAACGGACCATCGCGCCCGACACCCCATCGCTGCTGCTCTATACGTCGGGCACGACCGCGAATCCGAAAGGCGTCGTCCACACGCATGCGACGCTGATTGCGGTCGGCTACAACACCTCCGAGCGCCTGGAGCTGACGTTCGAGGATCGCTACTGGACGGCGCTGGCCATGTTCCATGTTGGCGGCTGGCAGGTGCTGGCCTCGGCGCTCGCGGTCGGCGCCTGCTTCAGTCACGTCGGGTTCTTCAACGCCGACACCACGCTGGATCAGCTCGAGCGCGAGCGCGTGACGGTGGCGATGCCGGCGTTCGAGCTGATCTGGATGGCCGTGCTCAACCATCCTCGCTTCGCCGACGCCGACCTGAGCGCGCTGCGGCTCGTCATGAACGTCGGCGTGCCCGAGCGGATGGAGCGCATGCAGCAGATGCTGCCCCAGGCCGTGCAGGTCTCGATGGTCGGCATGACCGAGTCGGCTGGCTCGATCTGCATCGGGTCGATCAAGGACTCGCTGTATTCCCGCACCCACACCTCAGGCCGTCCGCTGCGGGGGATGGAGGTTCGCGTGATCGACCCCGAGACCGGCGAGGAATGCCCCCGCGGGGTCCCCGGCGAGTTGCTGTTCCGCGGCGTGACGCGGTTCATCGAGTACTACCGTGACCCGGCGATCACCGCTAGCGTGATCGACGAGGAGGGCTGGGCGCGTACGGGCGACCTCGTCCGCCAGGAGGAGGACGACACGGTGGCGTTCATGAGCCGGCTCAAGGACATGCTCAAGGTCGGTGGCGAGAACGCTTCGGCGGCCGAGATCGAGGGTTACCTGATCACCCATCCCGGCGTGTCGGTGGCGGCGGTGGTCGCCGCACCGGATGCCCGCTACGGCGAGGTTCCCGCCGCCTTCGTCCAGAAAGTGCCGGGGTCCGACGTCACCGGAGAGGAGCTGATCGATTACTGCATCGGGAACATCGCGACGTACAAGGTCCCGCGCTACGTGCGGTTTGTCGAGGACTTCCCGACCGCCGCCAGCGCCAAGATCCAAAAGTTCGTGCTTCGCCAGCGGATCGAGGCCGAGCTGCGCGAGCAGGGGATCAGCGAGGCCCCCAAGCTCGTCAGCCGGCGGTGAACCGACGCGCGTCGGAGCCGGGTCAGTCGCCGGAGTCGTACTTGAACGAGATGCCGAGGCGTACCCGGAAGCTCGTGATCGTGCCGTTCTCGATCGTCACGTCCTGTCGCAGAACCTCCGCGACCCGCAGGTCTCGCACCGACCGCGCGGCAGTCTCAACGGCGTTGTGCGCCGCGGCCGCCCACGAGTCCGCGCTGGTGCCGATCACTTCGGTTACTCGGTAGACGCTGTCGGCCATGGCATCCCTTTCGGTTGCGATGTGAGCGTGGGCCGCGCCAAACGGCCGGTTGATCCTAAGCGTGCGCAGCAGACGAAGTCAAGCGAGCACCCGGCCGCCTGACCGACGCGCTCGGCGGCGATCCGCAGCATCTCGCTCACTGACCGGTGGCGTCGTGAGTGACCCGGAGCGTCTCGAGTCCGCGCGAGGCCAGGCTCGGCACCCAGCGAAGCTCGGGCTCGGGCTCTGCGAAACGAAGACCGGGCAAGCGCTTGACGACGGTGGCCAGCGCGAGGCGCATCTCGAGCCGCGAGAGCTGGGCGCCGATGCAGGCGTGGATCCCCTTGCCGAACGCGATGTGCGGATTGGGGGCTCGGGTGATGTCGAACTGGTCGGGATCCTCGAAGCGCTCGGGGTCGCGGTTGGCTGCCGCGGGCAGGACCAGGACGCGCTGGCCCGCCTCGATCTCACGCCCGTGGATCTCCAGATCGCTCTTGACCCAGCGGTGCAACACCTTGATTGCGCCCTCGCAGCGCAGTGCCTCCTCGACCGCACCGCCCGCGAGCTCGTCCGGGTCGGAGGCGAGCCGCGCCATCTGGTCGGGATGCTGGAGCAGCAGCATCACCGCGGAGGCGATCGTGCTCGTCGTCGTCTCGTGGCCGGCGAACAGCATCAGCGCGCACATCGACTTGATCTCGTGATCGGACAGCGTGTCGCCGTCGGCTCCGGCCAGCAGATCGCTGATCATGTCCTCGCCAGGCTCGCTCCGCCGCAGCTCCATCAGCCGGCCGAGGTAATCGAACATCTGATCCAGGCCCTGCATCGAGCGCATATAGCGATCGTTGCGGTCGTCGCCGCCGGAGCCGAAGGCGACGTGGGCCAGGGCCTGCGACCAGTCGCGGAAGCGCCACGCATCCTCGGCCGGCGCGCCGATGATCTCCGCGATCACGGTAGCGGGCAAGGGGTAGCTGAAGTGCGCGAGGAAATCCTCGTGACCCTCGCTGATGAACTCGTCGAGGCTCTTGTCGATGAGGACCTGAATTTTGTCCGCCATCGCGGCCACCCGTCGGGGGTTGAACGCTCCCGAGGCGAGCTTGCGCAGACGGCGGTGCTCGGGCGGATCGGTCACCACCATCCAGCCGGTGATCGTCTCGTACACCGGTCCCGCCGCCGCCCGCTGCTCTTCACTCATGACGTCCAGTAGCGGGCGCACGCGGTCCGACGACAGCGCCTTGAAGTTCATGAGCGCGGCCGAGCAGTCGTCGTAGCTCGTCAGCAGCCAGGCGCGATGACGGCCGCTCCAGTGGACGGGGTCCTGCTCGCGGAGCGCTCGGAAGAAGGGATACGGATCGTCGTTGACCTCCGGCGCGAGCAGATCGTCGGGTAGGGCGTGGGGAGTGGTGGTCATTGGCAAAGCTCCTCGGCCCCGTCTGCGGCCGCGGCGCGGACGGCCCGAAGCCGGGACCGCACCTCGTGCGAGTCATACCACGACGTCAGCCGAGTTATGAGGCCGTCGTCGCCGAAATCGAACACGTCCACCGCGTCGAACTCGATCTGCGCACCTCCGGCCAGCGCTCCCTTGAAGTGGATCTCGACGGTCGCCGTGCGGTCGCAGATCAGGATGCGAGTCGGATCGTCCAGGTGCTCGGGGTACGGCCCCAGGGCGGCGGTGAAGTAAGTCGCGACCTCTTCCGGTCCTCGCAGCAGACGGGAGCCGGGGGCCTTCAGCTCTCCGTCCGAGGCGAACAGCGCGCCGACGTCGCCGTAGCGCTCCGAGTTGATCCCGTCGAAGTACGCGCTCAATGCCGCGTGGATGTCAGCTTCGCTCACCATGTCTCACCACTCGGTTCGGGGAGCCACGAATTCTACCAAACGATTGGACGATTCAATGGGCGTAGAATTAGACTCGGTTGTGAGCACCGAGTCCGCACAGCGTAACCCGGGCACCCCGCCGAAGCTAACCGTTCGGGTGGGCGTCGGTTTGAACCCGTTTGCCGGCTCCGGCTTGGCCGATGGCAGCTTTTGGACGGCCGTCGAGGCCATGGAAGAGCTCGGATACGACTCGATCTGGCTCAGCGACACGGCGGCCCTCGGAGGCCTCGCCCCGTTGCCCGCGCTGGCCGCAATCGCGATGCGTACCGAACGGCTGAAGCTCGGCACGAGCGTTCTGGTGCTTCCGCCGCGCAATCCCGTGCTCGTGGCCCGGGAGCTCGCCACGATCGACGCGCTCTCGGGTGGCCGGCTGCTCCCCGCCGGAGGGCTCGGGATCGACGTGCCGAGCGAGATCGAGGCGATGGGCGTGCGGCGAGACGAGCGCGCCGCGCGTTTGGCCGAGTCGATCGCGCTGATCAAGGCGCTGTGGAGCGGCGAGCCGACGACCGTTCGCGGACGCTTCTGGTCGGTCACGGAGCTGCAGTTGACCCCCACGCCGACCCGTAAGAAGCTCGAGTTCTGGCTCGGCGGGCGGGCGCCCGCGGCGCTGCGCCGCGTCGGCGAGCTGGCCGACGGCTGGCTCTCATCGGCCGTGGCCCCGGATGAGTTCCCCGGCATGGTCGCCACCATCCGAGCGGCCGCGGCCGAGGCGAACCGGACCATCGACGAAGATCACTATGGCGCCACCGTGTTTTCCACCCCGGCCGAGGAGGAGATCACGCCGGATATCGCACGCCGCCTTGCCCTGCGCCGCGGTCTCGCGCGCGAGGACTACCTGGCCCGCGGGACGGGCGAGCTGCGGACGCTCCTCGACCGGTTCCGCGCTGGCGGCGCCAGCAAATTCGTGGTGGTCCCGGTGGCTGGCGACCTGCCGGCGTGGTTGGGCGAGCTTTACCGGGAAGTCATCGCGCCGATCGAGGCCGCGGACGTCAGTGGGGTCGGCGGCGCCTGACGGCGGCGCGTTAGCGCCGGCGGCCCGACGGCTTCGCCCCGACCACACCCCGCAGCACGAACTCGGCGCACGTGTCAGCCACCTTGTCGCGGCTCAGCTTGCCGCCAGGGCGGAACCACCTGTACGTCCAGATGAAGGCGCCGTGGATGAAATTGCTGAGCAGACGCGCGTCGAGCTCGGGGTTCGCTTCACCGGCGCGCTGTGCCTCCTCGATCACCTCGGTCACATAACGCTCGTGCACCCTCCGGCGGGCGACGATCTGAGCACGCCGGTCGGGAGTCAGGCGCTCGTAATCGTTGTAGTAGACGGCGACCCGAGGCAGATTCTCGAGGTTGAACAGGACCTGCTTGCGCACGTAGAGCTCGAGGCGCTCGAGCGGCGTCAGGCCCTCGGCAGCGGCTACTTCCTCGAGGATCGCCTGCACTTCGTCGTGCAGCTCCTCGAGCAGCCGGAACAGGAGATCTTCCTTGGTCTCGATGTAGTGGTAGAGGCTGCCCTTCAGGATCCCGAGCTCGTCGGCCACGTCCTGGACCGAGGCGTCGGCGAAACCGCGCTCATAGAACACTTTCGCCGCGGCATCGATGACCTCCTGATCGCGGCGCTTGCGCGGTCGGTGCAGGGCTTCGACGGTAGCTCCCGGCTGTCCGGAAGCCGAAACGTCCCGCTTGCGGGCACGTTTTTGCGGCGAGGCTGACATTGATAGTTCTCTCTTCTCTGGGCGGCGTCGGATGGAAAGGCGTGCGGGGTGTTTCTCTCTACCTGAACCTTGGGTACGCGAAACGTGGTCACCGTCGATTTCCACGAGGCCGGCTACGTCGGGCGGCTCCACGTATCGCGACTGAGACATTGTCTCACGCCGCAGGGACGGCCCAACCAGCCCTGTCTCGACCGGACCAACAGCGAGCTGAAGATGTCTTCACATCGCTTGTGACCCGAGCGACGATGCTAAGTTTACCAAACGAATGGTCGGTGAAATTCCGAGGATCGGCCTATACTGCGACCTGCGCAATCCGGGTGGAGCGAGGCCCTGGCCCGAGGTCTACGAAACCACGCTCAATCGCATCGTCGAAGCCGAGCGGCGGGGGCTTGGGGCCGTGTGGGTCACCGAGCACCACGGTTTTGCCGATGGCTACTTGCCGCAACCGCTGGTGTTCTGTGCGGCGGTCGCGTCGCGCACCCAGAGGGTGAGAATCGGAACAGCGATCGCGATCGCGCCCCTCATGCATCCGCTCGCGCTCGCCGAGCAGGCGGCGGTGGTGGATGTGCTCAGCGCGGGCCGGCTCGAGCTGGGTCTCGGCGCCGGGTATCGCGAAGACGAATTCGCCGCCTTCGGGGCCGAGCACTCACGCCGGTACGAGACGCTCGAGCAGACCGCCAAGGCGCTGCCGGACCTGTGGGCCTCGGGGCGGGCCACACCAGCGCCTGTCCAGGCGCCGCTGCCGATCTGGATCGGCGGGCGAGGCCCCCGCGGCGCCCGGATCGCGGGCCGCGTCGGCGGCGGCTTTTTGTGGATCGACCGCGACCTGCTCGAGCCCTACATGAACGGCCTCGCGCAGGGCGGCCACGATCCAAGCGTGGCGCGCGTGGGTGGGCTCGTGAACCTGTTCCTGGCCGACGACCCCGAGGAGGTCATGGCTCGGATCCGCGAGCACGGCCGTCACAACCGCGACAGCTACAAGCGGGGCGGCGAAGGCGGCGGCTCCGCGCCGCTGCTGCGGCTGAACGTGTTCTCGCCGCGAGACGCGGCCCGCTGTATCGCGCAGGCGATCGAAGGGCTGCCGGTCAGCGACATCTTCTGTTTCGAGCGGATCGGAGCGATGGACGAGTCGGTCGTCGACCGTCACGTGGAGCTCCTGACCGACGAGCTGCCCCGGTGCCTCGAGGTCGAGCTCCGAGCGGCCGCCGCTCGAACGGGCTGAACTTCCGCCGGACGGCGATAGCGCGCCAAACCCTCGCCAGACAGTGATAACGGGTTGAACTTCCGGCGGACGGGGAGACGGGACCTCGTCCGTCCGCTATCGTTTGTCATCAAACAAGCGTTTGGTTTAGGCGGTTTAGGCCAGAGGAGCGATCGAGATGAGCATGAATGGTCGGGAAGTCGTGATCGTGGAGGCGGTTCGGACCCCGATCGGGCGCGGTCACCCCGAGAAGGGGTACTACCGGGACACCCACCCAAACGCGCTGCTGGGCGTCTGCTACGAAGAGGTCATCCAGCGCGCCGGGATCGAACCTCGGCTCGTCGAGGACGTGATCGCCGGGTGCGTCCAGCAGCTTGGCGAGCAGTCGCTTAACGTTGCTCGTAACGCGTGGCTGGAACGCGGCCTGCCGATCGAGACGCCGGCGACCACGGTGGACCGTCAATGCGGGTCCGCGCAGCAGGGCGTCAACTTTGGGGCCACGCAGATCGCCTCCGGCGTGCACGACATCGTGATCGGCGCTGGCGTCGAGCACATGGCCCACATCCCGTTCGCGGCCGGAACTGAGACCCAGGAGACGTGGGGGACCCCGTACACGCCCGAGTTGCTGGCCCACCACAACATCGTGGGGCAGGGCCTCGGCGCGGAGATGATCGCGGACGAGTGGGAGATCCCGCGCTCAGAGCTCGACGCCATCGGCGTGCGCTCGCACCAGCTCGCCCACCGGGCGACCGAAGAGGGACGGTTCCAGCGAGAGATCCTGCCGATGCAGATCAACGGACACGTGGCCACCACCGATCAAGGCATCCGGCCGGAAACCACCCTCGAGGCCCTGGCGGGACTCAAGCCGGCGTTCAAGCCGGACGGCAAGATCACCGCCGGAAACTCCTCGCAGATCTCCGACGGCGCCGCTGCGGTTCTGCTGGCGTCCGCCGAAAAGGTGGCCGCGCTCGGGATGCGCGGGCGCGCTCGCATCCTCGACCAGACGACGGTCGGGTGCGACCCTGTGAAGATGCTCGAGGGCCCGATCCCGGCCACGCGCAAGATCCTCGCGCGCAACGGCATGTCGATCGATGACATCGATCTGTTCGAGGTCAACGAGGCGTTCGCGTCCGTGATCGCCGCGTGGACCCGCGAGCTGACGCCCGATATGGATCGCGTGAACGTCAACGGCGGCGCGATCGCCCTTGGACACCCACTTGGTTCCACCGGAGCGCGGCTGATAACGACGCTGTTGCACGAGCTCGAGCGCAGCGACAAGGAGATCGGGCTCGTGACCATGTGCTGCGGTGGCGGCCTCGGCACGGCGACGCTGATTCAGCGCATCTGAGGTGTGAGCCCTCCGCAAACCACGCCGACGGGGCCGGAAACCGGCTGGGACCGCGCCGCCGCCGGTCTCGGCTGGTGGAGGCTCCGGGAGCTCCCCCCGGAGTCGATCGAGGTCAATCCAGATCCGGTGCAGGAGCCGGTCGTCATCGACGCGCCCGGTCCGGCGTTCGACTCCGCGCTGCTCGCGGCCGCCCTCGGGATGGCCCGTCGGCCAGTGGCCGGCCGGGAGACAGTCGCGCTCGCCAGGCGAGTGGCCCGGCGCCCGCACCTGGCGGTCGGGCCCGTGGCCGGGCTGGTCGCGGAGACGGGACGAATCGCGGCGGGCCGGTCGAGCGTGACCCCGTGGAAGACCGATCGCCGGTACAGCGATCAAGCGTGGCGCGGCAACCCTTTGTTCCGGCGGATGTCCCAGTTCCACGCGGCTGCCGGCGACGCGCTCGAGTCGCTCGTCGACGATGCCAGCCTCGATCCGGATGCCGACTATCGGCTGCGAATCGCCGTGAGCAACCTGGTCGCGGCGCTGTCGCCGGCCAACTTCCCGCTGCTCAATCCCGCGGCGCTGAAGGCGATCATCGACACCGGCGGCGCCAACCTCGTGACCGGGGCACGGCGGTTCTACAAGGACGTTCGGACTCCGCCGCGACTGCCGGCGCGTTCAGATCCAGAGGATTTCGAGCTCGGCGTGGACGTCGCTGCGACGCCCGGGGAGGTCGTGCTGCGCACCGAGATGATGGAGCTGATCCAGTACGGGACCGTTTCCGCGGAGGTCCGGACCGAGCCGCTACTCGTCGTGCCGTCGGTGGTGAACAAGTTCTATCTGACCGATCTCGCCCCGGGACGCAGCCTCGTCGAGTTCGCCATCTCCAAGGGTCAGCAGACGTTCAGTATCTCCTGGCGCAACCCTGGGCCCGACCAGCGGGACGCCGGCCTCGACGCCTACATCAGCGCGATCATCGAGGCGCTCGACACCGTGCACGCGATCACCGGAGCGGAGCGGGCTCACACCCTCGGTGTGTGCGCGGGAGGTCAGCTGCTGACGATCGCCCTCGCGCATCTAGCCGCGATCGGCCAGCAGGATAGGGTGGCCAGCGTGTCGCTGCCGGTGTGCGTGCTCCATCACGCCGAAGCCGGTTCGCTCACCGGCTTGCTCACCCGGGAAACCGCCGACCTCGCTGCGGCCGCGGTGGCTCGCGCCGGCGTCGTCAGGGGCGCGGCCTTGCAGGGCGCGCTCGCGTGGCTCCGACCGATCGACAGCATATGGTGGGCCTGGGTCCAGCGGTACCTCGTCGCCGCGGACATGCCGAAGATGGACCTGTTCTACTGGTCGGAGGACATCACCAACCTGCCCGCGAGGCTCGTCACCGACCTGCTCGAGCTCGCGCTCGAGAACTCCCTGGCCAAGCCGGGCGCCCTGACCGTGCTCTCCAAGCCGGTTGACCTCGGCGTCGTCGAGGTCGACGCCTACCTGATCGCCGGTCTTACGGACCATCTGACCCACTGGCAGAGTTGCTACCGGACCGCGTCGCTGCTGGGCTCCAATTGCGAGTTCATCCTCGTCAGCGGAGGCCATCTGCAGGCCATCCTCCGGCCGCCAGGCGGTCGCGCTGCCGGCTACCGCACGGCGGACCGCATTGCCGACCATCCGGAAGCGTGGCTGGCCACGGCCGTGGAACACGACGGCAGTTGGTGGGATCACTGGCTGGGCTGGCTCGAGGCGCGCTCGAGCGGGACGCGCACGTCCCCACGGCGGCTCGGAAATCGCGCCCATCCACCGATCGAGCCGGCCCCGGGGAGCTACGTCCGAACGAGAGCTGTTCACCTATGAACGTCGAGCGCGCCGACCAGGACGACGGCGCCCAAGCCACTCCGGCCGACGAGCCGTCCGGCGCGAGTCAGCAGCGCGACCACATCGTCTCCTTGCGCGGGCTGAAGCTGTTCGTCAGAGAGTGGGGTGAGGGCTTCCCGCTCCTGTTGATCAACGGCCTCGGCGCCAACCTCGAGATGTGGGGCCCCGCGCAGGAGCGGCTGTCGCAGGTGGCCCGGACGATCGCGTTCGACGCCCCGGGGATGGGGCGCTCGCGGACGAGTCCGGTGGTCCTGCCGCATCCCGCCCTGGCCGCGATGATCTGCCGCCTACTCGATGCGCTCGATGTCGACCAGTGTGACGTGGTCGGTTACTCGTTCGGCGGCACGGTCGCCCAACAGCTCGCGCGCCAGGCGCCGGACCGGGTGCGGCGGATCGCGCTGGTCGGGACGAGCTGCGGCTGGGGCAGCGTCCCGGCGACCGCTCGTGCGACGGCGCTGATCTCGACACCGCTGCGTTACTACTCGCGCCAGGTGCTCGAGCAGACCAATCATCTCCTCGACAGCGGCTCGAGCGATCGCGAGTCCGAAACCTGGCGCTCGCAGGCCGAGGCGCGACTGCAGTACCCGCCGACACTGACCGGATATACCCAGCAGCTGATCGCCGGGGCGACCTGGTCGAGCCTCCACTGGGTCTCGACGCTGCGCTCGCCCACGCTGGTGTTCGCGGGCGGTCAGGATCGGATCGTCCCGCCCGCGAATGGCGCGCTGCTTAGCCATCTGATGTCCGAGAGCCGGCTGCATGTGCTGCCACGTGAGGGCCATCTAATGCTGTTCGACCCGCACAGCAGATCGCACGAGCTGCTCGCGGACTTCTTTTCGACTCCGGCACTCGAGGACTCCGAGGCGTGGGTGTCCGGAGATGTCGTGGACGAGGATCAGTTGCGGGAGACGCTCCGGGCATCCGACGGGCTCCAGCCGATCAAGGTGCTCAGCGCCATCTATCGGGGCTGGGTCGGGCTGCCGGCGGTACGACGACTCGCCGACGATCTCCACCTCGTGCGCCGCTATCCCGGCCGGCGCTTCCCGTTCTGAGCCGACGCGCCCGCGGCTACTCGAGGCGGACCAGCGTGTCGCCTTCGTTGACCGGCTGGCCTTCCTCGCACAGGATCTCGACCACGGTGCCGCTCAGCTCCGACTCGACCGGCATCTCCATCTTCATCGACTCGAGGATCGCGACGACGTCGCCCTCCTCGACCTCGTCGCCGACGTCGACCTCGATCTTCCAAACCGTGCCGGTGATGTGTGCGTCGACGGTGGGCACCTGCTCAGCACCCGGCCTCGGTGACCCGCGAGGCGCTCCCCCAGGCGAACTCGATTCCGGCCTTGATCGTGTCGCGCGTACGGCGCGGGTCGATCACGTCGTCGAGGATCACGTTCCGCGCCGCCTCCCAGGGCTCCGACTCAGCGGCCCACTCGGCCTCGAGCTCCCTGACCAGCGCATCGTGGGCATCCTGGCCCTCCTCTTCGAGGAGCGCGTCCAGACGCCGGCGGTACACGGTTCGGACCCCGGTCTCGGGGGCCATGAAGCCCATCTCGGCGGTGGGCCAGGCGAGCAGCAGGTCAGGCCGCACGGGACGTCCGCCGAGTGCGATGTGGCCGCCACCGTAGGCCTTGCGCACGATCGTCGCGATCTTCGGCACCGTGGCTCGCGCGAGCCGCACGACGACGCGCTCGTAGCCTCGGAGGATGCCGCCCTTCTCGGCCTCGGTGCCGATCATCAGTCCGGGGACGTCCTGCAGGAAGACGAGCGGCAGGTTGAACGTGTCGCACAGATCCGCGAACGCGGCTTCCTTGGTCAGGGCGGGAACGTCCATCACCCCCGCCCGCTGCATGGGCTGGCTGGCCAGCACCCCGACCGGGTTGCCGTCGATCCGGGCGAGGGCGCAGATTAGGCTGCGCCCGTAGCGCTCGCCCCAATACAGCAGTGAGTCGGCGTCGACGATCGCTTCGAGCACCTTGCGCATGTCGTACCCGCGTCGCGGCTCGAGCGGAACCAGCTTGAGCAGCTCCTCCGGATCCCGCGCGGGCTCGGCGGGGGGAGCCACCGGCGCCGGCAACGCCGCGGAATCGGGGACATAGGACAAGAAGCGCCGGACTGCGTCGAGCGCCTCGTCCTCGGTGTCGACGATCATGTGAGCGCTGCCGTTCGTCTCGGCCGCGACCGCGGGACCGCCGAGCTCCTCGGCGGTCACGTCCTCGCCGATCGCGCCCTTTATCACCGGCGGACCCGAGAGCGCGATTGCCGTGTCGCGCTTCATGACCACGAAGTGGCCCATCGCGGAGTGAAGCGAAGAGTCGCCGAAGCTCGCTCCGAGCACCGCGGTGATCCGGGGAATCACCGGGCGTCCCGGCGGTGACTGGAGGAACGTCGAGAAGTCGAACGACACCCGGGAGAAGCGCCAGCCGAGGATGTCCGGCAGCCGGCCGCCGTCGTTGTCAGCCAGGCAGATCAACGGGAGGCCCCGGTTGCCCGCCCACTCGGCGACGCGGTTCTGCTTGCGCATGTTGATCGGCGAGGTGGTGCCTGCCAGCACGGTGGCGTCGACGGCGATGATCGCCACGCCGCGTCCGTTGATCCGGGCGAACCCGGTGACCACGGCGTCCGCGGCGGCCAGCTCGGGCCGGCGAAGCTCGGGCTCGGCGAGAAGGCCGAGCTCACACCACGAGCCTTCGTCGATCAGCTTGTCGATCCGTTCTCTGGCCGTCAAACGGCCGGAGTCGTGATGGCGCCGGACGCGGTCCGGACCGCCCATGGCCAGTGCCCTGGACCGCCTCTCCTCGAGATCCTGCAGCGGGCCGTTGGCGACTGACTTGTCAGCCGACTCTCGTAGGCTCATTGAGTCACCGTCCCTCGAATTGCGGCTCTCGTCGTTCACTAAAGGCAGAGATCCCTTCGACCATGTCGGCCGTCCCCTGGAGCAGGGTTATGGCCTCGATTGCGTGACCGTATCCTTCGTCGGCATGTCGGTTGAGAATCTGCTTGCCGACCGCGAGCGCCAGCGGCGCCCGCTTGGCAATCTTGTGCGCC
This sequence comes from Solirubrobacteraceae bacterium, assembly GCA_035504535.1. Taxonomy (GTDB): domain Bacteria; phylum Actinomycetota; class Thermoleophilia; order Solirubrobacterales; family Solirubrobacteraceae; genus Palsa-465. Next base: position 8,265 of record DATJRS010000231.1, on the reverse strand, counting down.
AACTCCTCGGCCAGTGCTTCGTGGCCGCCGGGCTCCGTGACGCGGTTGACCAGCCCGGCCGCCTTGGCCTCGTGGGCGTCGAGCGACTCACCGGTGAAAACCATGTACTTCATCCAATGCAAGTTCAGCTGAGAGAGTCCACGAACGACTCCGAGTCCTGGAACGAGTCCCACCTGCGACTCGGGCGTGCCGAAGCGAGCGGTTTCATCGGCCACGACGATGTCACAGACCATCGTGAGCTCGCATCCACCGCCGAGCGCGTGACCGTGGACGGCCGCGACCGTCGGCTTGGTGAACTGGTCGACGGCGCGCAGGGCGCCAAGGGCTTCCCGGACATAGTTGCGACGGTCGGCGGAGTCGCGAAGCTCGCCGAACCCCTCGATGTCGCCCCCGACCGAGAAGCACCGGCCGGCGCCGCGGAAGATCAGCACCCGAACCTGTTCGTCCGCGTCGGCCCGCGCCAACGTTTGCACCAGCTCATCCCAGAAGCTGCGGGGCATTGCGTTGAGCTTGTCCGCGCGGTCGAGCGTTGCCCACGCGATGTCTCCGTTGACCTCGTACCTCAGCACGCCCACATCCTAGAGGGAAGACGGCGACAGATCAACCTAACGATTGGTTGATCCAAAACTGGCTGGCGGCGCTAGTCCGCGCCTGACTCCCACTTACCGTCGACCGCGCGGTAGGGACGTGCCACCTCGACCAAGGTACCGTGCGTGGCGGCGGGCGGCACCCAGCTCCACTCCTGCCACGGCATTGCGGGATCGTTGAAGACCTCGTCGCTTTGCAGCTCGACGCCCTCCTCCTTCAGCAGCGCCATGGTCGTGGGCACGTCGGGTGTCGTGAAGCAGATGTGATGGACATGCTCGCCGCGCTTGGCGAGCCGGCGGCCGAGCGGCGTCTCGGGGCCGGGTTCCATGAGCTGGATCTCGGCGCCGCCGTGCGACACGAACGTCGCCCAGCGCATGGTGTCGCCGCCGGCCTCGAACGCCTCGTAGCGGACGATCGGCTCCTCCAGCTGACCCGGGTCGAGCACCTTGAGGATCTTGGTCCAATCCTCGATTGCGCGGTCCAGGTCGTTGACCAACAGGCATATGTGGGCGAGCGCATTGCTTGGCACGTAGTCTCTCCTCTTTCACGAGTCCGGCGTCACAGTCCGAGCGATCGCCCGACGATCTCTTTCATGACTTCATTGGTCCCGCCGTATATGCGCTGCACGCGGGCATCGCGCCATAGGCGCGAGATCGCATACTCGCTCATATACCCATAGCCTCCGTGCAGTTGCAGGCAGTTGTCGAGGACCTGGAACTGGAGGTCGGTGGTCCAAGCCTTGGCTCCCGCGGCCTCGGCGTCGCTCAGCTCGCCGTCGCAGATCGCCTGGATGCAGCGGTCGACGTAGACCCGCGCGGCGCTGACCTCGGTCTTCATCTCGGCCAGCAGGAAGCGGTTGGCCTGAAAGCTCCCGATTGGCTGCCCGAACGCGTGTCGCTGGCGGACGTAGTCCAAGGTGAGGTCGAGTGCGTGCTCGGCGGCGGCGACGGCGGAGATCGCGATCGAGAGGCGTTCGCGAGGCAGGTTGCGCATCAGATAGGGAAAGCCCCGCCCTTGCTCGCCGAGCCGGTTCTCGACCGGGACAGCCACCTGGTTGAAGTACATCTCGGCGGTGTCCTGGGCGCGGCGGCCGATCTTCTCGAGCTTGCGTCCGCGATCGAAGCCCTCGGCTCCGTTCTCGACGACGAGCAGGCTAAAGCCCTCGCGCGCGCCGCCCTGCGAAGTGCGGGCGGCGACGATCACCAGATCCGCCTGGATCCCACTGGTGACGAACGTCTTCGAGCCGTTTAGGATGTAGACGTCGCCGTCGCGTCGCGCGGTCGCGCTCATTCCCTGCAGGTCCGAACCGGCGCCCGGTTCGGTCATTGCGATCGCGACGACGAGCTCTCCGGCCGTGAACGCCGGGAGCCACCGGCGCCTCTGCTCTTCGTTGGTCAGCTCGATCAGGTACGGCGCAACGATGTCGTTCTCCAGCGCGAAGTTGTCGCTCACGACACCGAGGTACTCGACCTCTTCGTCGATGACCGCGTTGAAGCGGAAGTCGCTCGCCCCGATGCCGCCGTACTCCTCGGGCGCCTCGAAGCCGACGAATCCGGCCGCCCCGGCTTTGCGCCAGAACGAGCGGTCGACTATGCCCTCGCGCTCCCATTCCTCGGCGTGAGGCACGGCCTCGCGCTCGAGGAACGTGCGCACAGACTCGCGGAACTGCTTGTGCACGTCATCGTAGATCGTGCGTCGCAACGAGTTAGCGGACATTGAGCCTGGTCGCGGCGTCGAGCCGAACGACCTCTCCGTTCAGCAGCGTGTCCTCCATGAAGCAGCGCACCAGCCGGGCGAAGTCGTCAGGGCGACCTAGTCGCTTGGGGAAGACGTGAATGTCGATCAGCTTGGAGCGACGCTCCTCGTCGATCCCCGCCAGCATTCCTGTGTCCATGATGCCGGGGGCGACGGCCATCACGCGGATGCCCCACCGGGCCAGGTCTCGGGCCAGCGGCAGAGTCAGCGCAATCACGCCACCTTTGGACGCCGCGTACGCGGCCTGCCCCATCTGGCCTTCGTACCCGGCGATCGAGGCAACGTTCACGATCAACCCTCGCTCACCCTCGGCGGACGGCTCGTTGTTCGACATGTAGTAGGCGCTCCAGCGCACCACGTCGAACAGGCCGTTCAGGTTGATGTCGACCGCGCGCCGGAACACGTCGAGCGGATACAGGTCCTTGTTCCGGCTCAGCACGAGCGAGGCCGGGCTCACGCCGGCGCAGTTTGCGACCACGTCGATCCGGCCGAACGCCTGATGGGCGGCGGCCATCGCTCGCTCCACCTGATCGGGCTGAGCCACGTCGACCTCGACGAACTGCGCGCTGTCCGTGCCGAGCTCGTCCACCAGCTCGGCGCCCTTGGAGCTCGGCAGATCGAGCACGACCGCGCGAGCGCCGCCTTGCATGAGCATCCTGACCAGGCCCTCGCCGAGGCCCGAGGCGCCGCCCGTCACCACTCCTACTGATCCGTTGACTTCCATCCTTGTCCTCCTTGATTTCTTAGCGATGCAAGAACTGCGGCTGACGTCGCGTGAGGAAGGCGTCCACGCCCTCTCGTACGTCGGCACTGGCGAGCGTGGCCAGAAACTCGTCGTGCTCGACATCGAGCGCACCGCTCAGGGGGAGCTCGGCGCCAAGTCGCATCGCCCGCTTGGCCGCCTGTACCGCAACGGCCGGACGCGATGCGAGCTCTGAGGCGAGCTCCAGTGCCCGCTCGAGCGCGGCACCGGCGGGCGCCGCCTCGGTGACGAGACCGATGCGCTCCGCTTCGGGCGCCTTGAGCAGGCGTGCACGCAGCACGAGCTCGGCGGCTCTGGCGCTGCCGATCCTGCGCGGTAGACGTTGCGTGCCGCCGGCGCCCGGAATCAGGCCGAGACCCACCTCGGGGACGCCGAGCCGGGCTCGCTCGTCGGCGACGATCAGATCGCAGCTCAAGGCTAGCTCGAGGCCGCCGCCGACGGCCGCCGCTTGCACGGCCGCGATGACCGGCTGCCTGAGGGCGCTCAGCCCGTCGAACAGTCGCCGGGTGAGCGAGGTGTGGTACGCGATCTCCTCCGCCGAGCCGAGCATCTGGGCGAACTCGGGAAGATCCGCGCCGGACGCGAACGCTTTCTCACCGCTGCCGGTGACCACGAGCACCCGGATCGCGGAGTCGGCCTCGATCACCCGAACGGTGCCGAGCAGCTCCTCCAGCACCGGGTTGCCGAGCGTGTTGACCGGGGGGTTGTCGATCGTGACGACAGCGACCGCGTCGTCACGACGGATCCGTACTCGCTCGTGGCTCGACATAGTGCTCATGGCGTGTCGCCTGGATCGATCCTCACCCGGGGGTTCTCAACCTATCGTTTGGTTGCCAAAACCATAACCCATCTCGGGTCCCGGGTCACCGCGTCAGGGGCGCCGAGGAACGGATTAACTTGGTGAGAACATCGGCGGCGGGGGTCGCGATCCCGGCTGACTGGCCTCGCCGGACGACCTCGCCGAGCTGCGCCTCGATCTCCGACGGACGGCCCCGGGCCACGTCGACCGCGAGCGAGGGTGGATGCGGGCCGATCGCCCGATACGTCTCGATTGCGGCCGACCACAGCTCCTCGGAATCGAGCGCGACGTCCTCGGCGCCGGCCACGCTCACGATCTCAGCGAACGTCGCGCGGAGCAGGTCGAGCGCGGGCGGGCGCGCGAGCACGTCGGCCACGGTGGCGCCCAGGATCGCGCACAACGGGCCGATCCCGGCGGCCATCGCCAGCTTGCGCCAGACCACGGCTCGCACGTCGTCGAGCACGACGGCGGGCAGCGACGCCTCTACCAGCGCGCGTGCCAGCTGCTCGGAGGCCGCCGCGGCGCCGGGGCTCGTCGGCCGGCCGAGCGAGGTGAGCGAGCGCCCCTCCAGGGTGGCGTGTGCGACGCTGACCCGTCCGGGGCCCTGTACCTGCGCCGCCACGGTGGTCGAGCCCTGTACGACGCGCTCGCCGCCCAGCGAGCGCGCGAGCACCTCGGCGTTGCCGATTCCATTCTGGAGAGTGACCACGATCGTGCCGGACCCGAGCACGCCGGCTAGGGCCGCTCCGGCCGCCTCGTTAGAGAATGCCTTGACCAGGACCAGCACCGCCTCGGCGGACGCGAGCGCCGCTGGGTTGGTGCTGGCCTCGATCCGTCCCGTGGAGGCGGCGCCGGCTCCGTCGATCACGAGTCCCCCGCGCCTGATCTGCTCCACGTGCTCGGCCCAGGCATCGACCAGTACGACCTCGTGACCACCTCGGCCCAGCAGGTGACCGTAGGCGGAGCCCACCGCACCTGCGCCCATGATCCCGATCTTCATCGGCCGTCGACCTTGGTCGTGCGACGCAGTGAGGCAGCCAGCACCTCGATCGAGGCGAGCGAGCCCTCGAAATCGCCCGGTTCGGCGCCGGCCGGCAACAGGACCGGCGTATCGACCCCCGCGGCATGGAGCGCGTCGACTCGTTCGGGCAGCGCGTCGCGCCCGATCGCGCATAGACGGTGAACCGCGTCGTCGCCGACCAGGCGCAGCGCGCCGGCGCGGTCGCCGTGCGACCAGCGGCGAGCCGCTTCCTCGATCTCGGGGATCGAACGGAGGAACGCGCTGCGATGCGTTCCCTGGAGGGCGTAGGCGAGTACGAACCGCCGATAGCGCTCGAGCGCGAGCTCGGGGCGGTTGCCCGCGTAGCCGAAGAACGAGGCGACGATCTCCACCGTCTCGGGATCCCGACCGGCCGCCCGGGCCCCTTCCCGGACCTGCGCAACGAGCGCGGGCACCTCGTCGGGCGGGCACCAGGTGAGCTGAACTGCGTCGCCCAGTGCGCCGGCGAGGTGGAGCATGCGCGGGTTCATCGCCGCCAGCATTAGGGGTACGGGTTCGGATGGCGGTAGCGTGAGGCGGAACCCTCGAACGCGCAGATGCTTAGAGTCGACCTCCACGCGCTCGCCGGCGAGCGCGGCTCGGAAGGCCGGGACGAACTCGCGTGTGAAGGTGATCGGCGGCGGGAACGGGCGCCCGTGCCAGTCCTCGACTACGGTCGGGGAGCTTACGCCGAGACCGGCCAGAACCCGGCCCGGCGCGAGCGAGCTGAGCGTCGCGAATCCCATCGCCAGCGACGCCAGCGAGCGCGTGGTAGTCGGCACGACCCCCGTCCCGAGGCGAACGTCGGGTGCCACGGCGGCGATCGCCGCGAGCAGCGCGAACACGTCGGGCCCGCTGACCTCCCCTGCCAACACCGTGTGAAACCCACCGGCGTTCGTGGCCCAGGCCAGATCCTGCAGCTGCCGGACCGCCAATCCCTCCTCGACCGGAACCGTCACTCCGGCGCGGGTGCCTTCCCGACCAAACATTTGGTCATAAGATATTCGCTTCTGTGGGCGTGATGAAAGATCCCCCGGGGCAGCCCCCGACGAGTGAGGAAGTGCTCAGGCAGATCGCGCGGATCGCGCCCGAGGTAGCCGCCGGCTACGACCAGGTCCGCCAGGTGATCGCTCGGGACGGGGCTTTGAGCGCGGCGTGGAAGGCGATGCTCGTGGCCGTGTGCGCCACGGCGCGGGGCTACGATGAGATGGCGGTCGAGGAGCTCGGGCGGGCCCGCGAGCTCGGGATTGAGCAGCGGGAGATCGGCGTGGCCGCCGTGGCCCTGCTACTGGCCCGAGGTGAGACGATGTGTGGGCGGTTCATCGCCATCGCCGGCGGTCTGGATGCCACCGAGTCGCCGCGACCGGCCTGGGACCGGGAACGCGAGGCGTACTTCCTGGACTATCTAGCGGTCCGCGCCCTGCCGCGGCGGATGGCGATCATGGCCGAGCGCGTCCCCGAGGTGTTCTGCGGCTATCAGCGGATGCACCATGGCGCGCTGGCCGCCGATCCCGCCGCCACCAAGCTGGCCGAGCTCGTGCTGGTGGCGCTGAATGCCTCCGAGCTCCAGCGCGGGTTCGTGGCCATCCACGCCGCCACCGCCCGGAAGGCGTCAGCGTCCGACGACGAGCTCGTCGAGGCGATCGTCTGCGCGATCCGAGTGGTGGGGGTCGCGGCCTGGGCCGCGGGCGCGGAAGGTCTGTTCCCTGACGCCTAGCGCCTAGGTTGGCGGGAACCCGTCCATCGCAAGCAGGAGCTCGAGGCAGATTCGGTTGTAAGGCACGGGCACGCCGAGCCGGTCGCCCTCGCGCACCAGGAAGCCGTGGATCGCGTCGAGCTCGAGCCGCCGCCTGGCCTGGACGTCGCGCATCATCGAGGTGACGACATTGGTCGAACCAATCCGTTCCATCTGCCGGCCGCGCTCCTGCACCATGGCCACCGCCTCGGCGTGCGGCGCGGCCAGGTACGAGCTCACCGGGAACATGCCGGGTAGATCGAGGAACTCGATCGGGTCGGGGCCCGCCGCGGCCACCGCGGCGCCCTCGTGAAGCAAGTGCACGTACAGGTCGGCCAGGCCGGGGTCCTGGAGCGCCGCGTGGAAGGGCAGCCGTGGCAGCGCGGTCATCGTCATCGACGGCCCAGCGTGGACGAGCTTCGACCACTCCACCGACCGGATCTCGGCGGTCACGACGGTCCGCAGACCGCCGGCCTGCAGCGCGGCGCCGAGCGCATCCACCCGCCGACTATTCCCCGCCGGGAGCTCGCCGATGTAGCTGGTTCCAAGCAGCGTGTGGCTGACCACGCCCGGACAGTCGAGGGTCGCCCCGACCATGCTCGTCCCGCCCACGACCCGGTCCTCGCCGCACCACTGCGCGAGCAGACGGTCCTTCTCGATCCCGTTCTGGAATGAGACCGCGATCTCCACCGCCCGGGCGAGATGCGGGAGCTCCTCCAGGGCCCGGGCGGTATCGTGTGACTTCGTCATCACGATGACGGTGTCCGCGGGCTCGATCCGGTCCGGGCGCCAATCAGCGGAGAGCACGGCGTGCCAGGTCTCGTCGACACCGCGGACCTCGACGCAGCCGGCGGCCTGGATCGCCTCCGCGTGAGGACGGCGCGTGAGTAGCTGCACGGCGGCGCCGCCGCGAGCCAAGCCCGCCCCGTACACGGTGCCGAGCGCGCCGGCGCCCACCACCACCACGCGACGCCCCGCGACATCAGGCGACGCGCGCTGATTAGATGATCCAATCGACACCTTTTCCCAACCTATCGTTTGGTTGTCGGAAGGTAGAATATCCACGGATGAGCAAGCTTGAGGGACGGGTCGCGCTGGTCACGGGCGGAAGCCGGGGGATAGGCCGCGGGATCGCCACCGCGCTCGCACGCGAGGGCGCCGCGGTCGCGCTCACCTATCGCCGTGACGACGACGCGGCACGGTCGGCCGTCGAGGAGATTCGCGCGGCCGGAGGCACCGCCGAGGCGTTTGCCGCCTCAGTCGCTCACCAAGAGCAGATCGACGCGATGGTCGAGCAGGCCAGGGCGGCGCTCGGGCCGATTGACATCTTGGTCTCCAACGCCGGTATCGCCAGCCGTGGCCATACCGTGCTCGACACCGACCCCGCCGAGGTGGAGCGGGTGGTGGCCACGCACGCGTTCGCCGCGCACAGGCTCGTCCAGCTGGTGCTGCCCGACATGCGGCGGCGCGGCCGCGGCGACATCGTGGTGATCTCGAGCAGCGAGGTCACGCACATGCGCGCGGGAGGCGCGCCCTACAACATGGCCAAGGCGGCCGCCGAGGCGCTGGCGCTGACCCTGGCGCAC